>JAJTBZ010000053.1 GCA_021286645.1 Ignavibacteria bacterium
ATTTTCCGATTCTCTTACCAATTCGATGAAAAATACTGATAAGACCTTAAAAAAAATGAACGGCAATCTTGAAGATGCCCAAAAGAACCTGGAGGATGCTCAAAAAAACCTTAAGGCAGCCATGGAAAAACTAAATGCAGCCGAAAACGAAAAATACTGGTACGGCATTGGAGGGGTTGTGATCGGCGGTGTGGTAGGAATTGTAGTAGCTGTAATCGGGAAACGATAAACCAAGAGCCCATTTGGAAATAATCCGAATGGGCTCTATTGTGCTACTACAAAAGAGATACTAATTGTAGTTCCATTTTCGCTATGCAACGTCATTTCAGCATTCAATTGTTCCGATAGGGCATCTATTAATTGGAAGCCCAGGCTTGTTGTATTCTTATAATCGAAACCTTCAGGCAACCCGACACCATCATCATGAATGGTAATGGTTACCCTGTCTTCGGATTCTTTTTTCAATTTTACATCGACATTGCCACGCCGCCCTTTCGGGAACGCATGTTTGAATACATTAGAGATCAGTTCATTGATAATAAGGCCACAAGGAACAGCCGATTCCAGTTTCATATTCGTACTTTCAAGTTCCTCGTTAATTGAGATCATATCAGCATGCACTTTATAGGATGAAAGTAAATGTACAATTAACTCTTCGATAAATAATTTCAGATCAATTCGGGAAAGATCTATAGATCGATAAATTTTTTCATGTATAATCGCCATCGATTTAACTCTATTTTGGCTCTCTCTGAAGGCTTCTTGTGTAAGTGCATCCTCAAACGATAGTGCCTGCAAATCGAGGAGGCTGGAAATAACCTGCAAATTGTTTTTGACCCTGTGGTGAATCTCCTTTAGCATTACTTCCTTTTCCATTAAGGATGATTTGAGCTTTTCCTGCGCTATTGTTCTTTCAGTAATATCCTTCATCATTAAGGCGAGATGCCCTTTTTGGGTAGGGAAAGCGATTATTTCCAGATTTTTTTGTAATGAGCGCGAAAACATTTCCATACGAAGCGGGGTATCTTCTGTTATTGCTTTTCCCAATGCGTCCAGCAGTTCCTGTTCAATTAGCGGAAAGACTTCCAAAACACTCTTACCAATAACGTCAATAGCAGATTTACCAGTCAATTTTTCAAATGCCGGGTTTACAGATAAAATTCTTCCATCAGTGAATTCCCCTGTTACGCCATCAAAAATACCTTCACCCAAAACCAAACCATCAAGCAATTCCCGGAAAAGAATCCTATATTGTCTTTCGCTTTTCTTCAACGCGTCTTCCATGGCGAGCCATTCGGTAATGTCCCTGCCAACGGCTGCATAACCATGAATGGTCCCCTCTCTATCAATAATTTTATTGATCATCCAGCTGACATTATACTTCTTGCCCGAGCTATGTAACAGCTCATTCAGAAATAGTGCACTGAGTTTTTCAATGCTGATTTGCAAACCTTCTTGTCGTATACTGCGGGGATCAACATGCCGGGCAAACAATAAAAGAAAATCCTTGTTAATTACACTTTCGCGTTTACTTTCAAAAATTCGTTCGGCGACAGGATTGAATTCAAGTATTTTAAAATTTGTTGATAAAAAAACCACCGCTGATTCTGAACTTTCCACAAATGATCTAAATCGAAGCTCACTCTGCTTCAATTCCTCAAATAAACGAATAGAACGTTCCTGATTTTTTGAAAGCTCCAGCGCATTTTTTCTCTGCTCTGTTATATCAGTAAAAAATGCCATAAATGTACCATCTTCGATACTGACAAGTTTAACCGATAAGAGTTTAACTTCTCCCATTTTTGTGGTTAATTCCAACTCTGTATAAGCCTCGCCACTATCCAGCAAGGTTTGTATTACCGAAATGCCTTTTTCTGAATGATGAACCGTAAGGATACTATCAACAACAAGGCGTAATAATTCATCCTTTGTATAACCGGATATTTCGCACGCCATTGTATTGACATCTACGTAGTTACCCGATTTATCTATTACGAATATTCCAATTGGGAAATGATCCAAATAGCTTTTATAATCTTTCATGATACGTTAAATTTCCGGGAGTAGTTTTAAATCTCGTAACCGTTTTACAAGTATAGATTTTTGAATTGGTTTTACCAAATAAGAAGTGCATCCGCCATAGTAATATGATTCAATTACGTCCTTAGGAGAATCGAGAGCGGTTACCATGAGAATTCTTGTTTCTTTCTCCGGGGCAATATTGAGATTCTTTTCTCGTTCACGAATTATTTTTAATGCTTCTTTGCCATCCATTTCCGGCATCATTATATCAAGGCATATCAAGTCGTACGGAATGCCTTCCTCCATCGCTATTTGGAATGCCTGAACTGCTTCCTCGCCATTCACCACTATATCACAAGAACCAAAGCTATTGAGCAATTTCTGCAAAAATATCCGGCTTGTAAAATCGTCTTCCGCTATCAAGATCTTCATACTAACCTCACGTGTTCAATTTCTGCTTCAGAAGTTTCTGGAATAGTAAAATAAAAAGTTGTACCTTTATTTACTTCACTCGTAAACCAAATTTTTCCGCCCATTAACTCTACTATTTGGCGGCAAATGGTAAGCCCCAGCCCTGCGCCCGGATATTTCTTCGTAGAAGTACTATCACCCTGCGTAAAACTATCAAATACTTTGGCCTGTAATTCGGGATTTATTCCTATACCTGTATCGGCTACATAAAAATGAAAAATTGCGGTTTTATCTTCGTCGACTTGCTTCTCGACTCCAATACTAATACTTCCCCGTTTGGTGAATTTTATGGCATTACCTATTAGATTATTAAGTACCTGACTTATCCGAATCGGGTCTGTAAAAATATCTTCGTCCAAATTTTCAGGTACGGTAAACTTTAACTGTAGTCCTTTCAAATTTGCTTCCGGCTCGAAGAGGACGAAGCTATCCTGAAGAATTTCTTTAACGGAGACGCGAAGTTTCTGAACTGAATATTTTCCTGATTCCAGTTTAGAGTATTCCAAAACATTATTTAATAAATTTAACAATGAAATGGCTGACCGTTTTGCCATATAAACAAATTGATGCTGCTCTGTATCTAATTTGCTTTCCATGAGTACTTCTATAGTACCAATTATGCCGTTAATAGGAGTGCGTATTTCATGGCTCATGTTTGCTAAAAATGTACTCTTAGCTTTCGCGGCAGCTTCGGCAAGATTTTTTGCACGTTCTAAATATAATTCCAGGTTTTTTCTTTCAGTTGTATCATAGCAAACGCCAATGCATCCGGAAAATCCCTGCCGGGATGTAAAATAAGGAGAGGCGATACAGGATACATAGCGGAATTCCCCAATACTATTTTTCATTCGGAATTCCAATTCGAATTTGTTCTGGTTTACATGTGCCAGACGTATATTTTCTGCAAAATCGTAGCGATCATCAGGATGAATGTTATCGTACCAGCCTTTATCTGCTTCATTCGCTATTGACCGCCCGGTAAAACGCAGCCAAGTTTGATTGAAATAGTTAAATTGTCCGTTTTCATTGGTACGCCAGATCATTGCCGGAAAATCTTCAAACAAAGTCAGATAAAAATTTCTGGAAGAAATTAAGGCTTTCTCAATTTCACGCTGCAATGTAATATCATGAAATGAATAAATAAACCCGGTTACCCTGCCATATTCGTCCACCAGGCTATTTGTATGAATTTCTATAGGTAAGGGCAAGGCACTTTTAGTAAGCAATAGTTTTAGATTACGTATTTCGTGAAGCCTTTCCGGAATCGCGGAACTTAATATATAAATAAGGCCTTCATTATCCAGATCATCGAGAACATTAAGTACACTCCCTAATTCCTTACCGAGTACTTCATTTCTTTCCCATCCTGTCAATTTTTCAGCCCTTTGATTCATAAACCGTATTGTGTTATCCGGATGGGTTACTATAACTGCATCGTTAATATTTTTGAGCGTGGCATACAATAAGCGTTCGCTCTCTTTTACTTTTTTTTCTGTTTCCGCCTTCGCAAGTGTAATTTCTAATGTTATCCGTAAATCGGTAAGATCAAAAGGCTTAATTAAATATCCATAAGGAGCCACCGATTTTGCTCTCTGAATATTTCTTTCATCAGATGAAGCAGTAAGAAAAATAATTGGTATATCATGGGTTTTGTTGATGATTTCCGAAGTCTGTATGCCATCCATCTCCCCCTTTAAATATATATCCATAATAATAACATCGGGGAGATACTGATCTGCCTTTCCTATAGCGGCCTCACCGGATGCGACAACGGCAACAACGTTAAATCCTAATAGCTCGAGGTTTTTCCTTATATCCAGAGCGACTATTTTTTCATCCTCAACAAGAAGGATGCTCCCTTTTTTGCGTTCCATATTAACCTGCCAAATTCAAAGATAAACCACAAATTCTTTCCAGTGGGGTAATATGATCAACTCCACCAAGTTTTATTGCTTCAGCAGGCATACCAAAAACGACACATGATTTTTCATCCTGTGCAATTGTCTTTGCACCTGCCTCTTTCATTTCGGTCATCCCTTTTGCACCATCATCGCCCATACCGGTCATAATAATACCCACAGCATTTAACCCTGCATAGCGAGCAGCTGATCGGAATAAGACATCAACAGAAGGACGGTGGCGACTTACCAAAGGCCCATCCTTAATTTCTACATAATATTTAGTTCCACTCCGCTTTAATAGCATATGATGATTACCCGGGGCAATCAGCGCCCTGCCTCGAATAACACTATCACCATTCTCGGCTTCTTTTATTGAAATTTTGCAAATATTATCCAACCTTCGTGCAAAAGCCTTAGTAAAATTTTCGGGCATGTGTTGCACTATTACAATCCCGGGGCAGTCAGGGGGCATCATTTCTAAATACACCCGTAATGCCTCAGTGCCACCTGTTGAGGCTCCAATAACTATTACTTTTTCAGTCGTTTGAAATATTTGATGATGACCCGGACTATCCAGAATCACATCTGCTGAAAGCTTCGGACGAATTTCGACCGGGCGAAATACTTTTTTTCGGAGATCACAATGAACTGCAGCTTTAACTGAATCATAAATTCTGATTCTTGATTCTTCGAGAAAAACTTTTGTACCCATCTTGGGCTTAGTAATAATATCAACCGCCCCTAACTCAAGGGCATGTATTGCTATATCCGATCCTTCTTCCGCGAGACTTGAACAAATTATTACCGGAATGGGACGTTGCTTCATGATTTTTTCGAGAAACGTCAATCCATCCATGTTTGGCATTTCAATATCCAATGTAATTACATCAGGTAATCGCTGTTCAATCTTTTTAATTGCTATCAGTGGATCGGCGGCTGTATCAATAACCTCGATATCGTTAAAGCTATTTAATATCTCACTTAGTGTCTGTCGAACAACTGCCGAATCGTCAACTACGAGCACTTTAATTTTTTTGCTGCCTATCATTCTATACCTTCACCTTTCTGTACACAGTTGTTTCAACCCTCTCCAGAGGTAAATCCATTCCAATTACTGATTCTGAGTGCCCATGAAAAAGATATCCACCAACACACAGTTGTTGAACTAGACGACTAAGCACTTTGAATTGTGTTTCTTTATCAAAATATATCAGAACATTTCTGCAAAATATTATCTGTACCAATTCAGGAAATGGACGCACGTCATCCATTAAATTGTAAATACCAAATGATATTTTTGCCCGTAATTCCGGAATGACCCGAACCTGATTTGTGGTTCTATTCTTCGAGCGCAAAAAATAACGGCGTAATATATCTTGAGGAACCTCCGGTATTTCGTCTTGCGAATATATTCCGCCCTTTGCTTTATTTAGCATTTTCGTCGAAATATCTGTCGCGTATATTCGATAATTTACAGGATCCTTTACCGAAAACTCTTCAATTTGTATTGCCATGGTGTATGCTTCCTCACCGGAAGAGCAACCTGCACTCCAGGCAGCTAACGGTAACTGTTTACCATATCCCATTTTTCGTAACTCCGGTAATGCCAGTTCGGTCATTGTAGCAAAATGATATGGTTCCCTGAAAAAAAACGTTTTATTTGTTGTTAGCACATCAATTGCATGTACTAATTCTGCCCCATTATTCGATTCCGAAAATAGTAAGGCAAAATACTCATCAAAAGAAGTAAGCGAAAGCTGACGAACTCGGGGCATCAGTCTGCCTTGTATCATAATTCTTTTTTCGGAACTCAATTTAATACCGGTTCTCTCGTAAAGAACAGAACTAATTTGTTGAAAATGAGTATCTGATATTTGCATGTCCATATAATTTTACGCGAATATTACAACCCGGGTTGTATCACAAGTTAACTGAAATATACCTGGTAATATAAACTTATGATACAACCCTCCCTCTGGTTATTGATTATTAAGTATAGCACCTGATTCCTGCACAAGTAAAAGATCTTCCGTTGAGAAAACCTTATCGATATCCAAGATCATCAGAAATTGTTCATCACGCTTACCCATTCCATGAAGGAATTCCGCCTTGAATTTTGTTCCCAATCTTGGAGGAGGTTCAATTTGAGATGGTTCCAACTCAAATACTTCTTCTACAGAATCTGCCAGGGCTCCAAGTATAAGAAGTTCATCTTCAAAGCTAATCTCAAGTACAATTATACAGGTCTTAATCGTATGCTCACATTTTTCCATCCCAAATTTTAATCGCAGATCAATTACCGGTACTACGCTGCCCCGTAAATTTATTACGCCTCTCATGTATTCAGGAGTGCGTGGTATCTTTGTTATTGTGGTATAATCTAATACTTCACGTACTTTCGCGACATCTACTGCGAAGAGTTCTTTCTCCAGTGTAAATGTCAGATACGGTCTGACTTCAGATATATTTTGTGTGCTCATATTATCCTCATTCAAATTTTCCATTTAGGATCACAGATTTTATTACAACTAAAACCGCTCAAATTCATTGTCTAAATGATCACCTTGATCATCCAGTTCGAATTTATATCCTAAATTTTGGGATTTCTGCTCCAGAGCTTTGGTTGAAGCAGATGAATCTGAATAACCATGCTTTGTTAAGCTCTTCGTAAAGCTGCGCTTATCGGCCTGCAGCCTTCCACGTTCTGTAATTTTAAAGAACCCTATGGTATCAGTCAGCTGCTCAGAGAGCCGTGATAATTGGGTTGAAGTTGCAGAAAGTTCTTCGGAGGCCGCAGCGTTTTGTTGTATTACCTGGTCAAGCTGCTGAATTGCTTTATTAATTTGTTCGGCACCGGTATTTTGTTCATTACTGGCGGCAGTAATTTCCTGTACCAGTTCAGCAGTTTTGGTTATATCTGGTACTAATTTATTTAACATAATACCAGCGTTTTCAGCAATTTCAACACTACTTGCCGATAAACGGTTAATTTCACCTGCAGCTGTTTGGCTTCGTTCAGCGAGCTTTCTTACTTCTGAAGCCACTACCGCGAATCCTTTACCATGTTCACCCGCGCGGGCAGCCTCAATTGCCGCGTTAAGTGCCAATAAATTAGTCTGACGAGCTATTTCTTCGATGATTGAAATTTTACTTGCTATTTCTTTCATAGCAACTACCGTTTCATTTACTGCCTTGCCGCCAATTTTAGCATTCTCGGCGGATTGCAAAGCAATTTTTTCAGTTTGTTGCGCGTTCTCCGCATTCTGCCTGATATTTGCTGTCATTTCTTCCATAGATGAGGAAGCTTCTTGTGCAGAAGCAGCCTGCCGGTTCGCGCCCTGTGAAATCTGATCGGCATTTGTACTTAATTCTCTACTACCTGAATTAACACTGAGTGAGGCAGTTTTAACGTTTTCTACTACATCGGTCAGCCCTTTTATCATAGCATCAAGTGCTTTCATGAGAGAGTCGTTCTGTGAGCGAACCTTTACACTAACCACCAGATTTCCATTTGCTATCTCTTCAGCAATGGAGCTAATCTCCTGCATGGAGTCAATTAATAAATTAATGTTGTTCTTGATAACGTTAAAGTCACCATTATAATTATCTGTTATAATTTTTGGTATATCGCCTTTGGATATCCTGTCTACATAATCAGCCGATACATTCAACGGACCGATTACAGCATCCAAAGTATTATTTATTCCTTGAACGATTTTTTTAAAATCGCCCTGATGTTGAGATGCGTCTGCCCTTGTAGATAGCAATCCCTGCGTGGCTGCCTCTACCAGCATACCTGCATCACCAACCAAAGCATTAATTGCATCGATACAAATATTTAAGTTGTTTTTAATCTCATTAAAATCACCGTTATAGCTATCGGTGATCTTTTTTGGTATGTCACCTTTCGCGATACGATCAACGTATTCTGCTGCTACATTCAACGGACCGATTACCGAATCCAGTGTGTCATTGACACCCTGAACAATC
The DNA here is from genome assembly GCA_021286645.1 of Ignavibacteria bacterium. Lineage (GTDB taxonomy): Bacteria > Bacteroidota > Ignavibacteria > Ignavibacteriales > Ignavibacteriaceae > JACPGF01. Next base: position 8,385 of record JAJTBZ010000053.1, read on the forward strand.
TTTCGGAAATCACCCTGATGTTTGCTTGCATCGGCTCGGGTAGCAAGTCTTCCTTCTACCGCTGCTTTCGAGAGAACGCCTGCATCCGATACCAAGGTATTCACTGCATCTATACAGGTATTCAGATTATTCTTTATTTCATTA
>JAJTBZ010000071.1 GCA_021286645.1 Ignavibacteria bacterium
AGAGCATTCAGGGGCAAGCACTAAAAAAAGAGTTACACCCGCTCGCGTTTGCCGATGACGGGCTTATTCTGTACGATGATGACCAATTAGAGGAATTTTGTATTCCGGCTAACCTGCGTGGTGAACGATTCTTTGTAGAAGGAAGCCGGTATAGCATAATCGATTTACATTTTATTAACTTTGAGAATGCCTTGATTTACTCATCCTGGCAGCAATGTGCACGTCTCGTACAACCGGAAATGGTTCTGCAGGGATCTGATAATTTTATTATACCTGTTACAGAAGACAGAGTAGTATTAAAAAAAGCTAACCCTGAATGGTTTAAAAATATTCCATTCATAGGGCATGATTCATTTCAGGCAATTGATGACTGGCGTGTTCGAAAAATTTATGAATGGTTCAATCAATTTGGAATAGACTATTTTAAGGATTTACCGATCTGGGAAATAAATTGGAAGAATTACGCAGCTTTAGCTACCTATACGCCGTTTACCCCTGCTGTAATTGAAATGGAGGGGACCTCATTAATGCAGACCGGGACTAATAAAATGCGAGTTGCAGAACTTGCGATACAGAATAATGATTATGGAGTGGCTGAAAGAGTTCTTCTGGATATTCTCGCAGAGGATCCTAAAAATATCGATGCTCTCAATAATCTGGCAGTAATTAAAATTTTATTGGAAGATTACAAAAATGCGGAAGAGATACTTAAACGATTAACGGGCATTGCCCCGGATGATGAAACCGCGAATGAAAATCTTTCATATTTGAAAAAAATCGGGAAATTATGAGTCATAAAAAGATAATAGCGTTCTTCGCGGGGGATATTGATAACTTTGGATTTGCCGAACCCATAATCAGTTTTCTTAAAGATTCAGGTTTTGAGGTAAGAAAGTATCAACAGGCGGAATTAAATGAGTATCTTCTAACAAAAATATCGCGGGAATGCGATTTGGTATGGTGCGAATGGGGCAACGGTCCGGTTGTGCCATTAAGCCATTATCTTAAGGATTGCCCCATAATTCTGCGGGTTCATCGTTATGAAGTGTACGAAGAATGGATATCGAAAATTGCATGGGCGAATGTTCACTCAGTTGTTTTTGTGAACAACGAGTTCGTTCCGGTAGTGAAGAGATTGTGGAAACTGGATTTGCCTCAGCTTACAAATGTTCACATTATTCCAAATCCACTTACCGGAGAGTATGTTTTTACGGAAAGAAAGAATAATTACAATCTGGCATACGTCTCCCGGTTCCATAAGGATAAAAATCCTGCATTAATGCTGCAAGTATTGGCCGCGTTGGTAAAAACAGACGATCGGTATCATCTCTCTATGGCGGGTGGCATTCAGGATATGCAAATGTATGATTATTGCATGCACGCAATTCAGGCAATGAATTTGCAAAAGCATTTTAGTTATGACGGAGTTATTAAAAACATACCCGAGTGGCTACAGGATAAGTCATTTTTCCTTTCCACATCTATTGTGGAATCGCAGGGGAAAGCAATTCTGGAAGCCATGATGATGGGAATAAAACCAATCATTCATAACGGATTCGGAAATCTTGAGAGTATTTACGGTAAATCGCTTGTCTATAACACAGTTGATGAAGCTGTTCATTTAATTACCAGTGAGGAATATACCTCAAGCGAATATCGGGATTTTGCAGTAACGAATTTTGGTAAAGAAATTATATTCCCAAAAATTCTTTCGTTGGTGAATGAAGTAATTGCAAGTCGTGTTGAGCAGGTAGAGATTCAAAAAACAAATAATTCGGAAACGGTTAACCCGGATTCGCCTTTTTTTAGTGTCGTTACATTCACCTATAATCGGGCAAAATTCTTACCAGGATTGATAAAAAGTGTATTGGCGCAGTCGCTGCAGAATTTTGAATTTATCATTGTTGATGATGGCAGTACTGATGGTACGAAGGAAATTGTAGAGGCGCTTAATGAGCCCCGAATTAAGTATTATTATAAAGAGCATACCAACGCGCCCGATACCAGGAACTATGCATTGCAATTTGTACGCGGAAAATACATCGTATGGATTGGTTCTGATGATTTGCTAAGTGACCAGGCTCTTGAGAAGCATGCCGAAATTTTAGCTAATTATCCCGGTACAGATATCGTGTATGGAAATATCAGGTATGTTGATACCGATATGAATTTTATTCGTGAAGATGTTTATGAAGATTACGCCGGTAAAGAGAAATTTCTTATTCGGGAGATGATACTCGCCAATCGGTTAATTGATGGCGGCAGTGCTATCCGCAGGACGATCTATGATGATATAGGTGGCTACGCGGTAAGTTTCCGGCGGGCTCATGACTATGAATTCTGGACTCGTGTTGTTGAACGGTATTCGGTGCAGCATATAGATTACGCGCCTATTACAGCTATTTGGCACGATGATAATATGTCTGCAGCTACCGTAAACAGAGACACCAGTTTTGAAGAACGGGTGATTCAGGGAGTGCTGAACAGGCTCGGGATGAAGAATTTGTTCCCGGAAATTCCATGGGATGCAGAAAAGGGAAACGAAGAAAAGGCGTTTGTTTTACATAAAATTGCAATTCGTTTCGCTGGTCTTGAGCGCTGGCAAAAAACAATAGAATTCTGCGAAATGGCATACGGTTATAAGCAAGTGGCGGAGATTGCTAAATTACGTGAATTCGCCAAATCTCAACAGGAAATGCAATTGCGTAATCATAGTTTAGTTCGGCGCAAAGTATTACTGGTTTTGCATCATTTCGTTCCATATCGGTACGCGGGAGTTGAAAACTACGTATACACGTTTGCTAAAGGGCTTCTTGATTTTGGTGTGGAAGTGCATGTACTGCATCCATTGAGCCGGCCGGGGATCACCAGGCCGGAAATGGAAACCGATACATTTGATGGACTCGTTGTTCATCGGTTATTATGTGCCGGGCTGGAAGAATTTGCAGATCATATTAATAATCAGAAATTCAATGGTTTATTTAACGCGTTACTACAGAGCGAAAAATTTTCGTTGGTACATTTTCATCATACACTCAGCCTGAGTTTTTCCTTTATCCGTTTGGCTAAACAGGCCGGTTTGCCGGTAATTGTTACACTGCACGATTCATGGTATATGTGCCTTCGTGTTCATCTGTTCCATACTTTTACCAATGAAATATGTTCAGGTCCAACCAGTGAGCAAAAATGTGCGGAGTGTTTTTATTTCGATGCAGAGCAGCAGAATCAGTTGAAGCGCTTTCTTGAACAACGGAATATAGCTGCGAAAGAGGTTTTGGGGCTGGCTGACTATATCACCGCACCTTCGAACTTTTTGGCCGGGCAATACGCTAAACATGGCTTTGCTCAAAATGTTGCTGTCGTACCCCTGGGCCTCCATACCGTTAAAGTGTTTCCGAAATCTCCGGGAAAAGAAGTTGTGTATGGATATCTGGGTTCAATTCAGCCGTTAAAAAATATCGGTATTCTGTTTCAGGCATTCTCACTAATAAATAATAAAGCCAAACTTCTCGTTTTTGCAAATGGAGAAGAAAAAGATGTGGCGCAATTGGAAGCAGACTGCAAGGCAACACCAAATATAATATATAAAGGTGCTTACCAACTGGAGCAGGTTGGAGAGGTACTCGCGCAGGTGGACGTGGTAATTGTTCCTTCATTAATGGAAAATTACCCGCTGGTTGTACGTGAGGCACTTTGTTCAGGTACCCCTGTTCTCGCATCAAAACGCGGCGGGATACCCGAGATAATTCAGCATGGAGTTAACGGATTATTGTTCGATCCGCTGCGCGCGCAAGAGCTTGCCGATATTATTGACAGCCTCGCGAAGTATCCTGCCAAACTGGAGCAATTGAAGCGAGGAACCAAGCCAACCCTTCATATTGATGATGATGTTCGTCAATGGATTCCACGTTACGAAACATTGCTGAAGAATCGTATTCAGGCGAGTATAATTATTCCCTGCTTTAACCAAAGCCATTTTACCAGGCAATGCCTGAAATCAATATATCAAAATACACCTCTTCAATTATTTGAAGTAATTCTTATTGATAACGGCTCAACCGATGATACCGGAGCCGTAATAGCCGAATTTACCGGGTTATATGCAAATTGTAGGGTAATTAGTAATGCGGATAATATGGGTTTTGCTCATGCGAATAACCAGGGAGCTGCTATTGCCAATGGAGAATTCCTTATTCTGATGAATAATGATATCGAGGCTAAAGAAAATTGGCTCCAACCAATGCTGGATATACTTCGGCATGACCGCTATGTTGCTGCCGTAGGCCCGAAACTTCTTTTCGCAGATGGCACAATTCAGCATGCCGGCGTTGTGTTGGTTGAGGATCAAAAGTCAGACTTCCCTCTATACGGGAAACATGTATTTTATGGAATGCCCGCTGATACGCCGCAGGCAAGTATTCCACGTGCGTATCAGGCGTTAACCGCTGCCTGTCTGGCCATCAGGAAAGTAGATTATAATGATGTCGGTGGCTTTGACGAAGCATATTGGAACGGGTATGAAGATGTCGATTTATGTTTTCGTTTGCGCCAGAAGGGCAGAAAGCTCATTTATCAGCCGGCAAGTGTTTTGGTGCATCATGAGTCAAAAAGCGGCGAAGAGCGATTCATAAAAGCTGAACAAAACGCGCGACTCTTGCAGGATAAATGGAAGAAAACAGCAGCCTACGATTTCGTAATCGCGAAGGATGAAACTATCACCGAGTTTAAGCATAATATTCATTCATACTATCCTGGCAGGAAAACATCGATTGTTATTCCCCTGTATAATAACGCAGATTATACCCGGCAATGCTATGAGTCGATTACCAAATACACAGGCTGTCCCTACGAAATAATATTTGTTGATAATGCTTCAAGTGATACAACGCAGGAATATATTGCCCAATTACTGCATGTAGATGATAGAATCAAATACATAAGGAACGATGTGAATGAGGGCTTTCCGGGAGCGGTTAACAGGGGGATAAAAGAATCAACCGGTGATTATGTTGTAATAGCGAATAATGATATTTTATTCACACCCTACTGGCTTGAAAGATTAATTGATTTAGCCGAAGCCCACCCGCAAATTGGTATTACCGCGCCTGTTTCTAACGTAGTAAGCGGGGTTCAGTTGGAGCCACTTGCTACGTATAAATCAATTGATGAAATGTATCGGTTCGCTGAAAAACTATATAAAGAGCGGGTTGGCAAGTATGCAATATTTCCCCGTGTCGCCTTCCTGTGCGTATTACTGAAACGCGAACTGATAACAAAGATTGGCGGACTTGACGAGCGGTTTGCCCCGGGGAATTTTGAAGATGATGATTATTGTCTGCGAAGCGAAATGGCCGGGTATAAAACGGCTATCGCTCAGGATGTGTTTATTCATCATTACGGCTCAAAAAGCTTTAAGGCCGAAGGGCAAAAGAAATATGATGACAGGCTTAAAATCAATCACGCGAAATTTGTTGAGAAGTGGGGCGCCGATGCCGATGGTATATGGATTAAAGGAGCCGTGCCGAATAAACGGAATATTGTGTTCCCGATAAGTAAGGATATTATTGCTGAAGTGATGGGGAGAGTAAATATTTGTATAGAAGAAAATGAATTCAATCTCGCTCTGGAGTATCTTGGCAGAATAATAGAGTTGACTAATACCGGCAAATTGCAATTGCCCGCTGTACAGGCGGAGCCTTTATATAAATTGCATGAAAAACTAAAACAATTAGTTAAATAAAAGTCGGAAAACATGTATTTTTATAATTCAAAGGAAATAGGGTATAATTAATACGGGAGCTAATATGGAACGTTTTAAACAACTGCTGCAAGAAGCATTCGAATTATTTAAACAACAGAATTACACAGCGGCACTCGCGAATTTGCACGAGGCAAAAGAAATCTATCGGCCCGGTGCCGAGTCAGGTGAGCTTTCACTGGAAGACTTGTATATGTTTGAGGGCGGTATTTATTATACGCAGAAAAATTTTGGTAAAGCACTTATCAGCTTTGAAACCGCACTCAAGGAAAACCCCAAGTCTTCAATGGCCTGCCTGCATTTAGGCAAAACTTTTCTCCAGATGAATAATATTCCCAATGCACGTGTTATGCTGCAATATGCATTACTGTACGATGAAACTAATGATGTGGCAAAGGCAATTCTGGAACAGTTACCGGAAAGCGAAGAAACTGAAGATAAACCATTAACTCCCGAGGTGGCTCTCGATAACGCCTACCTGTTTTTTAACGAAAAGAAATATTCTGAATCGCTTCTGGCATTGAATGTTGTTGAGGCTGAGTACAAAGAAATGCTTGCCGGCGTGTATAATTTTCAGGGATTTAACTTATTGGCCATGCGCGATATCGAAAAGGCACACCAGGCGTTTATCAGCGCCCGTGAACTTAATGGCGAATCATCGCAGGCATATGCCGGTTTAGGTGAAGTGAGCTATTTACAGAGTAAAGACTATGAAGCAAAAGAGTTTTTTGAAACTGCAGTCCGTCTGAATCCCGAAAATCAATTTGCCCTTTCCGGGTTAAATAAAGTAAATACAGTTTTGGAAGCCGCCAGCCAGCCAGTGGTGGACATGGCAGTAATAGAAGAAAAAATTGGACTTGCATTCAAGAAGTTCTCTGAAAAACAGTACGCGGAAGCACTTCCATTGTTAATTGAAGCCGAAACAAATCTCAGGAGCCTGAAAACTCCGCTTCCCGATATTATTTCGCGACTTCTTAACTTCAAGGGCTTCACTTTAATGAGTCTCCAAAGAATTTCGGAAGCGCAAGGTGTGTTCGAAGAATCCTTAAAGACGAACCCTCAATCATCGCAGGCGGCAGCAGGGCTTGGCGAGATATTTTATTTACAAGACAATTATGAGGCCGCATTGCAAATGTTTGATTGGGGAGTTAAACTTAATCCCGATAATCATTTTGCTAAAGAAGGTGTACAGAAGGTTCAGAAAATTATACAAAAGGATTGAGTTATTTCGCCTATGGGTTCTTTATCTGTTTGCCTTATTGTTAAAAATGAAGAAACATATCTCGAAGAGTGCCTGCGTTCGGTTCAATCTGTAGCCGGTGAAATCGTGTTGGTTGATACGGGTTCTACCGACCATACCCTTGAAATTGCCGAACGGAATGGCTGTAGAATATTTTCTTTTCCCTGGACCAATCATTTTGCGGAAGCGAGAAATTACGCACTGCGTCAGTGCACAAAAGAATGGATCCTGTATCTCGATGCCGATGAACGTTTGGTCCCCGATTCTATTCCTGAATTAAGAAAAATTCTGGATTCAGGCGGGAAAAGGGGAATTTATTGTACTTTGCGCAGCAGTGATGAAACCGGCGGCCGGCCGAATATTATGCGATATCTGCGATTGTTCAGCAACTCCCCGCAAATTCAATTTAAGGGCAGAGTGCACGAGCAAATATTTGATTCCTTGCAGGAGAACCGCTACCAGATTCAGGATTCAGAAGTAGAGATCCTGCATGTGGGGTATGATATTTCCTTAGATAAGTTGCAGGCCAAAGCAGAACGTAATTTACGGTTGTTGCTGCAGGACTACAACGAGAACAAGGAGGGATATACCGCCTTCCAAATTGCCCAATCTTACGCTTTACTGAACCAAAAGGAACATGCCGCTGCATATTTCAAGAAAGCGGTGTCCACTCCGGGGCTTTTACCTCCATACCTGGCACATTCGTACAGGTACTTAGCAGCTCTTGAACTCGAGCGAAGAAATCTGAATCTTGCCGGCACATTTATCAATCTAGCTTATCATAATGATCCTTATGCTCCTTTGGTCAATTTAATTTACGCGAAAATTCTTTTGATACAGGGGGATAAATTCCGTGCAAAAAATTTCTTTTTGCAGGCATACAAGAATAATAAGGAAATCTTATCGGGCAAAGTGAGCAGAACTTTTGATATACTCGTTTCAGAAGATGATTTGCTTATCGAGGGTCTGTCTCTTGCTGTGCAGCATCAAATACCGGAGCTGTTTGATTTTCTACAGCGTGAATTAAAAGCATTTGGTAAAAGCGGTAATAAAAAAGAACTTATTCAGGAGTTGCTTGTTTATGATAAACTTTTTCATAACAAGCCGCTGAATCATTATGATATCAGGCAGGTGGTGCACGCCGCCAATGAGAAAAATATCGGTGTATTTGTCTCATTTATATCGAACTACAACGAGCAGACCATCAAAGGCGATATTACCAACGGGCTGTTGGAAAAATTCCCTGAGAACCAGGATTTACTTATGGCCAGAGCGGATATACTGGAATCCAGAGGCGATTTACATACTGCGAAAGAGGTGTTAAATTATGCGTATGAAATTGATCCGGCAAATATTACTCTTGTTATTCGAATGGTAGCATTAATGGTAAAGATGAATCTTATTGCTGAGATTGCTCCTTTGATTCAAAAGGCAGAGCTTGATTTTTCGGATAATGATACTTGTTATTCGATGTTACAACAGTTAAAGACTAAACTTAAACCACTGTATGCAAGGTCATGACGTTGATGAACTGTTAAGGCAGGCTGAATCTTTTCATGATGCTTGCCAGTTCAGCGAAGCTGAAAAATTGTACCGTTTTATTCTTCAGGGTACGCACATACCCGATAAAGTGTATTTCCTTTATGGTACTCTTGAACTTCAACGTGGTAATTTTGCTGAAGCTGTAGCATTGCTTGGAGTGGCGTGTGAGAAAAAACCGGATTCCCTCCGTAGCCTTAACCATCTGGGCATCGCACTTCATTCGCTTGGGAAAAATGATGAGGCTTTGGAAGTATGCAGTTTAGCCTTGGAAATATCGCGTGACGATATTTCAACATTATCCTTGCTTGGTGGAATTCTCGCGGGGCAGGGGAAGTATGAGGCTGCTATTCCAATTTTCGAAAAGGCTGTACGTATATCTTCCGATAATAGCGAAGTAAAATACAATTATGCCCTCTGTTTACAGCAAAGTGGCGCCCCCGATGCTGCCTTTGTACAGTACAATGAAATTCTTTCGGTAAATCCTTTGCATGTGCAATCATTAATAAACAGCGCATTCATTGAAAAGGAAAGAGGAAACCTTATACAAGCAGAATTGCTCTTGCAAAAAGCTTGTGAGGCAGAGCCGAATAATCCTGATGCTTTGTATAATTATGCTTCAGTACTCGTGGCACTAAAAAAATATTTTGCCGCTGAGAAACTTTTGGAGCTGATTGTTAAGGCAAGTGCCGGATTCTGCGAAGCCTGGAATCTGCTTGGCCGGGTACAATTTGAAACTTTCCGGTTTGAAGAAGCAGTACAGTGTTTTAAGCAATGCTTACAATTGCAACCTGAATTTGTACAGGCATATTTGAATGCCGGGGTTGCCAGTTTTGAAGCCGGATTGTTTGACCAATCTGTCGGTTATCTGCGAAAGGGCCTTGAACTTGAACCTGAAAATGCCGCTCTACACTTTGCCTTATCTGAAACGCTTTTGGCCATGGGTGAGTTTACCGAAGGTTTGCAAGAATATGAATACAGATTATTTCATGAGATTTATAAAGACAAAAAGTACGCTATTCCCCGTTGGCGCGGAGAACAACTTGCCGGTAAAAGGCTCTATATATTTGAAGAACAAGGGGCGGGTGATACTTTCCATTTTATTCGTTTCTGTAGCTACCTGAAAAGCAGTGGCGCGTATATAATTTTCGCGTGTAGAAGTTCTCTCCAGGGACTAATAGAATGCAGCGGGTTGGCAGATGAGGTTGTGCCCGATAGCGATGCCGATATTCCCGATACCTGTGATTTTTATATTCCTTTGGTTAGTATCCCGTATGTCCTTGGCGGATTTCAAAAAGGGCTTCAGATGCAAGGCGCATATTTACAAGTTCCAGATTCAGCCCGGTTAAAATGGAAAGGCAAGTTGGCATCGTACAAAGGTAAAAAGATCGGGCTCGTGTGGTCCGGGAATACTGCTATTGGAGTAAACACGAAGCGTCATTGTATGCTACGGGAACTATTGCCGATTATGCGGTTACCCGGTTATGAATTTTTTTCACTACAAGTTGGAGGTGCTGCGTCCGAGCTGAATGAATTACCCGCGGGTATTGTTGTGCACGATTTGGGAGCGAGGATTTCAGATTTTGAAGATACAGCCGCTATTATTGAACAACTTGATTTGGTTATTACCGTTGATACTTCAGTAGCTCATTTGGCGGGCGCGCTTGGCAAACAAACGTATGTACTGTTAAGTAAGATACCTGATTGGCGTTGGCATGAGGACGGTGATAAATCATCATGGTACCCTTCTACAGTGCTATTCAGGCAAAAGCAAACCGGTGATTGGGCGCCGGTTATTAATCAAATAATCCGGAGATTAACGATGAATTCAGTATCAGGATTTACTCCCGAAAATCCTTTGCTTTTGGTTCTGCCATCCGGTGAAAATTTCGGGTGGGGTGTTTGCAGTAAATATTTGAAAAAACATCTGGCCGAAAGAACATCGATTAAAATCTATCAAAAAGAATTAGGACAGGAAGAAATTAAGAATCTTGCCGCGTTTAAAGCAATCGCAGATATTCATATGAAGCCTGCTGAAAATTTACTGACAAGGGCAAGTATAGGTTATACATTTTTCGAATTTGAACTGCCCCCGGAAGCATTGGAAAACGCCCGGGAATATGATATTATTTTGGGCGGTTCTACTTGGAACAAGCAGAAGCTTGATGAGGCCGGAATCACCAATAATGGCGTGCTCATTCAGGGAATAGACCCGGAGTTATTTTACCCGCTCCCTGCAAAGATAGATGAAAAATTATTCGTGATTTTTTCCGGCGGGAAATTTGAATTGCGTAAAGGTCAGGATTTGGTACTTGCTGCTTTCGCCCGCCTTCAAGATAAGTACCCTGATATGATTTTAATGAACGCCTGGTATAACTTTTGGCCCCAAACTATGTTGCCAATGCATAACAGCAGGCATATTAAGTTCGACTTGCATGGCGATACCTGGGGCGATGTAATGAGTTACATATATAAGCTCAATGGAATTAAACAGGATCGCGTGATAACTCTGCCTATTGTTGATAATACCCGGTTGCGAGAGGTGTACGCCAGATCTGATATCGGGTTATTTCCTAATCGTTGCGAGGGCGGAACAAACCTGGTGCTTATGGAATATATGGCATGTGGTAAACCTGTTATTGCATCGTATAATAGCGGACATATGGATGTACTGACAGATAAAACATCATATATGTTAAAGGATATGAAAAATTTTGAAGAATTTGATGGTGACAAGCGCTTAATAGATTGGCGCGAAGCCAATATCGATGAAATAATTTCTATGATTGAATTCGCTTATCATCATCGTGGGGAAATACGCTCAACCGGGGAAAGAGCGGGTGAATATATGAAACAATTTACCTGGGAAAAATCGGCTGAGCATTTATTATCTGTAGCAAATCGGTTCGCGCTGTAATAACTATCCTCGCAGTTGTTCTCTCATTTCACGGGAATATTCGGGAGAATATTGGATGTCGATAACGGAGAAAGTATCTTTCTCCCTCGCTTCATTATAAGCTTTGTCAAGACCTTCCAGACTATCTACCCGGAAGTAACCGCCAGCAAAGGAGGATACAACTTTTTCGATATCATACGATACCGGCATAGTGAAATAATCAGAAAGGATACTTTTATATTTTTGTACCGGCAGAATATCAAATATTCTTCCACCGTTATTATTGAAGAGAAAAATAATTAAGGGGATTCTTTTTTGTTTGAGCAGCCATAATGAATTCAGGTCGTAATAAAATGAGGTGTCGCCGACTGCCAGGAATGTTGGTTTTACTGTTCCTGCCGCGATACCCGCGGTAGTTGCAATTAATCCATCGATACCGCTGGCACCACGGTTATGAAAACAGGTAATCCTGCTATTGTTTGGGCTGGCAAAATCATCGAATACCCGGTAAGTCATACTGTTGGCAATAAACAGGTTACTCTCTCCCGGCAGCAGGTTCGAAATTATATTTACCAATTCCGGTTCATGTATTGCACCTTTTCCGGAAAACATGGTCGATTTCTTTCCCTCGATTTTCCCGTTGAGTTTTTTAAGATGCAGCCGATACTTATTTCTATCCGTTTTGTTTACTGTGAAATCATGGCGGGAATATTCTTCGAGAAATGTTCTTGCCGTAGCAGAGAGTATTATTCTCGAATTTTTCGTACTGTCAAAAAGATCTCCATATTCATTAATAATAATACGCGGTGCCTGTACATTATGGATAAATTTATCCAGTGCGGCAGACGTCATAGTTCTTCCAAAAATAATGAGCAAATCGGGCTGGTCTATCAGAGTTCCGGAAGGTGATCGAAGTATAGAATCATAATTGCTGATAATATTCGTTGAGGCTGCAGGCAAAGTACGCAGCCCCGAGCCAATTTCAGCGAAGATTGGAGCACCATAGGATTTTGCGAATTGTACAATTGCTTTTTGTTCATCGAATAAAGGAAGAGATGAGCCTACGAGTATAAGGGGTCGCTTCGCTTCATGTAATTTGTTAAACACCCGCTTCAGTGCTTTTTGCGATACCCCGGGCAGTTTATTTTTGGTAAATTGTTTACAATTGAACGCCTGTGTGGTAACCGATGCAGCAATAGTGTCGGTGAAAGATTCCGGTTCGAAAGGTTTCTCGAACTGGAAATTAATGTGAACCGGTCCCTTATTCGTATGGGTGGCAACACGAATGGCTTCTTCTGTACAATCGCGAAGTTTCCGAAGCCCTGTCTTTGTAGGTTCAATCAGGCCTGGTGAGCAGGCATACCGTATATGATTCTGGTAAATATCGGTTTGAAATATTGTTTGGTTTGCCCCGGTGCCCCATAAATATTCCGGTCGGTCAGCGGTACAAACAATCAGAGGAATTCTTTGTTGATACGCCTCAATTATTGCAGGATAATATTCGGCCACCGCGGTGCCCGAAGTGCAAACGAGAACTACGGGAGTGCCGGCGGCTCTCGCGAGACCGGTAGCAAAAAACGCCGCGCCGCGTTCATCAATGACGGGATGGCAATTGAAACCGGGATGCATAGAAAATGCAAGTACTAAAGGAGTTGAGCGCGATCCGGGCGAGATTACCACGTGCTTGATATTATTGGCTAATAATATCTCCGCGAAAAGCGATGCTGCCAAAAAATTACGGTTTATCTTCATTGTACTAAAAGATTAATAACCGACTCTGCTTTGCGGGTCGTTTCGATAAATTCTTTTTCCGAATCTGATTCTGCAACTATACCGCCTCCTGAGAACACATGCAGCTGTGAATCCTTATACAAGGCTGAACGTAGTGGCACGAAAAACATGGCTTCTGCCCCAAGCGTGTACCAGCCTATCAGTCCACTGTACAAACCCCGGCTATAATTTTCGTATTGTGAAATCAGTTCCTGGGCTTTTTCTTTTGGATAACCACAGGTGGCAGGTGTGGGGAACAGAATATCTACCAGTTCAGGAATATCGTTAAAGGATATATCAGAAGCCTGTATGGGGGTCCACAGGTGGTATAATTTTAACAGTGATTTTATTTGTGGTACCGGGGCGTAGCGTATATTCCTGGTTATGGTATGCAAGCCGCGGATAATATAATCAGTAACTATTTGGTGTTCATGCAGTTCCTTGTCATCACGTGAAAGGCGCTGCATTATTACGGAGCCATCTTCCTCGCCGCGGGCTTTCGGTGCGGTTCCGGCCAGGGCTTCGGTGGTTACAACTCCCTCCGAATATGATAGTAAGAGTTCGGGAGACGCTCCGAGAAAAATTGAACTGTCGCGCTTATATACAAACCTATGCGTAAATACATGGTCTTTTAACCGGAGAAAGAACGGCGAAACATTGAAATTCGGGAGCAGGGATTTTATAGCCCGGGACATTACGACCTTCGGAATGTCCAGTTCCTGCATTTTCGATTTAACTTTCTCAACGTTGGCAATCCATTCTTCTTTTCCTTCTTCAAAATCAACAGCGGCAGGAGCGGAAGTCGTATCGGGCGCAGGTAATTCTGAAACTTCCGGAAGTGTACTGTTAACAATTTGCCACAAGAGCGAATCTTCCACAGATTTTCCGGTACCCAGGCTGATAAAATAAGAACTATTCCCTTCGGTGTAAACGGCAGATCGGGGTAAAAAGTACGTGCCCGTAAAATCTCCCCATAAAGGCCCGGCGCTGTTAATATTGTAAAACCTGTTCTGGAATAAAAAGGGTATGCGGCGGTAATGGCTTGTTTTATAATGGGTTGCCTGTACGGAATTGTTAATATGCTCCAAAACTGTACGGTACTGATCCTCGTCAAGTTCTACCAGTCCATCAAAAATAAAGGAGAAAGAATCATCGGGGGAGCGATAAAAATAGCATTCGGATGAGCGTTCAATCAGATAGCTCGCTATAGAATCCGGCTTGCACGCCGGAATAAGCAATATTTCGTATTCTACGGACTCATTTTTCCCTAAGGGGAACCGGAGCCGCTCTATTTCCGTGGTCAGAATCATCAAAGTAACATTTCTTTGCTGAATAGGTTGAATCAAAAACTTAAATATATCCAGAAGGTGGATAATGAACAAACAATAAACCCACTGCAAATGGTTCGGAAAATAAAAAAGAACAAAGAATTAAAGCAACATTTAGATGAAAACTGACGAAAAATGCGAAAAACGGAGAAAAATTGTGTGATGCAGGCAACAAATACATCCTGATTTTAGGGTAAAAAACCATGACTTATTAAAATATGGACAGCTTCACTCGATAATAAATCAGGTTATCGGGTGAAGCTACTGTAAAAATCAAGGATTTATAAAACCCGCGTAGAATAATGCTCAAAAACGGGTTGTGACGAACGAGCTGTAATGTGGGTTCCCCGGGAATGAAAAAAATATGGTCAAAAAAAATGCTCTGCGCGCCAAAAACAACGGAACTTTTTGGAGGCCGGAATTGTCTTAATTAGAAAAAATGTTGTAGTTTATGTATGTAATTTCGTTCAATAATACATAAATCAATAAGCGGAGGTATGATTTAAAGGTTGATACTACTCAATAGGTGAGTTCAACAATTAACAATGAAAGGACTGAGCAATGAAATCATTAAGCGCACGGATTGATAATCCGCTTTCTGAATTAATAAGCGACGAAATTTACGAATTGTTAACTGAGCATGGTTTAATCGATGACAAGGCTGTCCGCGATTACCAGATCAGGAAAAAATTTAAGATGATGCGGGCGACTAAAGTTAGCGCTGGCGATGCAATTGATGCGATACGTGAAGAATATCCGTATCTGCAATTTGATACTATCAGAAAGATAGTTTACCAAATAGCGAAGTAAAAGATTTTAATAAATTATCTTGACTTATTTTGGAATTTTTCGTAATATTGTAATGCCTCGTTCGCAGGTTTCTCCCCTGACCTGTGAACTATAAACAGCGGCCCAGTGTCCCCCCCAGCACTGGGCTTTTTTTATATAAGGACATTTTTTTCGAAAGGAAAACTATGGCAAAAACATTGAAAAAAACTTCTGCTGCCAAAACAGTAAAAGGAGAATCATTTCTTTCGCCATTTCATATTTATTGGGAACGTAATAACTATATATTATTGGTTGCCGGATTAATATTAACACTTATCGGTTTTGCCTTTTTATCGGTTAAGCCCTGGGATAGCACAGCTTCGCTGGTGATTGCCCCGATAATTTTAGTTTTTTCATTCGTGGTTGTGTTCCCGATAGCAATATTCTATCGCCCGAAATCGAAAAAACAAACGACAGAAAACTAATTTACCGATCAGGTAATTAAACAAGAAGGTATAATGTTACTTGCCAAAGTACGCGGTAATGTAGTAGCTACCCAAAAACACGATCAATTAGTAGGACATAAACTTCTTTTGATTCGTCAGGTAGATTTAGAGGAAAACTATATCGGTAAGAATGATATAGTTGCAATTGATCTTATAGGGTCGGGTATAGGCGATACAGTATTGGTTACTCAGGAAGGGGATGCTGTACAGCAGATTCTGGGTCATAAGAACGCCCCGGTTCATACAATTATCGTTGCAATTGTCGATAAGGTGAGTGTTAATATTTAACGGGGTAAAAGTACATTGGAGCACGACGATTATTTACATCTCAGAAAACTCCTCTCCATTGAAGGCATAGGGCCTGTAAAAGTTCGCAACCTCCTCAGTTATTTCCATGATTTTGCAGAAATCTTCAACGCGCCTGTTATTGAACTTCAACGCGTTGAAGGTATACATCTTGCACTGGCAAAAAGGATCCGGTCATTACAGGAAACGGGGCTCACCGATCGGGAGCTTTTACATGAACTGGATATAATGCAGACAAAGGGGATTGGCGTATTTACTTATTGGCATGCCGAATACCCCGAATCACTAAAGAACATATATGACCCGCCTTTAATTCTTTATCGGGATGGTAAACAATGGCCCGATTTTAATTCCTCGGTTGCGATAGTTGGTACGCGAAACCCCACGCAGTATGGGAAACATACGTGTGCCCGAATTGCAAAAGAATTGTGTGAATCAGGCCTGAGTGTTATCAGCGGTCTGGCGAGGGGAATTGATACGGCCGCGCATAATGCGGTGCTGCAAAACAGTGGTTCAACCTATGCCGTTGTAGGAACAGGGCTCGATACTTGCTATCCCCCGGAAAATGATAAACTTGCCCGGCAAATCCGTGAGCAGGGGGCAATTATTTCCGAGTTCCCGTTTGGAACTAAACCCGATGCAGGTAATTTCCCACGGAGGAATAGAATCATTTCCGGGCTGAGCAAAGCAGTTATTATCGTGGAAACCGGTGTTACCGGGGGCGCGATGATTACCGCGAATTTAGCCGCAGATCAGGGTAGGGATGTTTATGCTGTGCCCGGCAATCTTGGTGTAATGCAATCAGAAGGGACAAATCAATTAATCAAACTTGGCGGCGCCAAACTATTTAATAATATGCAGGATTTGTTTGAAGATATGGGTATTGGAGCCGGCAGGAAAAAAATAGAAACATCTGCCAGGAAAATGCTGCAGTCTCTTTCTTTATTTGAACAAAAAATTGTAGATGTACTCTCGGATGACCCGCTTTCTATTGACAAAATAGCCGCACAGACGAGTTTACCGGTTTCTGATTGCCTGGTGCATTTGTTATCACTGGAATTTAAAGGAATTTTACGGCAAATGCCGGGGAAAATGTTTCGGTTAAATTAGGCAGGTAAGAACGATATTAATAAATTTATACATGGAATTTTATTTTGTAAGTATTTTTGAAAGGATAATACGTGCATTACGAATCTATATTTGAGCTGTTGCAAAAAGGTGGCTTTACTATATATATATTAGCTTTATGTTCTATTGTATCACTGAAAATTGCATTAGATAAATTAATTCAGTTCCAGGGCATTAAACAGTCACTTACGAATAATCTTATCAGCTTGTTGAAAGATTATGTTAAGGCTGGCCAGTTTGATGAATACATGGAACAACTAAAAAAGATGAAGCTTTCAAAATTCGGATTGAAATATAGCAGCCCGCTAATTCCTGTTATTCAGTTCCTGTTCGAGAACCGGACTCTTCCACGCGAAGAATTGATGGAATCGGCCTTCACAAAGTTGGATAAAGAGTTGGTTGAGTATGAAAAGAACCTTGGGGTGCCGGCAACTTTAGGCAGCATTACCCCGTTTGTCGGGTTATTTGGTACGGTAATAGGAATTATTAAGTCATTTTCTGCATTATCATTACAAGACGCTTCAAACTATTCGCACGTTATTAATGGTATAGCAGAAGCATTAATTGCAACCGCCGCGGGCTTGTTTGTAGCTATTCCGTCGGTAATGATTTATAACTACTTCTCCAAGAAACTAAAAATGCAGATGCCTGTATTTGATGAAGCTATTCATGAAGTCGTCAGACTGATTAAGAAATAAGTCAACGAAAAGGATAAAGCAGTGCGAAGACGATATCAATTAGACCAAAAAGAATTTTCAGAGATAAATATAACGCCGTTTACCGATGTTATATTAGTATTACTGATTATCTTCATGATTACCAGTCCTTTTCTTATTTCCGGAGCATTTAATGTTAAACTGCCCAAGGCAGTTTCGGCTGAAACAGCAGTTACACAGAGCCTGGAAGTGTATTTGACAGAAAAGAATGAAGTTATTATTAACGATAAACCAGTCCCGTTGAACGATGTAATCGGTACATTAAAAGCCCAATATGTTTTGCGGAATAATACCGATGTTATTATTAAAGCCGATAAGAATGTTGTGCATGGTAATTTCATCAACGTGCTCGATTTAATTAAACAATCGGGCGCGGGAAAAATTTTGGTAGCAACACAGAAAACAACGGAAGTCCATCAACAATAATGGGTCTGTTTTCTGATTCTTATACTTTTTTTAAGGCAGTAGATTATATTAATTTCCGGGGTTCTGAGTGACATTTCAAGATACCGGTAAATATTATTTATTGCCAGATAATTTTTGTCAGGCGGGGCAGAATAGTGATTAAATACACGATAATTGCCTCGCTTGCAATTCATGCATTACTATTTCTCTTCTTTACCCGATCGGTATTAATTCAGCCAGAAACTGAACCGGTACAGCTTACTACTCTCCAGGTTACTCCATACGATGCCCCTATACCAAAAATGGCAGAGAACAGGCTTTCTGCTTCACAGGATAATGCCGTAAAAAAGCCGGGGGTAATTCCGGCAAAAGTTGCAAAAGCCGATGGCGGGAAAAAAGGCGGTTCGATTGCCGGATTTAACGGAACAACCGGAGAAGAAGGAATTAAGAATTCCGGCACCGGTACCGGGGCAGGCAGCGGTGGTGAGGGGGGAACAGGCGTACAGGGAACAGATGTTTACCGGGTAGGTGTCGAAGAGATGCCTGAGCCGTATGGAGGAACCCCTGCTATTTTGGGAAGACTTGCTGCTGCTGTCCCCGAGGCTTCTACTTTTCGTGGAAGAACTGTATATGTTTGGGTTTTTGTTGATGAGTCGGGAATTGTTAGAAAAACACAAATCTCCAAAGGGTTGGGAGGGGGTATAGATGCCGCAATTTCAGGTATTATCAGAAGTACAAGATTCCGCCCGGGGAAAGATAAGGGTAAAAAAGTAAAAGTTCAGATGATGCTAAACGTTACAATAACGGGGTAGCTACAATCGGTTTTTGGGGTGAATTTCCATGCCATAGGTAGCAGCCGCTACCGAATATAATTCTTCAAGTTTGTCTTTCGAGATCTCAATGGCCCCGCCTAAAGATTCGGTTAGCCAAAGTACTTTTGCCGTATGCTCCAGCTTCTCCATTCGATTATATGCCTCACGAAGCGATGTTCCTACAGTGACCGCCCCATGATTGCGCAATAAAAAAACATTAGCGTAATCAATAGAGTGCTGCAAACTTTCTGCCAATGCCCGTGTAGAAGGCGTTGCATATTCACATAGGGCAATCCTGCCAAGTCCCAAAACGGCTTCAGGCAATACTGCTCTGTTTAGCGAACGATTTGAAGAGGCGAATGCAGTGGCATGTACCGGATGGCAGTGAACAACAGCATTAATTTCCGGACGGGCCCGGTAAATTTCCAAGTGCATCTTGAACTCGGTTGAAATCTTTTTATTTGTCGCCCGTGTGTTCCCGTGCCGGTCAGTATGAATAATATCTTCTACAGTTACTTCTCCCTTCGAGATCCCTGATGAAGTTATTAAGAAAGTGCCATCAGGCAGCCGTACCGATAGATTCCCATCGGTAGCTGCAACAAATTCTTTTTCGTACACCTTATGACAGAAGTGCACCAACTCATTTTTGAGATACATGCTGCTCCAGGGCTTCCATCAGCTGCATGTTAATCAGGCCATCCAAACCTGTTACCAGCGGTTCTTCATTATTCAGGAAAGAAAGGGTAATTGATTTACAGGCATTTTGTAGTTTATTCGTTCGTTTACGGAATGCCTTTCGTGCTTCGCCTTCAATTTGAATTGACATTTTGGGGATCGCGTTCTTTTGCGATATCAGATTTTCTATAAGTATCGTACCCCGGCTTCCAATAATTTCCACCCGGTTAAAAGCTTTTGAGGCATTAGTGGATACATTGAGATACGCGTAACCGCCTTGTTCAAAGCGCAGCATAGCAGAAGCGAAGTCCTCAACCTCACTTTTATATATTACGTTATCAAAACATCCGAATAGCGGAAGCATTTCACCATGCAGGTAACGGAACAGATCAATTATGTGCGTACCCAGGTCGCGCATTGCACCGCCGCCGCTCATCTCCTTGGTAAAACGGAAATTGGTATCGGGTACAGCATGCATATTAAAATGAGCATCCATAGAAATAACCGAGCCAATAGTTTGGTTGGCAATTAGTTCTTTGGCCTTTTTTACGAGTGGATGAAAGCGGTAAACATAATTAACCGCGAGGAAAACATTATTTTTTTTACAGGTTTCTACCATTTGAGCCGCTTCAGCAGAAGTTAACGCGAGCGGTTTATCACAAAAAACATGCTTACCGGCTTCGGCTGCCTGTATCACCTGGTTGAAGTGATGATGATTTGCACTGCCGATGTACACAGCATCAATTGGAGATTGTAGAAATGAAGTATAGTCACTAAAATGTTCATGAATGCCGGCTTTTTCGGAAATATAGCGAGCCCGTTCCGGGGTGCCGCTATACACAGATATGATCTTTGCACGACGTACTTTTATTAAAGCAGGTATAATTGATTGTTCGGAAAATCGGCCTAACCCGGCCACGCCCCAGCGCAATTTCCGGATCCGGTTACGCATGGGAATCATTTCTTTTAACATAGTAATTTCTTTGCTAATATAATTATAAGGTCTAAAAATATACATATTTGGAATAGGCTACAAATTACCGAATAAAATATTATTCGTATCTTTGTAGGTAGATTCACCAGTGAAAGGTTTAATTAGTGCGATTTACACTCTTACTTCTTATTGTTTGTTTTATTGCGGCGTATGGCCAAAGCCAGTACAGCAGCGGGTACCCCCGTTGGATGAGTAACGCCACTTATCGGACAGACCAAACTTCAGGTATGGTATATTTGCGAACGGTGGAAGGTAAAAGAGAATTTCTGCTGGTCGATGATATTGGGAAAATACATCGATTCTTCATAGAGCACGATACGGTATTTACATTTCATAGCATTGTATTAAGCAAGGCTGTTCAGGAATATCTGAAAGACTTTCCCAAATGGGACTTTGAGGAAGTTACTTATGATAAGTACACAAATAAAATATATATGTCTATAGAAGGGAACAAGCCGAGGATTAAAGAGACGGTAGGCATATATGAATTAGGTTTTAAAGGCGGCG
Organism: Ignavibacteria bacterium; assembly: GCA_021286645.1. Lineage (GTDB taxonomy): Bacteria > Bacteroidota > Ignavibacteria > Ignavibacteriales > Ignavibacteriaceae > JACPGF01. The sequence goes on from JAJTBZ010000071.1 coordinate 21,349, forward strand.
ATATATTTTCTGATACAATCGAAAGTATTAAAAAAGTGCCGGTAAAACCAGAAGCGACTTTTCTTGAGTATGTAGAGGATAATATCGGGTACGAAGGAATGGCTGTCGATGAAAACTATTTATACCTGGGCCTTGAAGGATTTGCATATAACATTGACTTCGGTGATAGCACTTTTCTTTATGTTGCAGATAAAAAAGATTATACCATACAGCGAAAAATCTCTACCAAAGATCTTGGTATCCGCACTATTTGCGGCATGTATGCAACCGGGAACAGGCAATTATTAATAATCGATCGTAACAGCAGGGTGCTTCATTATGTTGCATTTGATAAAAATTTTGCTGTTACCGAACATCACAAGGTGACACTAAAACCCGCGATACCGGGTTACGTGCAATTTGAATATAATGCTGCTTTGGAAAGTGTTACCAGCGATGAGGCAGGGAATATTTATTTGGCAGATGATCCATGGAAAAGCCACTATAAACCAGCGGCCAAAATATTTAATCAATTGGATGAAAATACACAGAATAATTTTATTCGTTTTGTTCCGGTAATTTATAAATTAGAACACTCAATTTTATTTAAGGAGAATTAGTATGGATGAGGTTATTAAATATATTAAGGAAAATCGTGAACGGTATATTGAAGAATTAAAAGAACTCTTACGAATTCCCAGTATAAGCACATTACCCGAGAACAAGGAAGACATGCAGAAAACGGCAAAATTTCTTGCTGAAAAACTGAATGCCGCGGGTCTGAACAGGGTAGAAGTTTTTCAAACCGAAGGTCATCCCATTGTCTATGCCGAATGGCTCGGCGCGCCCGGTAAACCTACTGTCCTTGTCTATGGTCATTATGATGTTCAACCGGTTGACCCTATTGAATTATGGGAAACTCCTCCATTCGAACCGGTAATTAAAGGCGATAAATTATTTGCCCGTGGCGCAACTGACGATAAAGGCCAGTTGTATGTACATATTAAAAGTGTGGAAGCCTGCTTTAAAAAGCACGGCAGTCTTCCGGTGAATGTAAAGTTTATAATTGAAGGTGAAGAAGAGATTGGCAGCCCCAGTCTAGAACCGTTTATTTTAGCCAATAAAGAATTACTGAAATGTGATACAGTTTTGGTTTCAGATACGTCATTATATAGTGCCGGCCTGCCTACATTGACTTACGGCTTGCGTGGCTTGTGTTATATGGAAGTTGAATTGACGGGTCCGAATCGTGATTTGCACTCAGGAACCTATGGCGGGGCAGTCGCGAACCCCGTGAATGTACTGGCAAAAATGATTTCACAACTCCATGATAAAAATGGTAAAGTTGCTATTACAGGTTTTTACGATGGTGTTATCCCCCTTTCAAAAATGGAACGTGAAAATTTTAAGAAATTGAAATTTTCCGAAAAAGCTTACATGAAGGAGCTTGAAGTTTCTGAATTGGCAGGAGAAAAAGGTTATACTACATTAGAGCGCATGTGGGCTCGCCCCACACTGGATTGTAACGGAATTTTCGGCGGATTTACCGGCAAGGGCGCAAAGACAATTATTCCTTCAAAAGCTTCTGCTAAAATAAGCATGCGATTGGTTCCCGGGCAGGACCCGAAGAAGATTGAGAAGCTATTTACTAAGTTCATTAAATCGATAGCCCCGAAAAGCGTTAAAGTACAAGTGACCAGTTTACATGGAGGTTCACCCGTATTAACTCCGCTTACCCATAAAGCCACTATAGCTGCATCGAAGGCAATGGAACGCGCGTTTAAGAAAAAAACTGTATATATGCGCGAAGGCGGCAGCATTCCTGTTATTGCTACTTTCGATAAAGTACTCAAAGCACCGGCAGTACTGATGGGTTTGGGACTTGATTCGGAAAATTTACATTCGCCGAATGAACATTTTGATCTGAATCATTTTATGCTTGGTATTCAGAGTTCGGCATATTTCTTCGATGAATTAGCAAAGTAATTATGAAAATTCGAATTGTAGCATTTATTGTTTCTCTCGGCTGCGTATTGCTTTGGTACGGTTGTTCAAAGAATAACTCGTCAGGGCAGAATGGCAATGGCCCCGGGGGAGGCGACGGCACTGCACAAAAAGAAATCGCTTATAATGCAGAGGCGGATCAATCGATTCAGGAGCAAAACCTTGCTGAAATGAAACGCCGGGCAGTAAACAGATTTGCCGGCGATACCATTGATCTGATGGAGTATGTTCTGAAGAGCTACCCGAAAGGAACATACCTGATGATTAATGATAAAACATTCCGCTATAATGTTCCTCAGTGCGCTGTTATATATCAGAAGCAAAGCGATGGCATATATGTTTACGCACTTATTGCTAAATCGAAAGCGGATGATGAACGCGTTATTGAAGAAAAAAATGTTGTCGGGTATGATGCCAGCTTTATAGATTTTGATAGTACAAAACTTGGAACTGCATTATTCTACCTTACATTGTTTCATTATAACGGTAATTTCGAAAAAGTTTGGGAAACCCCGGTTCCTACCCATGGCGGATTTAACCGAATGACCACCGAAATGTGGGCGAAGCGAAAAATTCCTTATATCAGAATTAATTTTCATTACGCTGCCGGCTCGGGTCATATTGATTATAATTATTTTCTTGTCGATGGTATGATGAAGCCGCCGCACTTGTTAATGACTTACGAAGGAATTAACATGAAACGGACTATGGCTGATGTGAATAATGATGCGTACCCGGATTATTGCGAGTACCTTTATTATGATACCGGCGATCGCGTGATGACCCCTGATTCGGTTTATTTCGTTTGGAAAGACACTGCATATTTTAATGTCAGAAATAAAAAGCAGTGGCGTAAGTATTAGCGAAACCAAAAAAAAGGCCTTCCGGAATTCCGAAAGGCCTTTTTTATAATACCTCATTTTGATATTACTTCATTAACACCATTTTCTTAACTGATGTAAAACTACCCGATTTTATCTGATAGTAATAGACGCCGCTTGAAAGATTCTTCGCATTGAATGGCACTTCGTAAGTGCCTGCATTCTGGTATTCATTCAGCAGAGTAACTACCTCTTTACCAAGCACATCGAATATTTTCAATGTAGTAATGTTACCCGAGGTTAACTGATAACGAATCATCGTTGTCGGGTTAAACGGATTCGGGTAATTCTGCTCCAGCGCGTATGCAGTAGGTTTATACGTGAGGTTATTTTCATCTTTAACCGCAATTAAACCCGGTTCTGGGGTAGGTAATTTTACGCTGGTGTAAATATGAAATTCACCTGGCTGCAGATTGATTTGTGAACCGGTATTTGAAACGTTGTATGAAGTTCCGGTGAAATAGTCATACCAGGTACCAGTTGACTGGAAATTACCCGCGATAGAACTGGCAGTAACACCGAAATTGCCAACGATTACCACGTTCATTGAAGAATGTGACAATACCAGGCGCTTTGTATAATTGCCTAAATCGTATGAAAAATTATCTGTATTAAATGCAGGGTAATTCTTTTTTAGCTTAATTAATTCTGCGAATGTTTTGTACAGTCTGATCCGTTTTGAATCGTTGTAGTAAGACCACAGAATTGGTTTGTTGCCAACTCTGCCATTGGAATTAATGCTGGTATCGTAGCCAAGCTCGCCAAATTGCCAGAGCATTTTTGGCCCCGGTATAGTAAAGAAAAATGCACCGGCGGCTTTCATTCTGTCAAGGGCAGTTCCAAGATCTTTAACGTTATAGTTTCCACTTGAGTTACCCCAGGTAAGGTTTTTATACATCAGTCGCTCTTCATCGTGCGATTCCATATAGCCCACGAGGTTTTGTTTTGACCAACCACGAGCTTTATAGGTAACCCACGACAGGTCAGAGCTATATCCCATAGTAGCTTCGTTATAAGGATCGGTCATTTTTCCCCAAAGGAGCATACCGTAATTAGCTAATTCCTGCTCTTCGCCGTTGTCACCGAGATGCTCGAGTATAACGTAAGCGCTGGCATCGGTTGACCAAATTTTATCTGCCATTCTTTTCAGCAGCGCGACACGTGATGCATCATATGCACCCCACGCGTTTACATCGCTTCCGGTATTTTTCTGGGTAAAACCTTTACTCAAATCAAAACGGAAACCATCAACTTTGTACTCTGTTAACAAATATTTCAGAGTGTTGTCCATATAGTCTTTGGTAGCCTGGCTTTCGTGGTTGAAATCATAACCAACACTATACGGGTGGGTAGCGTCAACATTAAAGTACGGATTATAGCTGGCGGGTTTACCGGCGGCGGCATCCCACCAGAGGCGAACCATAGGATTATTGCCAAAAGCATGATTGAAAACGACATCCATAATAACCGCAATACCATTGGCGTGGCATAAATCAACTAATCGTTTCAGTTCGCCGCGCGGGCCATAGTATTTATCAATGGCACCATGCAATGCAGGGTTGTAGCCCCAGCTTTCGTTTCCATCAAATTCGTTTACCGGCATTAATTCCAGGGCGTTTATACCGAGGCGTTTCAGGTATCCAATTGAATCGGCAATTGATTTGTATGAATGCGAGGCAATAAAATCCCTGATAAGCAATTCATAAATAATCAGGTTCTCTTTTGCCGGGCGTTGGTACCCGCTGGCCTGCCAGTTGTAGCTGCCCTGCCCGGTCTGTAATACGCTGACGAGTTGACTTGTTTTTGAAGCAGGGTATGGTTTTAATGAAGGATACACTGCATCGGGTATATACTTGTCATTCCACGGATCGAGTACAATTTCACTATAAGGGTCGGGTACTCTCATGGCGCCATCAACAAAGAACTGATAGCCATATTGGGTTCCGGGAATTAAATTGTTTATTGTAACCCACCATCTTTGACCATCAGGGGTACGGGTCATTGCCAGTTCCGGAAGGGCATCCCAATTTGAAAAATCGCCAATTACATAAATGTAATTTTTCATTGGCGCGTGTAGAACCAGGGTAACCGAGGTATTGTTCGAGTTATAGTTGATACCGTCTTTCATTCCGGTGGGAACAGCTCCCTGAGCAGGTGCCGACGGGCGAACGGTAATACCAAAAGAATCGCGTTTCGTTTCAGTTCCGTTTGAAGCAACTGCGGTTATCATTTTTCTACCGGTAGTGGTAGGCGTGTAATCGTAGCTGATTGTACTGCCATTGGAGGTTTGTATGAGCTGCCCGTCGATATATAGTGATAACGAGGTAGCTTGTGAAGCCTGAATTTTTACCGGAACGGTAGTATTGGCAGTAACTATATAAGGCAGACCGCTGGGAGCCGAAACGGCAACCAAGAATCCGGAACCGCCTAAAGGCAGGAAGATATCGCCACCACTGGCTGTTTTTCCCTCTTTATATGTGGGACCGGTTTCACTACGGAAAACGAAACAGATGTTTGTAATGGTTTCGCTCGCCGGAACTCCGTAAAAAGCACGGATTGATGGGCTTACCTTGAATTGGTATAAATCAGTTCCGATACGGGTCAGTTTTGTTTCCGGGGTGTTTACTCCCCAGTTGGTTTTAACATAACGCCACGCTGAAGAAGTAGGACTTAAATTGGTAAGTACACCGGTATGTGCATATACTTCACCGGTATAACCCTTTAAGCCCGCGTTGCCCTGTGTGGCATCAAATACTACGGTTATGGAATCCGAATCCTGCGCGAAATACGGGGTCCATTGTATTAATTGCCCCTGCGCGAATACCATGCAGGATATCAGCAGGAACAAGGTTGTAAGTTTTTTCATGATTAGTGTGCCTCTCAGTGATAGATATAGTGATTATTTAAATTGCTCAATTGATGGCTTCCCTGCCTCTGCCCATGCTTTGTAAATAATTGCCTCAAGACATGAAGCGGCGGAGGACAGGCGCTCTACGGTAAGGTTACGGGTATAATTCCACATAATGGTATAATACTCTTCGTTAAATTTCCCCTTGGTTTCGCCGGTTGCAACAGAATCGGCATAAAAAATTACCGGGAACAAAACATGGGTGTCGTGCAGCATAGTCACGATAGTTGTTTTAATATCAGTAGTAATCGGATACTGGTTGATATAACATAATTCTGAAATTTTAGTGAAATACTGTTCAACCATATTTGATTCATATCTCATATGAATCCCCTTCTGATGTGAAAGCTGTCCGTCATAGTTGGTAATCATATGCATTGGTTGGTGTGCATCACCCACATAGTGTGCAATATCTGCCAACATCTGTATAGTATGTTTTTTGCTATGATCTTTCATGGCCTGCACAAGTTTCGTGTAAGTATCCTCGAGTGCCCAGGGCAGTACACCCATTTTCAGAACTGTTTCTGCGGTGTAGCTCTTTTCCAGTGCCTTGCGGTCAATAGAGAATGTTCCGGTTTTAAATTCCTTGTAAAAGTCACCATCGATATAGTGTTTGGGGCCTTCAGTTTTATCTTCACGCTTACGGGTATCGGGTTCTATACACTTATCAACAACAGAAGAGAACCATGGTGTAAATTGTTTCATTTCTGCCGGGAGGGCGTTCAGTGCATTCTTTGTAATCAATTTATGCCCATCTTCTCCCCAAGGATAAATAAAAGAGGTGAATAGGGAGAGTAAGAAGATGAGTTGGGTTAGTTTGTTCATTTTTTTGTTCCTGTAAGCTGAATGATAATTGTTCTGTTTCGGGGGTGGATATCGAAGTCGATAAGAATAAATTGCTGCCAGGTGCCTAATAGAAGTTGCCTGTCTTTAAAAGGCACTTGAAGACTTGGCCCCTGAATGGCTGCTCTTACATGCGAGTGCCCATTCCCATCATGCCATGTTTGATCGTGCATATATTTATGATGCGATGGTACAATGGACTCGAAGAACTGGGGATAATCTGCTTTTAAACCCGGTTCATATTCAATAGTAGTAATACCGGCAGTTGAGCCTACTGCAAAGATAAGCGCGCTGCCTTCAACAAAACCCTGAGAAGTAATCAGATCTTTTACGAGGTACGTAATATCTGATATTTCTCCGTTACCTTTTGTTGGTACGTAAATTTCTTCTGTTAAAATGTCCATAATAATAAATAAAATAACTTTAAATCTAAGAAAGCGTGAATGATTTAACAAGGCACGAAAAAAGGATAAAATTTGCAAAAGAATACTTGACCTTAAGTAATGAAATCTCTATCTTCTGCCGAAGCTCACAAAATAAGGTAAGGTGTGTTATGAAAGTAACCGATTTCAATCTCCAAAAGGATCTGACCTTTAATCTGCAGACAGGAAACACGGTATTCCACGATTCCCGACTGGTGATTTTCTCTGCTGATGCAATAGGGTTGTTGCGGCAAAACCTGATTGAGCTGCTGGGATTTGAGAGGGCGCGCCGTTTTTTTCTTCGTTTCGGTTTTCAAAATGGATATTCTGATTTTATGCAGATAAAATTGAATTATTCATTTGATACGGAAATGGATTTACTTGCATCCGGTCCGGTACTCCATACATGGGAAGGCATTGTACAGGCCACCCCAAAGGAAATATCATTTGACCGGGATAAAGGGGAATTCTTTTTTACCGGGGTTTGGACAAATTCATATGAGGCGGAACAGCATTTATCCTACTACCATGAAACTTCTGAACCCGTGTGTTGGAGCCTTATGGGATATGCTTCCGGCTGGTGCACGGCATTTTTCGGCAGTCCGTTAATTGCCATTGAACCAGTATGTATGGGTAAGGGCGACCCGCACTGTGAATGGAAGATTCAACCACCAGATAAATGGGGCGACGAGGCGAAACCGTACATAGATGCTTTATCAGATTTATTGAATAAGAGGTGATTTATGGGTGAGAAATTGCTCCGTTATTATAAGTTTGTTGCAGAAGAAAAAGGAATTGGCGGTAAACTGGAACTGGCGAAAAAAACCAAAATCCCTTCCAGCCTTGCAGCATTGCAACCCGATTCCAAGGAGAATGTAGCCATGTTCATCCAGGCGGTAAAGGAAATTACCGGAAAGACACTTTCATTGGATCAATGACGCGTATTTTCCCATCATTCAAACTTCTGCGGGAATTTTTTGCTCATCATCGGCGGCTGTACGCTCTCCGATGATGAGCCTTCACACACTCTTCAGTAAGAATCATGCTATGTCCCTAATTTTTTGTAGTTTTATATTATGAGACGACGGGACTTTATTTCTACACTTGGCTTCGGTTTACTTGGGTTGGCAACAGCCAAAGGCCAAACTACCGATACACACACTAATGATTTTAATCTGCTGACACCGCGACCAGATACCTGGGACCCGCGGAAAATTACGCTTACATGGCTAGGACACTCAACTATTTTACTTAATATATATGGTACTGTTATACTTACAGATCCCGTATTGTTTCAGCAAATCGGAGTGTACTTTTTAGGGGTTACCTGGGGGCCTTCGCGCTATACGCCTTGCGCTTTGCCACCAGAGCAAATACCCCGGCCGGATCTGGTATTACTTTCACACGGACACATGGATCATACGGATCTGCGTTCTTTACAATGGCTTACAAATACCTATCCAGAACAGATAACGTGTCTATGTGCTGCAAATACCAGTGATCTGGTTGAAGACATGCGGTGGAAAAACATGCAAGAACTCGATTGGAGGCAGACATTCTCACTGGGTTCGTTAGTAATTCAGGCTTTGGAAGTTAGACATTTTGGCTGGAGATTTCCCTGGGAGAAAGACCGCTCCCGCGGCCATAGTCAAGGAAGAAGTTTTAATGCGTACTTATTGGAATCAAACGGTAAACGGGTTTTGTTCGGCGGAGATACTGCATTTACTGATTTGTTTAAAACACAATCAGTCCGGGCAGATATAGCAATAATGCCTGTTGGCGCATATATGCCCTGGCGAATGAATCACTGCACACCGGAAGAGTCATTAAATATGGCACAAGATATGCAAGTAAATACTTTTATTCCGATCCACTACTTTACTTTTCATCAGGGCCGTGAACCGGTTTTCGAACCCCTGCATCGAATTAAAACGGAAATTGGAAAATATTCGATGACTTTAGGATTGGATACATTGGGAGGGACATTCAGTTTGTAAAAAAATGTTCCAAGATTTTCACTGTTCGGAAATACACCTGGAATTCGGAGACAGGAATTGCTTGTTTCGAGATGAACAGGGAACAATTTCGCATTACTTTTTGTATATTTAACTGTACTGTTATGAATCAACTTCAAAATGAAAGAGGCAATATGGCAGCAAATATTGAGATGATCACCAAACTTTATAACTCTTACCGCGAAAAAGTGGCCCAGGCACGAGCTGTTTTGGCGCGACCAATGACTTACACAGAAAAAATTCTCTACGCGCATCTTTGGGAAAAAGCAGAAAAAGCACTCTCCAGAGGAGTTGATTATGCAGATTTAGCCCCTGATCGAGTCGCGATGCAGGATGCTACTGCTCAAATGGCATTGCTGCAATTTATGTCAGCCGGCAGAAAATCTGTCGCTGTTCCTTCAACAGTACATTGTGACCATTTAATCCAGGCACAGATTGGTGCATCGGAGGATTTAACAAAGGCTTCGACAGAAAATAAAGAAGTTTACGAATTCCTTGGAAGCGTGAGTAGTAAATATGGAATCGGATTTTGGCAGCCCGGAGCCGGAATTATTCATCAGGTTGTTTTAGAAAACTACGCTTTCCCGGGTGGAATGATGATCGGAACAGATTCGCATACTCCGAACGCGGGCGGCCTGGGAATGGTGGCCATTGGCGTTGGCGGTGCGGATGCAGTTGACGTGATGGCAGGGATGTCTTGGGAATTGAAATGGCCAAAACTAATAGGTATTCATCTTACCGGTAAACTTTCGGGCTGGGCCTCACCGAAAGATGTGATCCTAAAAGTTGCCGGGTTACTAACAGTTAAAGGCGGTACCGGTGCGATTGTGCAATATTTTGGAGAGGGAGCCGAGTCACTTTCATGTACCGGTAAAGGAACTATTTGTAATATGGGCGCTGAAATTGGCGCGACTACCTCAATATTCTCTTTCGATGAGAAAATGGCTGAATACCTTGAGTCAACCGGTCGCAAGGATGTTGCTGACTTAGCCCGCGGCTTAAAGGATATATTGGCAGATGATCCGGAAGTACTGCTTGACCCGGCAAAGTATTATGATCAGGTATACGAAATTAATCTTTCTGAACTTGAACCGCATCTGAATGGGCCATTTACCCCCGACTTAGCCATTCCTATTTCAAAAATGAAGGAAGTAGTTAAGGAAAAAGGTTATCCGGAAAAAATGAGTGTTGGTTTGATTGGAAGCTGTACAAACTCGAGTTATGAAGACATCGACCGCGCTGCAAGCTTGGCCCGGCAGGCGGCACAGAAAAAAGTTACGGCAAAGTCTCAATTAAGCATTACACCCGGAAGCGAACAGGTGCGGAAAACAACGGAACGTGATGGCCTGTTACAGGCACTGGAATCAATAGGTGGTGTTGTACTTGCTAACGCGTGCGGCCCATGTATAGGTATGTGGAAGCGTATGGATGTAGCGGCGGGAGAGCCGAACTCGATAGTTACCTCATTTAACAGAAATTTTGCCAAGAGAAATGACGGTAATCCTGGTACATTGGCATTCGTTGCCAGCCCTGAAATAACCACAATGCTCGCGATAGCGGGAACGTTAACTTTTAATCCAATGACTGATACGTTAATTAATGACGAAGGAGTGGAAGTTAGTTTCGATGCCCCTGTCGGTGCGGAATTACCCTCCAAAGGATTCATTGGAGCCGGGGCGGGTTTTATAGCGCCTCCGGAAGATGGTTCAGCCGTTCAGGTGCTGATTCAACCGGAAAGCCAGAGACTACAGGTGCTGGCGCCTTTTAAACCTTGGGAAGGTACCGATTTGGAAGATATGGCGGTACTGGTTAAGGTAAAGGGTAAATGCACAACTGATCATATCTCTATGGCGGGGCCTTGGCTAAAATATCGCGGCCATCTTGATAATATATCCAATAATATGTTTATTGGCGCGCTCAACGCATATAGCAATGAAATCGGAACTACAAAAAATCTGTTTACCGGTGAAACAAAATCGATACCCGAAGTTGCCCGTGATTATAAAGCACGTGGTAAGTTCTGGGTTGTAATTGGTGACGAAAACTATGGTGAAGGCTCAAGCCGGGAACATGCTGCCCTTGAACCCCGTTTCCTGGGTGGACGGGCAATTATTGTAAAGAGTTTTGCCCGGATCCATGAAACAAATTTGAAAAAACAGGGAATGCTGCCACTTACATTTGCCAATCCCGCGGATTATGACAAAATTGTAGATGGCGATTCAGTTTCAATTACGGGCCTGACAACTTTTGCTCCGGGTACACCTCTTGAACTTATTGTTAAACATTCGAACGGAACTTCGGAATCAATTCTACTCAATCATACGTTCAATGAACGGCAGATAGAGTGGTTTAAAGCCGGAAGCGCCCTGAATTTAATAGGTTAATATTTCTGCCGGGGGCGGTACAACCGCCTCCGGTTTGTATATTCTACTCGATAACCTGCCACGGTTGCATATTTACCCAAACAATCTTGTACGTCATGGAAATTTCCATTTTTTTTGCAATAAGTACTGCATAAATTGGGAAAAGAATTATTTCATTCTTCATAAAATCATCTGAAAATGAGTTTAAGGATAAGCAATATGCTATTACGGCACAGAGGAACTACTTTTTTAAAATTTGTCAGCGCCGGTCTATTTATTACAGTGTTTTTATTATTGTGCCGTGAAACGTATTCCCAGGAGATTGCATCCTGGAAAATACTTGGTTCGATGCGTGATATTAAATGTGGTGTCGTAAGCAATAACGGATTGTGGGGCGGTACAATCAGCGGTGCATTTTACTACAGTTTTGCCGATTCGCAATATACCCGGCTAACAAAAGTTGAAGGACTGAGCGGCTATACAATTAATGCTATGGTGCAGGATAAATATGGTAAAGTGTGGATGGGCTGTGAAAATGGTCAGATTGATATTTGCACGAGGTCAGATAATGGTAAAATTACTGTTGTTAATAAGGGCGATATAAAAACCTCCGACTTATTGCCGAAAGCTATTACTCAGATGAATATTAACGGCGATACGGTTTTCGTATCGACCGGCTTTGGCGTGGTTTTGTATGATGCTGTTAGTCTGAATGTAATTGATAACTATCTTCACTTCCCTGCAAATGGGAAAGATTGCGGCAGTGTTGTAAAGCAATCGGGTATTTATGTTGTCGTTGGTGGTGGAGTAGCCGTTCAAAAGTCCGGGAATTTAGATCTTAATCTCCCTTCTTCGTGGAATTACTTCAGCAACCTTAGCTACCCAATATTGAATGGAATATCGAAATTAATTGCATATCAGGGAAATGTAATTGGTCTTGCATCGGGGCAACTTATATTATATAAAGCGGGCACTTGGGTTAATTATGATGCATCATTCCCTACGAATATTATCGATATTGCAGCGAAAGGTGATTCTTTACTGCTATTAACCAAGACAAATCAAACACTTGTATGCTACAAAGGTACAACAACTACTCTTAGCGGGCTGAATGCTTCAACCAGCGGCATTCTTGCCGGAGGCAGCGCCCTTTTCTTTACATCTTCAAACGGAATTGAGATGTATAAAACTCCCGGGAATCTCTTGTATTTCTTCCCTGATGGGCCTCAGGAAAATAAAATTTATGCAATGAAAACTGGAAAGAATGGTACATTATATGTCGCCACGGGAAAGAATGATGCCGGAAGAGGAGTTTTTATTTATGATGGCTTAAAATGGAATACCATAAATGCAGCTAATTCCGGAATTGCCTCGGATGCAGTGGTTAGTGTATATGCACGGGATGACGGTTCGTTTTTTTGCGGTACCTGGGGTTTTGGCTTTTTTAAAGTTCAAAATGGCGGTATTACTTCGTTTACAACACAGAACACACCCTTGCGCGGAGTTCCGGAAACTCCTAATTTCCTGATAATTAACGGAATAGGCGACGATTCACGTAATAATCTTTGGCTGTTGAATTTTAAATCGGCTAATAATGCCATTCTTTCAGCGCTTACACCGGATAGTACCTGGTATGATTTTCAGTACGGGGGAGGCAATATTGATGACTTCCTTATGACAATGATGATAGATAAAAATGATACGAAATGGTTCCTTACTTTAAAAAATAAACAACTGTATTATTACAATGAAAACGGCACTCTGGCCAATAGTTCTGATGATGTATGGGGAGTAGCTCAGTTATCGTCTTCTGCTAATGGTGAGATGAATGCGGTTATAGCCGACCAGCGGGGTGAAGTGTGGCTCGGAACTTCGAGCGGAATGTATTTGCTTGCATCTCCGGAACTGGTATACACAGCCAAAGGTACAGTAACATTTTCTTCAGTATATGCATTACGGCAATACGTTGTAACAGCAATTGCCATCGATGGACTGAATAGGAAATGGGTCGCTACGAACAGAGGACTTCTTTTAGTTTCTTCCGAAGGCGACAATATACTCGCGCAGTACAATGTAGATAATAGTCCCTTGTTAACTAACGACATTAAGCAGTTGGAAATGGATCTGAAAAATGGGATCCTTTATATTGGTACAGACTATGGTATAATTGCTGCCTATACATCTGCCACGCAACCGGGTGCAGATTTTTCAGCTTTGAAGGTATACCCGAACCCTGTTCGTTTGAACAGTGCAAGTATAATCACTTTTGACGGACTGGTAAAAGACACTGAGATAAAAATACTTGATATTACCGGCAGGGAGTTAATACATATAGTTACCCCTGGTTCGGGAAAAGCTTATTGGAACGGGAAAGATTCTAACGGTAATTTACTTGCTTCGGGTATTTACTTCGCTATATGTTACGATAAAGATGGCCAGGTACTTAAGACCACGAAAATTGCCGTGGTAAGGAAGTAAATATTTCGAATGATAGATTTACAAAAAATCTCCTTACAGTTCTCCGGCGAATACCTGTTCAGAGATCTTAGCTTAAAAATATTTTCGGGCGATCGCGTAGCCCTTGTTGGTGCTAACGGTACCGGTAAATCATCCTTATTAAAAATTATTTTTGGTTTGCTTGAACCGGAAAGCGGTATTGTTAATAAGCAAAAACGACTACGGCTTGGTTATTTACCACAGGAATATGTCGCGAGTGAAGCAGATCCACTTTTATTGGCAGTAGAACATTCTGTTACTGATATTCAGGAATTGCGTCAGGAAGAAGAAGATATTACTTCTGCCCTGGCAGAGAGTGGCTTAGATGATGAGACCCGTGATGACTATATTCGTCGTTTAGGTAATGTTCACGCGCGGCTCGAAGATCTGGATTCCTTTACATTACGCAGCAGGTGTGAACGTATATTGATTGGTTTGGGTTTTAATGAATCCGATTTTGACCGGCCCTTAACTGAATTTTCCGGTGGCTGGCAAATGCGTGTAGCCCTGGCCAAAATTCTTGTTGCCGATCCCGATCTTATTTTACTCGATGAACCAACGAACCATCTTGATATTGATTCCCTTTCATGGTTGATTGGCTATTTGAAGGGCTTTCGGGGGGCTTTGTTGTTAATATCTCACGACCGCCATTTTGTTAATCAGGTAACAACACGTACCTGGGAAATATTTTTACGGAAAGTGAATGTTTTTAAAGGGAATTATGACGCTTATTTGGTTTATAAAGAACAGCGCGATCAACTTCTTGAAGAGCAGGCTGCACAACAGCAGAAGGAAATCGAGAACACCCGGAAATTTATCGAGCGGTTTAGATATAAAGCTACCAAAGCAAAACAGGTACAAAGCCGGATTAAGCAATTAGAGAAAGTTGAGCTAATTGAGCTTCCGGAAAAACAGGGAGAGATTCATTTCCGATTTTTAGAAGCCCCTCCCAGTGGGCAAACTGTTATGGATGTTCATAACGTAGCGCACTCGTACGGCAGCAAGGAAGTGTTTTCCAGGATTTCCTTTGCAATACAGCGTGGCGAGAAGATAGCATTTGTTGGCCCTAACGGTGCGGGGAAAACGACGATGGCCAGGATTTTAGCCGGGGTACTTGAAGCTTCTTCCGGTACTTGTATCCCGGGGCATAATGTTTCAATTGCGTTCTACTCTCAGGAGGTTACAGAAAATCTGAATCCCGAGGAAGATATTTTTGAAGCAATAGAATCTGTCGCCGAGGATAGGAGCATTGGTCAGATCCGCGGCCTTGCCGGAAGTTTTTTGTTCAGCGGTGATGACGTGTTTAAGAAAATTAAGGTTCTTTCCGGGGGAGAAAAAAGCCGTGTCGCTTTATTGAAGCTTATGCTGTCCCGGGCGAATTTTCTCTTATTGGATGAGCCGACAAACCACTTGGATATTGCCTCAAAAAAAATATTGCAGCAGGCCTTAATTAATTTTACCGGGTCGGTCGTTATAGTTTCCCACGACGTTGATTTTCTCGAACCAATTGCTCAAAAAGTTCTTGAATTTCGGGATGGCTCTGTTAAAGAGTACCCGGGTAATATTGTGTACTATCTTGAAAAAAAAGAAGCCGAATCAGTTTCTGTTGAAAATGGTTCAAACTCGGGAAAGAAGAATCCTGCAACAAAGGTTGAAGATAATTTATCGCGTAAAGATATTAAGCGATACGAAGCCGAACGAAGGCAGCAAAAACATGCTTTAACCAAAGACCTTAAAACGCAGATTCAAAAGTTGGAATCATTGATTGAAAATTTTGAGTTAAAAATAAAAAATATTGAAACGGAGCTTGCAGACCCAACTATTTACTCAGACGCCGAAAAAATAAAACAGCTGAACGCTGACTATAAACAATTGAAAATGGATCTGGGTAATCGTTATAGCGAGTGGGAAGTTAAATCAGAAGAGTTGTTTGAAATAGAGAAGCAGTTTGACTAAAAATAGGCGGATTCAGTTTCATGCCGAATCCGCCATGATAATTATTTTTTTACCGACGCATCTTCCATAATTACTTTATAGAAATATCCGTACCCAAAATCCTTGTTTAGACTAATAGTACCTTCAACAGTAACTACACTGCCTACTGTTAATTCTTCATTCGTAGTAAAAGTTAAATCATACTGCCCGTTGCTATCCGTTCCATCCTGAATGTGAACCCAGTTTTTCCGCATAATTGCATTATTTACTTTCGTAACTTTGCCACGGATAATAATCTTTTTCCCCTCGTAGCTTTTAGCCTTGCCGTACAGATCGGCTATTGTTATGCCGTTTGCCGCTTTTTCAATTTTCACGTCCTCTTTATTTAACTCAGGGTGCTGCGGCTGTTTTTCATTTGCTGCAGTGCTGTTTTTCGGAGAAGTGCTGAGATCATCGACAAGTATTATTTTATCAAAAGTCTTGTTTAACTCAGGGCTTTTGAAATTCTTCCACTCCATGGTATTTGTAAAGTAATAGGTTGTTCCTATTTGAACTTTTTGCTTAGGAACGGCAATCCAAAATTCCTGATCATTTTCTTTAACTCTTACATAGGTGTAGTTCGAAACGTCAGTCACTTCCAGGGCAGTAACTTTATGTGATTTCGTTCCCTGCATTTCATCCGTGGGTTTTGACTCATCTTTTTTGCATCCTGCGATAACAAATGATACAATCAGAATGCATAACAATGTAACATAACGCATTATTCCTCCGTTTAATAAACACAAATTACCCCTCTCGGGTAATATAATTCTAAAACCTTAATAATACAGAATAGTGATGTGATAAAAAAGTCACCATTTGAGGTGTTATTTGAATAAAAGAACGGAGGGCGGCCAAGTGGCTGCCCTCCGGTGAGTCATTTACACATTGAGATATGCTGAATACATCCAAACCAGTTTTTCCTGCTGACGAATATAATCGCTCATAAGTGCATTTGTACCCTCGTCATTGCCCTCGGCAGAAAGCGCGAGGATATCGCGTTGCAGGGGGAGAATACTGCTCAAGGCCGCGAGAATGCTTTTAATGCCCGCATTCCCGTCGCTGATATTTGTCTGTTCTGCTATTCCGGACACTGAAAGATACCCGGTATAACTATGGAGAGGCGTGTATCCCAGAGTGAGAATTCTTTCCGCAATTTCATCAATTTTTAATTGCAGGTCGTTGTATAATTCTTCGAATTTAAGATGTAACTCGAAAAATTTCTCGCCTTTTATATTCCAATGCAGCCCCCGCGTATTAATATAGAACAGCTGGTAGTGAGAAAGTAAAACGTTTAATTTTACGGACAACTGCTCCGTAAGAGCGTTATTCAGACCGATCGCATTATATTCATGTTTCATTGTATAGCCTTTCGTTAATTTGAATTCTCTTTTTTTGATAATAAATTAATTATTACATTAACATTGATCAAATCGATAATAATTATATTGAAATAGATAGAGTCAATGTGAATATACAACAGTTGGAATACATAGTTGCCGTACATGAAACCGGAAGTTTTGCCCGGGCTGCCGAGAAATGCTATATTACTCAGCCAACGCTGAGCATGATGGTAAAAAAACTGGAAGAAGAACTTCAGGTGGTTTTATTCGACCGATCCGTCATTCCCGTGCGTGCGACAGAAATCGGGCAACAGATTATTGATCGTGCCGTGAAGATTGTTTTTTCGGTAAAAAGCCTGAAGGAGTTTGCGGCGGAAATTA
The DNA here is from genome assembly GCA_021286645.1 of Ignavibacteria bacterium. Taxonomy (GTDB): domain Bacteria; phylum Bacteroidota; class Ignavibacteria; order Ignavibacteriales; family Ignavibacteriaceae; genus JACPGF01. The sequence goes on from JAJTBZ010000071.1 coordinate 38,958, forward strand.
GTGAATCGCTTACCGGTCTCATTCGCGTGGGGATACTGCCTACTATTGCTCCATATCTTATTCCTGTTATCATGGAGAATATCCGATTACAATTACCGGGGTTGGCCGTTCATTTATTTGAATTAACCACAGAAGAGATAATTGCAAGGTTGCAGAAAAATAAACTTGATGTGGGGATCGCGGCAACACCGTTAAGAGTTTCGGGTATTACAGAAATTCCTCTATACAGGGAAGAATTTTTGGTTTTCGCGCCGGGATCAGAAGCAATTCTGAAGAAAAGAACAGTTCGATTGGAAAATTTATCTGCTGATGATGTATTGCTCCTGGAAGAGGGGCATTGTATGCGACAGCAGGTTATTCAATTATGCGCGCAAAAACCGGCAGCTGAGGCCGTCTACCAAACCGGCAGTATACAAACGCTAATCGCAATTTGTGAAGCAGAGAAGAAAATGACAATCATTCCCGAGCTTGCCCTTGGCAGAATGAATGAGATTCAGAAACAAGCGGTGCGTCCTTTTAGTGGAAAAAAGCCTGTTCGACAAATTAGTTTATTATACAGCGACTATTACGCGCGAGTGAGATTAGCAGGTAAAATTGCCGGCATAATTACAAAATTTGTTTCGCCATTGTTAAAAAAGTCACAAGAAACAGAATTGTTGAAAATTGAATAAATTGCGGCTATGGTACTTTTGGGAATTATAAATACATTGCAATCATAAATGCTATCGGATATCAAAAGATTAATAACCTGAAAGCAGTTTCATGAAATATATACAAAAAAATTACGATTTTAATAATCCACAATTCGTAAGTCTCCTTGATGAAGTCCCCTTCTGGTCGGCCCCTTTTGGTATTAGTTTATTAAATGAAATACGATGGCGCCGCAACATGACAGTCTTAGACATTGGTTTTGGTACAGGGTTCCCGTTGGTTGAAATTGCAAAAAGAATGGGCGGCAGGGGGCAAGTGTATGGCATCGATCCCTGGGTAATGGCCAGTATTCGGGCCAAAGAACGGGTACATCATGATGGCTTGGAAAATGTAATCTTTCTTAATGGTGTAGCTGAAAATATGCCTTTGCAAGACGGGTGTATAGATTTAATAGTCTCAAATAATGGAATCAATAATGTACAGGATATTAATAAGGTGATGAGTGAAGCCGCGCGTGTAGCAAGATTTGGAGCGCAGCTAATAGTAACCGTAAATCTTGAAGGCACGATGGCTGAGTTTTACACAGTATTTATGCAGGTATTACATGATTTTGGGTTAAATGACCATATAGTTTCCGTTCGGGAACATATTCGCGCAAAGCGCAGGCCGGTAGCAGAATTACGTAATTTCATTGAGCAAAATAAATTCACTATAAATTCCATTAAGGACGAATCATTCAGATATACATTCCCCGATGCGACTGCAATGTTCCGGTATCCTTTTTTGCAGTACGCGTTTTTACCTTCATGGGTAAGCCTGGTGCCCGCAGCGCAAGAGGACGAAATATTTAACGAAGTGGAAAAAAGGATGAACTTAACCAGCGAAGAACAGGGGTATTGCCAACTAACAATTCCCTACATAACTATAACGGCCGAAAGACAAGAATTGCAATAGCGAAAAAATCTTGTAATAAGATGTACTCTACTGAGGCACGATCGATTTTGTATTGCAGCAACTAAATAGCGATTTGAGTAAGGCAATTTCGGAAAAGAATTTTGTTGCTTTATCAATGAAATTAACAGAAATAACGTAAAAAAATATGCCTGACGAGCACTTTGTATTTGATTTAAAAATTATTAGTTAGTATTTTCCTTACAAAATCCGCGCTGAGTAAGAGAGTATACGGTTGTCTGTTCTTGAATTCATGAGGGTGCAATGGTAACTGCTCAAAGAAAACGATTTAGTGTATTAAAAGATATTTTTATACCGGCTTCGCCAGAAACCGTGTGGATTTCTTTAACTACAGTAGATAAATGGCCGGAGTGGATAAGTGATGTAACTGCGGCGAACAGTATCGAGGGCATGGTTCCTGGTGGTCGATTCACATTTAAAAAACGGGGAATAATTTTTCAGGGGGAAGTTCTTCAAAGCCTGGAAAGAGAATATCTTGAGCTATTGCTGGAAAGCAAGTTCGGGAATTACCTACTACGCTGGCAACTAAAAAGTGTGCATAACGGGGTTCATATAATACTCGAAGCTGATGCATATGGTTTAGTTCCTCTATTCTTACGAAATACTATAAACAAGTTTGCACGCCGTTTCTTATTAAGTTGGCTTATTCAACTGAAACGATACGTGTATAAGGAGCAATCTGAAGAAGAAGCAGAATTCATTTAATCAATTCTAAATCCAAGAGGTGTTATGAGCAGACGCTTTACTATCGTTCTTTTTGGTTTCCTTTTTGTTCTAATTTCCGGATGCAAAACAACAGAACCCGTATCAACTTTATCGGGCAGTGAAGAAAATTTTTACTCGGTGCAAACCGCGAATACGCTGTTTGAGAATTTTGAAGGCGCTTCCAAAGGCAGCTATACTGCGGCGGATGTCGTTTTTGCATCGGGTACCTGGAATCTAAATGATGCTTTGGTTGGTAGTACTACCAGCGATGTGAAAAATGGTACTCAATCAGTTCGGGTACGCAATTCCGGTAAGATTACTATGCAATTTGATAAGAGCGGGGGAGCCGGAACCGTTACTATTCTCCATGCAAAATACGGGAGCGATGCTTCAACGCAGTGGAGCCTCTGGTATTCCACTAATAGTGGCAGTTCCTGGACTCAGGCAGGAAGTACAGTGACAACCTCTTTGACAACATTAACTACTGCCTCATTCACATTAAATGTGGCCGGCTCAGTTCGGATTGAGATACGAAAGACGGATGCAACAACGAATCGTGTAAATATAGACGATATAACAATTACCGATTATGTCCCCAATAATCCGGTGCCGTCACTAACAAGTATTTATCCTTTATGGATGAACGCGGGAAGTTCAGCATTTACACTTACCGTAACAGGTACTAATTTTATATCAACATCGGTAGTTACATTTAACGGAAGCAATTTAACGACCACATTTGTTTCCTCTACAGTATTACAGGCTGCAGTGCCTGCAGCATTACTTAACAGCGCGGGTACGGTAAACGTTACCGTTACTACGCCTGCTCCCGGGGGTGGCACAACCACTGCAAAAACCTTCCAGATTCTTGCTGCAAGCAGTAATGTCAATGGAGTAATGGGTAACCCCAGTGCCGCTGCTCATGATGTAAATTATCCGAACAATTATTTAATCGAGCGTCCCCAGTATGTAATGTCCTACAGCAGGGATCGTGGTACCCCTAATTGGGTTAGCTGGCAATTAAACTCTACATGGGTGAATGGCCCCGCAATTGATAGCGATCAATTTACTACCGATAACTCACTGCCAGCCGGATGGAACAGAATTAAATATGCCGATTATACCAATTCCGGTTTCTCGCGCGGACACATGTGTGCTTCAGCAGACAGGAAAGTTACTCAGGCAGATATGGACTCTGTTTACCTTATGACTAATATTGTTCCCCAAACCCAGGCCATGAATGGAGGTCCATGGGAGATTTTGGAAGGGTATTGCCGGACTTTAGCTAATCAGGGAAATGTTTTATACGTAATATCGGGTGTTTATGGAACCGGTGGAACCGGGCTTAATGGATATAAGACAACTTACGCCTCGGGCAAATTGACCATTCCGGCGAAAATTTGGAAAGTTATAATGGTATTACCTGCCGGCACAAATGATCTGTCGAGAGTCAGTACCTCAACTCGCACCATAGCAGTTGTGATGGATAATAATACCGGGCCATTTAATTCCTGGGGTACTTACCGGGTAAGTATAGATTCAGTTGAAAGCCTTACCGGGTATGATTTCTTTTCAAATGTACCGGCTTCAGTTCAAAGTGTGATCGAGGCAAACCCCGATAGCGGGCCAACAAACTAGATTGTTAAAACGAAAAAAAACGCATGCCTGAACGGCATGCGTTTTTACTTTATAGTATGCCAAAATGGCGTTAAGCGCCTTAAAAGAATTCCGGCGGGATGGAAAAGAATTGAAATTAATAGATGCTTTCCGTACATTACCATTTCATATTTATGATTTTACTCAAATATTACTTTAAGATTTAAGGAGACAGATATATGGCAGTAAAAATTGGTATTAATGGTTTCGGACGTATTGGTCGTCTGGTTTTTAATGCATTAGTAGAGCGCGGATTATTAGGTAGTGAAGTTGAAGTAGCTGCTGTGGTTGACGTTTCAACCAACGCCAAATATTTTGCCTATCAGTTAAAATATGATTCAGTACATGGCCGTTTCAATGGTACTTTAGCTACCGAAAAAAGCAAACCGGAATTAGAAGAAGATGATATTCTGATTGTTAATGGCAGCAAAGTTCATTGTATTGCAGCTACCAAAGACCCCAGCCAGTTACCCTGGAAAGAATATGGCGTAGATTATGTAATCGAATCAACCGGCTTATTTACCGATTCAGAAAAAGCCAAGGGCCATTTAACAGCAGGCGCTAAGAAAGTTATCATTTCTGCTCCTGGTAAAGGCGATGTTAAAACCATCGTTATGGGTGTTAACGATAACGAATATGATCCGGCAAAACATGATATTCTTTCAAATGCTTCATGTACAACCAACTGTTTAGCTCCGGTTGTTCATGTGCTCTTAAAAGAAGGCATTGGCATTGAAACCGGTTTAATGACAACCATCCACGCGTACACTGCTACCCAGAAAACTGTAGACGGCCCGAGCAAAAAAGACTGGAGAGGTGGTCGTGCAGCCGCTATCAATATTATTCCTTCAACCACCGGCGCTGCAAAAGCAGTTGGTGAAGTTTTACCTTCGGTAAAAGGTAAATTAACAGGCATGTCTTTCCGTGTACCTACCGCAGATGTTTCTGTTGTTGATTTAACCTTCCGTACTGTAAAAGAAACTTCAATTGTAGAAATTAATGAGTTATTAAAGAAAGCAAGTGAAACCTATATGAATGGTATCCTTGGTTTCGCTAATGAAGAAGTAGTTTCAACCGACTTTGTTCATGACAGCCGTTCTTCAATTTATGATTCATTAGCTACATTACAGAACAACTTTAAGGATGAAAAACGCTTCTTTAAAATTGTTAGCTGGTACGATAACGAATGGGGCTACTCAATGAGAGTTGTAGATCTGCTCCAGAAAGTTATTAATACAAAATAATTTTTGAAGACGCAGTTTCGACTGCGTCTTTTTTTTGTCTATACACTCAGATAAGGAGACTACCATGAATAAAAAAACAATTGATCAGATTGATATTAAAAATAAACGTGTTTTAGTGCGCGTGGATTTTAATGTTCCGCTTGATGAAAATAAAAATGTAACAGATGATAAACGAATTGTAGAATCTTTACCCACGATTAAAAAAATACTCGCTGAAGGTGGAAAAGCTGTATTAATGAGCCATTTAGGCCGCCCGAAAGGTCAGCCGAACCCGAAATACAGTTTAGCGCCTGTTGCAGCCAAGTTATCTGAATTACTGGGCAAAGAAGTAAAAATGGCTCCCGACTGTATTGGTGATGCCGTGAAAACAATGGCAATGGAATTACAGGCTGGTGAAGTTTTGCTTCTCGAAAATCTGCGCTATCATGCAGAAGAGGAAAAAAACGATCCTGAATTCGCCCGTCAATTAGCTGAATTAGGCGATGTATATGTTAACGATGCCTTTGGCAGCGCGCACCGTGCCCATGCTTCAACGGAAGGTGTAACCAAATACCTTGAAGTATCTGTTGCCGGTTACCTGATGCAAAAAGAATTAGATTATCTTGGAAGCGCGTTAACTGAACCAGTACGTCCATACTGTGCTATACTTGGCGGCGCAAAAATTTCGGGTAAAATTGATGTAATCAATAACTTAATAGATAAAGTTGATGTATTGATTATTGGCGGCGGAATGGCCTATACATTCTACAAAGCCAAAGGATATGAAATTGGTACTTCATTGCTTGAAGAAGAAAAAATTGAAACTGCAAAAGAAGTTCTTGCCAAAATGGCTTCTTCAAAAGTCCAGTTCCTGTTACCTGTTGATGTAGTTGTGGCAGATGAATTTAACAATGATTCTCCTGCTACCGTAGTACCTGTTGATGGTATGCCAGCAACTAAAATGGGATTGGATATCGGTCCGAAAACAGTTGAGCTATTTGCTAACGCGATTAAAAATTCCAAGACAATCGTTTGGAATGGCCCTATGGGTGTTTTCGAGATGGATAACTTTGCAAAAGGTACAAACGCAATTGCACAAGCCCTGGTTGAAGCAACCGAAGGCGGAGCGGTTACTGTAATTGGCGGCGGCGATTCTGCTGCGGCTATTGCAAAAGCCGGCCTCGAGACAAAAGTATCCCACGTTTCTACCGGTGGTGGCGCTTCTCTGGAATTCCTGGAAGGTAAAGTGCTTCCGGGTGTTGCCGCTCTAAACGAAGCGTAACATTCTTCATTTTTAGGCGGGCAGTTCGCCCGCCTTTTTTTTTCTTTTCAAATTCTTAATTCTTTTTGTAGTAATACTGATGATATTTTATTAAATTTTCATCAAACATATTTGAAATTACAACCTAAACTAAAGCTCAACAGTGCAAAACCAAATTCAAAATAACAAATTGCAAATGCTGGGAAAGTTGTCTGCGAGTCTGACACATGAAATTCGCAATCCATTGTCAGCAATTCGTTTGAATTTAGACTACATGGGAATGTGGGCTGATGATGTGAATCCTGAAATAAAAGAGTCTATCGATTCTTGTAAAGAAGCCGTGAACAGGATTAGTCATTTGATTGAAAGTATGTTAGAGTTTTCCCGAAAAGCCACGAGTGAACAGACGCTGAATAATATTAATGAGATAATTGATATGGGCGTGGCAATTATGGCTCCGGCTGTGCAATTAAAATCTATCCATCTTCAGGTAGAACTTGCACCGGGAATTCCGCTCGTGCGATTTAATAAAAATAAGATGTTGCAGGTAATTATTAACCTGATTACAAATGCCATGGAGGCCTGTTCGAAGGCAGGAGTGATTTCTATCCAATCCGGTTTTGACCACGAAAATGTTCATATACAAGTTAAAGATAATGGCTGTGGAATTTCGGAAACTAATCAGCCGAAAATATTTACCGATTTTTATACCAATAAAAATACCGGAACCGGTCTTGGTCTTTCGGTGTGCCGTTCAATAATTGAAGAACATGACGGGGAAATTTCTTTTTCTAGCAGGGAAGGACACGGAACTACGTTCAATGTGTGTATTCCTATTCAAAAAAACGCAAGTGAGTAGAATGTTCTATGGGCATGAGAATCTTAATAATCGATGATGATAATTTAGTATGTCTTTCACTGAAAAGAGTATTGAGTAAGTTCGGATATGATGTATCGGTATGTATGGAAGCCGCTAATGCTTTCCAGAGTATCGATTTGCATCAGCCTGATATAATATTACTTGATATTTATCTTACTACACATGATGGTCTGGAACTCTTACGCGATATTCAGAAGCAATATTACCACATACCGGTAATTATGATTACGGGGTATTCCGATGTTCAAATTGCAGTTCGTGCAATGAAATCGGGCGCGTATGATTTTCTGTTGAAGCCTATTGATTTAGAGCAATTAAAAGTTGTGTTAAATCGGGTAGAGATTCAGCTTGGTCTAAAAAACGAAGTATCGGTACTTCGTGGTTTGGCAATGGGGAATGAGCTTAGCAGGGAACATTTTGGTAAAAGTAAGGTTATTCATCGGGTTATAAGTATTATTGAAAAACTAGCCGGAAGCGGCGATACTACTATTTTGCTTGAAGGCGAAAGTGGAACCGGTAAAGAGGTAGTAGCAAAATTTATTCATCAAAAAAGTCCCAGGGCCAATAACGTATTCATTCCTATAAACTGTGCTGCAATACCGAAAGAACTTGCCGAAAGTGAGTTATTCGGGCATGAAAAAGGCGCGTTCACCGGAGCGGCTCAAAGGACAAAGCCAGGGAAGTTCGAGTTAGCAGACAAGGGCACCATCCTGCTGGACGAAATAGGCGAATTAAGTCTTGATTTACAGGTAAAACTATTACGGGTACTTCAGGAAAAACGTTTTTATCGCCTTGGCGGTGAAAAAGAAATTACGGTCGATGTACGTGTAATTGCCGCAACGAACCGGAATCTGGAAGAAGAAGTTAAAAAAGGTACTTTCCGGGAGGATTTATATTATCGCTTGAATGTTGCTAAAGTGATTATTCCGCCTTTACGCGAACGTCGTGAAGATATTCGCATGTTCACTTTTTCTTTTATCGATGAGTTCTCTCAGAAATTTAATAAGACAATTAAAGTCATCGATGAAGAAACCCTGGCATTACTCGAAAACCAGTATTGGAAAGGTAACATCCGTGAATTGCGAAATGCCGTTGAACGGGCAATGCTCTTGCTTGATTCGGAAGAAGTTAAAGAACATCATTTTAACTTCCTTCAGTCCAGCCAGGAAGCAAAAGAAAACCGGGATAACGATACCTTTGTTTTAAAAATACCACGGGAGGGTATCTCCATTGATGTGGTATTAAAAAACCTGATACTGCAAACACTGGAAATTACAAAAGGCAATCAGGTAAAAGCTGCAAAAGTTTTAGGTTTATCCCGCTCTAAATTACGGTACCGTATGGAACAACTTGGTATTGAAGTAACCAAGAAAATCGGATAATATTTTTTTACTTTAATGAAATTCTATAAAGCTAAGGTAGTTATTTGCCTTAGCTTTTTCATTTTAAATTAGGGATTGATATTGTTGGCAAAAAAGGGGAAGAACGCTTAGCCATAAAAAAAGAAAACCCGGGTTTAACCGGGTTGCCTGTCAGAATTTTGAATTCAACAAATCAATTTGCGGCAGAAACAGCGCGTACATGCCCCACATGCTTACCCCAACAGAAAGAGGGATTGATAAATTGTCATCCGCAAAGCCAAAAGAAACGTTTTCGACAATCGCTGCGATGAATGTGGCAACAATCGCGATGGCATATTCGGCTACGGAATGAGTAATTTTTGGAGTAAAGAAAATAACAATTACACCGCTTACAAAGAAAGCCAAAGTCCCTTCAAGGCTTTTAGCCAAAAATTTATGCTTGCCAAATTTTCTGCCAAAGAGCGCGGCAGAAGTATCGCTAATAATAAGAATAGGAAACGCAGTTAGAACAAGTATCTTGGGGAATGCAACAACGCAAATCAATGCGGAAAGTAATACATACGTGGCCCCGTTTAAGTTTTTCTTTTTTGTATCGAGTTCATGTTTTCTAAGCATAAACCCGAAGAGGGAATAGAAAATTTTTGAGAACCCGGGTGAAAGATACCTGCCTATATCCATTATTAAAGCGCCCGCGGTAATAGCTGCCAGTATGTAAACAGCAGTAAGCCGTGGAATGAAATAATAGATTATAGGAATGCTTAAACTACAGAGATGAATTGATTTACGAATTACTTCATCTCTGTAGTTGATAGAACCGTTATCAGTAATGGTCATGGGCAAATTGCTTACGCTTTATTACGATTTTCGATTAATTTTTTAACATGGTCCGGAACTTCTTCTGAAGCCTCATTTTTTGGTAATGGCTGTAATTCATTACCTGCAATTACGGCATCAATTTCTTCTGCATCCAGAATTTCTCTATCCAAAAGTTCTTTCGATAATTTATGGAGTGTATCCATATTTTCGTTCAGGATATTTTCGGCCTTTACCATACAGCCGGTAACAATAGAGCGGATTTCATCATCAATTTCTATTGCTGTTTTTTCTGAATAATCGCGATGTTTCTGGATTTCGCGGCCGAGGAAGATTTCTTCTTCTTTTGCACCATAGCTTAACGGGCCAAGTTTTTCACTCATACCCCATTCACAAACCATTTTCCGGGCAAGGTTGCTGGCGCGTTCAATATCATTGCCGGCACCCGTTGTATAATGGTTAAATACAATTTTTTCGGCGGCTCTGCCACCCAACAAACTGGTTATCATGGTAATCAGATAACTCTTGGAATACGAATGTTTTTCATCCATAGGCAAGTAGTGGGTAACTCCCAGTGCTCTGCCACGGGGGATAATAGTAACTTTGTGAACCGGGTCAGATTCAGGCAGCATTCTTGCAACCAAAACGTGACCAATTTCATGGTACGCGGTTGTTTTCTTTTCCTCGTCGGAAATGATCATGCTTTTGCGTTCCATGCCCATCATTACTTTATCTTTGGCCTCTTCAAAGTCGTCCATTTCAACTTTGTTTTTATTTTTCCGGGCTGCCAGAAGAGCGGCTTCATTTACCAAATTAGCCAATTCAGCACCGGCAAGGCCGGGTGTACCTTTAGCCAAAGTTTCAAGTTTTACACTTGCATCGAGGGGAATTCTTTTCGTATGTACTTTAAGAATTCCTTCTCTGCCTTTAACATCGGGGCGATCAACAACAACCTGGCGGTCAAAACGGCCGGGGCGTAATAAAGCAGGGTCAAGCACATCGGGCCTGTTAGTAGCTGCAATAATAATAACGCCTGAATTTTGTTCGAAACCGTCCATTTCAACCAGGAGCTGGTTTAATGTTTGTTCGCGTTCATCGTGCCCGCCGCCGAGGCCCGCACCGCGGTGCCGCCCGACTGCATCAATTTCATCGATAAAGATAATACATGGGGCATTACGTTTGCCTTGTTCGAACAGATCACGTACACGCGAGGCCCCAACACCTACGAACATTTCAACAAAGTCAGCACCGCTTATAGAGAAAAACGGAACGCCTGCTTCGCCTGCTACGGCTCTGGCTAATAACGTTTTACCTGTTCCGGGAGGGCCTAATAACAACACACCCCGTGGAATTTTGCCGCCAAGTTTTTGAAACTTTGAGGGTTCTTTTAAAAATTCAATAATTTCTTCCAGTTCAACCTTTGCTTCATCGGCACCGGCAACATCACGGAAAGTTACTTTATTGCCGCTTTGGTTAATTAATTTAGCTTTACTCTTACCAAACGAGAAAATGCCTTTGGAACTTGAACCGCCGCCTTGCATACGACGCATAAAAATAATCCATACACCGATAATAAGTATCCAGGGAACAAAATTCACAACATAAGTAAACCACTCACCCGATTGTTTATCGAATGAATAGATGATGCCCTTTAGTTTCCAGATTGCTTCCTGATCTTTAATAACAGGTTCGGGTAGATAAACCGAAACGTTTTGCGTGTTACGGCCATTGATAGATTCGGGGGCCTTTAGCTCACCCTTAAAATAATAATCATTAATATCTGATTTTGTAATCGTTGCTTTGCCAAATTTATCTTCCTGCAACATGCGTGTATATTCGTTAAACGAAATTTCCACGTAATTGTTGTTCCCTGTTTTTAGCATCTGCATGATGATTACTACAGCAATAATAACAGCACCCCAGCCGAAAACCATGCGTATGATTTTAGACCAATCGAAATTATCATCGTTCTTGTTGTCGTTATTATTTAACGGACCTTTGTTTCTATTGTCTTCCATATAATTCTAAACATTCTTGGTATATTTCAAATTTCATCGCACTACTGCATTACAAAAGAAATTAGACTCTGAATTTGCTATTTAGTTTCAGGAAAATTCCTGTGTAAATGTACTCTTTAGTCTAATGTAACCGAGTCAACTGCTATATCTTGTTCAAGCGCGTAAATATCCCGTAAATTTCTAAATTTTTGTTGATAATCTAATCCATACCCTATAACGAATTTGTCGGGAATATTAAAGCCAATATAATCAATTTTTACGTCATATTTAAGACTATTTGGCTTCATGAGAAGGCTTACTACTTTCATAGAAGCGGGTGTGTGTTGGGCAATCAATTCTTCCATAAATTTAATCGACAGGCCGCTATCCACAATATCTTCTACAATAATCAAATCACGGTGGTTTACTTCGCAATTCAGTTCTTTAAGCATGCGGACCTTGCCGGATGATATTTTTTCATCTCCATAGCTGGAAAGCTTAAGGAAATCGATTTCGCAATCTCCCTGGTAGTTTTTTACCAGATCGGACATGAATAAAAATGAGCCATTGAGAATGCCGATAAACACGGGGGTGCGGCCAGCATAATCGCGCGTGAGTTGTTCGCCAAGCTCTTTAATCCGCTCTTGAATTCGGTTCTCAGGGAGCATTACAACGAATCGGTCTTCGCCAATTTTAATGGGAGCCATAAAATGTAACCTTTAGTTTAAGAATATTTTTAGTGTTTGGGGTAATTTTTACCCTTTCATCAATCCTTTTTGCTGCAACCCAAATAATTTGCTCATTAGAGCATACAACTATCTGCTGTTGCTTTTGGATGGCGGGAATTTTCAAATCGGTAAGGAAATCAGATACTTTCTTTGAGGATTTCATGCCATAAGGAATGAATCTATCGGCAGCGCGCCAGACCCGGACTGTAAGCGGACTACTGATTTTGTCAGCATCAAAGAATGCCGTATTCTCTTCGGAATAGTCGGGACGTGTTGCAGCCGGCTGTTGAGTCACTTTGATTGAACAACAGCCTTCGATATCGTAAATTCCTTCCGTAATCGGAAATTGGCAGTCGATAATTTTATCATTTGCCTGTGAAAGCGAAATTACTACTGAAGATCGTTCTCTGACTGCACAGTAAGCAGCGCTTAGCTCACTCCTTTTACCAACATTGGAATGTATTAGTGAGTTAAGTTCTTGAACAGCATGGTAAACCGAAGACAGTTTTAACTCAGATTGAATTAACCGCTTTAGGCATTCGGATGCAATGAACGGGTTTACCATACGGTATCCGTGTAAATCGATTTCCCATTTTTCGGCAGTTGAGCTGATGATCATATTATAGGATTTAACTATTTCCGGCTCTAAAAAGTTCAGGCAACCTCTGGCAGTATCCGAGAGCCGTAAAACTGCTTCGGAAAAATCCGGATTAAGGTTCTGTTTTATTGAAGGAATTACCTCTTTGCGGAGGAAATTCCGCTGATAAGCAATATCTTCGTTTGACTTGTCCACCCGATATTCAATATTGACCGAGTCTAAATAGGTAAGTATTTCGGGTTTTGAGATTTTTAGGAGTGGACGTATTACCGAATCCTCGTAGATCGGGGCAATGCCGGTCAAGCCGGTAATGCCGCTTCCTTTCACCATATTAAGAAGCACTGATTCGGCATTGTCGTCAATAGTATGGGCAGTGGCAATTTTTGTATAACCGTTTTTCTTCTTTTCATTGGCAAAAAAATGATAGCGTGCTTTTCTGCCAGCTTCTTCTAATGACATATTATGCTGCTTAGCAAAATCGGGCAGCCGGACTGAATAGACGGCTAAAGGTATAGCAAGTGATTTGCACAGCGCTTTACAGAATTCTTCATCAGCTACAGCATCTTTTCCACGGAGTCGATGATTAACGTGAATTGCTCCCAGAGTAACAGAGAAGTGTTTTTGAAATTTATGCAAAAAATGAAGCAAAAAAACAGAATCCGGCCCACCACTAAGGGCGATAAGGATTTTGTCATTTTTATGAATGAGTTGAAAGAGGGAGTTCTGCAGGAATATTTTTTCTTGTAAAGGCTTTAAAAGCCGTGTTCCTTTAGCCATGTCTCTGTAATTTTTGGTGTTGATTTGTAAGGGTTAAGCATACGCTGGACGTATTTACCCAGAATATCAAATTCAAGATTGACCATATCGCCTGATTTTTTTTCGGAGAATACCGTACTATTCCAGGTATGAGGGATAATCGCAACGGTAAATGAACTGTCATCTAGCTCTGCTACAGTAAGGCTTACACCATCAATTGCAATGGACCCGACAGGTACAATGAGTTGCGAGAATTCCAACGGAAAAGCTATACGCATTTCAAAACTGCCATTTAAGGAGCGTATAGAGGTGATTGTGCCTACGGTATCTACATGTCCCAATACGAAATGCCCCCCGAGGCGGCTCTCGGCTTTCAATGCTCTTTCCAGATGAACGGGGTGGCCGGTACGAAGTTGCCCCAAAGTCGTTTTGCTTAGAGTCTCAGCAACAGTATCAAAAGAAAATGACTGCGTGGTAAACGCAACAACAGTTTGACAAATCCCATTGATTGCGATACTATCGCCTATATGAATATCCTGCAAAATTTCTCGTGCGTTTACCGTGCAACGTAACCCTGAACCAGAGGGCTGCATGGCAGTGAGTTTTCCAATTTCTTCAACCAATCCGGTAAACATTGTATTATTCTGCTTTCCTTAGATTAAGTAAAATATCATCGGAGAAGCGTTCAGTTGAGCGGATGCGCCATTTATGAGCATTTTTAATTGAATCAACATTAACATTAGCAAAAGCAGGTATTCCGTTGCCAAGAATTCGCGGGTTTATAAATACACTTACCTCATCAACTACTTTTTCTTTAAGAAAGGTGCTGAAAACCGCGCTCCCTCCTTCTACCATCACCGAAAGTATTCCTTTTTTACCCAATGCTTTTAAGGCGTGTTTCACTGAAACGTGTCCATTCTCGTCGGGGGGGACAAAAATAACATCAGCTCCCATTTTTTGATAGCGGGCAATCTTACGGACTTTTGTTTTATTTTTCTGAAGTGTAACAATACACGTGTTTTTTTCGGGGTTTGCCTCAAGCAGGTCAGTCTGAAAAGGCAGGCGAAGCCGCGAATCCAGAATGACGCGCAAAGGATTTCTTCCTTCTATGTGCCGTACGGTAAGTGACGGGTTATCCACAATAGCAGTATTAACTCCAATAATAACCGCATCATATTCTGCGCGCATACGATGAACCTCGGTGCGCGAAGCCTGGGATGTAATCCATTCGGACTGAGAATTGATATCGGCAATTTTCCCATCTAGAGTTTGGGCTACTTTTAGCGTAACATAGGGTGTTTTCTTTTGAATATATTTGAAAAAGAAACGATTGAGTTCCATGCATTCTTTTTCAAGTACACCAACACGAACTTCAATTCCATGCTGCACGAGCTTTTTTACACCTTGCCCGGATACAAGCGGGTTGTTATCGAGCGTGCCGATAATAACTTTAGTGATACCTTTTTCGATAATAGCATCTACGCAGGGAGGGGTTTTCCCATGGTGGGAACAGGGTTCGAGATTTACATAAAGAGTAGAGCCGGCTACTTCTTCAATCGCGTTCCTCATCGCGTTAATTTCCGCGTGAGGGCCGCCATAAAACTCGTGAAAACCGGCTCCGATTATTTTACCATTTTTAACCAAGACACTGCCAACCAACGGATTGGGACTAACCCGCCCTTTGCCTTTCGCGGCTAATTCAAGGGTTAGCTTAATATAGAACTCGTCCTGTCTCAATGGTAATTATGTATTTAAGCAATTTCTAAAATTTCAAATTCCTGCATACCGGCAGGTACCTGGATTTGTACTTTGTCGCCAACTTGTTTTCCCAACAGGCCTTTGCCAATGGGCGAAGTAATAGATAATTTCCCAATCTTAAAATCGGCTTCTTCAGGGGATACAAGGTGGTATGCCACTTCTGAGCCGGATTTCAGGTTGCGGATTTTTACTTTGGATAATATATGCACTTCACCATTTTTAAATTGTGAAGCTTCGATTACCATGGCACGGGCCAGGGTTGATTCAAGTTTACTGATTTTCAATTCCAATAAGCTTTGTTCATCTTTAGCTGCATCATATTCAGCATTTTCTGAAAGATCGCCATGGGATCTTGCTTCTGCAATTTTCTGAGCAATATCTTTTCTTCCAGTTGTTTTCAGCGCTTTCAATTCTTTTTCGAGCTCTAACAAGCGTTCTTGCGTTAAATAAACAAAACCTGAATCTTGCATATATCCATCTGACCTTTATAGATTGAAATATTTAAAAAAAATTACCACCGCTTTTAGCGATGGTGTCCAAAATTACGCAATTTTATATTTACTGGCAAATATTTCCGTAGAATTTAGCCCCTGAAAACACCGTAACCAGGGGTTTTTATGTATTTTTTATGGTATGTAATTTGCCTATTCCTGCCCAACTCTGTCCGTATTCACTTCTGAACCCGGAGTCTCGGGAGGGGCGATAGGAAACGTTTTGGGTGTTTTTGCATTCGAGATAAAAAGAACAATTGCTGCAGTTAACAGCGGAATAAGCATATATATAATTCCATAGGAAGTTATATACCTGATGTTGTGTTCTAAAAATTTCGCCAATCCTAAGGAAGTTATTCGTATATCCTTACTAAAATTATGTAATGTGAAAATAGCTATGAAACAAGCTATTGCCGCCTGAATTGCAGTGATAGCTAAAATTGCATTGTCTTTTTTCCTTTCGGCCTTTTTAGGCGAAGAAAACTGATTTAACCGAAGCGTAGGTATATCCTTGCAGATTTTAGTGCAGTAGGCAATTACGGAAATAAGTAATATCAGCAAGGTTCCCACTGCCCAGCAGAGACAATATTCAACCAGATTCAGGGTGTTTTGTGTAACCGAATATGTTGCCTCGTCAAATTCAAGAGAAATAATATCCGGCATGGCCTTTAATTTACCCGCCAGTAGTACCCGCGATTCTGCTGTTGATTCACGCAAAGTTATAATAAATGCGGCAGGAAGAGGAGCATAAGTGACTGCCTGTTGCATTTCCTTACCCGAATTCTCAAGAAAAATTTTCTCTGCTTCGGCTGAGTTGATAAAATTAATTTCAGCAATCTCTGTATTTATCGAAAGCTGTGTTTTAATAGTTTCAATTCTCTCATCGGGGAAAGCCGGTTTTACGAATGCAATCAGCTTAATTGAGTGCAGCATTTCCGATTTTATATCCTTTAAGCTCATCAGGACTACAGACATTGCAAAAAGGGTTATAAGTGCAATTATTTGGCCAGCGGCTGAGAGGAGAATGCTGCCCATTTTTTTGTTTACAATATGTGTAATTATATTCATACTGCTAATAGTAATTAATAATTGGATTCATCCAGCCAGCGAATGATTTGCCATTTGCCGGTAGCTTTATTTTTTGCTAACTGTAAATTTACTCTGCCATCAACCCGAAAAATGTCCGAAGGGTTGAGTGTAATTTGTAAGGTGAAACTTCTAATAATGGTTGCCTGTAAACTATCATCCTGGGCAACTGAACTCATTACAATATTATTCCAGGTAAGATCGAGTTTATCGGAGTTAAGAAATAAGCTGTTTGTTAATCTCATCTCCTCGGCACGAGACCACGATACATCATAGCCCTGTTCATAATCGCGGTATGTGAAGATAAAATCTGTATTAAGCATTTCGCCATAAACCGTAGTATCTTTTGTCGCGTAAGCATATTGCAAATTAGTAAATATACCCTCCTTGGTAGACAAATCTGAAATAGGTGAGGCGCCTGACTTGTTCGTAAAGGTCAAATCGGGTGCAAAAGGGTTTTTGCATCCACTTATATAGAGCATTGCTATGATTGCCAGCAGCAGGAAACGATACATGTACAGCTGAAGTTCATCAATAAAAGTTAATTAAAAATGTAAGATACAGTAAATTGGAATGAAAAACAGCAGAATATCGTTAGTGGAATTGCCCTTTTAAGTCGCTCCAACATAATCCTTTTCCGGAACTTATATCCCGCCACATAGAAATTACCCAGACTGAACGATTATCCTGCCTGAATGTAAGTTGCATGTCGCCTTCATAAGTCGAAGCGGGAGTCGCTTTTTTTAATACAACCGAGATAATGTAGTGGGCTGAATATAATGTACTGTCGGCTGAAGGGGTGAGTTTTTCATTGGTGAAAGTGGCATTAATCTTTTCTGTAGATGGTATTTGCTGAATAAGATTCGAATAGTACCGATTTTCAGCACCCACATCCCAACTACCTAAAACGGGATATGAGTTAAGAGAATTGCCCGCGGGTATATAGATGAATTTTTTTGTTACGAACTCAGAGTCGCCGAAACAGCTTACATAACTGAGAAGGCTTTTTTCCGCGAGGGAGTTCTTGAAATTCGCCAAAAGAATCTCCCGGTCATAGGGAGTTTGGTAGCTTGAACGCGATGAATTTGGGGTTTCGGGGTCCCTGGTATTAAACAGGTCGCAAGAGGAAAGGAATAACAACGAAGCGACAGTAATAAAGATTATGGTTTTCTGCATAAGACCAGCAGCCGCGAGGATTCTGTTTCATTGAAAGGGGTGCCCGTATAATCACCGTGAATTGACTGTGGTACGAAACCTGCCTTCCGTAATTGTGCCAAAATTATATCGGGCTCATACAATTTTACCGATTCCGTGTAGGTGTTTAATGCCCCGTCTCTTTGAAGAACAATCCGTTTTTTTACACAATTATGTTCAATCCACCGAAATTGCTCGATAAAAATGTTATTTTTCACCGATTTTGAAAATGGGATAAGTGTTTTTCTGAGATATGAACTGTTTAAGTAGTCAAATACAAACCAGCCATTTTTTGCTGTATGTGAATATGCAGCCGTGAAAAGTGAAAAATTTTCCTCGTCATTATCACTATAACCAAAGGAGGTAAACAGATTGGCAACAATAGAGAACTGTTTATTCAGGTTAAGATAACGGTAGTCTCCCTGAAGATATGATATTGTGAGTTGCTGATCGGAGGCATTCTTTCGTGCGATATTTAATAAGGTCTCACTTAAATCAACCCCGGTTACTATCATGCCGTTCCGCGCAAAAGATTCTGCATGTCTTCCTGCGCCACATGCTAAATCAAGAACCGAAGTTCCCGGTAGAGGTTGAAGGGTTTCTTGCAGGAAAGCAATAAGTTGTTGTGCTTCGGAAGAAGTTCTATGTGAGTAGACGGAAAGGTAGTCTTCACTACCAAACCATGTTTCGAACCATTTTTTCATGTATACTCAACCCGACCAATAACAGCACGACCGATAGTAGCCTCATCGGAGAACTCCAGATCGCCGCCAATAGGTAAACCCCGTGCAATGCGGGTTACTTTAATCGGTAGGCCGCGAAGTAATTTATTAATATATAAAGCAGTGGTTTCTCCCTCGGTATTGGGGTTCAGCGCGAGAATTACTTCATGAACATCTTCAGATTTTAACCGTTCCAAAAGTTCTTTGACTTTCAGTGATTCCGGCCCGACACCCGAGAGGGGAGACAGAACACCACCCAATACATGATACTTGCCGTTAAACTGGTTTGAACGTTCAATTGCAAAAATATCGCTTGCATCTTCAACCACGCAAAGAGTTGCATGATCTCGTTTTGGACTGGAGCAGATTTCGCAATATTCTGAACTGGTTATATTATAACAGGTTTTGCACTGGTGCAAATTCTCCTTGAGTCCCTCGATTGCAGCAATAAAGCGATTAACATCATCGGTATGCCTGCGCAAGAGGAATAATGCTAATCGCTGGGCTGTTTTCTTGCCAATTCCGGGGAATTTGCTGAACTCTTCTATAGCTAATTGAAGAGGCTCAGGTATAATCACAATTAGAATCCCGGAATGTTCATGCCGGGAGGCATGAGGCCTTTGGTTAATTTACCCATTTCATCTTCTTCCATTTTTTTAGCAGAAGCAAGGGCTTTGTTAACTGCTGCAACAACAAGGTCTTCCAGTATTTCTTTTTCCTCGGCATTAATAACCTGCGGATCAATTTCCACAGAAACTAATTCTTTATTTCCGTTAGCAGTTACTTTAATCATTCCGCCGCCGGCTTCTTCGGTAACGGTTTTATTACCTAACTCATCCTGCAGTTTAGCCATTTCCTGCTGCATTTTCTGGATTTGTTTCATCATTCCTGGCATTCCGCCGCGCATTTTACCTCCGTTTGTGAAAGTGTACATTAATGCCGTAAATATAAAACAATGATTTGATATTTAATACATTCTTTTTATTATACTGTTTCAAAATTTTTTATTCACAGAATTAACGATTTTTCTTGAACACTGAGAGTGTAACTGAGAAGTTTGCAGCCCGTAACTATGGCCAGGTTTTAACAACAATGGCGGGGAAAAAAATTAGATACAGGCAGCTTCCGGAACATAGTTGCGCCATTGAATCGTTCATGTTCGAGTTTTTGCAATCGTTTAATATACCGGTAGCTTATACTGCAAAACTGGATGATACAACAATTGAGTTGGCAAAAACTACCGAGTTTCTGTTCGGAATCAGGGTGAGTAATAATGTGGACTGGCGAATAAGCGAGGTATTGCAACTACCAAAATGGAGCCCTTATCAGCTTCCGGTACTGGAATATTTCCCCATATCGAACCCGAAGGTTCGCTTAGCACCGCATCATATTGTCGCGGCAAATTTGGCATCAACGGAAGAATTGAAAGCGCTCAATCGAATAGCTTCGAAAATAAATGTAGTTGTAAAGGCTTTTTTTGAACGTCGTGATGCTCAACTATTTGCCTTTAATTGCCTGTTTGGTAAAGTTGATGAGAAAATATTACTTACCGGCAATTTTTTTCCGCCCAATATGCAAATTATAAAAAATGAACATTTGGCAACTATGCCGGATGACTATTTCGCGTTTCAGAATGGAAAAAAGCTGAAAGCGTATGTTGAACAAATTATTGAGATTTTACGGAGATAGTTTTTTACAATGTCTATTACAAAATATGGTTATGGTACCATTACTGTTGTTGCGGTTATTTGTCTTATTCTGGTGGTTGCCGGAATATACTCGCCACTTGTAATAATACGATATGGCCTTTTTGTGCTTGCGGGTTTTTTACTGGTTTTTACTCTGAATTTTTTCCGAGATCCCGAGCGCACAATCCCGGCAGGTGAGAACAATGTTATTTCGCCATGTGACGGAAAGGTTATAATTATCAAAGAGGTGGAAGAAGATAGGTATATAAAGGGCAAAGCTCGTCAGATATCGGTATTTATGTCACCCCTTAACGTACATGTAAACAGAATTCCGGTGGATGGTACCGTAGAGTATCTAAAATATGTACCAGGAAAGTATTTGCCAGCCTTTGAAGACAAGGCTTCAACGGAAAACGAACGGTCTGAAATTGGTCTGCAATCCAAATTTGGGAAAGTGTTTTTTACACAGGTTGCCGGTTACGTGGCCCGCAGAATTATCTTCGAGTTAAAAGAAGGGCAGGCCGTTAAACGTGGAGATCGATTTGGCATGATTCGCTTTGGAAGCCGGGTTGATATTATTGTTCCCCTATCCTGGAAAGTGCAGGTGAAATTAGGGGATATGATTACCGCGGGTGAAAGTATTTTATTTATTTGTGAGTAGGATTTTGATATGAACGCAGAATACTCGCACCGCATTAGACGCATTCTTCCGAATACATTAACATTCGGAAATATGTTGTGCGGTTTTTATTCGGTTATTTTATCGTATCAGCATGAGTTTATTACTGCCGCATGGCTGATTGCAATTGCAGCAGTATGTGATGCCCTTGATGGGATTGCTGCCCGGCTTACAAAAAGCCCCAGCCAGTTTGGTATAGAATTAGATTCCCTTGCGGATGTGGTGAGTTTTGGCTTTGCCCCTGCATTCCTTATCTATCTGGTACAGTTAAAAGATTACGGAATATGGGGCCTGATCATTTCGGGGCTCTTTCTCATGGCTGGCGGTTTCCGTCTCGCCAGATTTAATGCCGAGTTGGTAGGATACAGCAAAGAACAGTTTAAGGGATTACCGATACCTACAGGCGCCCTTACTATTGCGTCGTATGTTATTATGTTTCTTCATGGCGATTATCTTTCAATTACTATGCAGTGGTATACCATGGTTTTGGTAATCGGGGTTGCTTATCTTATGGCGAGCCATGTAAAATACGATGCGCTGCCGAACCCCAACCGGGAGAGCATTAAGAAAAAACCACTGGTATCGCTTTTTATTCTTGTTGCTGCAGTTTTGTTCTTATTGTATCAGGGCGCGGTACTGTTTTATTTGTTTTTAATTTTTATCATGTACGGTATCGTTAATCAGATATTGGGTTTCATTAAAAAATGAAATCTTAGGGTATTGAACTTACTTATACGGGTTATCGCTACAAGAATGCCAATGTTACTGAAGTTAATAGTTGTATATAGATAGATTGGTGATAATTCCAACTTCATATGTATAGAATTATTTTATGTGTGGAAGTGCCGGAAAAGATACAATAAAGTGTATTTTTCGTTAAACTGGTTTTTGATATCTTACAGCGTTTATTTAAGAAAGGTATGACAATGTTTCAAAATATAGGATTCGGTGAGATACTCATCATCGTACTGGTAGTAATGGTGTTTTTCGGCGGAAAAAAAATTCCGGAATTAGCTCAAGGGCTTGGCAAAGGGATGAGAGAATTTAAGCGTGCTTTAAAAGACGAAGAGCCAGAAAAACTGGATAAAAATTCTCAAAACCAGTCGTCACCTAAAGAATAATTTATAAGTTATTTTGAGTATTCTGTATGTTTTCTAATTTAGGCTTTGGTGAAATTGCCTTAGTGGCATTATTAGCTTTGCTCTTATTTGGCCCACAAAAATTACCTGAGCTGTTGCAGCATTTAGGTAAAGGGATTCGAGAGTTTAACAAAGCAATGAAAGATATGGAAAATGAAATAAAAGATTCACTGGACTCAGAGATAAAACGCCCAAGTGATACTACCACCAATAAAGATCAGACTAAGAATTGATTCAATACGATAACCACCGCCAAAAACTTGCTCTAATATGCTCCGGACAACTTTCGTTACAGGAAAATGTTGAGTTTTTTCTTTCTAATATCAAGAAACAGAGCAACTTAAATGCGTTCATCTCGGTATTTGAGGAGCAGGCACGCAAGCAGGCCTCTTTGGTCGCTTCAAAAATTGCACAAGGGAATGCCGGAAAACTTGCCGGTATGGTAGTAGCGGTAAAAGATGTTTTAGCCCTGGAAGGTGAAAAACTTACATGTGCTTCTGCAATTTTAGCCAATTTTACTTCCATATATACTGCTACGGCGGTTCAGAAGCTTATTGATGAAGACGCTGTAATAATTGGTAAAACAAATTGCGATGAATTCGCGATGGGGTCCTCGAATGAAAATTCTGCTTTTGGTGCAGTAAAAAATCCTGTAAACGCCGAATATGTACCTGGTGGCAGCAGTGGCGGATCGGCTGTTGCTGTAGCTGCGTACATGTGCGATGTGGCTTTAGGGACTGATACGGGGGGCTCCATCCGCCAACCCGCTTCATTTTGTGGTGTTGTGGGGTTAAAACCGACGTATTCACGGGTGTCCCGATACGGGCTTACCGCTTTTGCTTCATCGTTTGATACAATTGGCCCCTTTGCTCGTTCTATCGATGATGTGGCAGCAGTTATGGAAGTGATTGCCGGATATGACGATCGGGATGCTACATCTTCAAAAATTGCAGTGGAGAACTATATCACTGAGTTGAGCCTAACCAGTGATGTACTTCGGATAGGGGTTCCCAAAGAGTACTTTGGAGAGGGCTTGCAACCCGAAGTCCGTTCTGCAATAACAAGTATTCTGGATAAGCTGCGGGAGGCTGGGCACCAAATTCAGGAAGTTTCATTGCCTTCTACAAGGAATGCAATTGCTACATATTACATACTAACAATGGCAGAAGTTTCATCAAATCTTGAAAGATTTGATGGGGCCAGATATGGTGAACGGGCTGAGAATTCTGCAAACTTAAATGATATGTACTGTAACTCACGTACTGAAAAATTGGGGAAAGAGGTTAAAAGGCGTATTCTGCTTGGAACCTATGTACTTTCCGCTGGTTATTATGATGCATATTACCGGAAGGCTCAGCAGGTGCGAAGGTTGATAAAAGAGGATTTTTCGCGAGTTTTTTCTCAGGTAGATGTTCTGGTTACACCTACCGCGCCTACAACGGCATTCCGTATTGGGGAAAAAAGTACGGATCCACTCGAAATGTATTTGAGTGATATATATACAACTTCAGCAAATCTTGCAGGAATACCGGGTATGAGTATTCCGGTAGGAAGTGATAATAATGGTTTGCCAATAGGGTTGCAGATTATGGCAAATGAATTTCAGGAATTAGAACTACTCAAACTGGGTAGTGTAATCGAAAAAATTATGAGGTGAGCGTGCAAATAAAAACAAATTGTGTTCATTATCTTGGCGATAGGCCCTGTAAACCTCATAAGCAGAATGGATACCATTGTGATACATGTACTGCCTTTCAGGAAAAAGCAGAGAAAATTCTTATTATTAAACTTGGAGCGATTGGTGATGTTATTCGAACAACTCCTTTGCTCCGTAGGATAAAAACAGAACACCCCGCAGCGGTAATTTATTGGCTAACATACACTCCCGAAGTGTTGAGTAAGTCCTGGGTAGATTTTAGGCTTCCGGTAACGCTTGAATCCACATTATGGTTGAATACCATAGAGTTTGATTGGGTGCTTAATTTAGACAAAGACCCTGTGGCAGTCGCTGTTTGTAAAAGTGTTTCTGCTAAACGGAAAAATGGGTTCGAAGCAGACTCATACGGCTTAGCCCGGCCAATTTCTTCACAGGCAGAAGAGGATAAGTGGTGTACCGGTTTGTTTGATGATTTGAATCAACAGAACTGTAAGCATTATGTCCAGGAAATATTTGAAATTGCCGGGTACAATTTTTCGGAAGAAGAGTATATAATAGAACGCGAATCGAGCAGGCCTTTCCCGGTACCTAAAGGGAAAAAAGTAGTCGGGCTAAATACAGGTTGCGGAGGTAGGTGGACTTCACGGTTATATCCGGTTGATCATTGGATTACACTCGCGAGATTACTGGATGCGAATGGTTATACTGTAGTATTGCTTGGTGGAGAACAGGAAGATGGCCGTAATAAAGAAATATCTTCAAAATCTAACGCATTGTATTTTAGCTACTTCTCACTGGTAGATTTTATATCATTAATGGACCATTGCGATATAGTGGTAACAGCTGTTACTATGGGTATGCATTTGGCCATTGCTTTACAAAAGAAACTGGTGCTGTTTAATAATATTTTTAATCCCCGCGAGTTTTATATGTATAACCGGGGTATCATCATTGAACCAACCCCCAACTGTGATTGCTACTTCACTCCTGTCTGCCCGCATGATTCAATGCGGAATCTGGCACCTGAAAAGGTTCTTAGTGCAGTAAAAAGTGTATAAATAATTATAGCATTGATATTAGCCATTGCCTGGGTAACCGTAGACAATGGCTTTTTTTTCGTTCCCATGTTTATTTTTTTATTTGATACACCAGATCAGAAAAACAGCCAATTACTTGCCGTTCAAGAATGCATAAATAAAATCCGCACTGCTATATCTGGATTGGAATAACAGTGCGGAGAAAATATCAGGCTGTTAAATTATTCATTACTGTCTTTATCATTCTGATCTGCGGATGATTTCTTTTCTGTTTTAATAATCACTTTTTTCTGCTTGCTCTTGTTTTTATCTTTCGAATTCAGTTCTTTTAGTTTAGTATCTGCATCTTTGCCCGTATATACCTGCACGTCTTCGTTGCCATCATCATTGTTGATTATTATTACTTTTTTGCCATGCGCATCTTTTTCGGCTTTAATCTTGGTCTTTAAATTATGCATGAGAGAATCGAGACGAACCATTTTCTTGTTGATCCGAATTTCAATTGAGTCATCATTAATTACCATTCCTTGTAATAAGCTCTTGAGATCGGGCAATGAAAAATCACAATCATTCAGGCCTTTGAATGAAAAGTGAAGATTATTCGGGTTCGTTGAATCGCAATCAGAAAAAATTTTGAAGGCTTTCATATGGTTTCCAATTTGCTTTTGACAACCTGATGGAGGGCAGGGTAAATCTTCCATATCGAAGTCTTCGAAGTTCATTGCATCCTCTCCGCAACAGTCTAAGTTGCTTTCATCAGCCTCGCACCGGGGCATTACGATCTTGAAATAAGCAGCTTTATGCTGACGCATTTTCTTAACAAGCGCTTTTGCTTCTTTTCCCTCGAACGTAACAGACCCGGAATCACTGGTGACTGTCACTTTTGTTACTTCACCTTTTAAGCTTTTCAGTTTCTTTGCAGGTGAATCCTGAGCAAACAGGACGAGAGTACAAAAGAAAAATAATACGGTAACTATTTGCAACTTCATGGCGGAGCCCTTTCTTTTTGGTTTACAGATAATTAGACTTCCGGAATGTAAAATTGTTTTGCCATTTGTCATTGTTCCTTTCCGTTCACCATCAATTTCTTCCGACTATCAACAGCTCCATCAACTTATCCATTTGAAGGCGATTCTCAATCGGTAAATTTGTAATTTTGGAATACATTTCTCAACGAGAGCATAAGGATTATGAAATATATTTGGGTACTTTTATTGTGCCTTGGGATGGTATGGAATATTA
The DNA here is from genome assembly GCA_021286645.1 of Ignavibacteria bacterium. Taxonomy (GTDB): domain Bacteria; phylum Bacteroidota; class Ignavibacteria; order Ignavibacteriales; family Ignavibacteriaceae; genus JACPGF01. Next base: position 65,252 of record JAJTBZ010000071.1, read on the forward strand.
CCGCACAGGTAAATACTAATCAGAAGAATGTAATTAAGAACAGTTTTGTTAGTGGTGAGGTGCTGGACGTAACATCCGGTGAAGGCATAAGCGGCGCGACTGTTGTTGTTATAGAATCTCCTAAAATTGGGGCAGTAACGGATACAGAAGGCAGATTCAGAATTATGTTGCCTACCGGTGCATATTCTCTGAAAATTAGCGCGATTGGCTACCAGCCACTTATTAAAACTGATGTGATTGTTAACTCCGGACGTGAATGTATAGTAACTGCTAAAATGCAAACAACAACCATGGAGATGCAATCGGTAACCGTTAAAGGCGATTATTTCGATAAGGCCATCCAGGCGAATAATCTCAGTACTATTGTACTTTCTGCAGAAGAAATTCGTCGTTCGCCCGGATCCGCGCAAGATTTTCAGCGGATTTTACAGAGTATGCCCGGTGTTGGGTTTTCTTCCGATATGAATAATGAATTGTTGGTCAGGGGTGGTTCACCTAACGAAAATTTAGTGGTGTTTGATGATTTTGAGATTCATTCGATAAATCACTATCCAAACGAGATGAATTCCGGGGGCCCGATTAATATGGTAAACGTGGATCTGATAGAAGATATTCAGTTCGTAACTGGCGGATTTACTTCGAAATATGGCGACAAATTATCTTCAGTTGTATTAGTTAATACTCGTGAAGGAAGAAGGAATGCTTCATTAGCAGGGAACATAAATTTATCTATGGCCGGAGCAGGGACTATATTGGAGGGAGGTTTCGGTAACGGGAAAGGCTCATGGCTTTTTTCTGCCCGAAAGAGTTATCTCGATTTAATAGTTAATGCTATCGGAATGACTGCAGTTCCAAAATACTATGACGGGCAGTATAAGATAACTTATGATATTTCCGAAAAGCATAAATTATCTTTTTCAGGAATATATGGTAACGACGCTATTGATATTAAAGGCGATCCTTCTACTGACTCATATGGCAGTCCGAATGCTACATATTATACTACCTATTCAAGCATAGTTAGTAACCAGTACCAATACGCAGTAGGCGGATCTGTTAAAAGTATATGGGAGAAAGATTTTTTTACCACATTTACTCTATTTAATAATAGATTTAACAGTGATGTTGATGTAATTAATAAACTTCGCGAAGAAAAGTTCGACCGGTATGGTACATTGTATTCCTCCCGTATTGCTTCTCAATCGAAGCGGTTCGCGAGAGGAGCTGATGAAGAATTTAACTCGGTAAAATTAGATGCGGTTTGGCTTGCAACCCCGGGATACGAACTGAATTTCGGTGGATCAATTGGTTCGGGAGCATATAAAAGCAACACCAATATCTATGCTGATACAACCCGCTATAAAATGCCGAATGGTAAATATACTTATATTATCGACTCAAGTTCTGCTATCCTTGATGACTATAACATGTTTGATCAGTTTAAGATATACAATTATATAAACAATAAATTTAAATTATTTGATGAACGATTGCTTCTCAACATAGGTTTGCGTTATGACTATTTTACATACAGTAAAGTAGGGAACTGGAGCCCCCGCTTTTCTTTAACATACTATTTTATTCCGCAGGTAATGAGTATGAATCTTGCCTATGGCTATTTTTATCAGACGCAGGCGTATCCAACATACGGCGATCGGTATGGACAGCGTATAAATCGTTACCTGGATAATACGAGGGCAATTCACTATGTGGCCGGTTTCGAGTACGTTATTGCTGATGGCTTAAAACTGAATATCGAGACATATTATAAGAAATATGATAGGATACCTATTGATTCTACGTTCATCAATTTTGACGACAAGATGTACCGGAGCCAGTACCGGGTAAATATCGGGAAGCAATATTCCTACGGCATTGATTGCAGCCTGCAGCAGAAGTTGGTTTCGGATATTTATGGAAGTGTAACTTTTTCTTATATGAAAAGCCGCATGGAAGACCCTCGTATCGGGCATGCAGGACAGGAGTTCCCGGCAGAATATGAATTTCCTTACCTATTTACAGTAATTATTGGGAAGAGAATTGCTGAGGCGAGAAAATGGCTCGATGATTCATTCTTTCTGTTAAAATATCCCTCCTATCTATTGCCGTTTTCTAATGATATGGAGATTAGCGTAAAATGGCGGTATGCTTCGGGGATGAATTATACCCCTAAAATATATACAAGAGATATCAATTATCTGAGTCAGGTTATCTGGAACCAGGGTATGTGGATTGATGGCGATCAGATTAATTCCTCACGTTATCCGGACTATCATCGATTAGATATAGCTCTAAACTCGAGGTACAACTTCACTAATTTTAATTTAGTTGTCTTTTTCTCTATTCAAAATGTGTATAATAGGCAAAATATTGAGGCATATTCCTATAGTTCAGACGGGAAAAGAGAAAACGTGTATCAGTTCTCTCTTCTCCCTATCCTGGGTATCGAAGCGGAATTCTAAGAATTTTACAGAAGGGGATTTACTAAAATTCTCCCGACAATTTTCCCTTCGAGTATATCATGAATCTTGTGGATTGTTTCTTCCAATCCACAAGATTGAGAGAAAGTCTGTGGTAGCGCCGGAGCCCACTCAGCCGAGAGCTTTTGCCAGATTGTTTTTCGTAAACCCATTGGCGTTTCTGCCGAATTAATTCCGAGTAAAGCATTACCACGTAATATGAACGGGTAAACGGATGACTTAAAAAATGCAGATTGAGTGAGGCCGCATGCAGCAACTGCCCCAAACATACTGCAACTGCAAATGGCACCTGTAAGAACTGATCCACCAACGGTATCAATTGCTCCTTGCCATAGAGCCTTATTTAAAGGACGATCACTAAACGAAACTATTTCTTCAGTTGAGATTATCTCGTCTGCTCCCAGTTCGTAAAGGAATTTATGAGCATTTTGCTTGCGAGTCGCGGCTACTACGGTATAACCGGTTTTTTTCAAGAGAGCAACTGCAAGCGAACCTACACCTCCGGTAGCACCCGTGACAAGTATCTTTCCTTTTTCAGGAGATATCCCGTTATGTTCTAACCTGTGGAGTGATAGTGCAGCAGTGAATCCGGCAGTCCCCAATTTCATTACAAATTCAGAAGTTACGTTCGCGGGAATAGTTACTATCCAGTTGCCAGGTACCCGTATATATTCACCAAACCCTCCATGAGTATTCATACCCAGATCGTATCCGGTTACCAGTACTTTTTGGCCATTTGTAAAATTTTTATCTCGGGATTCTACTACGGTGCCTGCAGCATCAATACCCGGGGTATGCGGGAAAGAACGCGTGATCCCTTTATTTCCGGTTGCAGAGAGCGCGTCTTTATAGTTCAGAGATGAGAACTCGACTTTTATCAGTACATCATGATCTGGCAGATCCGTCATTGGAATCTGTTCAATTTTTTGTAAAAATCCTGATTCTGATTCATAAACCCGCAGGGCAGAAAATGTCATATAAACTCATAGTAAATGAAACATATATTCCTAAATATACAAATTGGCCGCAATGATTTATATATGGACTTGCATAAAGGCATAAAAAAAGCTGCCCGAGAGCGGACAGCTTAGTAGAACCGTAACGTACAGAAATCTCATCTTCCTTTAAGTGCTTTTCTGGAAGGTGCTGCTGATAAATTTCTTCTTGAATTTGGGTTATAGTCATGAGAACTATCGGTCTTGAAGTTACCGATTAAATCGCGAAGATTTTGTGTTAACCTGTTGAGATCTTCGGTAGCCTGAGCAACTTGCTGAATGCCTACAGTCGACTCGTGAGTAACATTGCTGATCCCTTCAATATTCTTGGCTATTTGTTCGGCAGCGGCAGATTGCTCTTCACTGGCCGCAGCCACGTGAGTGATAGCATCGGTTACTTTTGTGGCTTCTTCAACAATTTGGTGAAGAACTTCGCCAGCTTCAGAAGCAAGCATTTTGCCTCTTTCAACTTCGCCGGTGCCCTGCCTCATTGAAGCAACTGCTTCCGATGTATCAGTCTGGATTTGTTTAATCATAACCGAAATTTCTTTCGTTGCTTTTGTAGTCCTTTCGGCAAGTTTCCGAACCTCATCGGCAACTACAGCGAAACCGCGTCCCTGCTCGCCGGCTCTGGCAGCTTCAATTGCGGCGTTTAGGGCCAGAAGATTAGTTTGATCGGCGATATCATCAATAACTTGAACAATTTCTCCGATTTTGTCGCTATTTTGTCCAAGTACAAAGACAGTATCTGCCGATTTTTGTACAACGGTTGCAATTCTATTCATTCCTTCGATAGTTTTCTGAACTACTTCACCGCCTTCTCTGGCTCGTTCGCCTGCTGCTTTAGCAGTTGTAGCGGCAAGTATAACGCTTTGTGAATTCTCGAGAATAGTTTTTGTCATTTCTTCAACAGCACCGGCAACTTCATTTGTCTGTGAACTTTGCTCCTGAGCGCCGGCCGCCAATTCTTCGGAGCTGCTGGAAATTTGTGCAGCAGCACTGGCGGTAGCATCTACTGCTTCGCCAACCCGATCCATAATCATGCGTAAATTGGCTACTGAAGTGGTGAACCCCTGAAACAACTTACTGATTGAATCATCACCAGGTGCTTCGAGTGTTACGGTAAGATCACCCTGAGCAAAAAGCTGCATTGTCTGCAACATTCTATTTGCACTATCAGATAAATACGCAGTTTGAACTTCTGCTTCTTTATGAGCTTTTTCAATCAAGTCGGCATTCTGTACTGCCAGTCTTTCTTTTTCCTGTACTTCTTTAAACGCAGCATTTATTTGCTCGATCATCTTATTGAAAGCGTCCGCGAGTTTGCCGATTTCGTCTTTTGAATCTATATTAATTGTAATTTTCAAATTCCCATTAGCAACTGCTTCGGCCCCGTTCTCTAAAATCATTAATCGATTACCAATGATTCGTGCAAGTATGTAACCCAGGCCCAGACTACTGATAATGGCAAGAACCAGTAGAAGTAATATCCGGCTTCTGCTGGTATTTGCTTCGCCATCTGTTAAATCATCCAGATTTTTGGCTTCTTTGAAATTGAGGTCGGAATACTCAATTAGTAGTTTCCTTAACTCCCGATTAGTAGTTCGGAATTGGGTGTTGAGATACGGAGAAGCTTTTGCAATTTCATGAGAACTAATTAACGATTGTGCCGTATTCACAACAGATTTAAGTTCGCCCCATTTTACCAGAATTTGATCGAGTTTTGCTTTCTCTTCGACGGTATTATCCGCACCCTGGAGGTCCTGAATAAGTTTGTCAACATCGGTTTGTGTTTTTACTATTGATTCCCGATATCCATCAAGTTCTTTTTTAAGAGTATCGGTAATTTGCCCACGCAGATCCCCACGGATAAGAAGAATTGCAGCTTGTATGTCTTTGGTTTTTGTAAGAGCGGGTAATCTTTTTTCGTACAAAAGGTCCTGATTTAATTTTACCTGCTCAACACCGTTATACCCGACATAACCTGTAATGCCAACGATGGCAGCCAATAGCCCAAAACTCAGGAAAAGTTTCAGACGAACGGGAATATTCATTAACCAGTTCATCAATTATCAACTCCTATATAGTACGCAATTTTTTTTAGTAACAGCTTATACATCCTTCAAAGGAAATAGCTTTGCACACACGCGAACTGAGAAAAAACACACATCTAAAGTATTATCGAATCTACAGTCGTATTAATTTAGTTAAATTCTCATTAAAAGTGAAGGGCTTGATCTTTGAGTGATTTCCCTCAGATTGGCAGCAGAATAGAGATAAAATTTTAATTCATGGGCGGGACAGGCTTGCCCCTGTTCAGAAGATTAACTATTTTACTATGTTAAGTAGAACTATTTGCAATTTGTTAATAATACCAATGCAACCGGGAATGTTACCGAAATATCTGATTCTTTATACGAGCGTACTACTAATAATATGTATAAGCTCATGTAGTGCACCACGAAATAACCCGCTTGATACCGAGAACCCGCAGGCGGTTTTAGGTGTATTATATGGAACAGTACAATCATTTAGTGTGCCCCGAAAACCGTTGGGGGACGTTTCGATTGTAAAGAATAATAAAGTTATCGGTATCTCTCAGGCTGACGGTACATATAGCATAGAAAATATATTGCCTGAAGATGGATGGGTATTTTTTCAAAAATCGGGATATATAACAGACTCCATTTTTGTTAACTGGAATGGAGCGAAATCTACAACGGTAAATTCAATTCTGTATCAGATTCCCATACTTGATAGTTTGGCGGTCTATTCTTCAGTGTCCCGAACCTCTGCAACTTCATACTCGGGAGATGTTTATATTTCTGCTAAAATTACCGATAAGGATAAAAGTGTAGATACGGTATTTGTTTTCTATCCGGATTATAATTATAAAGCACCGCTTATCTACAATCCGAATACGAAAGCATATGAACTCACTTTGTCTCCGGCATCGCTTAATGTTACCGGTATTGATAATTTGTTGGGTGTTCCCTGTACGGTAATCACCAAGGATGTGTATTCTCGAGTTTTTACAATAGGGGGCAGCAGCATAAAGCGCGTGTTAACTACTACAATCATTCCTAAAGGCCCGATTAATAACGATACTACGGATAGCAGGCCATATTTGCGGTGGGAAACATACAGCCCCTCATTTCCGTTTACCATCATGCTTCAGGTTTATTCCCGAACCGATGAAAGTTCGCAGTTGGTTTGGCAGAAAGAGAAAATTTCAGGCACGGATTCTGTACAGGTAGATATTACATTGCCGGTTGGTGATTACTATTGGGTCGCGTGGGCCGTTGATAATTATTCGGATAGATTACGTTCTGCATCATTCAGATTTGTTGTGAAATAATTTATGGATACAAAAATTCCTGATACTCTTAATACCGTACGTTCGCTTGAGAAAGAACAATTTGAGGTACTCTATTCAATCAGCAAAGCGCTGAATGCGGCGGTGTATAAAAAGAATTTATTCGAGGAAACCCTTGATATAATTATCAGGGTTATTGATGCTGAACGGGCTTTATTTGTAATGTACGATGAACCGAATACCAAGTTCTCTATTGTTGCTGCCCGAAATGTTAAGCAGGAAACCATTGATGATTTGTCAACATTCTCCTCAGGTATTTTGCAAAAAGTTATTGCAGAAAAACGCCCGATAATATACCATGATGTACAGAGCGCGCCGGGGATATCGCAATTCCAGAGCGTGCTAATACACCAAATAAAATCGGTGTTGGGTGTCCCGGTGTTTCGACAAGGAAAAATAGCCGGACTGATTTTGGCGGATAGCCAGATGAATAGAAAGGCTTTTAACGAAGAGAACCTGTACTTTCTGGATTTCTTTTCGAATCTTGTATCGCTTGCCTTGGATAGAATTAGCCAGATTGAAGAGCTGATCGATGAAAATACAATACTTAAGAATCAGTTACAGACAGTACAAAAAATACCTGGTTTGATAGGTCAAAGCCCCGCGATTAAACAGCTTGTGCAGATGATTGAACGCGTTGCCCGTACCGATACCACGGTACTTCTGCTTGGAGAGAGTGGTACGGGAAAGGATTTAGCTGCACGGGCGATACATGAGTTAAGCGAAAGAAGGCAAAAACCATATCTGGCTCAATTCTGTGGCTCAATACCAGATTCTTTGCTCGAAAGCGAATTGTTCGGATATAAAAAGGGTGCTTTTACGGGAGCGGTAGCCGATAAGAAGGGCCTTTTTGAGGTGGCGAGCTCGGGTACTTTTTTTCTCGACGAAATTGCAGATATTTCCATTGCTCTTCAGGCTAAACTGTTACGGGTGTTACAGAATAAAGAAATTATACGCCTGGGAGATACTCAATCGATAAAAATTGATACTCGTATCATTACCGCTACCAATAAAGATTTGAAAATCCTTACGAAAGAAGGGAAGTTTAGGGAGGATCTATTCTATCGACTAAATGTTTTCCCAATCTATTTACCACCACTTCGTGAACGGACAGGTGACATACCTCTGCTGGCCGAACATTTTATCCTTCGGTATTTTGGCAAAAATATTACCGTACACCCGGAAACCATGAAAAGATTGAATGGATATCAATGGCCCGGTAATATCAGGCAGCTCGAAAATGTAATTCAAAGAGCAGCAATACTTTGTGATGGCGATATCCTCTTGCCGGAACACATTATTATAGAAGAAGCTGATGGAATGGGCTCTTTTGCCGGTACTTTGGAGGATTTTGAGAGAATGATTCTCATGCGCCGCCTGAAAGAGTTTAACGGTAACAGAACCCAAACAGCAAAATCGTTGGGAGTTTCTGTGCGCTGGATTCAGTTGAAATTGAAAGAAATCGATTCGCCGGATGACTGATTCGATTGCCCACACCCAATTATTTGAAAAGTTTGAGATAATTCAGACTCTGAAAAAAGATGATTACAGTGCTGTATATAGGGCATTGCATATTTATCTTGGTGGGGAAATTATTCTTAAGACTCTTGATACATCGAATCTTTCTGATTCGACACTTTTGGAACGATTTAAGCGTGAAGCGAAGATACTTGCCCGGCTCAAGCATAAAAATATTATCAATGTACTCGATTTCGGTACTTACTCACACTACTTTTATATTTCCTTTGAATATTTCGAAAGCAAGAATCTTAGGGAAGTAATTAAAGATAATTCATTATCGTTGGATGATAAACGTCGTTTATTTATTCAGCTGTTATTGGGTATGCAGGCTGCTCATGAGAGTAAAATTATTCACAGAGATATAAAGCCGGATAATGTTCTGGTTAATAGGGCACGTGAACTGAAAATTGCCGATTTCGGACTCGCTTCTGTTGAATCTGATTCAATGGTAACACAAAAATCTTCTATCGTGGGGACGCCCGGATATATGTCACCGGAGCAAATTACCGGTGAAGTATTGACTGCCCAAAGTGATTTGTTTTCGGCGGGAATAGTTGCTTTTGAATTGTTCACGGGGCTAAATCCATTTCTCAAAGGAGATATTGGTTCAACAATTAATGCCATACTCAGCTATAACGATACTTTATTTGCTCCTCTCGAAGCCTTACCCCAGGATATTCGGGAAGTAATAACTAAATTATTGCAAAGAGGTAAGAATAAGCGGTACAATGATTGTGGTGAAGTGTTACAGGCTTTAGATTATACACCCGAAGAAGTTCTGGTTACGGAATCAATGAAGCCGGGTCTCGGCTTAGGAAAAACTTCGCTATTCGTATTGCTGGCGCTTTGTATTACTTGTATATTAGGAATATGGATATGGCGTTCGGCTGCCCACCAGACCCAGCAGAATCGACCGATTACTGATACGTCGGCAGTAACAAATGCTAATCAGGGGGCACCGGCGCAGACCTCCCCGATGGAAAATGCAGATTCCCATAAGTTGCCTGCTGCGCTGGAAAAGAGGCTCGATAATGCCACTGAGAAAAATAGTCCTTCAAATGAAGCAAAACCCCAACAGGCATACCTTATCAGTCTGGTATTGGATTGCACGCCCTGGGCAACTGTTTATATAGACTCTGCGAAGCTGGATGTAACACCTGTCCGGCAGGTAGTGCGTTTAACCGAAGGCAAGCATCTATTGAAATTAGTTCATCCTGAATATCCAATTTTCCAAACCACTTTGAATGTAAAAAAGGATGATAATTATTTCGCCCGGTACAGCCTGGATTCGCTTTTTCCAAAAATTCGCTTTAACATATCTCCCTGGGGTGAAGTTTGGGTAGATCAGCATTATATAGGGCAGACACCATTAAAAAAGCCGGTTTCGGTAACGGCAGGAAAACATCTGGTTACAGTTACAAATCCCACTTTAGGAAAATATGAGACATGGGTGACAGTTGGTAAGGGTGAGATAGTAAACTTCGAACACCGATTTGAAGCGGAGTCGAAGTAAAATGAGAGATGGCATAAATTTTGCATGTTTTGCATGTATGAAAAAGTTTTATAAACATATATTCGTTTTATTCTTAGTTTTAAGCCCGTTACTTCAGGCGCAAAATGGCGTATGGAAAGTTATTGGCAACATGCCCCTTCCCGTTAATAGTGCTCAGGCTGTTGTTCGGGATACTCTTATTTATATCATTGGCGGATACTCTGATTCTTTACATATTTCTGTTCCGGTAATTCAAGTTTATAGTCCAAACACGAATACCTGGCTGCCCACAACAATGATGTTAAATTATCGGCGAGATTCTTTTTCGGCTTTCATGTATGGAGATAGTGTATTCATTTTCGGAGGGCAGTTCCCGGCATCGCCAGATTCAGTGAGGCAGTCTTTAGAAAAATGGGATTTCAAAAAGCCACCGGTAGTTGTAGCGAAAAATGCGAATTTTGCGCGAAGTAATTGTGCCGGGGGAGTGTTCAAAGATAAAATGGTTATTTTTGGTGGCAACCCTCAGCTACCGCACGATACAAGTTTTCATCAGGTGGTTGAATATGATTTACGTTCACGGCAAGTCAGTTTTCGGTATGATACATCTACTCCGAGCTCAATCCCGGTACAGGCGGCATATGGTGTCGTTGATTCTTCTCTCTATATTTTAAGCGGGTATCAGGGCTCATTTTTGCGCACTACAGTCTATCAATATGATATTTTCAGTCATCAAATAAAGAAGCTTACCCGGAAAGTTCTGCAAGCCCGGGGCGGGGCCGCAACAATTGTATTGCCGACCAAGAGAATGATTGTTATTGGCGGCTATAATGATAATTTTGATCCAATTACTACAACGGAATTTTATCTGTTTAATAACGGGGATTTTACTATGACCCAGGGACCGGAACTGAACTTCCCCCGTTCGAACAGTATGGCTGTTTTTTACAAAAACAGGGTAATAGTATTCGGCGGTTATTTCTATGATAATGAGTTTCACGAGCAGAGTGTTTCGCAGGTAGAAGCGTTAATGGTACCCGATGCGGTAACAGGAAATGAGAATACGGCCGCCAGTCAGGATTTTGAATTAGAGAATAATTATCCAAATCCATTTAATCCTAGTACAAAAATAAGCTTTTCGATAGCTAACGCGGGATATTATAGCATGGATATTTATTCGATTCTGGGGGCAAAAATAAAAACAATTACTCAGGGCTATTTACCAAAGGGCAAATTTTCAGTATCTTGGGATGGTAAAGATGAATCAGGTAATGCTGCGGCAAGCGGGGTTTACTTGTATAGTCTGAAATCTGCCGGTTATATGAAAACAAAAAAAATGCTCTTGATACGCTGATATTAATGAATAAAATAATTCTGTTTATACTCCTGTTTTTTTCTTTGCTTAACGCGCAACAAAGTAAAATTCCCGTAGCAAATATTTCCAGGGAATTTGATGCTTTTAACTATGCAACAGTTATTCAACTTGCAGATAAAGTGCTGGAAAAAAAAGCTGATTATTCGCTTGACGAGATTAAACAGGTGTTGCGGATGAAGGCAATTTCGCAGTACTCGCAGGGTGATGAAATAGCAGCCTATAATAGCTTTAAAGACATACTGAAGTTAGATGCCGCATACTCGCTCGATCCCGTATCAACTTCCCCCAAAATCATTGTTCTGTTTGAAAAAGTGAAAAAAGAATATCAGGCAGAAACTGCAAGTGTTAAAAAAACAATACCTGTCGATACTTTACATCCTGTCGAAATACCCGCATATACACAGCAACCAGAAAAACAACCGCAAATAACAAAGATAGTAGTAGCAGCCGATTATTCAGATAATTTCCGTTCGATGGTTTTTCCGGGTTGGGGAATGTTGCATCGTGAGAATTCGGTAAAATCATGGGCGGTAGCAGCTGTAAGCGCTCTCTCCCTCATCTCATCGATATACTACATAAATGATTGTAATACGAAAGAGGATAATTATCTGAATGAAGTCAACAGGGCGTTGATTCAGTCAAAATACAATTCGTATAACACCGCATACAAAATGAGAAACCTGTCGGTAACTGCCTTTATAGCCTCATGGGTTTATGCCCAGATTGACCTGATGCTTTCCCCGCAAACGCCATCAGAAACAAATTCAAATTCTTCTGTTAAATTAGGTTTCTTCAGTACCGCTCCGGATAAAACACTGATATCTTTCCAACTCAGTTTTTAACATAGCTTCTTCCGTTTTACTGGTAACACATGCCCGATGAGGGTGTAAAATTTTCGCGAGGTGCGAAAAATATTCGTACTCTCTGCGCGGTAAAACTCCCCCCGCAAGGCCTTGATGAATAATATGAAACGATAATTAATACCGTATAGGGTTTTTCATCAGGCTTACGTAATAGAGTAATTCTGCATTTGCTTTGGGTAATTGGGGAAATTTGAAGCTTTTCATAATAAAGAGGGAAAATTTGCCTGCGGGATTCAGCTAACCGGATGGAATTATTTCGAGTTACCTAACCCTTTCTTACATGAAATTTTATTTGGCACAAATGTTGTGAAAGAGAGGTGTGGAAATTGAGCTGGGTAGTTTAATAAATGTTTGTTGCATATAAAATGAGTAAGGAAACACATATGAAACAGTTTGGATTACGATACCTGTTAGTATTGGTAGTACTTCTGGCGGGATTTGTCTCGGCACAGTCGCAAGTCCCCACGGAATTAACAGCTAAAGCTAACATCTTTGGTAATTATCACGCATCAGTTTCGCTTGACTGGAAATACCAGACAACCAGCACGGTTGCAGCAGTAAAATTTGCTATTTATCGTCATGAAGGCGTTGCGGCAGATACTGCAGCATACAAGAAAATTTATATCGGGTATACCCGTTCATTCGTTGATAACGTAGTTGAATTGAATAAAACATATACCTACTACGTAACTGCAGTTACCAGCCAGGGTGAAAGTGCACCTTCCAATAAAGCTGAAGTTTCATTAGTTCCCCCTCCACCTCCTGCAAAAGCAGTTGTAACAGGTACTATTACCGATGAAGCTACCGGCACCCCATTAAAACATGCATATGTTAATTTCTTTATGGGCAATGCTTTTTCAACGGTAATTACGTATACCGATTCATTAGGTAAATTCAAAGCAAGCTTAAATGTTGGAAAATACCGTTTATATACTTCCGCAATGGGTTATACACCTGAGTATTATAACAATAAAGCAACATTATCATTAGCAGATACACTTACCTTTGCTGCCAATGACAGTGTAGATTTATCAGTTGCTTTAACCGCTATTGTTCCTCCGGTAACCTATACCTTAAAAGGTAGCGTAAAAGACGCAAGTGGCAACGCAATTAAAGCTAATGTAAGGGTTTACAAAGTTCGTTTGAATAGCTATTTCTCAACATCACGCGAAGTTCGTACTGATAGCCTTGGTAATTATTCAGTAAGTGTAAGAAAAGGTGATACGGTTGTAGTATATGCATATCCTCAGAACAAATGGGTTTGGAATGCACAGTATTATAATAACAAGACCACAATTGCAGAAGCTGACCGCGTTGCAATTGCAGATAATGTTACCGGTATTAACTTCGTATTAACCCCGAAACCAGTTTACCCGAACGGTGTTGCCGGTGTTGTAAAAGATACTCTTGGCGCAGGTGTTGAAGCTTTAGTTAATGCTTTCCCGAAAAAACTTAGCCATTCAGTTCCTGGATTCGCATCAGACTTCAGAACTTATACAATTCATACGGATTCATTAGGCAGCTATGCATTTACCAATATGTTGCCTGCTCAGTATTATTTCCTTGCTATTCCTAAAGCAGGATACAAACCTTCATATTTCAAATATGATGGCTCATCAACCATGAACTGGAGAAAAGCTGACTCTGTAGTAGTTGACTCTGCTTCATTGGTAACCAATATTAACATCGTTGTAAAATCTTTACCGGATTCAGGTTTCGGTACAATCAGTGGTAAAGTTCGCGATAACAGTGGCAAAACTGTTACTGGTGCATTCGTTTATGCAATCAGCAGCTCAGGCGAAGTTTATGCAACTGCAATGACAAACAGTAACGGACAGTATGTACTGAGCGGATTAGTTCCTGATCAGTATGCTGTAATTTCCGATAAAGAATCATATTCACAGAGCACAGTACAGGTTACAGCCGTTGATTATGCTGCCAGCCAGTCACCTGTTCTCAATTTCTCAATAAGTCCTGATGGAACCAACGCGGTTATTAATACCGGAGTCGGAACAGTAAGCAACTACACGTTGTCACAGAATTATCCGAATCCGTTTAACCCGACGACCGTTATCAGCTATCAGATTCCTTCCGATGCGAAAGTTGTATTGAAAGTTTACAACATTCTCGGAAAAGAAGTAGCTACGCTGGTTAATGGTAATCAGGCTGCGGGCAAGTACAATGTAACATTCAATGGCAGTAATTTAGCCAGTGGTGTTTACCTCTACAAATTAGAAGCAGGCAATTTCTCTGCTACTAAAAAACTTGTCCTCATGAAGTAAGCCCTCTCTCCATACTATAACTGATAAGTAAATCTCCAGAACCCTGATGCTCCCGCACCAGGGTTTTTTTTTATTCTTACCGGCTAATGTTGTTTATGGATAAGAACGACCTTGTAAAGTGTGGAATTTTGTTTTTTTACAATGATAGGTTTAACCAGTGGGTTGTAGCTATAAAGTAAATAGCTGCCGGGGACATGGCTGCTATCACCAAGAATTTTAATTGCACCGGACCCGTTTTCCCACTTCGCGGCAACAATATCTCCGGCAGCAGGTTCGGCGTGCATATCGCAAATTACCATATCACCCGGTTGTAAGAACGGCTGCATACTATCTCCATTGGATGGATCAATGAGCAAAGCGAATTGGTTCCTGCTGTCAAGTGTAATGATGCGCCTCTGATCAGTTTCCTGCCATTTGCCAGGTCCAGCGGGTATGGATGCAGATATTGGAATTTCTTCTTCATATAAGACTGTGCCGGTATTAAATTCCTTTACCATGGTCTTTCGGGCTTCCGCGGGATCAGGGGCAACCGGCAGCGGTGTGGTTTCCTGTTCAACAAGTCTGATATTTTCCGGGTCAGTATCGTCAATAGCTACTCCAAGACCCAGTTCAAGCCGGCGTATAGTACTGCGGTGCGGTCGGGAGACGTTCCCACGTTTCCACCGATCGATGATTTGCTGCCTTATTGAAGTGAGTTTCTCTACTTCAATTGAAGACAAACGGAGCTTTTGCTCCAAAAGCCAGGTAATAAATTCAGACCAATCCATAGATATAAAGTAAAAATATAAACTAAAATACACTTTTCCAAACTATTTTCTTGACATCATCGTCTTTATAGTGTATATTTGCACACTATAAAACAGGAGGAACAATGAGACTCGCGTGGTTAAAAAAGATCGATTGGGAACGGACATTACGAGGTGATAATCTGGAGATTGCCCAGCTTATCGGTATCGATAATTTTATTGTACTTGCAGAAAACTTTATGAAGCTAAATGTATATTTTGCCCTGGGAGAATTTGAGCAGGCGGCAAAAGAATATATAAAGCTTAATACCGAGATAGAATCGAAAAAACTTGCTCGTGAATTGGGAGTAAGCCAGCGGTATGTTCAAAAGATGAAAAGGAATGCAAAATTGAGCTCAATGAGTCAACAGTTGTCTTAGGCGATTAGAATTCCTATTTTATTGGCGTAAACTTTTAGGATTTCAATTCTATGGCCAGAAATATTTTATTCGTTTTACTTATTAGCATATTGTTTAGTTGGTGTGAAGCATCTGCCCAGGTTTACTTATCAGGATTTACTGAGAGTCAGTATTATCATGAGCAGACACTGACAATTAATTCATTTCCGGAAGTACGTATAGTTGTTAACGCTCCTGCAGCGGATAAATTCAATCCTTCACTTCCAACTGTAGTTTCGCTCTTTGCGCTACCAAACGGAAATACAATTGAACAGACTATCGGGAAGGTTCTTAAGACTGGGGATGACTGGCATTACGATATTCAGCATATTGGCGCACAAACGCGATTTATCCGTGTACATACACCACCATATAATCTTGTTACCGTATATTTGGAAACAGCGCAGAAAAGCTGGCCTTCGTGGAGGAGTAAATATACCAATAATGCAACATTAATTAAGGGTATGGTGGATAGCTTAAAACAGTTGTTTTCTGCCTATAATCCGAGTATAGTATTAACCGGGCATAGTGGCGGAGGCAGCTTCTCGTTTGGTTTCTTTAATGCATACACTCAAATACCCGATTATATCTCACGAATATCATTCCTCGATAGTGATTATAATTACGATAATACGTATGGAGCCAAACTTGCAACCTGGCTAAGTTCTTCATCCAATCATTATTTAAGCGTAATAGCTTATAATGATAGTGTTGCACTTTTAAACGGGCAGCCCGTTGTCTCGGCTACGGGGGGAACATGGTACCGTAGTAAAATGATGGCAGCTTATCTGAATACTACTTTCCCGCTTGCATATAACGAGGACAGTGATTTTATTACATACCGCGGACTGAATGGAAGGATAAGTTTTATTCTCAAACAGAACCCGCTGCAGCAGATTTTGCATACCGTGCAGGTAGAGAAAAATGGCTATATACAAGGCATGGTTTCGGGCACTTCGCTTGAGGGGGTAGATTATACCTATTACGGAAACAGAGCATATACACCTTATGTACAGACCGACTTGCCCTCGTTGTTAAAGATACCAATCCGCCCGGCTAACGCGGTAGGGGGAGCGCAATTTATGCAATCAATATCTGCGTTAAGCTTTCAGGATAGAGAAAATGCAATATTGGCTGAACTACTCAAAGGAAATATCCCTCAATTCATGAGGACACTCGTGAATAATACAATGACTGTTACCGATGCCGGTGGTGCTTCGCATACCGTAACTTATCAGGTTATGCCAGACTATATGTGTATCGGTTCCGACCAGGATTTTTGCCGTGTCCCGATGGGGCCAATAACCGCGCAAAAGGCGGCGAATGTATTTGGAGCAACACTGCCAACAGCAAAATTGGTAGATGATATCTACACGAACGCGGGTGTTAAATTAGCTCCTGTAACATATACCCCGGTTGGGAATCAAAACGAACAGGTCGCTAAATTCATTGAGCATAACCAGGCAATTGAACAACAAAGACTTAATGCAGGGCAGCCATTAGGTACGTTGGTTGGCGGAATTAAAAAAGATGTGATTTTAAGTAATTTAATAGTCGATCCATCCCGGCCGGATCACGTGGTAATTTATGGATGGCATCAACTTAATGGAAGCCCGATTCAACCAGTTACAAACATTCATATTAATTCGTACGTGGATTACAGCCACGGGATACGGTTTTTGAACAATGAATTTCTACTCGATGGTAATGTAACCACTATAAAAGCAGTGTTAAGCGACCCGAATTTATATAAAACACTTAGTAATGAAACTGCCAGTATGGCCCAGCCCACGTATATCAGGGATATTACTTTACCAGTGAAACCTGTTAGTTTTGGGTTTGTGCAGCATGATAGCACATCGGTAGAATTTATTTGCCAGGCAGATACCAATATCATTAATTACACGGTATTTATTAGCACAAATGGCAGTAACTATACTGATTCAGCCACATGCAGCCAGGGGAATATGGTAATTCATAATTTACAACCCCGAACCATGTATTATTTCCGGGTCAGGGCAAATAATACAGCCGGAGTATCTTCTACAAGTGAGTGCTTAGTGTGCCAGACCAGCGCGAATCAGGGGAATGTGCTTATTG
>JAJTBZ010000076.1 GCA_021286645.1 Ignavibacteria bacterium
ATCCCCGGGATACATCACGGTTAATAAATATACTAAAAAACTTGCGCAATATTGGGAATTCGGTTCTCGTTGTTGAACATGATCCGGATATGATGCGTGAGGCCGATTATATAATCGATATGGGACCCAAAGCCGGCAAGCATGGCGGTGAAGTTGTTTTTTACGGCACTTATGATGAAGCCACTGCTCCAAATACAGTAAGCCTTACCGGTAAATATTTAAGCGGTGAAAAGAAAATACTCATTCCCGAAAAGAATCCCCCCTCGGGAAAAGAAATAACAATTATTGGAGCTCGTGAACATAATTTAAAAAATGTTTCTCTCTCTATTCCGCTGCAACAATTTGTGGTAATAACAGGAGTTAGCGGATCGGGTAAAAGCACTTTAGTCCACGATGTTTTGTATAGCGGCATCGCAAAGCAATTGGGTTTAAGCTCAGAAGCCAGGGGCCGGTTTGATGATATTACAGGCGTTGAACAAATTAAGCATATTGAAATTGTTGACCAATCACCCATTGGAAAATCTCCCCGATCGAACCCGGCCAGTTATATTAAGGCATACGAACTAATTCGTGAATTGTTTGCCTCAACCCACCAGGCACGGGCCAAAGGTTTTAAACCCGGTTATTTCTCATTTAATGTACCCGGGGGCAGGTGCGAAACTTGTCAGGGTGATGGCTTTATTAAAGTGGAAATGCAGTTCCTTGCCGACCTGTTCCTTGAATGCGAAGACTGTAAAGGCTCCCGTTTTAAACGTGAGGTTCATGAAATTACCTACCACGGTAAAAACCTCATCGACGTACTCAATATGACTGTTGATGAAGCATTGGAGTACTTTACGGGCCACAAAAAAATCACGAAACTGTTACAAGTGCTATCTGATGTCGGACTGGGTTATATACAGCTCGGACAACCTTCCAATACGCTTTCGGGGGGAGAGGCTCAACGTATTAAGCTCGCGGCGCACCTGGCGCAGCAAAAAGAATCGCTCCATACGTTATTTATTTTTGATGAGCCCACGACCGGTTTGCATTTTGACGATATTTCCCGGTTATTGAATTGTTTCCAAATGCTTTTGAAGCACAATAATTCACTTGTAGTCATCGAGCATAATCTGGAAGTTATAAAGTGCGCTGATTATATTATCGATATGGGTCCTGAAGCCGGTGACAAAGGCGGTATGGTAGTGGCAACAGGCACTCCCAAGGAAATAGCAAATCACCCAAATTCCTGGACAGGAAAATATCTTAAATCGGTTTTGGACTGATTGGCAATAAAGCAGTTTTCAACTTCTGCTTTATTTAGTACCGAAATCAATAGGGATAATTACTTTGCTATATTTTTTTTGCCCTTGAGCTATGGCTGGTAAATACTTCGTATAGTAAACCGTTATCTCGGCCGACTCATCACATCCGTAACCGATGCCTTTTAGAATTGCAGTTGAATTAACTTCGCCCCGCTTATCAATTACTGCCTGAATAAGAACCCGCCCTGTAATGTTCTTTTTCTTCGCATACTCAGGATATACCACTTTTTGTCTGAATGCAACCCAGCCATTTACAGGTTCAGGAGCCTGGTTCAGTCTCAGGACCAATGAATTATTTTGAATTGAATAATCAACTACTATCGTATCAGCGGCAAGTCGTGCCGCGAGCGTATCAATTACTGCATGGCTAACCTGCGGAGTTTTATTTTGCTGTGCAGCGGCTATAGCGGAAACTGTTTTTACCGTATCTTGTAAAATAACCGGTTTACTTTTTGCTTCACTGAGTACAGGCGGGGGTAAAATTTGATCCTCATCTTGCGCAGGCGGTACAAATGTAGTTGTGTCGGGAGTTTCAATTCTTCCGTTAGCAAAGAATAATTCTTGTACTACCTTACCACTTTCATCAAAGCGGGTCGCGGGGCCTTCACGTTTACCGGCTTCAATTGAAAATTGCTCGGAAAGTTTTCCTGCCGATGAATACCTGCGAACAAGCCCTTCTACCTTCCCTGCGATATATACTCGTTCTTCACGCAATACCCCCGTTGAATCGTAGCTCTTGCCTGTCCCTTCCAATCTGCCCTGATACCGTGGCAATAATTCCTTTAACGTTCCGTTCGAATAATATGTTTTTACCGTATCATACTGGGCATAGGCAGAATTTACCCAAACCAGAATGAATCCCAAAGTTATTACAATTTTTTTTATGCTCATTCGCCCAAACCCAACCGGGTAATTATTCGTATTTATGTAGCAATTCATTATTATATAAAATCAACTTTACTGCAAGATACAAAAATACAAATTATCGGAGTGCTTTCAGTTCCCCTCCAGCCATAATTTCAAATTTACTTTCAAACTTCAGCAAATCGGATTCTTTTATTTATCTTTGTAACAGGCATAAACTAAAACTTATGCGTACAATTCATAGAATTGACTGATTTTTTTTCAATATATCCCGAAACTATGGAATTAATCTACTCACTTTTTGATTTTTTTGTCCATCTGGATAAACATCTTTTTGAAATAACCTCGGCGTATGGGGTAATTACTTATGCAATCCTGTTTGCAATAATTTTTGCCGAAACGGGTCTGGTATTCACTCCTTTCCTTCCTGGTGATTCGTTATTATTCGCGGCCGGCTCAATAGCTGCTCTGGGTTCTTTGAATGTAAATTTTTTAGCCATTGCTTTAATTATTGCTGCAATTGCGGGCGACAATACCAATTACTGGATCGGGCATTATATAGGGCCACGCCTGTGTGAACGCTTCCCCCGAATGCTGAAAAAAGAATATCTCGATAAGACACATGCTTTCTATGAAAAGCATGGCGGCAAAACAATTATTCTGGCAAGGTTCCTGCCTATTATCCGTACCTTTTCGCCTTTTGTTGCTGGGATAGGCAGAATGACTTACCGCCGTTTCCTGTTGAATGATATTCTGGGTGGTTGTATATGGATTTGCTTATTTACGTATGCGGGATTCTTTTTCGGAAATCTTCCGATTATTAAAAAGAATTTTTCCGTGGTAATTTTTGCAATTATCCTCATTTCGTTATTACCGGGAATAATCGAGTTTGTAAGACAGAAATATGGTAAATCCAAAGCGTAACCGGTATTTACATTAATGGCAACATTTTGTATTTTGCATACACAATGTAAAAAGGGTGATTAGCTCAGTTGGTTAGAGCGTTCGCTTCACACGCGAAAGGTCATAAGTTCGAGTCTTATATCGCCCACAAGGAGAGGTCTCACAACGAGACCTTTTTCTATTTAATACCTGGGTTCTCAAACTTCCCTCTCACTTTTTAGGTCATAAGCTGCAAGTGCCTCTGGCATTCGAGTCTTATATCGCCCACTAGGAGAGGTCTCACAACGAGACCTTTTTCTATTTAAATATCTGGGTTATCAGACTGCCCTCTCTCTTTTCAGGTCATAAGCTGCAAGTGCCTCTGGCATTCGAGTCTTATATCGCCCACAAGGAGATATACTAAAATGAGTATACAGGAATAGAAATCCCCCAGTTTAAGACTATAATTTAACTAAAATGTTTCCGAAGCAATCATACTTCGTGTTCATTTCATCTACAGCGGCATCCGAGTAGTAGTATCGAATGCCTTTTATTTCCCAATGAATTCCCCTGATAAGTTTTCCCTGTAGCCGGGTGCCAGATATTCTCGCCCGGCTCAAATTTGTTTTTCGCGAACGTCGTTAATAGTGAGATAGAAATTTGGCAATAATGTTATCCTTTTCAATTATTATAGTGCTTCTGTACGTGTTTTGCATGCTGGTCTAAAGCAGAAAAACAACTATTACAAATAATGGCATGGATAGCCCGGCCGTCCGGTTCGAGTTCACGATGTCACTTGACCTTATGCCGGTATACATCAGCATCCACACCATGGTTCGGCCGCGACCGGTGCTGTTCATTGATTCAGTCTGACAAACTTCATCAGCGAACGGTTTGGTATTGACGCTTATACCAATCCGGCTAAAATTCTGCTTACTTAGAATACTATTCAATGGTTACATACGTGACCATCACCCTGATGATGTTCATGTTGCTGGCAGCTGACACCGCTATCATCAATTCTCCCGGCAGCAAACAGCTTAACAACTTCAACCGCATTACCGCTGCATCCCCGGATAACTTCAATTCCCCAATTGTTTAACACATTTATTGCACCGCCGCCAATTCCCCCGGCTAGCATAACAGTAACCCCTTTTTCAGCCAATACACTTGCTATATTCGATTTACACCCGCAGCCTTGTGCCGATTCGATGGTCTCTGTGTCTGTTATTTCGCCTTTTTCTGATACAGTGAATACGCTGTAAAATTCGCAATGGCCAAAATGGTCATCAACGGTGTTGTCTTTTGTAACCGGTATGCATATTTTCATTTTATCTTGTTCCTTCTGAATAAAATATAATTCTCATTTAATAAATCGGGTATCCGATCTTTTCGTTTCGCTATTTTCTGTTTTACCTTCATAGCATCCAATTCTCACTTAAGTTATTGCATCAAATCGGGGTAAATACTGTTTTTTATCTAGCAGTGGAGTATTATCGAGCATATCACCTCCGCCAGCGGTTATGCTGGAGCCTCCTATGGATATGAGTTTCTCTATGGTCATCCCGATCAGGCCAGGCCGCAACGGGGCTCTGGTCGAAAATATACCTGGCGCAACGGTGTCCATGAAAGGAATTACTTTTGATGAATAGCGGTTTACTCATGCAGATGAAATAGAAGGATTATATGTGAAAAGTATCGTAAATTTTCCAGACCTGCTGCCAATGAAGGGAATATATCAATGCTTCCTGTTTCTTCGTTTGTGCCTGCATTTTGAATAGACATATTTTCGGGAGTAGTAAATGCTGTATGAATTATACCTATCGGCCGATAAATTCTGCTCATCATTAAATCGCTCCGGTACGGATTAATCCCGGATTATAGCCTGCTTTGGCAGCGTTCATTTGCGTTGACTTATCTTTGTTAATTCTTTGAATCCATATGTTTTACAGTCGCCGCACTTTTTATGGTTCGCGAGTCCCTCAATCAGTTTGAAGCACTTGTTGCACTTATACCACTCTTTTTCAAACTCAACGTTCCCCCCTTCAATTTCTATAGCAAGGCATTCTACTAATGCTTTCGCTATTTTTTTTAATGCGGAATTATGAATACGGGTCAACGTTGGGCGCGATACATCCATTTTTTCTGCAGCATCATCCTGAGATAATCCTTCATGATCCACCAATTTGATACTCTCATATTCATCGTAGTGCAGTTTTAGGCTCTCTATTTCGCACAAAGGCATCCCAAATGGCTTGAAACCGGCCATGAGGGGCGGAGTGCACATCTTGCGATTTCTGACTGGTCTTGACATATAATATTTTTATTTTCTATTTAAATATAATGAACCTACGTTCATAATCAAAAAAAATATATTTATCTCTGCAAAAAGAATATTTATGGAAAAGCGAATAAAAGATACCGAAGCCCCTCAATTTAAGGAGATGCAAAATTCTTGGAGCAACTGGCTTTGAGCAAGGTCGCTCAGGAGAGTATCACAATTTACAATAAGGAAAGTCGGCACCTGAAATTAGGTACTCGGACGCCCGGTGAAGAACATCGATAAACAGATAACCCCTTTCGGGCTACACCCTTCAGGGGTTATCTGTTTGAATATTTTATCGACTTAAAAAGTGCCAACTACTTTCAGGACGACTAACTGTGCAGTTGTAGCTGTTAACAGTGTATTATTTCATCAACATCATTTTAGCTGATGAAATCTGATCTCCGTATGTGACTGTATAGATATAGGTGCCGCTCGGCACTTCAGCGCCAACGGAATTTTTACCATCCCATTTTATCGTGTATAGCCCTTCACCATGAACTGCAAGCTGGATAACCTTTATCAATTCTCCGGTGATAGAATAAATTTTCACTTCTAAAACCGGCCCGGTAAATTTTTGCACCCGAACCTGGATGGCTGTTGAAGGGTTAAACGGATTCGGGTAGTTGCCCACAATCTGAAAGTTTTCTGCTCCTTTAATTGGCTTTTTACCGGGTCTGTCTTCCACCGAAGTTCCTCCGGTAAAACTTGTGAATTGTGTTAGTATTCCATAATGAGTACTAATTGAAATGATGGTATTTTTTAACTCAACCGCCTGTGAAGATGTTGGTAAAAGGCTATTATATTTAACCAAAAGACTTTCAATCTTCCTTTTTGCCCAGATCTTTAACAAAAACTGATTTTCAATATTAGCCGAGTCCAACAGATTTAGCTGATATTGATAGCTCACCTGATGGCCAAATGCATTGCCTGAAAATGTGATTTGCATTGGCCCTGGATTCGTATACCTCCCTGCAAGTATTAATTGTGTACCTTTATACATATTGGGTAAAGAATCAGGGTAAGCAGTAGTTGAAAGTGGCGGATTAAAAGTTATTACCGGGCTGAGCAGAACAGGATTACGGACAGTGTTATAGAAATCTGTTACTACTGTGTAAAGCTCATCATTACCAAGCATTGTCGCAAAACCTTTGTTTTTCGAAGCTATCAATGTTAATAATTGAACGTTCACATCTGCTCCAATACCAAAATTATATATATAAATTGGTTTTCCAACTAATGTTACTTGTTGTTGAATGTATGTAACTAGTTGATCCGTTGCCGTAATGCCGGCAGTTGGCTGTCCATCTGTTAAAAATATTACAATATTTGCCGAGCTGTCGGTCGCGGATGAAAATTGCGGCACCGCTGAAGCAAACGCCCCCGAAATTGAGGTGTTGTTACGTGCATAAAGATTCTGAATATACACCAATGCTGAATCCCTGGCTGCAGTGGTATAGTTTACTAAACCGGCACGGAACCCGGTAATGACATCATCAAAATCTATCAGATTAAATCGATCTCCCTCATTCAGATTCTTTACAATATACGAAGCCGCATTTTTCGCCTGCTCCATCTTCGTTCCATCCATGCTGCCTGAACGATCAACAATAAGAATAAAATTCTTTTTTATTGCCTGGGTAACTGATGTTGGGTCTGGTTCGGCTATGAATGAAAAATATCCTCGTTGTAATGAATCCGGCACCTGATTCTGCGGTACATAAGTACTATAACCAAACAAACCTAGTTGGCTTGCATTAAGTACATATTCAACTGCATAATTGCTCGTGGCAACTTGCGCGTTATAGGAAATCTCAACGTGTGCTGTAGTACCATAATTACTTTGCTGTGTTACCGGATATTGTGAAGTGACGAACAGGCTGTCAATATTCCGTTGGGATGTAAGATTAAAAGAGAATTTTTGTATCTCGAGTGTCTGAGTTTGCAACAGATGATAATCATTAATGCAACTATATTTCACCTTGCCATATTTATACGGAAGCAATTCTACATATGTCAATTCCACAACCAAAGTTGAATTCTGCGGTATTTTTTGCGGAATTCCAAAATTCATTGGTGTCTGCCCCAGATATGTTTTTAAATTTTGGAGCACTGTACCCCCGGGTAAATTGGGATCAGTTGGTTTCCCGGTAATATTAGTACTATACCAGTTCCCGTCTATACTATATCGCAAACTTGTTGCGCTTGCCTGTTCCATAAGCGGATAGGAAAAAGTTATGGAGGAAGAATCGTATTGATTATGAAATGTGTTGGTGATTTTTGTTATCGAGATCTGACCTTTTACAGTTACATCAATGCTGCTCCCCACTAAAACAAGCCATTTCCCGGTTGATGCATCTTTTATTGCAACACCGTTGGCATATATAACTTGGAGGATGAATAAGATAATAGCTGAAACAAGTTTTATTGTTTTCATTTCGTCTCCTGATTACTATTGGGTTTCTTTTGGCCACTAATTTTATAAACTTAACTAAATTATTTATTAGTTCAAACAGTTATTATTATTTCTGCTATATAAAATACTCTATCACAATGATCAATAAATTACCCTGCAATAACTTTGACTGTGTTCTATTCAATAAGAACCGGGCACTGGTTATTAATTTTTGCAGAATCGTTATATTCATAGTGTAAAATGAAAATATTATGAAGATTTATTAGTTTATTAGAAAAGGAAATCAGAAATGAAGAGTAAAGACACTGCTATCTCGCCTACCCGAAAAGAAAATTATCAGGATTGGTACTTAGAAGTTATTAAGGCGGCAGGTCTTGCTGAAAATTCCCCAACGCGCGGCTCAATGATTATTAAGCCGTGGGGTTATTCTCTATGGGAAAATATTCAAAGTGTGTTAGATGGATTCTTTAAGGAAACGGGACACGAAAACGCCTATTTCCCATTATTGATTCCATTGCGATTCTTCCAGAAAGAAGCCGAGCATGTTGAAGGTTTCGCCAAGGAGTGTGCTGTTGTAACACATCATAAATTAGAAATGGATGATGCCGGAAAGCTCGTTCCTGCCGGCCCCCTTGAAGAATTGTATATTATACGGCCAACCAGTGAAACAATCATTGGCGATGCATTTTCGCGCTGGGTACAGAGTTACCGGGATTTGCCTCTCTTGATTAACCAATGGGCTAATGTTATGCGCTGGGAAATGCGTCCACGTCTATTCCTCCGTACAGCTGAATTCCTTTGGCAGGAAGGGCACACGGTTCATTCTACAAGTGCCGAAGCTGTTGAAGAAACCTTACAAATGCTTGATATATACGAGAAATTCGCCAAAGAATATTTAGCAATCCCCGTTATTAAAGGTCAAAAAACTCCTGATGAAAAATTCCCCGGCGCGGATACAACATATACTATCGAGGGTATGATGCAGGACGGGAAAGCTCTTCAATGCGGCACTTCCCATTTCCTTGGTCAAAACTTTGCAAAAGCTTCGGAGATTAAATTTATTACTGAAGAGGGACGCGAAGAATTTGCCTGGACTACATCCTGGGGAGTTTCAACCCGGTTAATTGGCGGTATGATCATGACTCATAGTGATGATGACGGTTTGGTATTACCTCCCCGCATTGCGCCCGTCCAGGTTGTAATCCTCCCGATGTATAAGAACCAGGATGATAAACCGAGAGTAATGGAATACGCTCAGGCTCTTTTACAGGAAATCAATTCCACTTCTTATTTCGGGGGCAAGATCAGGGCTCGCATTGATACAAAAGAGATGAAAGGCGGGGATAAATTCTGGAATAATGTAAAGAAAGGTATTCCCGTACGCATCGAAATCGGATCCCGTGAAATGGATCAAAATGTACTTTCTGTTGGCAGAAGAGATCTGCCTGCACGTGACAGACTTAAAATTTCGAAAGAAGAGTTTATCGCACAGTTACCCCAAATGCTTGAAGATATTCACCAGAGCATTTATGGCAAAGCACTTGCAAATCTTGAACTGAATACAAAGGTTATTGATTCTTTCGATTCATTTGTTGCCTATTTTAAGGATTCCGAGAATTCGGGATTCGCCTCGTGCTATGGTTCAATCGAATCTGTTGATCAGGAAGAGCTACAAAAAACACTTAAGGATCTTAAAGTTTCACCCCGTTGCATTCCTTTGGCAACCATTGAGGATAAAGGAACGTGTATATTTACCGGGAAGGCTAACCAACCCCGGATTATTTACGCGCGCTCTTATTAAAAAATGATCCCAAAATGATTAAAAGGCAGTGACTGGGTTCACTGCCTTTTTTTTTGATCTGCATTAAACCGATATGCATTATAGTATTGCATTGGGTTGTAATTTGAAATACTGACTACCGCCAGGAAACATTCGGGATACTATGTATCCTGTTAGTTTTATTTACCGGCTTCAAGAGTAGCTGTAATTGTTTTTGCCAATGGTGTGGTTGGCCGCCCAATCAAGGCAGATAATTCTTTGCCGCTATCAAATAAATCCCCGCTTGCTGCCGAAACATCCCAACCCGCGATTGCCGTAGCGTAAATTTCGGGCACACCGAACGTTTGTAGAAGTGCTGCATATTCACTTTCCGGAAGATTTTTATACGGAATATCTTTACCCGTCTGGCGAGAAATTTCCGCTGCCAATTCAGTTAACGTATATGCATCATCACCGGCGAGTTCATAGATTTTTCCCGGTGTTGGTTCACCGCTTAATACTGCTGCAGCGGCTTCTGCAAAATCCAGTCTGGTTGCCGAAGAGAATTTCCCATCGCCCGCGCTGCCTACAAACACTCCTGCTGCAACTGAGCCGGCAACTGAACCCATTTTATTTTCGGTGTACCAGCCATTCCGTAAAATAGTGTATGGTATGCCTGATTCTTTTAGCGCTACTTCTGTTTGAAGATGTTCTGCAGCCAGGCTAAGCGTGGAAGTATCTGCGTGCAATAAGCTCGTGTAAACGATCCACTTTACACCTGCTTCCTTTGCAGCAGCAATGATATTTGCATGCTGAATAGCTCGCTGCCCCAGTTCATTACTCGAAATAATTAACAGCCGTTCAATTCCCTGTAAAGCAACAGGTAATTGCTGAGTATTTGAATAATTAAACTCACGTGCTTCGACCTGTAATGAAGATGCTTTCTCAACATTTCGGACAAGAGCAACAATATTAGCCCCCTGATTCCTCAATTTAAGCTGTTCAACAACTAATTGTCCTAATTGTCCCGTTGCACCTGTTATCCCGATTTTCATATTGACTCCTTTTGATAAATTACAATTTGTTATTTGATTACGAATATATATTTAGTTACTTTTGGTAAGCAAAATAAAATGCTTTTTATAGAAAAACAATAACGTACCGGCAGGTACGATACTTACTAACAGGTTAGTATTATTAGGAAACAATGCGTTATGGACGAAAAAATATTTCATAAATATGGCCACCCGGAACATTGCCCGGTTCGAAATGTAATGGATCGGATCGGTGATAAATGGTCGGTGTTAGTTTTACTCTTACTGGAAGACTGTGAAGTGCTTCGTTTTAATGAAATTTGCAATTATATAAAAACTATATCGCAGAAAATGTTGGCTTCTACTCTCCGGTCACTCGAAGCCGACGGGCTGGTTAGCAGGCAAGTTTACGCCCAAATACCTCCAAAAGTTGAGTATCGTTTAACCGAACGCGGAAAATCATTATTACCACATTTACACAACCTTGTTTCGTGGGCTGCCGGCAACATGGATGGAATCCAACAATCCCGAAAAAATTTCGAAGGCACCCTTAACTAAGTTTCCCGTTTCTTCCTGCCCGAATGGGATATACCCCAATTTCCCTTCCGGGCAGGTGTACCCCTCTGCGTCCCAAACTCCTCATTTAAGCTGCAAATCAACTTATTTCTTGACAAAGCCACAATAATAATTTATCTTAAACACAAAGAAGGCAAAGGGCGGATAACTGATCATTTCTTAGCAATTCAATCAATGGGGATTGATTTTTCCACAAAATAAATTTTGACAATTCTTCGCAAAAGAATTATATTTGAATATTGATTCAATAATAAATAATAAAAAATGAGAACAAAAGAAGGTAATAAAGAACAGGAAATACTCGAAGCCGCTTTGCGTGTCTTTGCCGAATATGGCTACCCGAACGCAAAGGTTGGTAAAATTGCCGAAATTGCGGGAGTGTCTACCGGAAGTATCTATGTGTACTATAAAAATAAAGAAGCTATTTTTATAGAAATCATCGAACGGCTCTGGGCACAGCTCGTAGGCCAGCTTCGCATGATTGAGCAGCGAACTGATATAACTGCAATTGAGAAATTTGACGGCCTAATCGATGTGTTATTCGATGCCTTTGTGGATAAGCCGTTCCTGGCCAGGGCCATTCTTAATGAGTTCCAGGAGGATATTAATATTACCAAAGCCACGTATCTCGAAGATTACCACGAATTTCTGTCTATCGGAAAAAAGGTATTCCTTGACGGAGTAGCTGAAGGCAATTTCAATCCCAACTTCAATGTGGAGGTAATCAAGTTGTTCGTATTGGGCGGCGTAAGAATGCTTCTTCATCAGTGGGCAAATGACCCGCAGGACTTGACAATAAACCTGTTGAGGCAGAATGTAAAATATTTTTGCCGCAGAGGTATACTTGCCCAGGGAAGGTAATTACCTTTTCTTGCTCTATTAATGAATCTTCGTTCATTAATATTCAGGTAATAAATAACTATTTTTATTGATCTGATTCAGATAAGTTTTTGCAAATAAAATTTTTAGCTAAATAAGACAGGATTAGTACAAATCATGAGAAAATTATTCCTTATTTCGGGTGTCACTTTATTACTGCTTTCCGTTTTTAGTGGATGTAGTAAAAAAAATAATAACACTGACACGGATAACATGGTAAATGTTATTACAACACAGGTAAAAAAACTTACTGTAAATCGTGTTATTTCAGTCAGCGGTAACATTGAAGGCCGTAAAACAGTAAAATTAGGTTTTTTGGTTAGTGGTAAAATCAATTCCATTCCATTTGATGAAGGCTCAATGGTAAAACAGGGTGAAATGGTTGCCAGCATTGATCCGGAAAGCTACCGACTCGGTTTTGAGATTGCTAACGCGGGCTTAAATCAGGCAACGGATGAATACAACCGCCTGAATAAAATGCACGAAAAAGGCAGCCTTTCAGAAAGCGATTATGAAAAGATCTCGAATACTTTGAAACAGGCTACCTCTCAGCAAAAACTGGCCGCAAAAAACCTTGCCGATACAAAGTTGTATTCTCCTATTAATGGCGTAATACTTAAACGCATCTCCGAACCCGGCGAAGTTGTTGGAACAGGATATCCCGTTTATGTTGTTTCCGATATTAGCACTATTAAGGTTACCGCTTCAGTACCCGAGGCTGAATTACGATACATTCAGAAAGGGCAGATAACCGATATCTATATCCCTGCCATTGAAGAGCACTTATCGGGCAAAATTTCTGAAATTGGGGCAGTTGCCGACCCATATACCAGAACATACACAATAAAAATTGAAATGTCCAACCCGGGTTTAAAATTGCGTCCTGGCATGATAGCCGAATTAAAAATCACTTCTGCAACTAAAGTGGAAATCATTTCCATCCCGGGTGAATCAATCCTGCGCGATTTAGATCGCACAACTTATGTCTACGTGGCCGATCCTTCTAAAAATCGCGCATATAAACGCCTGGTTTCTGTAGGCAACCCGTATGAAAACAATATTGAAATCACCAAAGGGCTTTCGGAGAATGAACTTGTTGTAACCGGCGGGCAGCAAAACATTACCGATGGCGCATCAATAAAAGCGAAATAAGGTGAACTATGAACTTGATTAAATCGTCATTGAAACACCCGCAGGTAACTTTATCCGTTCTATGCCTAATCTGCCTGGTAGGTATTTATTCTCTATTGTATATGCCGCGCAGAGAGGATCCGAAAATTACTATTCGTCAGGGATTGGTTATTGCCTATTACCCCGGCGCAAATTCCGCTCAGGTAGAAGAACAGGTAACCAAAAAACTGGAACAGTACTTATTCCAGTTTGCTGAAGTGCGGAAAGAAAAAACATTTTCAACTTCCCGCGATGGTGTTGTTGTTATAAATGTAGAACTTGAAGAATGGGTAAAGAATCCGGATGTGTTTTGGTCAAAGTTAAAACACGAAATGAACCTCGCGAAAGCAATTGACCTGCCAGAAGGGGTTATGGGACCAATTGTCAATTCCGATTTCGGTGATACTATTGCTTTACTTATAGGTGTAGAATCAGATAGTTTGAGCTATAGTGAACTAAAAGAAAATGTACAAAAGATAGATGATGTACTTCGTACTATCAAAGCGGTATCAAAAATTAAACGGTACGGGGAACAAAAAGAACAAATCACTATTACTTCATCATCAGAGAAGCTTTCCCAATATGGCGTAAAACTTCCTCAGGTTGTGCAGGTACTGCAATCGCAAAATTCCATAAATGCAACCGGTGAAGTTAATACCGATATCTCGAAAGTACCCCTCTACAGCAAAGGGTATTACAGCACTGAAAAGGAAATTGAGAATCAGATTGTTGGCACTGCCCCTACCGGACAGGTTTTACGTATTGGTGATGTCGCTCATGTAGAACGTAAATATGCTGAACCAAAGAGCAAAGCAACTATAAATGGTAAAAAAGCTCTTTTACTTTCTGTGGAAATGCAGGAAGGAAATAACATAGTACAGTTTGGTGATGATGTAGCAAAAAAACTTGAAGAGATTTCGCACAGGCTCCCCGGCTCAATTAAAATTTCTACTATTGTCAACCAGCCGAAAATTGTTCAACGCAGCGTTGGTGATTTTATCAGAGAGTTCTTTATTGCCATTATAGCAGTTATTATTGTAACATTATTATTACTACCCTTCCGAATTGCTTCGGTAGCCGCGATGGCAATTCCTGTTACGGTTGCAGTAACATTTGCTATGCTTAATATTTTGGGAATAGAGCTTCATCAGGTATCGCTCGCTTCGCTCATTGTATGTCTGGGTATGGTGGTAGATGATGCAATTGTAATTGCAGATAACTATGTAGAACTGCTTGACCAGGGATATGACCGGCGCACAGCGGCATGGAAAAGCGCCCGCGATCTTGTGATTCCCGTTCTAACAGCTACAGTTACCATTATTGCATCATTTTTACCTATGGTTATACTTAATGGTTCCGTTGGCGAATTCATCTTCTCGCTTCCGATTACCGTTACTGTAGCATTGTCCTCCTCCTTTGTTGTAGCAATGCTTCTTACCCCCTATCTCTGCTATACATTTGTCAAACAGGGATTGCATAATCATGAAGAAGCCAAAAACAGTGACGTAGCTAAAGAAAAGAAAAAGAAATTCTCAATTCTTGATTTAATGCAAAGCAGTTATGATAGCGGTATCGAATGGTGTATGCGGAACCCCAAAATTACCATTTCTGCCGGAGTTATCAGCCTACTGCTCGCCGGGGTACTGTTCCATGGTATCAGGCAAAAATTCTTCCCGGCTGCAGAGCGTAATCAATTTGTTGTAGAAATTTGGATGCCTACTGACACCAAGCTCGAAAAGACAGAAGATGCAGTGAAAAAAGTTGAGTCACTTATCAAAAATGACTCTCGCGTGCAGGATTATGCCAGCTTCATTGGAACCAGTGCACCGCGTTTTTATTATAACTTCAGCCCCGAGCCGCCAATTATGAACTACGCGCAGGTACTGATTAATACACATACAGATAAGCAAACCGAAGAACTGGCCGATGAGTTGATTGATAAAGTCGGTAAACTTATCCCGGAAGGGAGGCCCCAGGTAAAATTGATGCAGCAAGGTCAGAATATGAAAGCCCCTGTTGAAGTTCGGGTAATCGGTGATAATCTTGACGAATTAAAGAAAATTGGCGCGAAAGTGGAAGCCATTGTTCATAAAGCTGAAGGGGCTATGCTCGTATATTCTGACTTTCATGAAGACTATTATGGCATAAGCATTAATTTAAAACCGGAAGCAAACAGGTTGGGCTTCACTACATCCAGCATCGCGAAAAACGTATATACCGGCTTTGCAGGAGCCCCCATTTCACGGATGTGGGAAGGCAATAATTCAGTGGATATTGTTTTACGACTTGATGAGAACAATCGCCGCAATTTTGACGATCTCGCGAATCTGTATATTATGTCCCCTGTAACCGGCGCATCCGTTCCTTTACGCCAAATTGCCGACCTGAAACCCGAGTGGCAGAGTGGCCGCATCATGCACCGTAATGGTATGCGGACTCTTACCATAGAATGCGAGCCCAAGCCCAAGGCAATGGCTTCTGAAGTTTTACGCGATATCAGACCCGAAATTGATAAATTACAATTACCACCAAGTTTCAGAATTGAATATGGTGGCGAATACGAAAACCAAAAAACTACATTCAGCCAAATGATCGTTGCACTTGGAATAAGCATTATTCTCATATACCTTATTCTCTTATTCCAGTTCAGGACTGTAAAACTGGCCTTACTTGTAATGACCAGTATTCCTCTGAGCGTTTTCGGTGCATTTTTAGGATTAACAATCACTCACAATCCGTTTGGCTTCACTGCATTTATGGGTTTGATCAGCTTATCTGGTATAGTAGTCAGGAATTCTATTATCCTGGTAGATTATGCAAATGAGTTAGTTTCCAAAGGTACTTCTATACCCGTGGCCGCGTTAGAAGCAGGCAAGCGAAGGCTGCGCCCGATATTCTTAACGGCCATGGCGGCTGCCATAGGTGTAGTGCCTATGATACTCTCGGGTTCGCAGCTCTGGAGCCCGTTAGCCAGCGTATTGGCTGTTGGTGTTGTCTTCTCTATGGTGATGACTCTTGTTGTTGTTCCGGTTCTTTATGTATGGGTTGTTAAACCCGAACAAGCTGCTGAGCTTCAAGCCTGAATTACTGATAGTAGAAACGAATTGAAATTAGAAGAGAAAAGAATACATGAATACAGTTAAAATAAATATCCTGATTCTATCAATGGTGTTTGCCTTCAGCGGAGTTTTTAATTCCGCTCAGGCACAACAAACTATGCAGGTAACTCTGGATCAATTAACCGATATGGCAATGAAAAACAGCCACCTGCTGAAAATTACCCGGTTACGTATTTCAGAGAATGAAGAAAAAGTTAAGGAAATGCAAAGCAAATATTTTCCACAGCTTTCAGCTTCAGCCGGCTATGTTCACATGTCTGATGTCCCGACTATAAAAGCCTCTAAGGGTTCCTTGGGCTTATTACCCCTGGGTGGTACTATTGTTCCCCTGCCAACAAGCGATTTAACAATAATGCAGGGCGAACATGATATGTCTATGGCGGGCCTGATGGTTACACAACCCGTTACCCAGATCACCAAAATAAAAACCGGCGTAAACTTCGCAGAAAATGAAGTCTCTATAGCCCGCCATGAATCGGAAAAAGCCGAATTACAAATCAAGCAGGCGGTCGAAAAGCTCTATTTCGGTTTGCTGATCTCCCACAAGCAAAAAGAAGAAATAACTCTCCGCTATGAACTTGCACGGTTAAAACTTTATGACGTTGAAAGTGCATTGGGTTCAGGCAAGACACTTGAAGTAAACAAGACCGGACTGCTTGCCACGGTTGCCGATGAGGAACAGAATCTTCTAAAGGTAAACAATCAAATTGAAGATTATTATGCCGATCTCAGAAGTCTCACCGGAATTGAGTCCTCTGCAAACTTATCCTTAAGTGAAATACCGGCCGTAACACCACAGATACCCGCAACGGTGGATGAATATAGGAACTCGGCTATGAGCGGCAATAAGGAATTGTTGATTGCAATGGATAAAAAATCCAAAGCTTCAAACGGTTATACTGCTGCCTGGAAAGAATACCTGCCCGACATAGGCATTATTGCTGCCTATGGTTATCAGCCAAAAATAGATTACGTCCCAAAAAATAATTTCTATGTTGGAGCCATGATGCAATGGAACTTATGGGATTGGGGTTCAAGAAAAAATGTTTTGAACCAAAGAGAATTGCTTGAGCAGCAGGCAGATGAAAATATAGCCCATTTGAAAGAGCAGGTAAACAATGATGTGGAAAAAGCTTTTAGAAAATTAAAACATGCAGCCGAACTGATGGCAGTTGCCGAGAAAGTTGTACAATACCGCAAGGCAGATTTTGAAATTCAAAATACCAAACAGGAAAGCGGAATGAGCCTAAAAGCCGATCGATTAACTTCGAAAGCGAATCTCGCAAAATCCGAAACAGATTTTCTTTCCGCGCAAATGAACTACCGCATTGCTCTAACCGAGTTAAAAGTGCTGATGGGTACGTATTGATAAAAACATCAGAGGGAGCAATATCACACTGCTCCCTCTGGTACCTAAATTCACTAAATATACACCACTCTCTACATTCTGCTGAACATCGTCTCCCGCTTAATTCCCAGTTTCCGCATCCGCGAGGCAAGAGTCTTCCCATTTAACCCGAGCAAATCGGCAGCCCCTCCGTCACCCGTTACTTTCCCTTTGGCAGCCTTGAGCGCGCGAATAATATGTTCGACTTCAATCTCCTCCATTGTTTTAATTTGAACCGGTTCAATTTCAGCCGGCTGAACTGAACTAAAAATAAATTGATCGGGTTCAAGAGTCTGCCCATGAGCAACAATCACTGCGCGTTCAATTACGTGTTCCAGTTCGCGCACATTACCAGGCCATGTATAATCGCAAAGAGCATCCAAAGCCATTTTTTTAATCGAAGTAATTGGTTTCCCCACTCTCTTCGAGTATTTTTCCATAAAATATTTAACCAGTAAAGGAATATCTTCAAGCCGATCGCGTAGTGGAGGGGCGGTAACCGGGAAGACGTTGAGTCTAAAAAACAAATCTGACCTGAACTTCCCTGCTTCAACTTCTTTAACCAACTGCCTGTTTGTTGCGGCTATAACACGTACATCAGTTTTTATAACACTCTTGCCGCCTACTCTTTCAAATTCTCCTTCCTGCAAAACCCGCAATAGTTTAGCTTGCAGTTCAAAAGGCATTTCACCAATCTCATCGAGAAATATTGTACCCCCGTTCGCCAGTTCGAATTTACCTATCCTGCTTTCTATTGCACCGGTAAAACTTCCTTTTTCATGGCCAAACAAATCAGATTCAATTAACTGAGCCGGTAAAGCTGCGCAATTTACTTTAACAAGAGCTTTGTTCTTTCGCGAAGAGATGTTGTGAACGGCGTGCGCGATCAGTTCCTTACCGGTTCCTGTTTCACCCTGTATTAGCACTGTTGCATCAATGGGGGCAACCTGCTTAATCTTATACAGCATGTTTTGAATTTCGATACTGCTGCCTATAATTTCCTGAAAACTGTCATTTAGGTTTATCTCTTCAATCCACAAAGTTTTTTCTTTCTCTAATTGCTGTTTCAGGGAATTGATTTCCTCATATGCAAAAAAGTTTTTCAGGATGAACGAAAACTGCGGCACTATCGAATGCAAAAATTCGATCTCCCTTTCGAAGAGCTGCTGGTTATCATACTTTGCAATAATCAGGTTTGTCTCTCCGCCATCATCCTCCATAAAAGAATTGAAATGAATGGTTTTTAATTCATACTTCGCTTGCAATGAACGAAAGTACATTGATTGCCCGCACAAAATCGAAAACTCCTCAGCTAAAAACTCTCGCGAGAGCTGATTTTTTGATATATCACAAAAACCCTTCAGAACAAGAATCGGAATATCCTGATTTTTGCTTATCTGCAGCTGTGAAATATCACCTGCTTTATCCAAAATAAAACTGGCAGAAACAGGTATACGGCTTACCGGCATTTTTATATTCAGCCCGAGATATTTCACCGGAATTACTTTATGCATCTCACGGGTAAACTCCAGTAAAAGCTTATCTCTATCTTTTAATTGAGCAAGAGCATTGTTCATCTTCAGCAAAATATTCTTTAGTGAATCCTGCTGGAGCAGCCTGTCATATATGACATAATTTTTAACCGAAGGGCCAATATTATTTACGATTTTCTGAAGTAACGGGATCTGTGACTCCTGAATACGCTTATCACCTTTAGAACCAATCATCATAAATCCTATTATATCGCCGCCGGTAATAATCGGTGTCAAAACTACATCTGTAATCCCAAATGATACTAAAGTTTTTAAGATCTCTTTATCTTCATCACGTACAAACTCTTTCTCCATTTTTTCAAACTCAACATGGACTGGCTGGCGGGTTTCCATCATTGAAATAAATATTGTTCCCGCCACGGGTGTAATCTGTCTCTTTATTAAATGATTTAACTGTTCATCCCTAACGAAGGTGCTGCCCAGAAAAACCTCTAAATGAGTTTTGGTTCTATCCAGAATTGATATTCCTGCCATGCTAAGAGTAAACATTTTTTCCAGCTCGGAAAAAATTAACTTAAAGAGATCCTCACGGTTCTTTGTAACCGAGATTGCCTCAGAAATTGCCCGATGTAATTGTAATTCTTCCGCTGCATACAAAGCGTCCTGATGTTTCATTTGCTTATCCTCCGATTCATTTACCATATTCCTCTGCTATTAGTTTGTACACTATCCGTGAGAGCTGACGATATTCAGGTTATTTGATTATATATAATCACCCAATCAAATCTATTGATTTAATATAATCCATCTTATTACTAAAACATAGTATAAAAAGCCGTTTTTCATGAATTTTTGCCAGTTCCCAATAGTTTTTGGCATTCGGCACTCTAATTGCGTACCAGTCAGAAAATTTGTAAATGTACACAACCAGAAAGAATCTGATACAAATGAGCAACAACAAATATATTCTCCTTATCTGCCTGATAACTGCGTATGCCTGGCCAACCGCGGCACAACAGGCCGGTTTAACGTACACGCTCCATGACTGCATTCGCTATACTATTGAGAATAGCGCAAATATTAAAACAGCAAAAATTCAGGAGCAAATTGCTGATAAAAAGGTCAACGAAGTTATTGGAAGCGGATTGCCCCAAATACAGGTTACCGGTAACATAGTCAACAATCTTGAACTTCCGGCACAGATTATCCCGGGCGAATTATTTGGCGGGGCCGCCGGATCACAGTACAAATTAAAATTTGGGACAAAGTTTAATACCACGTTTACCGGGCAGGCAAATCAAATGCTTTTTAATGGCTCATTCTGGGTTGGCCTGGATGCAGCGAAAAGCTCGGAAACATATTACCGGCAGGGAACTGAAGTGGCTACGGATAATACTTTATATACCGTGGCTGTTTCTTACTACCGGACTTTAATGGCTGAAAAGCAAATTCAATTAATGGAATTCAACATAACTTCACTGAAAAGGACACTCGCGGATACAAAATTGCTGCGCGATAATGGTAAGGCAAAGAATATTGATGTCGATAGACTTCAGGTGAATTACAACAATTTACAGCATCAGTTAAAAAACATTCAGGAACAGGTACAACAACAATATAACCAGTTGAAGTATTTAATGGGAATGCCTGTTGATACCCGAATGACGGTACGGGATGCCACATTGGAAATTTCTGCCAACTCTCCGGGGCAATTACCCGTAGCCGATTCGCTTTCGTTCAGCGACACCCGCTTATATGAAGATCGTTCAGACTTTAGGCAATTGCTCACTTCAAGAGAATTGCAAAGCCTGAGTAAGAAAAATGAATGGATGAAATATGTTCCATCACTTTCTGCCTTCGGCAGCTATACCTGGTCGGCTCAAAAAAATTCTTTTTCTTTCAGTTCATCAGATTGGATGAATTACTATTCTGTTGGTATCCAGCTATCCGTTCCAATATTTACAGGGGGCCAAACTTACGCGAGGATACAACAGGCAGATTTAACACTTAAACAGATTGACGAACAAATTAAAGATGTGAAATCCGGTATTGATATGCAGGCAGAAAATGCGCGAATCGCATACCGTCAGGCACGCCTGAATATCGAGTGCGAGATCGAAAATGTTGAATTGGCAAAAAAAGTTTATCAGGTTACCGAGGCCGAATACCGCGAAGGGACCAACACGGCGGCCGCACTTGTAGATGCCGAGACCAGGCTACGCGAGGCGCAGACAAACTATATTAACTCGCTCCTCAATTTACATGTGGCTGTTATTGATGTGGAAAAGGCAAAAGGCACTATCGGCACATATCTCAAAAACCTTGAAAATTAAAACAAATGAAATTACTAACAGAAAGTTTATAAAATGAAAAAGAAGATAATAGCAGTGAGCACAGCTCTCGTAATTTTGGGATTCATCGTATTACGACTCGTCTCCAATTATTCGCATATTCAGGAAAGTAAGGCAGCTCCGAAATCCAATTCAAAAGCTATATCGGTAACAACAACAACCGTTGTACGAAAATCAATGAATCAGGTTTTGCAGGTGGTTGGTAATACTGTAGGGATTCATGAAGTTGTGCTGCAGGCAGAGGTACCGGCACAGGTTATTGATCTGCACTATAGCGTAGGAAATTTTGTCAAAAAAGGACAGTTGCTTGTTCAGCTAAATGACCGGATGCAGGCACTTTCATACGAGAATGCAAAGCTTAACCTTTCAAGGCTCGAAGATGAATACAACAGAACAAAAAACCTTTACACCGGAAAGGTAGGGACGGAGACACAATTACGCGATAGTAAAGTAGCGTATGAGAATGCCCGGGTAGCCCTCGATCAGGCTAAGCGGCAGCTTGAACTGACAAGAATCTGCGCGCCTTTCGATGGGTATATCTATCAGAATTTTACAGAAAAAGGCGCGTTTGTTGGTGTTGGCGGGCAGCTGCTGGCCCTTTCTGATATCGGACAGTTAAAAATATCTGCCTCCATTGCAGAACGCGACGTATATAAATTACATATCGGGCAAGCCGCCAACATAACCGCCGCCGTCTATCCCGGGAAAAATTTCTCCGGTCATGTAACGTTCATCAGCCCCAAGGCCGATAAATGGCATAATTACGCTTCCGAAATTACCATGAACAATCCCCGTGAAAGCCAGCTCCGGTCAGGTACATTCGTCAATGCAGCCTTGAATTTAGGCAATACTGTTACCAGTTTGGTTATACCGA
Organism: Ignavibacteria bacterium; assembly: GCA_021286645.1. Taxonomy (GTDB): domain Bacteria; phylum Bacteroidota; class Ignavibacteria; order Ignavibacteriales; family Ignavibacteriaceae; genus JACPGF01. The sequence goes on from JAJTBZ010000076.1 coordinate 22,432, forward strand.
GAAAAGCACTGGTAGGGAGTATGAAAGACGCTGCGGTCTTTCTCGTTAATAATAATACGGCAACATTACGAAAAATTACTATTGGTGCAGATTTTGCCGATTACCTTGAAGTAACCGATGGTTTAATGGAAAACGATGAAATTGTTGTTACGGGACAGATCAACCTTACAAATGGTTCACAGATTAGTAAATAACCAGGAAAGAATATAGTATGATTGATTTATCGCTCAAACGCCCGTTAATAGTATTTGTACTATTTTCTATTATTGCTTTACTGGGGCTTTCATCATTTGGCCTTCTGAATATAAACCTGATGCCCAAATTTGAAACGAATTTTATAACGATCGGAACCGTTTACCCGGGGGCGTCCGCCTCGGAAGTGGAGACCTCGGTAACAAAAAAAATTGAAGATGCTCTCTCCTCCCTCGAGAATCTCGATGCAATGAGCTCTACCTCGCAGGAAGGTTACTCTATGGTAACTCTGGAACTGAAAAGCTCGGCAAATCCCACTGTTGCAGTTGAGGATGCCCAGCGAAAAATTAATATCATTTTGGCCGATCTGCCGCAGGATGTAAAAAATCCGGTTATCAATAAATTTTCACCCAGTGAAATGCCAATCATGAAGTTAGCGGTTACGTCAGAAATATCACCAACCGATTTTTATCAATTGGTTGACGACCGCATAAAACCGGAATTGTCCAAAATTCAGGGCATGGGCCAGGTTACTCTTCTGGGCGGCACGAAGCGTGAAATTAATGTCAATCTTGACGCGAACAAACTACACGCATATAATATTTCTATATTACAGGCGCTTGCTGCTATACAAAAAGCGAATCAGGACTACCCAACCGGTAAAATTGAACATGCCGATAATCAATATACCGTACGCCTCGCTGCAAAATATACTTCTCTCGATGATTTACGTAATACTGCAATTTTCGTTTCGCCACAAGGCAGTACAGTGCGGATTAAGGATGTTGCCGAAGTTGAAGATGGCACCATCGATCTGGAACAGATGAGTCGCCTTAATGGAAAGCCAACCATCGGTATAAGTATTCAAAAGCAGTCGGACGCGAATTCCGTTGAAGTTGCCAAAGCAGTGAAAGCTGCCTTATCGGAAATGGAAAAGAGATACGCCGACTACAAAATTCATTTTGCAATTGCTACCGACAGTTCCGAATATACAATGGAATCTGTTAATGCGGTTGTCGAAGATCTCCTGCTCGCCATACTCATTGTATCGGTTGTCTGTTTCTTGTTTTTACATAGTATCAGAAGCGCGCTTATCGTAATGGTTGCCGTACCGCTTTCCATGCTGCCTGCTTTTATATTCTTATATTTATTCGGATATTCACTTAATGTCATGTCTCTTATGGCTTTATCCTTAGCCGTTGGTATTCTGGTAGATGATTCCATTGTAGTTGTTGAAAATATATACCGCCATCTGGAAGAAGGGAAGAGCAGGCTACAGGCCGCGCTTGAGGGCAGTAAACAGATTTTGGGTACAGCGGTATCCATAACCCTGGTAATTACAATAGTATTCCTGCCACTGGCACTCACTGGCGGGTTAATTGGGTCAATCCTGCGCGAGTTCGCGCTTCCTTTAATAATTTCTACTCTCGCGAGTTTACTTGTTTCATTTACCCTTACCCCCTTGCTGCTATCCAAATTTGGCAGGCTGGAAAACCTGAACCGACCAACGTTGGGAAACCAGTTTGCTTCAATGTTTGAATCGTTTTATAATCATATAAAAGCTTTCTACCATACGGCGCTGGTATGGGCTCTTAATTATGGCAAGAAACTTTCTATTGGCGTTTTAGTACTGTTTATCGCCGTCGTAAGTCTGCTTGGCGCCGGTTTCGTTGGCAGTACATTTATCCCGGATACGGATCAGGGAGAATTTATTATCGAACTCGAATTTGCACCCCAGGTTACTGCGGTTGAAAACAACCTTATCTCACAAAAAATTGAAACGGCACTTCTTTCGAGACGTGAAATTAAGAAAGTAATGGCTAGTATTGGCTCATCAACAAATATTCTTGCAACTTCAGCACGTAACAATATATCGCAATTCACTGTTACCATGATTGGCAAAAGCGAACGGGAAATTGCAATCGCCGAATATTGTAAAAACCTGAGGACAGAACTTTCGGCCACATATCCTGGCATTAAATTCAGGATTAGTCCTACCACCGCAACTGGCGGGGCCGGCACTGCCCCTATTCAAATAGCGGTTAAAGGTACCGATTACAATAAGGTAGTAACAACCGCCGCGCTTGTAAAGAATGTCACCCTTAATACACCGGGAACAATTGATGTTAAGTACTCTGTAGATGATCCCAAACCTGAGATTAAGGTATCAATCGATCGTGAAAAAATGGCACAACTCGGTCTCTCAATTGCTGATATCGGATCAACCATGCACATTGCTTATGGCGGCAACACCGATTCCAAATACCGGGTCGGCAGTACTGAATATGATATCCGTGTACGTTATGATAAGTTCGACAAACAAAATATTACCGATGTAGAGAATATTACATTCATTAATGATCAGGGCAATCCGGTATCACTTAAACAGTTTGCAGATATTTCTCAAACTATGGGTCCCAGTATGTTGGAGCACAGAGACAGGAACAACTCTCTCACTATCAACGCTAATGTTGTTGGCAGAGCGAGCGGTACGGTTGCAGATGAAATTAAAAAATCCTTGAATGGGAAAATTCCCGAGGGTATATCCATAGAATTCATTGGCATGGTTAAAAGTCAAGGCGAGGC
>JAJTBZ010000077.1 GCA_021286645.1 Ignavibacteria bacterium
GCCACTATATGGAGAATTTTCGGGAAATTTTGGCATATTGCAAATACTTCCAATAGATCTCCAACAAATAGCAATTATGAAAGGATCCGCTTCAACATTGTACGGCGCCGATGCAGTTAGCGGCATGATCAACTTAATATCCCGCCGTCCTTCCAAGAAAACAGAGGGCTCTATTCTGCTCAACCAAACATCGCAGGATGAAAAGAATGGTAACTTTTTTATTTCTGGCAGAACAACGGACTTAGATTTGGGATATACACTTGTAGCAGCTGTTAATCGTCAAACGATTCGAGATGTAAATAATGATGGTATCTCAGATATACCAGATTGGCGAAATTTCAGTATACATCCTAAAATATTTTACAGCTTTAATGATAAATCTACAGTTGAATTCGGACTGAGTTCTTTATGGGAAAAACGTTCGGGTGGTAGCATGGCAGAATATAATAGATTTAACAAACCCTTCGAAATATCTACTACTACACAAAGATTTGGTACTGAACTGAACTATAATCAGACATTATCTAATGAGTCCTCAATACAGTTCAGGGCGGCAACCAGCAGATTGACCAGAGAACTGCAGAACCCGGAGTATTACTATAAAGGGGTAGAAAATATTTTATTTACCGAAGCTTCATATAGCAAAAAAATATCTACCACCAATAATGTGGCAGGCATTAATTTTAGTAGTAATACACTGAATAATATCGTTAGTAATTTAATGGTGGAGCCGGGTTATAATCTATACACCCTCGGTATGTTCGCACAATCAGATTTCAATGCAACAGAGAATTTTCTAATTCAAGCTGGAATACGAACAGATTTTACCAACAATTATGGCAATAGTTTTTTACCTCATTTGGCTTTTATGTATAAGCATTCATCAGCTATGAGTTCACGTTTTAACCTTGGGATGGGATATAAAAACCCTCTGATCTTTTCCTATATTGATGAAGAGAGAGAGCTTGCGAAACTCAGCCCAAATCAACAGCCCTTGGAACATGAAAAATCTATGAGTGCCAATTATGCTTTTGATGTGAATTTCCCTATTAACCAAGAAATAACGGTAAATTTCAATCAATCAATTTTTTTTATTAGTATTTCAAATCCCGTTATTCGGAGCTATGATACCGAAAAACGAATTATTCTGCAAAATGCTTCCGGCACAATGGAATCGTTTGGCTGGCAGACATATATGAGAGCCAAGTTGGATGAAACGGAATTATACCTTTCATATATCTATACACACGCGACTCAAAAATCGGAAAGGGGAAAGGATTGGGTTCCTGCTACACCTTTGCATACGATTTCCGCGATATTGACTCTGGAACTGACGGATGATTCTAAAATTGGGATTGAAAGCTCCTATTTTGGGCCACAATTCCTCTCAGAGGGGGGTAGAACTCCCGGTTATTTCTTCTTTGCGGCAATGGCTTCATATACACTAAACAAATTGACTTTTGTTATTAACTGTGAAAATTTACTCAATTACCGGCAATCAAACTATATTGAGTATGGCAATGGCATACCAGAAAACAAAACACTTTGGGCACCCATAGATGGCCGGGTTGCCAATATATCAATCAAATATAGTTTTTAATCAGCAACTGCCCGAAAATCTGAAGGCAGTGAAATTGTAAATGTTGTTCCTACATCGGGAGTTGACTCGACGGTGATTTTGCCTCGATGTTTTTCTATAAACTCTTTTACAATAATTAAACCAAGCCCGCTTCCTATTTCACCAGCGGTTCCGGTTTCACTCAGTTTTTCCAAAGTAAATAGTTTATTTACTTGTTCTTTATTCATTCCGATACCATTATCAGAAATAACTATTTGGGGGGTCGGCCCTTCAAATAAGCTAATAGTAATTTTACCACCCTTACGTGTGAACTTAACTGCATTTGACAGGAGATTTCGAATAGCAGTGATAATCATATTTGCATCGACGTAGCAGGATACATCAGACATCTCATCGTGGACTATTGAAATATTTTTTTGTTCAGCAGATATTTGCACCTGCAATATTGCTTCCGTGATGAGAGCCCGTAAAGAATGAATTTCTGCCTGAATGTGGTAACTTCCTAATTGAGATTTGGACCAATTAAGTAGATTTTCCAATAGTTTGAAAGTGTTTTGCGATACTTCCTGAATACGTAATAGTATTTCGTTTCGTTCTTCTTCTGAATACAGCTCTTTATCAGTTCGTAACAGATCTGATAAACCGATGAGACTACTAAAAGGATTACGCAAATCATGAGCAATAATCGAAAAGAATTTATCCTTTGTCTTATTTAATTCTACTAATTCTTTTTCAATATTCTTCTGATGAGTAACATCGTACAACGTGAGAATAGATCCATTAATCTTATCAGCATTGTCATGAACCGGAGTAACAGAAATTTCATAATATCGATCATCAATTGATAATTCTTCTGCTTTTACATCATGATGCAGGAAAGGTGCAATCTTAATTCCTTTTAGAGAAAAAAGATCAATTAAATTCTGAGCAATTTGAATTGAATTATCGAAGATCAGACGTGCAGAACTGTTAAAGTCAACAACTCTATTCGATTGATCGATGACTATAATGGAAACTCGTAACGCTTCAATAACTTTTTCTTTCGCTTGAGGAATAAGATCAAATAAACCATGTTTATACATTCCCCAGGCAATCATTGCTGCTGAAAGTGTAAAGGATGCGTTGGTAAAATCCAGCCTCATAAAACTACTCATGCCAAATACATAAATCAGGCTGGTTATCCAGGGAAGAAAAATACCGGAAAGCAGGAAAGCGGCCTGCTTCTTAAAGATCAACTGTTGTTTTCGTAAGGATTGAAGCATTATAATCGCGGCAACAAATATAGCAATATATGAATATGCCATATGTATAATGAATCCAATTCCCCAACCTTTTTCAATGAGCAGAAAATTGCCAGAAGTAATTAAATGGGGAGAGACATAAAAGAATGAATGAAGTTCTGTGGTTAAAGCCAGTATGACTGTAAAAGTTGGTATAATAGCTAATAAAATAAATTCCAAGGCTCGGGGAGCTTTTTTTAACGAACTAAAATGACGGGCAGAAGCATACCAAAAAATTGGTGCGAAAGGCATCGCGAAAAAATACTGTATCTTTACACCTATCATTTTCACGGCTAAAGAACTTCCGGCAATTTCAATGAAATACCCGATATTCCACACCAGACATGCCATTTCAGCGAACGCCAAATATATTGTACCGGGGGCTTTTTCTTTCGAGAGCAGGAAAATTACTACGGCCAAACTTACCAGGGTAGATATCGTGATAAACGATAAAAATAATATAACGTCGAAACTCATACAAACTCATTAATCCACGTCTAAATATAAGAAAAGTAAAATGAATTGGAGAATCTGCAATTCACGAATAGTCTTTTTTACACGAAAGTTGTTTCGTATTTTGGGCTGCAATAATTTGGATAATAATTGAAAAATGATATTACTCCCGTAATTCTTACTGCAACGGATATAAGTGTTGAATACGGTGAATATAAAATACTTCAAAATACCTGTTTAAGTGTACATCATGGTGAGCGGATAGGTTTGGTTGGCCGGAACGGGGCGGGGAAGTCTACTTTCCTCAAGATTATCAGCAAGATACAGCAGCCGGATTCGGGAGAAGTCGCTAATAAAAAAGACCTCGTAATTGGATATCTTTCCCAGGATTTTATCCTTGATGAAAAAGCAACTGTTTATGAAAACATCATCGATGGGGCAGCGCATATTGCCGAACTGCTGAATCAATACGAGAATTTGCCACCGGATTTCGCGGATAGAAGCATTCTCGAACATAAAATTGAAAAGCTCGATGGCTGGAATCTGGAAAGAAGGATCGATTTATTGCTGGAAGCACTCCATGCACCTGATAAAGATCGGCAAGTTGCTTCTCTTTCGGGCGGCGAGAAACGTCGGGTCAGTCTTTGTCGGGTTTTGATTGCCAATCCCGACTTACTTATACTTGATGAACCGACGAACCACCTCGATACTGATTCCATTGAATGGCTGGAAAAATTCCTTGCTGATTTTCAGGGTACAAGTATTTTCGTAACCCATGATCGTTATTTTCTGGATAACATTGCAACCCGCATACTTGAACTTTCATCGGGAACATTCTATTCACATGAAGGGAACTACACCGATTATTTGGTAAATAAATCATTACGGCAATCGATTCAGATTGTTGAAAAACAAAAGCGTGATAACTTTCTACGTAAAGAATTAGAGTGGGTATTAACCAGTCCCCGGGCACGTCGGACTAAATCGAAGAGTAGAATCAAAAATTATGAAGAACTTGCTGCAATTAAAGATGATCATGTTGAATTAGACGTTAATTTACTAATACCTCCTCCAATGGAGATGGGTAATAAAGTTCTTGAGCTTATTGATGTAGAATTGGATATCGGTAATAAAAAGCTATTCGATATGCTATCTTTTATATTTCAACCGGGTAAAAAGGTTGGAGTTGTCGGGAAAAACGGCATGGGGAAAACATCACTGCTACGATTGATTTTGGGGGACCTGGAACCAAAGTCAGGAAAAATAGAACGAAGTGAAAAAGTAGTTTTTAATTATGTCGATCAAAATCGACTCATTCTAAATGATTCGGAATCTGTTCTGAATTCAATCAGCGGTGGAAGTGAAATTGTTCAATTCGGGAAAGATACTATTCCGGTTTGGACGTATCTTCGGAGATTTCTATTTACTGATGAACGCATTCTTATGCCCGTCGGAAAACTTTCCGGAGGAGAAAGAAGCAGATTAACGTTGGCTAAAATATTAAAAGACGGGGGTAACTTTTTACTATTGGATGAGCCTACGAATGACCTGGATCTGCCAACACTTCGTGTCCTTGAGGATGCTTTGATAAGCTATCAGGGTTGTGTAGTTGTTGTATCGCATGACAGATATTTTCTTAATAGGATTTGTGATACAATCATAGGCTTTGAGGGCGGCGAATATGTCCACATTAGTGAGGGCAATTATGATGATTATCTTGAGCGCAGGGAAAAACGAAAAGCAGAACTGTCGAAGTCAGAGGTTCGTGAGAAAAAGTTAGACCCACGAATAAAAAATAATCAGAAGAAATTATCATGGAAAGAAAGTAAAGAACTTGAAGCTTTACCTGATGAGATTGCGAAGTTGGAAGAAGAAATAAATTCAATTGAAACCTGTTTCTCCGACCCCGAGTTCTATGAAAAACACTACAGTGAATTCGAACAGTTAACGAAGAGACATAATGATGCAAAAATTGAATTAGAGCATAAATATCATCGCTGGTCTGATCTCGAGGAGAAAAATAGCTAGATGAGTTATGCGATCCGTGTTCTCGCACGGATCGCAATATCATATTACAGAATTTCTTTCTTTTTATTTAGGATCTTGTCTCCAAAAAACTGAGCCAGAATCATTGAAATGCCTAATGAGATTAATATTGCTACGGCATGCATGGTATCGTTTTGTGTATTGTTATATGCTATCTCTCCAAAGAATATACCAACACCAACTCCAATAACAATAATCCCTAAACGAAATAACAGCGTAGAACCAGGGTTGAAATTTGATAGCATTTTTAACTCTTTTACTTCAACTCCGCGATTAATCAACATTTGCCGCTCTTTAAATCTAAAAAATATGTATGTTAGGGCAACCATTCCCATTACCAACATTGAAATAACAGGTGCAATAACTTCCATAATCATTCTCCTTTGTTTTATTCATAAGACAGAAAAATATTTTAAAGGTTACAAATTATTTTTTTTATTTTACGTGTAACCTTTCATGTGGATATCTGTCTATAGAATTATGGATAAAATAACAGATAATGAATTAATAGACTCAATATTAGCGGGTAATATCAGGGATTACAGCCTTCTGGTTAAAAGATATCAGGTGGCGGCATACAATCTGAGCCTAAGGATGCTAAGAAATACAATGGATGCAGAAGAAGTAGTGCAGGATTCATTTATTAAAGCTTATCATGGATTGGTAAATTTCAGGCGTGAAGCTAAATTCTCCACGTGG
>JAJTBZ010000083.1 GCA_021286645.1 Ignavibacteria bacterium
TTTAGAAGCATCAAATAAAACCGGCTGATTCAGCCCTGTTACATTCGGCGCCATAATTTTAGCAACAGGCGGCTGATTGATAATTATCAACTTCCTGACTGAAGCAGAGTGGCAATCCGTCTTAGCATCTGTTTTTATCAATAACGAAATGAAATAATTCCCATATTTCGAATAAACTTTATGAACTGTTTTACCGCTGGCAGTTGTACCATCGCCGAAATCCCAACGATACTCAGTTACATTAATACCCGTACTGACCGTAGGCAATGCTGTTAACTCGAGCGATTTATCAACTGGAAAATTCTGTGGAACAACAAAGTCTGCCTTGGGCGCATCAATGATTGTAACAACCAGTTCATCTGAATCAGTATTGCTGCATTCACCAACGACATCACCTGTTATTGTAAGTGTCACCCGGTAAATACCTGCTTTCGTGTACGCGTGAGTCGGCATTGCGCCACCGCCCAATGAGCCATCGCCAAAATCCCAACTGTAATTTCTTACTACACCATCGTAATTCCTGGACTTTGAGCCATCAAACTGGATAACACTATTTGCACAAGCCGTGATATCCGGCCCGGCAACCGCAACAGGCGACTCACTAACTACTACAACCTTTGTATCATAACTGGTGTTACAAGGCAAACCTGAATCATCTTCAACCTTCAGACGAATAGTATAGGTACCTCCCCGTTTGTAAATCTTCGTAGGGTTAACACCTTCAGCTACAACGCTATCACCCAAATCCCAGGTATATTTTAAGCTGCCGCCTTCGGGATCTTTTGAAGCGCTTCCATCAAATCGCACTGTTTCGCCGGCACAAACAACCTGGTCCTTACCCGCATCCGCTTTAGGAGGTTCATTAATAACCACCTTCATAGCAGAAGTATTTGAAGAATTTGGCATATTCATTCCATCGTCTACTGTTAAGAGCACCGGATATGAACCTCCTTTTTTATAGGTATGCACTACCTGCACGCCTTTTTCCAGCGGAGAATTATCGCCAAAGTTCCATGTATAGGTCAAAGGATCACCATCAGCATCTGTTGATTTGCTGCCGTCGAAAGTAATTTGCATATTGCAGGTATATACATTATCTCCGGGTACAGAAGTTGGTTGTGAATTAACTTTAATTTTAACGGTATCAGTTGCTGTTGCATTAAGCGCACCACTATTATCGGTAACCGTCAATACAGCATAATATACACCAGGGCTCTGGAAATTATGCGTGACTGTTTTTCCTGAATAGCTGCCACCCACAGGGAAAAATTCCCATTCATATTTTTTAATTACACAGTCAGCATCATATGATTTGCTTCCATCGAGAGTAAATGATTGAGCAGGAATAACGATAATATCACTGCCCGCGATAGCCACTGGTTTTTGATTGACGGTTACTTTAAATTCATCATAGTCAACGGCATCAGCCTGCGAGGAGTTATCTGCAACTTTTAAACGTACTTTATACACCCCGGGTTTCGCGTAACTATGTGTAATATCCCGTCCTGTTGAAGTTGTACCATCTCCCAAATCCCACTGAAACTGATTGATGGTTCCATCAGGATCAAAAGATTCTCTCGCGGTAAACGACAAAATTTGTCCGGGAGCGCCCACCTGGTCTTTTCCGGCAACTGCAACAGGCTTAGCATTAATAATTACTTTTTGAAATGCTTCAGCCCAATTATTGCGCGTGCTCGTATTATCTATAACTTTCAACCGCACGGTAAATACACCGGCTTTTCTATATGTATGAACCGGATCCCGCTCGCTGCTGGTAGCACCATCGCCAAAGCTCCATTCATACTTCGTGATTTTTCCATCATCATCGCCGGATTTACTGCCATCAAATTCAACAGTACTCTTTGTAACATGTATATCGGGCCCCAAAGAAACATACGGCTGTTTATTAACGGTAATCTTCAATTGACTGATTGCTGTACCCGTAGAAGTCGCTGAATTATCGGTGACTTTAAGAGTTACAATATATGTCCCCGGTTTTTCATACGGGTGCGATACACTTACGCCAGCAGCCGTGGTACCGTCGCCAAAATCCCAATCGTAGGCGGTAATAAACCCATCTTTGTCAGAAGAACCTTTACCATCGAAATACACGGTTTCTCCCGGAGACACAATCTGATCAGGACCGGCAATAGAAACAGGTTTATAATTAACCTTAACGATAAAATTATCTTCTGCGCGCGAGTTGCTTACTCTCGCGTCATCTTCTACGGTAAGTACAACCTTGTAGAAGCCGGGAGCCGTATATGTATGTGAGGTTTTTTGGCCCTCACCGGTACTGTTATCGCCATAATTCCATGAATACCTGATGATTTTACCATCAGCATCTGTACTTGCAGAGCCATCAAAATCTACAGGTTGGCCGGGTGAAACCCATATATCCTTACCTGTAATAGCTTTGGGCTGCTGGTTAACCCAAATTTTTCCGGTAACAGTCGAATTATTACAGGGACTAAGAGAATTATCAGTAGTTTTTAAGCTTACGGTATAGGTAGCCGGTTTTTCATATATGTGTTTTACATCCATACCCTGTGCAGTTATACCATCGCCAAAATCCCAGGAGTAATTTTTTATAGTACCATCCGGATCGATTGATTTAGCGCCGGAAAAGATAACTACTTCACCGGGGGCAACAATATTTTTATAATCCATCGCGGGAATAGGTTCTTTATTAACGGGAACATCAAATATTTCATAAGAGCTATTCCCCACTGCTCCGGAGTTATCTGTTACCATAACTGAAGCACGGTAGTTTTTTTTCTCTTTATATATATGCGTTACACGACTGCCTGAGGCTTTTGTTCCATCTCCAAAGTTCCAAATAAAGCTCAATTCATTATTATCGCGGTCACGAGACTGAGTGCCATCGAAAACCACCGAGAAACAATCCGCCAATATTGAAAAGCTTTTCTTTAAATCAGGTCGAATATTTGGCACTACTGGTTTTATAGGAAGTAATATCGGAAGATACTGACCGCCGGTTTCACGGGCGAACAGCGTAATATCATTTGGCATTTCCTGCCCTTTTCCAATAACAAGTGCGCACGTATTATTCAGTTCGAATTCATTAAGCTGAATTGAGGTTGCGAGCCAATTGCCATCAGTTGAAGAGAGCAGTGAAATCTTAGACCGTACAGGTGTCTCAAGATAAATAGGTGCGGAAGCCGCATCATAGTTACCCAATTCAATATTCGGGTTAGAAAAAGTACGGAATCGCACTTCAGGGTCTGCATGGCGCTTATCAACACGTATTGTCGGGCTATACGAGAAGAACTGCACTCCCGCTACAGGATCATTCTTGGCCGCGGAGGACGACACAAAAACGTCAAAGGCATTACCATCATCACCTGTTTCACCGGTAATAACCAGTTTGAAAACATAATTACCATCAATCAAAGCCCCCTGGGCAACAACAAATTTCGAATGAGTTACCCACTCATTATCAATCAGAGGGTTTATCCCATATTTTTCTTCATGTATTTTAACCCCGCCATATAAAACGTCACGGGAAGGGTACATATTCTTCTGTAATTCGCTGTTATAGGCCTCCTGGCCGCCGAAAAGAGCGAAAGAGGTAGTCGTATTCCACTCTCCTATTTTTTGGTCATGAGCGCCGCCACAATCAGCATCAAAGAGACGCAGAAAGAGGGTATCATGAACTGTGGCCGGCACAGAAAAGAATATCACTTGATAATTATTGTCATCCCCTTCTGTTTTCGGGGCATCTTTACCGAATGTTATCAGCTTGTAGGATTCTTGAGCGAGTGCAGCCGGGGCCAAAAACGCAATAATTAATAAACAAACATTCAGAAGTCTGGGAAATAATATTTTTTGCATAATCATTTATCAGATAAGTTATATTCTTTTGTGTTACCTAATTGATCCTCTAACAAAACAGATTTTATTTTTATGTCTGTTTGCGGAACCAGATTTATGTACGCGGTACCCCGGTAAGTATTCGTAACCTCATCGAGTTTCAGATAAATCGTAATGTAATCGTCACCTGCCTGGTAAACTACTTTTGTTGTTTTCTTTAAGCCACTTTCATCCTTCGCTTTAACTTCAAACTGAAGTGTTGAAGTAACTTTTGCGCTGGTTGGCAGTATCCTGGCACTAATAAGGTCAGGTGCCCGGGTATCCAAAATCACTTCACGCTGAACCCGGGTAATTATCCCGTTATTATTCTCAAGCTTAAATACCAACAGGTTTTTACCCTCCTGTAATTTCACTACAGCCTGAAATTTATCCTGGCTCAGTGTAACGTTTTGATTCTCCAGTTGAATAGCATGGCAATTTTTCACAAAACCGGATATAACTAAATCTGCGTCATTCGTATTATATGGCAATTCATCAGTAAATATCATATTTGCCGGCTGCTCATCCTTGATTATGACAACGGAATCGGCTGCCAGTTTATGTTCAGGAGTAACAGACTGAACCGAGGCCACAACCCTGCCGGTTATACCGTTTATCGTGATCCTAAATTTACCCTCCTGATCTGCTGTTGCCCGAAGCTTTAAATGTTTCGGGGCGATATCAGCCAGCAATGTGCTATTGGGCACTGTTTGTCCGTGAAGTGTCATTGAAGTAGTTGGAATAAAGACAGCATTGTTTTTCACGGCGTAATCAGATAAATCAAAACGAATGAAGGCAGCGCTACCGACATCGAACCGTACGTGCCGCTTGATAGTTGTTTTATTCTTACTTAAATCTATGGCTTCCAGGGTAATTTCATTCATTCCGGGTTTCAATCCGACAGTGGCCGAAAAACGGGCATCAGCACCGATGGCTAATTCTTTACCGTTAAGATAAATTTTTGCTTTCGCTTCAGTTGTCCCCAAAATAACAACCGAATCTGTATTCACCACAGCATCTTCCATTGGTTCACTAACTGCCATATACGGAGCATCATTATCGACAATCATCGTGTAGCTGCGCCCTTCGCTATATGGACCGGGGAAACCGTCCTTATCAACTGCCGCAACTTTCCAGAAATAGACGCCTCGTTCGAGAGTAACTTCTTTCGATGTGCCCGATATTTTTTTTATCTGCGTTAATACTGATTTAAATGAAGCATCTTTGGCAATAATCAACCAGTACGAAGCGGCTTGTGGAACCGCTTCCCATTCCATAAACATCTTATCGGAATATGCTACAAATTCCTGAGCAGGGCCTTTAAGAACCGGCGCCTTCAACAAGTCTTTCGGCTCAGTCAGTTTTCCTCCGGCCAGCATTGAACTACCCTGGTTCGATTTTAAAGTAACCTTAGCAACTTTTGATTTTAATTCAATTTCGCCGTCATAATTGGCAACCTTCGTTGCTTTTTCATCTCGATTAACCCAATAAGCTTTTGAACGAACAGTGGTTTCGAGACCAGGAACCTCCAGGTTGAGTTTTCTTTTACCCTGTCCCCCGGTAAGTAATGCAAAAGCATCACCTTTTTCAAGGCTAACTTTTGCTTCGCTCGTATTTTTAAGTAAATCTACGCGATTCCTCTGGATTACAGCCTGAGAGTTTTCACTCAATCTGATTTTACTTTTATCTATGAAGGATATCTCTGCATACGATTCCGAGAGCGTCCGTACCTTATCATTTTCAATCAGTTTCGAAAGCAATGCAATTGTCCGCCATAAGCTCTCAGCAGATTTTTTACTTTCAACTTTCCCTTTGGCAAAAGTAACCGAAGCCTCACCCTTGGCTGAACTCTTCATTACTGATTCCTGATAGGCATTTACGGCTTCCTGACGGGCCTGTGAAGCTAATTGATAACTTCTTTCCCAATTCCCATTTTTACGTTCTTTTAATGACTGCGAATGCAAACTGGCCGCCTTATCGATTGATTCTGTAGCAAATGATTTTGCACCTGCAACATTTGCTTTTTGAATATCTGTCCATGCGTCATCGGCGGCACTTTTAGCGCGCATTATTTGATTATAGGGAATAGTCAGCGACATCCCGGGTTTTACATCGGCAGGTGATTTTAAATTATTGCTGCGGAGAATTTCTTCCCATAGGTCAGGATCATTCAGATATTCTTTCGAGATATCCCGAATCGTTTGTTTGTCCTTAACCAGGGCCTTAATAATTCCTTTTTGCTGTGCATGAACAAAGCTGCCGGCAATAAGAGCAAATCCCAGTAAACAGAATACAATTTTTTTCATAATTACATTTGTACAGTTAATAAGTAATTTTGATAACACATAAATACATTAGCGATACGGAATGAGTGTAGTATTAATACACCACGCCTGCTTTGCAATGAAGCAAAACGAGCGGCATTAATCAGGAAATTTACAAAATTACCGGTACTTTGCCGCATGTTTTGTTTGAAATTACAATATTTAAACATTTTGTGGCAGGCCGATTGGAGTGTAGAGAGAATACTGAAATGGCTGCCTTTTCAGGGGCAGCCATTGCTAAACTAAATACTGGTTAAATTTTTCGGTAGTTTCACCTTAAATTCGGTGAATTGCCCTTCTTCCGAATTCACCGACATATCACCCCTGTGCATTTGACTTACGATATCAAAGCTGATGGATAACCCTAAACCAGTACCCTCACCTGTCGGTTTGGTAGTGAAGAACGGTTCAAAAATTTTCTGGAGATTCTTTTGCGGAATACCCGTGCCATTGTCACGAATGCAAATTTCAATAAATTCCGGTGTATCTTTCGAACTTAAAACCAGCTCAGGCATATAATCAGATGAAGAAGTCAGTTTCCTTTTGTTCATTGCATAGAAAGCATTATTAAACAAATTAATAAACACCTGAGACAGTGCTTGTGGATTAGCATTGCAGGGAATTATATTTTTATCATATTGTAAATTTAACGAGCAGTTAAACTCGGCTACCTGGGATCGTACTCCATGAAACGCAAGATGAACAGATTCATCGATCAGTTTATTTATATCAGTTTTTGAAAAATCACCGCTGTCCATACGGCTGTGCTCAAGCATATTTCGAACAATATTGTCTGCCCTGTTACCATGTTCAGAAATTTTTGTAACATTAGTTTCAATATCTCCCAGAACCTCTTCAACATATCCGTAGTCGGGTTGCGCGTTTGTTCCTTTCGCCCTGTCAAGTTCTTCCTTCAATTCATCGACTAAACCAACGGAAAGTTTTGCAAAATTGTTTACAAAATTCAACGGATTTTTAATTTCATGCGCTATTCCCGCGGTTAATTGCCCGAGAGATGCGAGTTTTTGCGACATAACCAATTGTTCCTGCGTCTCTTTCAATTTGGTCAATGTATCTTCCAGCGCGGTATTTTTATCTTTCAATTCAAGAGTTCGTTCTTCAACCTTATGTTCCAAAGTTCTGTTGTATTCTTCCAGTTGTTTGTTTTGCTGTGCTATTTTTTCAAAACTTGACTTCAAAGATCGGCTCATGTTTAATAACGTGGAGCCCAATACTCCAATGGAATCTTTTCCTTTGTATTCCACATCAACATCAAAATTTCCCGATGAAATTGTTTCCGCAACCTTGCTTAATTTTATGATCGGCTTACTTATATCGTTACTGAAAAGCAGACCTCCGGTCATAGCTATTCCCAAGCCGACAATTACCCAAAGCAGCAGCGAGAGTTTTATTTTGCCCACCATCTGGTACGCATCTGCTTCCTTAATTTCTGCAACCACCGCCCACTCAATATTTTCCGGAAACGCGTAACATCCTACTACGGCTTCACCTTTCTCATTTTTATAATTCGTCGCACCTTGCATACGCGATTTGCTTGCAATCATGGTCTTAATGTCCTGTACTATTCGCAATGAAGAAAGATTCTCGCTTTCCTTGCTGAACAAGCGATGCCCTTCTTTATCCAGTAGATACAAAGCGCGATTTTTACTGCCGGAATAGAATCCTTGAGTAAACGATACCAGTTCCTTCATATCAATTAATGCCATAAGCAGTGATTTTGGCGAACCTGCAATTTTTATAGGAATAGCCGTTATTACAACCCAGGTACCCAACCCTGCAGCATAAAATGGGGTACCAAATGTTATTTGATCAGAATTGTATTTTTCAATCAGCGCCTGAGGGAATTGAATTTCATTCTCTCCCAGCCCTTTTTTCTTGAGAGATTCGACATATGTATCTTTGGCAACCCGTAAGGCAGAAGTAAAATGTTCTCCCTGAAGAAAAAACAGCTCGACACAAATAAGGTCGTCAATTTTTTTTGTTGCTCCGGAAATAATTGCAGCTTTTTCATTACCGCCCAAATCCGGGCTTTCCAGGCCTGACTTGATAATCTTTAAGGGATTTATCCATAACGATGTATAGCTATTATTTATATGCGAGGCAACTGTTCCGGCATCTACTGCCAGGCTTTCATTAGTGCTATTGGTAACTTCATCGGAGGTAATTCCAATCATATTCCAGCCGCTGATTGTCAAAGGGATCAATGCAACCAGGGCAAAAAATGTAAATAATTTTTTTCTCCAGGATAACCGAATCATATAACCCTCTTATGCCTACTTTTTTGAAATCAGGTTCTTTTAATTGTTAACAACGTAATATCATCAAACTGTTCAGCGCCGTCAATAAACTCAGCTATTTTGTTCAATACTCCCTGCACAATTTCCTGTCCATGCCCATTTTTATTGTCTTTAACAAATTGGAAAAGAGTCTCTTCACCGAAAATATCCTGCGCAGGATTGATACAATCCGTTGCACCATCAGAATAAACGAACAGCAATTCGCCAGGCTGGAGTGTAAATTCCCTTACAATAAAATCTTTAGAAGGGAAAATACCAATGATGGGTCCGCTATGAGGCAATTCGATTAAACTGCCATCCTGCGCATAAACCACCGGAGCGTTATGCCCGCAATTGATATACTGAACGATGCCTGTAGTTGTATCCAGGATTCCGAAGAAAACTGTCGCGAACATATTGGCTTCTTCGTGAATAGTAGTTATATAATCATGGGTCATCTGGATGATCTCATAAGCTGCATTAACGGAGGCTTCCTGCATAATCGCGTATGCGTGAATCAGGCTTCGTACAAGTGTCATAAACAGAGCCGATCCAACACCTTTACCGCAAACATCCCCCAGGACGAAACAGATTTTTGTTTCATCCGACATCGGGAAAATATCATAAAAGTCGCCGGCACATTCTTTTGCGGGCTGAAAACTAGCTGCAAATTCATACCCACTGACTGCAGGAATAATGGTAGGAAGAAAACTCCTTTGAATTTCCCGCCCGATTTGCAATTCCCGTCGTACAGTCACTAGCTGGTCACGGATAGCATTAGCTTCGCGCAATGCATCAACTTCGGAAATTGTTTTGAGCAGAGTTTTCTCAAGGTCTTCAAAATCTATGGGCTTTGTAACAAAATCATAGGCCCCGTTATTCATGGCTGTCCGTAAGTTTTTCATATCGCCATATGCAGAAACAATAACAGAACGGAGAAGTGGGTAGTTTTTAATAATTTCGTTCAGGAGAGTAAGACCATCCATTTCCGGCATGTTGATATCGGACATAACAACATCAATATCTGTATTTTCGGCAAGCCGTTCCAATGCAATTTTACCATTCTGTGCGAATACAAATTCCATCTCACCAGCCCTTATTTTCCTGCGGAAATTTTGCCGGACAAGAATTTCAAGATCCGGTTCATCATCAACTACTAAAACTTTTTTGGGCATAGGTAACCTCCTGATAAAAACAATTAATTCAGCATATCATAACAAGAAAATAAGAAAATTGCGGTAATAATGCGCGAAATGAAAAAGGGCGTGTGGGTTTTGTCAATTGAGGATAGTATTGAATGAAACAGGTGTGTATTCAGTAATAGGGTAACTTTTATAAAACGAAGAAGCAATCGGGCGCTTTCCTATTTATGAAACTTAAAATGCAAGCTCGTAACCTGCCCGCTCTTAGCAAGTGCAAACATTCGTGTAAAGCTAACCACTGGCTCAAACAGGAGATATATATTCGCTACACAGATAATGTTACCTGTTTATAAATGACCAACTAATTCAAGTTTACCTATTACTGCTGCGATAAATATTATTACAAACGAAAAAAAGAATGAGAGTATTACGATTAGCCTGGTAATACTTTTATTCCGGTAAATAGGCGCGCTGCCTTGAACCAGTTTTGTAGCCCGGCCGGAGCGCCAAAAATAAAAATAATTTACTACTATGTATAGCGCTGTGCAAGGCATACCAAACCAATTACTGATTATATTTACCCTGAATACATACACAAAGTAAAGATCCAGAACAGCTACGGTTGTGAATGCTTCCTGGGCACTCATTACAAAGATTGTAACAACATTAGGCTGGTCTTCCTTTCTTATATTTTTATAAAAATAATAGTAATAATAATATAGCACATCAAAATATTTTTCCATTACATACTTTCTGCTTTTCAGTTATAAAATCAAGCAAAATTTCCATTTTCTGCCGTTCCAAGATTTGCCTTCGATACCACTTTAGATGAAAATTACATATTTATGATATCACTTCAAACAAATCTGAATAAGTTATTTTCATTGAGTCGTCCTAAAAATAGTTTACACTTTTTAGTTATATAAACATATGTAATTAAATACTAACAGAAAACCCCTGAAGGGCGTAGGCCGAAAGGGGTTATCTGTTTATCGATGGACCTGATCTGGCAGCCGCATACCTAATTTTAGGTGCAGGCGTTCCTTGTTGTAAATTGCGATACTTTCCCGGGCCACCTTGCCCAAGACCCATTGATCCATAAATCGTGCATCTCCCAAAAACTCCTCCTTTATCGTCCGGTTCATTCGCTTGGCGAGTGCATTCTCATACGGCTCGCCAATCTCGATCATACTAATCTCATTGCCATTACGTTCCAACATCACTACGTACTCCTTACTGCAATACTGCAGTCCCCAGTCTGAGTGATGGATAAGCCTTTCAGTTCTTGCTCTGCCGTGCAATGCCTCGGCTAATACTCGACTGCATACTTCTGTACTAAGTGAATTACTCACCGCAATTCCTACAATCTTTCGCGAGTACGCATCGGTTATCATACTGAGGTAACAAAAACCTTATTTTGTACGTACATACGTGATATCACTGCCCCAGAGTTGATCCTTTCTGACTAATTGCATACCCCGTACCAAATTCGGATACTTCCTTAACAAATGCTTTGAGTTTGTCGTCTGTATATATCATTTTTTTGGCTTGACGAGCAGCTCATGTTCCCACAGTACCGTAATGAACTTATCCCGCCCCATCTTTATCCCTGAGATCATAATCGCTTCCTCTAAAAGTGCATACAATTTCCGGGCACCGAGTTTGGGCATCCGTTTCAATACTGGACTCCGAACTTGGATACCGTATTGTGCTGGGCTTGTCGATATGTGTATTCTCCTTTTTCTTCCTCTGATACTACTTGCAATTTGAATGCAAAACTATAGTTCTTCTGCGTCCTTCGGGGACCCGCTGCGCGACCGCGTTTACGCAGTTGGTGACTCCTTTTCTGTCTACCTTTTTCAGGACAATACAGTGCGAAATGAAAAAGGGCCGGTCGGTTTTTCCTATTGTGGATAGTATTGATTGAAACAGGTGTGTATTCAGTAATAGAGTAACTTTTATAAAACAAAGAAGCAACCGGGTGCTTTCCTATTTATGAAACTTAAAATGCAAGCTCGTAACCTGCCCGCTCTTAGCAAGTGCAAACATTCGTGTAAAGCTAACCACTGGCTCAAACAGGAGATATTAATTCGCTACACTGATAATGTTACCTGTTTATAAATGACCAACTAATTCAAGTTTACCTATTACCGCTGCGATAAATAATAATACAGATGCGGAAAAAAATGAGAGTATTACGATTAACCTGGTAATACTTTTATTCCGGTAAATAGGCGCGCTGCCATGAACCAGTTTTTTAGCCCGGCCGGAGCGCCAAAAATAAAAATAATTTATTGCTATGTATAGCGCTATCAAAGGCATACCAAACCAATTACTGATTATACTTACCCTGAATACATACACAAAGTAAAGATCCAGAACAGCTAAGGTTGCGAATCCTTCATGGATGCTCATTGAAATGATGGTAAAACTATTGGGCTGGTTTTCCTTCCTTACATTATTATAAAAATAATATAGATAATAATATAGCACATCAAAATATTTTTCCATTACATACTTTCTGCTTCTCAGTTATTTAATACAGCCGGAATTTCAACTGTCTGCCGTCCCAAAATTAGCCTTCGATACCACTTTGGATGGAAATTACATATTTATGATATCACTTCAAACAATATCACTTCAAACAAATCTGAATAAGTTATTTTCATGCATAAAAAAAGGGGCCATCTTTTCAGAAGGCCCCTTGAGTTCGGAAAAAATTCCAAATTACTTAATCAGAAGCATTTTCTTGCTAATTGAAGAACCGTTCTGAGTTAAGGTATAGATATAGGTACCGCTAGGTAAGTTCTTAGCATCAAATGATGTCTGATAGGTACCTTTTTTCTGTGATTGGTTAACTAAAGTAGCAACTTCTTTTCCAAGAATGTTGTAAACTTTTAATGCAACCAAACCTTCATTCATTACAGAGTATGTAATCTTGGTTGAAGGGTTGAACGGGTTAGGATAGTTCTGATTCAGTTCAAAAGCTCTGGTAGCAACATTTTTAACTTCTTCAACACTAACTGGTTTATAAATGAAGCGCTGAATTTTCTGATCGCCAGTCAAAGCTGATGAATTAGGCCATGCAGTAACATACGCAGTATCACCGTTTGGAGAGAATGCGATACCACGATGCTTGGCATCATTCGTTGAAGGAAGAACTGAATCGTTCAAGCTATCGATGATAGCCATAGTAGCAGAATTAACTTTATAGAAAGTATGGCTTGTATATTTAGGATCGGTTGGCGGGTTATCTGCCGGGCCGGCGCATACCCAAATATACTGTTTTACTTTCGGATCTCTCCACATTGATTCAGAAGTCATACCAATAATAGAATCTTTGTATGAGAAAGGTGTCAAATCGTCAGGTCTTCTGTAAACCATAACTTTATTCAAAGAATAACCTGCCCAGAAAATTGAATTTCCGTCAGCAGAAACTTCAAAACCGCGTGAATAACCAATTGTTTGATCGATAGCATTACCTAATGATCCGCCGGTAGCAGAATACATTCTCATGTTATAGGTAGGTGCAACGTTAGCAACAAAAACATTTCCTATCGTATCGATAGCTGCACGGGTAATTGAGTTCACGTTATCAACAACGATCTTCAACATACCGGCACCGGTTTTATAGTTAATTTTATATAAGGTACCAAAGTATGAAGCCCAAATGTTACCATCAGGACCTACAGACATACCTCTACCGGTATTTGTTGACCATGTAGAGTCATTAACCTTCGTTCCACCAAGTGTATCTTTTCCACCCGGGTAAGTAACAGTTACCATCGGAGAGAAGCTAGCTTCTGTTCCATTTGGTTTATATATACGGAGAACACGAACTTTCGGCCAGGTAAGTACACCTTTTAAGGTAACGCCGACAGAGTCTCTTGTTGAAGCGTAGTAATCCTGAATCCAAACTTTGCCATCAGGATCCACAGCGATACCATGGATACTATTGAACAATTTTGCATTCGTAGTATCAGGGAATACACCAGCTGCAGTCCATTTTTTGGTTTGACCATTCATAGAAACGGCCAAAAGAAGCACTACAAGAACACTGAATATTTTTTTCATGTAATCATTCCTTTTTAGTTAGTTAGTACGTTATGTTGTGATGTGGCGTTATGGTTTGCCATAATACGTTGCACCATTTTTAAACATATTAATTTTTATTAATCTTGATTTTGACGGAGCCGCGCTCGTGTTTTCAGTATTTACACATACCGCGTACATATAATTCCCTGCACCCCAATATAATGAATTATATGCTGCACTGGTACCTTTAAATTTGGTAGAAACAAGTGCACTCGGATAGAATTCTTCGATAGAGCTATTTGGATGTAGCACAATAATTCCAGGATTATCTGTTAAACCAGTCCAATCTTTATTGAAGCTGAGATACATATCTCCATCCTGAGCGAATGTTAACGAAGAAACTATCTTCCCAGGATATTTTGAAGAGACATTTAGTACCTCCGTATATGAAGCGCCCAACGCACCACCGGCTAAAATCTGGTATTTTACGATACGGTATGTTGTATCAGCATCCATTATAGCACCGATATACAAATACCCATTATAAACACGCAAAGTTTTTATAATACCGGGGAAAACGGTTGGATTTTGCACAACGGGACTAGTCGGAGAGAGCGAATATAATTTTCGTGAAGAGGATTTACCACCGACCCACAAATAATTATTAGCGTCAAAATCCATTGCATTAAGAGATTCAATTCCATCTGCAGCTGAAAATGCCGAGAAAGTACCCAATGCAGTTGTACCATTTTTAAGAATCTTAACTCCGCGCAAAGGGCCGCAGAAGTATAAATCATTATTTGGCCCAACTTTCATATCTTCCCAGGCGTATTGCTGATCGTTGGCGCTTAATAACGGGGTTTCCACACCATTTGCGGCAAGTTTGGTAACACCCATTTTAACACCGCCAACAGCCGGTGTAGCCAAAGAAATATAAATATTTCCGGAGTTATCAGTCGCAACAGCACGGGCATTAACCATTTCAACGTTAGCACTGTTACTGATAATTCTCAATACACGAGTGAGGGGGTATGAAACTTTGTTGCTCGGATAAAGAGCAGCGTTGTCGCCGGAGATCATTACGTAAATTGAATCGCTTACATTAACCGTAGTATCAGGCAGAGTAAACAAATCAACATAAGGAGCCTGAACATCAATGGTTGTTGCCGTTGAAGCTAAGACCTTACCGTATAAATTACCAAATACAACTAAGTTATCTGCCAGATTTGTAGAAAAATTCTGACCGGTAATCCGAATTTTCGCCAAAACCGCGGATGTTCCCAAAGGGGCATTTAGTATTGATATTGAGGTAATAATGGGGCGCGCACCATTATGGAAATTGCCCGAATTATAGAGAGACGGGTTATCTTCTTTATCCTGACAACCTGTATATGCAGCTACAAATACTGCCAATACCAATAATCGAGTGCAAAATTTAATGAAGGTTACAAATTTATTTTTCATAATTATTTACCTTTACTTTTCTTTCTCTATAACGCGAAATGGAGAGTGAAACGATGAACATCGGAGAAAGTAGTCCAGGGGACATAGGCATAATCAATTCCTATATCGGTGCCCTGAACGTTTTTCTTAAAGCCGATACCATAAGTGAAACCATGTTCATCATTTGGTTTCTCATAACCAACTCTGAAAGAAATCATCTTCTGGAATGTATATTCACATCCAAGCATAATTTGTTCAGAATAGTCGCGAGGGTGATTTGCATCAACAGCTAACTGAATTGAATGTTCTTCTTTATTCAAATCCAATACATCGCTCAAATTGAATGCGAAACCAATTTGGAACATGAGAGGAAGTTGATATCCTTCATTTTCCAGCTTCACTTCTTTTGCGTTAAAGTTTCTGATTGAAACACCGAAATCCAGGCTTTTGATTCCTGTATGGAACAACATACCAAAATCAAAAACTAATGAATTCGGTTTGTAAGATTTTGTTGTTCTCCCGTTTGTATCGGAGGTCATAACAGACGATCCAAGATCCTGAACCGCATATTTTACCGTACCACCAATAGAGAACTGCTCACTTAAAGCTTTAGCATAGCTTAAGCCAGCACAATATGCTTTGGGTTTGAATGTTCCTATATCTTCATAACCCGCCTGATTTTGCGCAATTACTGTTGCCTGCAATTCACCATAATTAACGTACTCAAAATTTAGTCCGAAAACACCATATTGACCTTCATACGGAGCAAAGCTTGCTGCGACATAGTAATACTTTATATCAGCAATGTGATTAATCTGGCCAATAGTTATATCAGTCAATGTTTTCTGACGTGCCATTGCAGCCGGATTGAAAAACATTGAGGATGAGTTTCCTTCCAACCCGGTAACTGCATCTCCCATTGCCGCTGCTTTTGCGTCAGTTGAAAGCTGCAAGAACTTCATACCGGTCTGTGCCAGTTTATCCTGCCCGTTAGTAACAGGAATTACCAGGCATACTAATATTAATAAGAAAGCAAATATTTTTTTATTTTTCATAGTTAGCTCACTTTCACTGCGCTTAACGTATTACAACAAATTTAACTATTCTGCTCGCACCGGTAGTATTATCGGTAACCACAGCAATGTACAATCCGCTTACAACAATCTGGTTGGAAGATGTATTGCAATCCCATGGCTCGTCACCGGTATTGTTCGTGTGCTGAATAGTTTTAATAAGTTCACCATATTCGGTATAGATACGAATAGTACACTTACCCGGAATATCGTAGAAATAAATTCTATCTTTACGTTCACCAAAGTGCAAAATATCTGCAGATGCAACATTGTAAGGGTTAGGTACAACACGTATCTGACTTAAAGTAGATCCCGGAGGGCGTTTCAACGTTGTAGGATCAGCAGTTATCGAATAGTTCCAATGCGAAACGAGTGAATCACCTGAAATCATCAATGCATCGTTCTTTGCTACAGGAGCTCCGACTGATACAACATAATAATAAGCACTCATTCCACGAGGGGCTGTATTGTCACTGTAGCTACGGGCAGAAGCAGGCAAAGTTGCCATCAAATAGTAAGTACTATCAAATCTGCTCAAAGCACGGTATACTTTAAACCCTTTAATATCAGGATCAGATTCATTATACAATGTCCAACGTACATCAATTTTATCACCCAAACCGGTAACTATAAGTTCGCGTGGCGGCATTAACGATTTACCATTTTGCCAGCCCGAATAATAATTATCAAGGGCGCGTTTGAATGTGTACATTAATTTATTTTTCGACTTCATAACCTCACGGTTTTTAGCCTCTTTTGATATCTGGCCTAATTTATAAGCATGTCCAACAGAAATACAAGAATCGCGTCTCATTCCATCAACTGCTTCAACAAAAACAATTTTCATGCTTTCGCCGAAAGCTAATTTGAATGGGCCGTATCCATTCGCAAAGGACATACCACCTGAACCGAAATACGCATTCTTTGAAGGTGCTTCGAGGTTTGTTTCACCCATTTTCTCGAGGTGACGCTTGTCGTGACCTTTTGACATTAATGCATATTCAGAGATATTTTGACCTTCATTATCAGCGCTGTTATTGCGCATTAAGTCATCATCAGAATCAAATGTAGTTGTAGTAGAAGGTTGGTTACGGTCATCCGATTTATCTACACCTGACTTATCGACATGCACGGTTAAAATACCTGCAAAATTGGCTGAGCCTAAACGACCAACAGTATCGCCGGCAGTAAGGCTTGATAACGATGCATATTTCCAGATCGGACCGCCGATATTATCATAGTCAGCAAATTCATTGAACTTACCATGCCATGAAAACTGACAGCGTAATGTATCTTCGCCGGAAACGCCTTTTTCCCAGTTAGCTGGCAATAAAACGTTTGTTTTATTACCATCAGCACGAGCATCGCAATTGGTATTTTTGCCCCAACCTGTCGGGTTACCAATTACGTTTCGGGTCTGACGATTTGATGCCATACGATACTGGAAGAAAAAGCGTAAACCATCGAGAGTTTGTCCGGGATAGGTTACTTTAGTTGGATCAGCAGGATCGGCTTTACCGGTATTCGTGAAAGTATATTCGTTTACAATATAGTTTTCATGATTCGGATTGCTGAACTGGAAAATCCGGCGTACCATCGTTAAACCAAGTTGCGTATTACATTCAGTATAGATTTCCCGATCCCAAGCCATGTTAGGATCGACAGAATCTATTTGAATAGCATTTGCTTCACGTTCAGAAGCCTGATCATCTACAACGATAGATGGTTTGGCGAACTTTGATTTCGTGTAAAATTTAACCGGATAAAATTCATTGGCTCCGGTAACACGCGGGCCAATATGTACAACTTTTGCATTCCAGGTTCTGCCCTTGGAATCTTTAAAGTTTGAGGCTCCTATCCACAGGCCTTTCCAGGCCTGAATGTCCTGATAATCATACATGGCTGGCCAACGTAAACCACATTGCTGGTCTTTCACCGGGCCGCCTTCTTCAATTTCACAACCGATATTTGAATACCAATTGTGCAGAGAACCGGCTGACATCCAAGTTATAGATGACTGCGCGAATACCGAGGATGAGGAGAGGGCAATAATACAAATTAATACTGCAATACTAAATAATTTTTGTAATGTATTCATATTAGAATAACTCCACAGAGAATTTTATTCCGAAATAAATGTTGCGTGGATTCAGGAATGAGAAGAATCCCATATTCGGCATGGCAATATATGCCTTATCTTTCTTGATCTGATCCATACGTGAAGGATCAACATCTTTCCAATTAGTACCATCACGCTGAACATAGCGACCTGAAGAGGCTTCATAATAAATCACATCTTTCGGAGGTAATAAACTGGCATCTAATCCATTCAAATTATCAAGTACTGTAACACCTTTCATAGGGGTATACGTTACATCATAATCGCGGTAGTCGCCTGGTTTATCCGAACCAGGGATGTTTATATAACCGAAACGTGAATCCCAGTCACCACTGCCTAAATGCAATGATTTCATATAATTATTAAAGTTTTCTTCGGTCCAGCCGTAATAGCGACTCATAGTTTTAATATTGAGAGCATTGTAGATATCGGCAAATACCTGAATGTTCAACCTGTCAACTTTGAAGTCTTTACTTAGGCGAAGATCAACGCCCCAGCTATCTGACCATTGGAAATTGTTCTGGAAGCCGGCAATTGTAGAACCGCCGCCTGTCCACGTAAAGTATTCACCTGCCTGCCATGAAGCTAAAACGTTTAAGCGCCAGTCAGTAAGCAAGAAGCTGATTGATTGTGGGCCAAAATCATCATGTGGTGTAAATACATCTAAATTCAAACGTGCGTATGGCTGTGCAACAGGTTTGGTTTGCTTGTTATCAATATATTCACGGATATATTTACGTTCCGAGGAAGTATTCTGATAATAGGTAGCATAGTTAAAATAACCATATGTCCGAACCTGATACGTATAGTTAACAAAACCAGTCACCCAATCGCCACGTTTTTTCTGGAATGTTAATTCCAGGCCACGAATATCTTCATACAAATCTGCTCTAGGAATTGTATAGTTAACTTTGTTATCTGAGCTAACGTAGGTAACCAAACGAGTTTCATTTGTAACGTCTTTATAATAACCTGCTATCTTTGCATGGTAATCATTCCATAAACCATGTTCATAACCTAATTCATAAGCAATGGTTTTCTGCATTGCAATTGAAGGATCCGAAACCTGAGCAACTCTGCCGCTATATAGATCTTTTCTTAAGAGGAAAAGATTGTCAGGAGTAGACACCTGCATGAAGTGACCGTAGTTAAAATACAGTTTACTATTTACAGTAATGGGGAAAGCAACACCTAAACGAGGGCTGAAATAAACCTGTGTGTTTACTTTCTTATTTTTAATTGCATCTAAAGATGATGGAGGGTTGGCTGAATATGCTAAATCATAATCACCGGTAGTTGAATACCAATCGGTATTAGGATCTAAGAAATCCATACGTAAACCGACATTTGCAATCATTCCTTCATATTCAATCTTATCCTGTGCATACACAGCACCACGGATAGGATAATTCTGCCAATAATAAACAGTATTGTTCGAAGGTAATGCTGAATCAGCAATACCATTGTTTACTTTGTTTTCTGTATAATTTAACTCTATACCAGCCTTAATAAAGTGATATTTATTATATTGAGTCGAGTAATCTACATGCAAATTGTAATTGGTTAACTTTGAAGTATCACGACCATAGCTCATACCGCCACCGCCCATACGCATTGAGGAGCCGATACCGGTAATGGAATTCAGTGGTTCATAGCCATAAGGAGCTTCATTGGTATAATAACCTGCATAGTTCCCGTTAGGATCTACTAATGCCGGTATAATTGCATACTGATTTGTTAAATCTCTGCGGAGACCAGGGAATTTTTTATAGCTGGTCGAGAAGGCACTGAAGTTAGCTTCATAAAATGTTGATCCGGATATAGCATGAGTAAACTTTCCACCTAACATCCAGCGTTCTGTACTTGCAGGGCACCAATAATCTGTAGAGTAGATACGGCTTTCACCATCACTACCTTTCGCAAAGTTATTGTTCGCTACTTCATAAACTGAAGTATTAATGCCTGAAGAACCATCGCGATAAACTGCTGTACCTGATTGGCGAGCAAATAACCCGTCAAATGTTAATTTCATGCCTGTTCCAACATCAGATGTAACTTTACCCTGAATAATGTTTTCATAGTAGTTATCGGTATTAAATGGCATGAGAAGGTTTGTATAATTTTCACGATAGGAGAGAACAAAGCGAAGGTTTCCAAGTAGTCGGCTATAAACGGGAATCAGTGGACCGGAAACCGTCATATCAACATCATGATCTGGTTTATCGATACTGAAATCCTTACGATGCTGCCATAAGAATAAACGTTGAGCAGCTTCGGGTGTTAATCCGGCATAAGGCGATGTTGCACTTAATACGTAATTATTCCATCCCTGAAATGTTGGATACGTCGATTGCATTCCGGTACTCCAATTTCCATTCGTGGTACCAGTCCAGCAAACTGCAGGATCTACAAAAGGACGGATATAATAAAAATTCTTCGAAGATGGACCATCTTCAAAAGATTTATTACCTGCAGGCCTATATCTTCCGACAAAGCTTACATGGTATTTATCAACATTACCTTCTTTGGTAACAACATTAAGAATACCCGAACGGATGTTACCATATTCAGCATTGAAACCACCGGTTTGAACCTGGATTTCATCAACAGCAGTAAGACTTACCGCGCTAAAAGGTGTATTGCTTCTTTCATCGCGCATACCAATACCATTAAGCATAACCATCGTTTGGTCACTACCACCACCGCGAATGTTCATTCCGGACTGAATACCGGCTTCCAATTGCACTACACTGGCAACGGAAGCAACGGGTAACTTTTGGAACTGATCGGCAGCAATGTTTGAAGTACTGGCAGATACGTCTTTATCTACAACGGGTTTTTCGGCGACAACAACAACTTCCTGAGTGGTTAATCGCTGCTCAACCATGAGCAAATTAACTTCAGAAGTTTGGTTAATAGAAACGCGAACATCGGAAACAGAAGTTGCATTGTAACCCACGAGTGAAGCTTTCATGCTATATACTCCTGGCGGTACACGAAGAATAACGTAATATCCTTCAACATCTGTTGCAGCACCCAGTGCGGTACCCGGTAAGGTTATATTAACACCAATGAGAGGTTCTCCGGTATTCTTATCCTTTACCGAACCGGTAATTTTTCCATACTGAGCGAAGAGATTAGTAAATAGAAAGAGGGAAATAACAAAAGTTATTTTTAGAAATTTATTCATATAAATTCTCCTATCTGTTTATAGGATTAGAACCATGTGATAAGTATAAATAAAATGTTATCTGCACCCTCAAGTTAATAATTCCATACTAACTTGCAAACAAATTATTTAAAACAAGTCACGAAATTTTCACTGATAAAGATTTCTCATTTTTATGCTTGTTTTTTTCGAAAATCCGAATAAAATTGCACGAACCCGCATATAAATTTAAGTACCAAAAATTATTTACGGCTGGCAACCAGTAAACTTCATTTATTTAACAAAACCGACCCTTTTTTCTCAAAAACCGCAAATCCTCTCTTTTTTTGTATGTGTTCCAAGCAACATTATCCACGTGATATTTAATTTTTTTTTCCATATCTTAGGGCTAAGTGCTGAAGTATCTGGCATCTGCCCTTCACTAATTAATTTGCTCAATAACAAATACGTGATGAAATAAATGAGTGAGTTTTCTAAATTGAACAAATCGCTTTCATGGCACGCATTAAGTACTGAAGAGTGCTTAACCAATTTGCAATCAGATTTATCCGGTCTTTCTCAGGACGAGGCAAAAAAACGACAGACTGAGCTTGGACGTAATGAACTGATTGTTGAAAAAGGTGAAAGCCCTTTCATTTTGCTATTAAATCAATTTAAAAGCCTCCTTATTATTATTCTAATTGTAGCAGCTGTTATCTCATTTTACATGAATGATGTTTTTGAAGCATATTCCATTATCACTATTGTTATCCTCGCCGGAGTATTGGGGTTTATTCAGGAGTTCCAGGCCGGTAAAGCCATAGAGGCTTTGCGCAAAATGGCATCACCACATGCTCATGTTTTACGCGATAGCAAGGAGATGCTTATTGAAGCTGCTGATCTGGTACCGGGAGATGTAATGCTCATTAAAATGGGTGATAAGATTCCGGCCGATGGAAGACTTATCGAATCGGTAAATCTACGAATTGAAGAAGCAGCTCTTACCGGCGAATCTACTGCTTCTGAAAAAAATTCTCTGCCCATTCCCGATAGCAATGCCCCTTTGGGCGACCGAAAAAATATGGTTTATATGGGAACAACCGTGTCTTATGGCAGAGGCAAAGTACTTGTTTCGAACATAGGAATGCAAACCGAATTTGGCAAAATAGCCGGGATGTTGCAATCCGGTGAAAATCGGCGCACTCCGTTGCAGGAGAATTTAGACGGGTTAGGAAAACGGCTGGGAATTTTTTCAATCGCGTTGGCCACCATCATGAGTCTAATCGGGATTGCACATGATGAACGCGTTGCTAAAATGTTCACTTGGGGAGTTGCGTTAGCAGTAGCTATTATTCCTGAGGCGTTACCGGCTGTTGTAACAATTAGTCTTGCTCTCGGTGTTCGACGTATGGTCAAACGGAAAGCTCTCATCCGCAAACTTCCCGCTGTTGAAACTCTTGGCGCTACCGATATTATTTGCTCTGATAAAACCGGTACGCTAACTCAGGATGAAATGACAATTAGGGAAATATACTGTGGAACAACGTTGTTCCATGTTTCCGGCGCAGGCTATACCCCCCAGGGCAGCATCCTCGTAAACGGGCTCGAGGTTAAAATTGCGGAATCACCGGATTTACAGACTCTTCTAACCGCAGGGACAGTATGTTCCGATACATTATTGCAAAATACCAATGGTGTATGGGATATTATTGGTGATCCTACAGAGGGAGCCATTGTTGTAGCTGCTCAAAAAGCCGGATTACAAGCTGATGATCTAAAACAAAAATTACCCCGCGTACAGGAAATTCCTTTCTCTTCTGAAAGGAAACGAATGACTACTATCCACCGGAGCTCAGGAAAAATAATTTCCTTTTCCAAAGGCGCAGCTGAAATAATTCTTGATTCATGTAAGACTTGTCTGGTAAATGGTCAAACAGTGCCCTTGACTTCTGAAATTAAAAGCGAGATCATGCATCAATCATTTGAGATGAGTGAAAATGCATTACGCGTTCTGGCAATAGCGCAAAAATCCGTGGATGAAGAGACAACAGAGTTTGATAATTATGAATCTGAAATGACTTTTCTTGGCATCGTTGGGATGATAGACCCACCACGCCCTGAAGTTAAAATTGCAATTGAAAAGTGTTTCTCAGCGGGTATAAAACCGATCATGATTACCGGAGATCATAAAATAACTGCCATGGCAGTTGCAAAAGAGTTGGGGATTCTTCGTCGGGGGAAAGCGCTATCAGGTCAGGAACTGGAACTGCTTAACGATGATGAATTTGAATATCTTGTAGATGCTACCGAAGTATACGCCCGAATTTCACCAGAGCATAAGATGAAAATTGTTGACACGTTGATGCGCAAGGGGCATATAGTGGCAATGACAGGAGATGGCGTAAATGATGCACCTTCGCTGAAAAGAGCCGATATCGGAGTCGCGATGGGAATCACCGGCACCGACGTAAGCAAAGAGGCAGCAGACATGATTTTAACTGATGATAATTTTACTTCTATCGTAAATGCAGTTGAGGAAGGCAGAAGTATTTTTGATAATATCAGGAAATACCTTCTATTCCTGCTTAGTGGTAATATGGGTACCGTATTCGCCCTGATTTTTACGCTTATGACAAAATTACCCATTCCTCTATCTGCTGTACAAATATTATTTATTAATTTCATTATGGACGGGTTGATGGCTATTGCTTTAGGCATGGAACCTTCTGATCCGAGAATAATGCAGAAAAAACCTCGAAGAGTTCAAGAAGGTATATTGAACCAATATACATTAATATATATCGGTTTCATCGGTATCCTTATCGCGATCATTTGCAGCGGTGTATATGTCTGGGCCATCGAATCCAAATTATACCGGGATGATGCACAAACTATTTTCTTTTTAACTCTTATCTTTGCCCGACTGTTTAACGGGTTTAATTGTCGATCGCTCGATCGCTCGATTCTGGAAATGAATTTCTTTTCAAACTGGCCACTCCTCATTAGTGGAATTCTCTCATTGGCAATGTCATTGTTCATTGTGCAGGTGCCAATCTTGAAGAAGGCTTTCGCTATATCTGATATCGATGCTTTTGAATGGTTTGCGCTAATAGTAGCCAGTTCTTTTGTGTTGTTTGTAGTTGAGTTGTGGAAACGTTTCTTTAAGGGGTGGGAAAATTAATATTTGTTTAAAAATATTGGCAAAACACTTGCATTGAAAAGAAATAATATGTATTTTTGAATCTCTCAATCACTAATTATTGAGATAATGATTGAGGGGATAAACAGATATGCGGGAATAGCTCAGTTGGTAGAGCGCAACCTTGCCAAGGTTGATGTCGCGGGTTCGAGTCCCGTTTCCCGCTCTCCAATCCACTCTCGTTTGAGCAGTGGATTTTTGCTTTTACGGCGCTTTACCCAAGTGGCTTAAGGGGAAGGTCTGCAAAACCTTTATTCGTCGGTTCGAATCCGACAGGCGCCTCTACTAACCTGACTCCCTTGTCAGGTTTTTTTTTGCCCGGACTTTACCACATCTCATTTTCTGTAGAGCGCAATGCCACTGGCATTGATGTCGCGGGCTCCAAGTGCCTCTGGCATTCGAGTCCCGTTTCCCGCTCTCCAATCCACTCTCGTTTGAGCAGTGGATTTTTGCTTTTACGGCGCTTTACTCCCGCTAAGCAGGGACTTAAGGGGAATCCCCATGGGATTTATTCGTCGGTTCTCCCAGAGGTGGCTGTCGCAAAAGTAATAGTAAAAAGCTGAAATAATGATTAATACGCGTAAGAATAGCGGCTGAAAAGAGTGGTCAAAGAGTTATATTAGAGGAGGAAAAACAAAAATAAAACACTACCGAATGCCAGTATTACCG
>JAJTBZ010000085.1 GCA_021286645.1 Ignavibacteria bacterium
CAATAACGGTGTATCCTGGTCTACGGTTATTGCCTCGACACCCAGTAATGGTATCTACAGCTGGACGGTACCTAATACCATTTCTACCAACTGTAAGGTACGTATCAGTGACGCTGCCGATGGTAACCCCTCGGATATCAGCGCCAGCTCCTTTACGATTGCTCCACAGCCGATCCTGACGCTGACTCAGCCCAATGGCAACGAAAGAATTCTGGCTGGCTCAACCTTTGAGATCCGTTGGACATCTTCTTCAAAGAATAATAAAGATTTCAGTAATGTTAAAATTGAATTAACAACGGATGCAGGGTCATCCTGGAGTACATTAGCGCCGAGTGCTGCCAATACCGGTCTGTATCAGTGGAACCCGGTTCCTTCTGTTTCTTCAACTCAATGCAAAATTAGAGTCAGTGAAGCTACAACCGGTACACCGACTGATGTATCCGATACCACATTCACCATTTATACACAAATACCACAGACTATAAGTCTTACTACTCCAAATGGTGGTGAAGTTTTGGACGGTGGCAAATCATTCAGTATAAAATGGACGAGTACCGGCGTTTCTTCTGTGAATATTGATTACTCAACCAACAGCGGTGTCAGTTGGAATACCGTGGTTCATGGCACTGAAAGTAATGGTTTATATCTATGGAATCCAATTCCTAATATTTCATCAACTAATTGTAAAATCAGGATATATGATCCGGTAGATACATTACCTATTGCAATAAGTGCAACTCCATTTACAATATTACAGGCTCCTGATATTAAGGTTCTCTCACCAAATGGTGGTGAATCATTAATTGCGGGTGATACGAAAACCATTATGTGGGTTTCTACAAATATTGCGAATGTGAAACTACAGTATACTACGAACAGTGGTGCTTCATGGATAGCTATAGCAGACTCTGTGCCTAGTACAGGATCATATCAATGGATAGTCCCTGCTGTCAATTCTGCATTATGTAAAGTAAGAGTATTGAACCTGAATAACAGCTATATTCCTTCAGATGAATCTGACAATGTCTTTAGTATAGCAACTTCCCTTCCCCAATCCATAACTGTGACCGCTCCTAATGGTGGCGAGTCGTGGGCTTCAGGAACATCACAAAGTATTACCTGGACGAGTAGTGGAATTGATTCTGTTAAAATTGAATATTCTACAGATAATGGTTTGCACTGGCTGACTCTTGTTGCGGGAATGAAGAGTACCGGCATATACCGTTGGCAGTCAATTCCTGCAGTAAGCTCTACAAATTGCCTGGTTCGTGTAAGCAATGTACAAGGCGGTACTCCTAAAGATGAAAGCGATCACGTGTTTACAATATCGCCGGAACCTCAGATTAAAGTTCTCAGTCCTAATGGCGGTGATGTCTGGACCACTGGATCGAGCCAAAATATCAAATGGCTCTCTTACAATCTGCCGAAAGTAAAAATCGAATATACATCGAATAATGGTGCTTCGTGGAATACGATAGTTGACAGCACGGAAAGCACGGGCTCGTATTTGTGGACTGTACCAAGCCTGAATTCTTCGCTCTGTAAGATTAGAGTCAGCGATCCTTCAGATGGTTTACCTTCCGATGAATCCGATTCTACATTTACAATTTCTAATCAGATATCGCAGTCCCTCGTCGTTCTGTCACCAAACGGCGGAGAGAAGTGGGAAGCTACTACTGCTCAGAACATAACCTGGTCAAGCAGCGCGATCAATAAAGTTAAAATTGAATACAGCACTAACAATGGACTTTCCTGGATAGTAGTTGTAGACAGTACGGAAAGCAATGGTTTATATCAGTGGAATCCGATACCGAATATCTCTTCTACACAGTGTAAGATCAGAATCAGTGATGCATCCGATGGCATTCCCTCGGATGAAAGCAATGCCACGTTTACCGTAACACCGGCAAAATCTATTCACGTAGTTTATCCGAATGGTGGTGAGAACTTAAATTCAGGAACACCATATCAGATAAAATGGACTTCTTCCGGAATTACCAGTGTAAAGATAGATTATCGAATCGATTATCTTGGCGAATGGAAATCTATTGTTGTAAGTACCCCAAGCAGCGGCTCCTACGAATGGAGTCCTACTGTAGCGGCATCCGGATATAAAATCAGAATCACCGATGCAGTTGATGGTAATGCTGTAGATGAATCAGATGCCTCATTTACTGTTTTACCCGAGCCAAGCATTCAGGTGGTTGCCCCGAACGATTCAAACCTCGTTCTCCAGGCAGGTAACCATTTCGATATTCGTTGGACCTCAACGAATCTTCAGAATGTAATGATCGATTATTCAACAAACAATGGTTCCAGTTGGACCAACATTGTAGCATCAACGGAAAGCGACGGTATTTACACATGGACAGTGCCAAATGTAAACTCCAGTTTGTGTAAGATCCGTATTAGCGATATAACCGGGTTACATTCAGATGTTTCTGACTATTGCTTCTCAATAAATTCAACGGGTAAGCAACTTCGTGTTACCTTCCCGAATTTATCGACACAAAATGTCAGCACTGATACCGTATTCACCTGGTATTCGTTTGGTGTCAGCAATGTAAATATTGACTTGTCCCTGGATAATGGTCTTACATATTCTAATCTGGCAAGCAATGTTCAATCAACAGGTGCTTATCTGTATCATTTTAACATATCACAATTATCATCGTTGGCAAGGTTAAAAGTTACCGATGCAACCGATGCAACAGTATTTGACGTAAGTGACGCTCCATTCAGAATTGGAGTTGCTAAGAAGATCATATCTTCTCAAAAATTGAGTCAAAACCGTGAATCGGCCAAGTATAAGATCACTTGGCAGGGGTCACAAGCTGATGCCCTGCAAGTCAGTTTTGATGATGGTAAAAATTGGTCAACTATCCAAACCAATCAGGAACAGGTGAAGAATGGCTCGAATCAAATAGTTGAAACTATCTGGGAGAGTAAAGCCAAATCAGTCCCTATATTCCGCGTGTTTGGCAAGTAGATAAAAACCAGAAGTAATAATAAAAAGCCCCTTGCTTACCGTGAGCTAGGGGCTTTTCATTTATAATGCAGCTCATTATTATGATAAATATCGATGCACCTGCGCTATATCTGATTTACTGGTTAAATCAGGCACGTGTTCAGAGCGTGGAATGGCCATAACTTCTTTGGGGAAATGTGTAGCCATATTACTAACAGCAACCGGCAAATCCTTCTCTTTTCTTACAGGATGCATTGGTGCAGAAACCAAAAATGGAAGTATAACATCATAGCGTAACCGATATATATTCATCGATACACCCACTCTTCCCTGAGAGTCCTTGATTCTTTCCACTTCCTCCTTATCGGGTTTCTCAACAATTTCTGTAACGTAACCATCATCCGATTTCCGGATTACAGCAAACGCTTCCACACGCTCCTTTTCAAATTCCAAGGCACTTCGGTCGTAATCAATAAGGGCAGAACCGGTATTTATATTTAATAGTATTTCCAGGACATCACGGGAATAAAGATTATCTGAATTGCAAACGGTAAATGTTGAACCTTTCCATTCAGGAACTGCCAACAAGCCCTGTAATAAAGCATCAGCTGTTCCGGCAGGTTTTTCCAATCCCTCACGCACCATTTGATAGGCATATTCGATTGTCAAACCGTTGTAATATTCTTTAAAATAATCACGTATACTTGTATCATTCGAATTTATCACCAACAGCAGATCAGAATACCCGGCTGCAATTGCGTTATCCAATAAATAAGCTAAAAACGGCTTATTATCTGCTCCCAGGCCTATCATTGATTTTGTTTTACTACGAGCATCATGTAAGTGAGATTGGTTCAATTCGGCTGGCGAAACTGATTTCTTCATGCGTGATGCCAGACCGGCGGCTAAAATAACTAACTTTGCATTATTCATTCTCCAACACTCAATTCTGTGCCTCCACATATCTGTACAATGTAAGGTATTCCACCTTCCCGGATAATGGATTCAGCGACAATTTCAGGATTTTCCTGCACGAAGGCAAACATGCATCCCCCGCCACCGGATCCGTTTATCTTTCCTCCCAAAGCTCCGGCATTCATAGCAGCATCGAGCATCCGATCAATTTTAGGCGTGGAAATACCGAGAGTATCCCGCAAAATACATTGATGTTCATACAACCTGGCCCCTATATCAGCAGGATTCATGCTATTTTTACGTAAGCCTGATCTAACCTGTGCAGTGATATCTCTATTCGTAATTGTACCTTCCAACAACTCGTATTCACTGTCTGTAAGATATTTATGAAAGTCTTTTAGCTCAATCAAACTACATTTGTGTAAATCGAATTCCGGTGTATTCTGTTGTAATACTCTTTGAATCTCAAGCATCTTCATTTTGACTTTTTTCAGGATACCCATCGTGTCTTTTTTCTCACAGGAGTCCCCCAAAACAAATGTTCCTTTTGGGAATGGAAGTTGAGAACATTTTACCAATGGTTCAAATTCAATAAACTGCACATTCCCTTCTGCTGTCGAGAAATGATCCATCATCCCGCCGGGTTCATTAAATTCAATCACTTCTGCTTCATGCGCGTATTTGGCGGCCAGTGCAGAAGACAGGTTTTCTGCCCGGGAACTCATTGCTGCGATTAATTTAACCCAACTAACAACGAGTGCTGTAGAACTGGATGTACCTGAATTTATGGGAATTGTACCCCGTACAGTGGCGTTTATTCCATTTTTAAGGTCAAATCCATATTTCTTCATTACATGCACAGCGCTGCGAAGATAATCGCGGGTCGAAACATATGTATGTGCATTATTGATTGAAAAATGTTCTGTCTTCCCTATATCGGGCATCGAAATATGGATAAAAGCATCATCTCTATAACCAGCTTCAATAGTAATGTGTACCGAAATCGCGGCAGCAATTACCGGTAAACCGAGATAGTCCTGATGTTCTCCAAATAGACAAATTCTACCAGGTGTTGTAACGCTAAATAACGAAGATGGCATAATTGTAACTTACTCCGTTACAGATGAGGCTGTATTCCAAACCTGATTAAAAATCTTAATTAAAGCCGATGCGCTCAGAATAAACGTCAAACCAATAATAATAGTCATACGGGTATTTCCATAAAGGTATGCTCCGACAGTGAAAAGAGCTGACCAAATAGTAACGCAACCAAAGAACCAACCAAGCAAAGCTAGTGGAATATTACGGGAAGAATCTTTTGCTTCTTCTGCCGATATTCCGGCCAAAATCCTAACTTTTTCCCAACCCGGACCGAAAGGTTTTACTCTACGATAAAA
Organism: Ignavibacteria bacterium; assembly: GCA_021286645.1. Classification (GTDB taxonomy): domain Bacteria; phylum Bacteroidota; class Ignavibacteria; order Ignavibacteriales; family Ignavibacteriaceae; genus JACPGF01. Next base: position 5,281 of record JAJTBZ010000085.1, read on the forward strand.
GCTTACGAGTGTTTTTTCATCTGTCTGAGGTGCCAAATATGCGGTTAATACCCAACATATGGTTGTAAACGCCACGGTAATCATTAATGCTATATGACTACTGACATGTATTCCATTTTTTGAAATGATTAAAAAGAAAACTGAAATAGCAAAGGAACTTATCATTGCAACAATTTCAGACCAGGCATTGATCCTCCACCAGAACCAGCGAACAAGATACAGTAAACCGGTACCCGCGCCTATTTGTAATATGATATCAAAAGCATCTTTAGCGCTATCCAAAAAGAAAACAAGCACCGATGAAGCAACGAACAGAATAATAGTTGCTATGCGACCCATAAGGACGTAATGACTTTCTGTTGCATCTTTTTTCATAAATCTTCGATAAAAATCATGAATAAGATATGATGCACCCCAATTTAAATGGGTCAGGATAGTAGAAGAATTTGCTGCAATGAGACCGCCAACCATAATTCCGATGAAACCAACAGGCAGGAACTTAAGCATGGCCGGATATGCAATATCATGTCCAATAAGTTTGGGATCAATATGTGGTAAAGCCTGCTGTATATCTGTAAGATTGGGGTATACAATAATTGACGCCAAACCAACGAGAATCCAGGGCCACGGACGTAAAACATAATGAGCCACATTAAAAAATAATACCGCTCCCAAAGCATCTTTTTCAGATTTGGAAGCCAGCATTCTCTGTGCAATATAACTGCCGCCGCCAGGTTCAGCCCCCGGATACCAAACTGACCACCATTGTACTGCGATTGGCATAATAAATACCGCAAGAGCAATATCCCAATTATTGGTAAAATCGGGTAAGAAATTTAAATAATTAATTCCACCAGGGCCCTTCATAGTCGAAAGTTTTGCAACTAATCCGCTCAAACCTCCAACTTGCGGCAGGTTAACAGCAAAATAGGCAGCCGCTATAACTGCCGTCATTTTAATAAAGAATTGAATCATATCTATAACCAGCACTCCCCACAAGCCGGAATGTGCAGCGAAAACTACATTGAGCAGACCAACACATAATAAAGTCTGCCAACGATCAAGTCCAAATAATACCGCAGCTATCTTGCACGCAGCAAGATTTACCGTAGCCATAATCATACAATTAAAGAAAAAGCCTAAATAGATAGATCGAAACCCCCGAACAATGCCTGCCGCCCTGCCTGAATAGCGAATCTCGTAAAACTCAAGATCAGTCATTACTCCCGAACGCCTCCATAACCGAGCATAGAAAAAAACTGTTGCCACACCAGTTAATACAAATGCCCACCACACCCAGTTCCCTGCCACACCCTGTCTGCGAACGATATCGGTAACAAGATTTGGTGTATCGCTCGAGAAAGTTGTTGCAACCATTGATAACCCCGCCAGCCACCAGGGAACCGATCTGCCAGAAGCAAAGAATTCAGAAGTACTTTTACCGGCGCGCTTACCAAAAAATAGCGCGGGTGAGAAACATAGTATGAGGATAAATAGAATTATCAACCAATCTATTATTTGTAGGTGCATATATAACCTGTATCTTAATAATTAACGAATTAATCGGGCATTTCCCCAATCTGCATGATCACCATTGATACCATCGCCGCCATTACCTACAGTGATCTTTAATTTCTTTACATCTCTGATATCCACATTTATCAATTTAGCCTTGTCGCCTTTTTTCATTACTCCGCTGGCGAAGACAGGCGTTTTTTCGAATCCCATTCCAAAGTCTCTGTAGACAAAGAACTCTACTGTTCCGTTTGTTTCATCATCAACTCCGACTTCGGAGCTAAAAGAGCTCATTCTATATGAGCTAATATCGAAAATAGTTTCTGAATTTGAGTGAGTTCCCAGTCCCTTATCAAATTTTTGACCACAAATAATTATCGGTCTGCCGCTGGCAGAAACATTCTTACCTAATCCTCCCCAACTCTGTATATGGCTTTCAATTTCGATCTCAGATAAATATACCTGTTTAGCTGCCGGATCCAGCCCGGTCTTATAAATAATCGGAATGTATCGCACTACTTCAGAGGACCGAACGGTTATTTCACCGGAATATGACTTATTATACTCTAATTTCTCCGTATTTAGCACCAATGTATATCCACGCCCATTACCATCAGAAATAATCGTGAAACGTGCCTGATCGGAAATATCAACTGTACAGTCTTTCCCATGAGTAATATTAAAATGCTTGGTATAGCTTCTACCAATTTCAATCTTTCCAAAATCCAACTCGGCGGGTTGATACATAATATAATCTGAATAAGAATTCTCAGGAACGATTGCCACCACTTTTAGTTCCCATGGCTTTAATGAAACTGATATAGTATCTCCATAATGAAAATACCCCAGAGTCTCGCGATGTATTTTGCTCAAGGCACTTACCGGGTCTACATCGACTTTATATGAATGCCCCGAAATTTCCTGCATTCGCAAGCTCTCATTTAATACCAAGGTTACACCACGCTGATGCAGGGTGGGATTTCTAAGAACGATGATACCTGAATCATTATTAAAATGACTCCAATAATATGGAGCATGTCCACTTGGGCCACCGCTCATAGCTGGCTGCCGGGTAAGGATATTCCAATTTTTATCTGACCATTTTATAACATCACTTAGGGCATCCCAATATTTATCATTCATCGAAGTAACATAAATTTCGCTCCACATAACGCCACGGGCATAATACAGAATTGAAATATCTATCATTTCTTGCAGGGAGCAGTATAGTTCATCAGTACTGTCATCGGATGCAATAATCCCATGTGTCATATAACTGGTCTGAGGCACAAACCATTTCATAGTATGCTGCCAATGCCATTCATCTCTTCCACTCATTCGAACTTGCGCGGGCGTGGGTTCGCCGTTTTCTGAATAATATTTGAGATCCTCCCAGAACGATTCCCATAAAACATCATTTGTCCCCAGCCACCACGGGCTTTTATTTATTGCCGTTGTTAAATAATAGAATAAATTGGGGTTTTCTTTACGAAGTGATGATATAATATCAATAATGCCGTTAATATTGGCTTCCATGCCGTATTGTGCATTGGGTAAATGATGGTGTCCTTTTTTATTACAGCCCAACAAAGCGAAATCTGCTTTTAAACCTGTTACGCCTGAACGCACTACCTGAATAAGTCGAGCCTTTTTATCCTGAAATATTCTATTTCCCAGAGCTAAACATAAAGACCAATTTGTACCTGTCTCGTACCCATGGGCAGAATACCATTCATTTTCTTTTTTTCGATCTGCAAGGCCATACTGCCCTGTTAGCGGGAACCATAAATGAAGTTTTGTATTGTATTTCAACAACGATTTTTGCAGGGGACTTCCAATACCTATACCACCGGGAATCATTGTAGTATTCACTTCCCAGAGCGAATTCTTATCCTGCCAGCCATCATCTACTACAAATCCATCCAACTGAATTCCACGATCAAATAGCGGTTTGATATGTGTTTCAATCGCCTGAAGCAATGTATCTTCTCTTTGTCTGAAATCAAGTAAAAACCAGGTATTATAGACTTTTATATTTCGTATCGGAGTGCAACGATATTGATCAATGTACTCAAAAAAACTATCCTTTAACCGATGAAGAGGTTTATCAGGACTGGCCCCTAATACGGCCTTTTTAGAACAAATCGACTCTCCATATTGAAGATCGCATCCTGGAAAATGTCGTAAACGTATAGTGGACCCATTCAAAGTATTATCTTGCTTGGGAAATTCAAGTCCAAAGAAAAAATTATCGGCAAATACCGGTCCGTCTCCTGAAGTGTTTTCTCCAAACACCTGAGAAGGCAACACGGGAGTAACACCCGATAGTTGAATCGATTCGACATCAATAACGCTTATATTACAGGGAGATAAACTATGGTTTTCAATTTCAAGCCATTTATGCAAATAAAACGCTGCATCCGGAGAATAATGGAGTCTAACCTTTAGTCCATAGACAGGTGAAATAAGAGGGATTGTTATACTGCCGCCGTTAAGCTGCTCTATCTTTCCATCAATAATAAAATCTTCTGCACTAAGGATTACACCACTGAAATTGGCAGAAGTATCATTAATCATTATACTGAATTCTTTGCCCTGTGTAGTAAATTGAGCATTTGTATATTTATTTACCAACAAATCGGTGTGTACATAGGGCGAGATTTGAATTCGTCGGGCTATACCTTCACTTTCTACAGTGTAGGAAGTGGTTGTTTGGGCAATAGCCAAACCGAGAAAAAGGACAAAAACCTGAATAATAACATGGAATATTCTACCTGTCATTCAATAGCCTTTTTTTTAGATCGGTATTTTACTCTGGTAATGAAAACTGAGTATATGAATAAAGATAAACTACTTCACAAAGTAAAATATTTCCAATATTTCAGAAAGCGCTAAAACAGTAAAACTATATATTCTTTCTGATACTTGCACAATTCTTATTATAATAGAAAATAAAAAATGAGGAATCACGTGATTCCTCAATAAATTCATTAACACCAAGATAATCTAAGCTTCATTGCTCTGATTATTTTCAATGGAAGTGCCTGACATATTTCAGCCCCCATTTGAGAATTGTAGGACTAATCTGCTGGCTTCTGAACAAAAATTCAGTAGTAATTGAAAATCTATTTAGAATCTGAACCGGATTCCGCTGCAGGAACATCTTCAGAAGATGTAGTTTTGAGCTTATCTGCATAGGCTTGTTCAATTTTATCTAATTCCGGTTTTGCAGTTTCCAGATGCTTCACTAAAATCTCAACACTTTTTTTCGACAATTCCTCCTGAGAATCTATAATTCTCTTACCTGTCTTTGTATTATAGAAAATGATCAGATCATTAATCTCTTTTTCACTATACATTTGCACATACAAATCTACCATAGATTTCAATAATTCAGGTGCTTGAAGAGTCTTTACTACTATATCATAAGTTTTTTTTCTGTATTCTTTAGAAATACTGTCCTGCTCTGCTGTAAAATCCAGGTTTTCAAACTGACTGGCTAACGTACTGTCGATATTATCGGCAATTGCCTGGTAGACTTTTTCAAATTTCGAAATAGAAAGATATTTTTCAGCTGCCTTCCGATGGGACTCAGACTGTGCAAAACAATTTGTAACCAGAATTAACATAAGAGCCGTTATTGCGAACGATTTTTTCATAAGCTGCCTTTCCAAGATGGACTTGCCATATTCGGTTTTTAATTTTTTGAGTGTTGAATTATAACTTGAATTGCTGATTTCATTAAGCAGTAAAAACCACCCAAGAAGATACAAAAATATCATATATCTGCGCCAAAGTAATTACTTGAGGAGTTTGAATCACTATATGCCAACCTGTAAAAATGATTTTCCTGACAGATAACTATGTTTTACATAATGTAAAATATACTTGACATTTAAATCATTTTGGTATATATTGAAATTATATTTAATAGAATTCATTTATGAAGACAAAACTGAGAAAATACCGCTTTGAGAATAATGAAATGAGTCAACAGGATCTGGCTGATTTAGCAAGCGTTAGTCGTCAAACGATAATTTCTATAGAAAAGGGTGATTACAGCCCGTCTGTGAAGTTAGCATTAATACTCGCGAAAATCCTACATACTTCTGTTGAAGAGCTTTTTATTTTGGAACAGGAGGATTATTATGAAAAAGGATAAGGTTTATATTTTTTCTCTGGCATTTGGTTTTGCCGGAAGTATTTTTGCATTATTCCAAAGTATATACTGTCTTCCTTTATTTATTATTGCCTTTCTTTTACGTCCTTTGCTTTCCTACTTCCCTGCCTTAAAGGTGCAGACCGATGAAAGAGAACTGGGAATTCAATCTACATCGGGCGATTTTGCCTTTCTCGCAATAATTCTCGCTTTAACTGGCGGATTGGTAATAAGAGCCCTGAAAGGACATTATTCCGATGACTACTTTTTTCTGATAGCATTAGGATTAATCTTAAGATATCTGATTAAACTACTATTACATGGAGATTTTGCTCGTACGGCAACAATTGTTTTTTGGGCACTTGGTACAATTTCTTCTTTGTTTATTGTTCTTGAAGCAGGATTTTCATCTCCCGCACTAATCGGAGTATTGTTGTTTATTCTATTTTATTTTTTGGGGAAATCAGTCAGAAAATTCCCTATATATACAATTGTCGTAACGAGTCTCATAATTACCGGGTTGTTTTTCGCGTTCCATTCATCTTTCCAATACAATCTGTTACTCTTTGTTCTTTTCCCTCTTGCTGTAGCATTTTCTTCTTTACTTCTGTATATTATTGAACAACGTTATGATTATTCGCCCCCTAAAAGCCTGATACTTATAGGCATTATATTGTTCATTTCCTCTGAAGTTATCGGATTTATGCTTCAAACTGATGTAAAACGGCCGGATAAAACCATGTTTTCCCAAATCGAAGATTCAACTGCTTCAAAATTATACGGGATTCCCGTTTCAGGAACGGCCTTTTTTTATGAGGACGATACAACAAGACTAAAAGCAGGTATTCTTAGCAGGCCGCATAAATTCGGTAATATTGTTCTTCCCGGGGGAAGCAAGGTGTACTTATCAAAGAATGGATGCCTTGACTTTGCATTTCTCCCCTTTAATTATCGGATTGGCGAATATGATGTGAAAGGTGAAGGGCCGGAATCATGGCAAACAGTGTTCTACCCGGATGGGACTGTAAAGGTTATCTGGTTGGCGCATGATCATATTATTCAGGGTGTTCCTTGTCGTGAAGCTAATTTCTGGAGTGAATTATTTTCCGGAGAAAGTAGTGTCAGATTTTACTCAAATGGGAAAATCCAACATTGCAAATTGGCTCATGATGCATATTTCCAAGGTCAATATATTAAGAAAAATCGTCACTTGGAATTTGACTCAACCGGAACAATAGTTAAAACTTATTAACAAGGTAAATTTGTAAATGTTCAAATTTTTAAAAAATTCTTTTTTTTATATCAATACTCACAGAGTAATAATATCATTGTGTATACTCACCATTTTTATGCTGTTCAATTTCTATGATAATTGGAATATGCCAACAGAGTTGTCCGGTAATTGGTCTTCAATTCAACGTATTTCAATGCGCCACGAAAGCGGATTCATGCAATACAGGTTCAGATCTGATTCGGTTTTGTTACAAATATCCATTTCATCCGGAGGAATAGTGACCGGCCATATTGGATGCGCTGAATTACAAAATTGCAAAGTAAAAAGTAACAGGGGTTGGATAGGTCGGCATTTGCACTTAGCGACTGATTATATAATTGAAGGGACTCTGGTCGGTGCTATTTTTCAGGGGGATACTATTCAAACAAAAAATATAAGTGCTCCCTTCGACATGAAGAATGATTCAATAACCGGTACTATGTTCCATAAACTCAGGTTTGATATGTATCCAATTGCAGCATTCAACCTTGTTCGGCATAGTGATTTGTCTTCACACAATTTATTCAACGAATTGCCGATACGTAAGTACTTCACGAAAAAATTGGATAAAAGTATCGCATTAGTATCTTCGCATGTAACTAAATTTTTATACCGATTTATAGAAGCTCGATATTATGATCAGAACTGCAGTTGCTATTTTTCTATTTCTTAATTTGACAGTTACAGCTCAAAATGCTATCTGGCAGCCCAAAAATGGTTTGAAACAAGTAGCAATCTGGCCCGGGTTACAACATACCGAAAAAGGTGGAAATATTACTGAGTCCATGCATCTTTCAAAAAATAAAGTAGGCGGATATCCATGGCATTCTGTAGAAAATGTTACATGCCCGACTTATACAATTTTTCCCGCTCAAGGGAATAAAACTGATATTTCAATTCTCGTATTTCCCGGTGGCGGATATCGTGTATTAGCAATTGATTTGGAAGGTACCGAAATTTGCGAATGGCTTGCTTCCAATGGAATTACTGCAATTCTTCTGAAATATCGCGTCCCTTATTCCGGTCCTTACTGGGACCCGCTTTCCCTGACTGAAAAAGATCCTATTCAACCAATGGCTCTTCAAGATGCACAACGTACCATCGGCCTTCTTCGGCTTCGTGCTGCTGAAATTGGAATCAATCCCCATAAAATTGGGGTTCTGGGTTTTTCTGCCGGAGGACAACTGGTTGCTGATCTATCAACGCATTTTGATACGCGTGCTTATTCTCAAGTTGATATAGCTGACACATTTAGTTGTATGCCAAATTTTGCCGCTACTATTTATCCGGGACATATGCTTGAAAAACCTCCCGCGAGTTCGAACTAAATCCTACTCTGCCAATAACTTCAAAATTACCACCGACGTTCATTGTTCAGGCACTGGATGATTCGGTTGATGAAATTGATAATTCGCTCGTTTATTTTATCGCGCTTAAAAAGGCACATGTTTCTGTAGAATATCACGTGTTTTCCACAGGCGGGCACGCATTTGGCCTTCGTGAAGATAAGCAGCCAGTAGCAGAATGGACTAATTTATTACTGCGATGGGTATATTCGTTAAAACTGCAATAATTAAAATAGCTATATCTCACCTACTCACAGATTAGCACCCTGAACCGTTTATCATTTAGATTGTCCGTCTGGTGAATTAATTAAAAATAGCACTTGTAAAATGTTGATATTTGCACTTCTCCAAAAGATTCACGAGACAATATGCCATTGCAACTAGTTGGTTATAAATTAACAAAATATTTTCTATTGGCAACCTTTGGTTGCCTCCTGGTATTTTCCTTTGCCGCCTGTGAAAAACTGATTTTGGGTAATGACTCAAATCAGAACCAGGCTGGCACTTATACTACACGCTTTACTCAAGTTCTTGATTCCTTACGACTGAAGTCATCACTTCCGGCACTTGCAGGTGCGGTTATTTTAACTGATACTATTCTGTATGCCGATGCAGTCGGATGCAGAGAAATGAACGGCCCGGTGAATGTTACTTCTAACGATCAATTTCACCTGGGATCTTGCACCAAAGCCATAACAGCAGCTTTGATCGGTATTTTAGTCGATGAGAAAAAATTGGACTGGAATTCCACACTTATTCAATTATTTCCTGAATATAGCGAAATAATGCGTGAGGAATACAAACTAGTGACCGTAAAACAGATTCTGTCTCACACATCCGGAATAGAGCGCACCCCATCAGTGGACCCTGTCGGAAATTCATTAACAGAACAGCGGCTGTCTGCTCTGAAAACCACATTACAAAGATATCCTGTTACTTTACCAGGTCATTTTTCATATAGCAATCTTGGCTATATGGTTGCGGCATCAATTGCCGAGAAAGTGACTGGCCAGGAATATGAAAAATTACTGATGGATAAATTGCTTACTCCTTTAGGAATCACATCTGCAGGTTTTGGGCCAATGGGGACTTCAGGTGCAATCGATCAGCCACGCCAACACACAATATACGGCACTCCAATTGTGGCAGATGAAACATCCGATTTAATTCCTTCAATGGATCCAGCCGGCAGGCTGCATCTTTCAATATCTGACTGGTCCAGATTTATTCAATTTATAATGCAAGCCCGCCTTGGTAATTCTGCACTTCTCAGTAAAGCGAGTGCCAATGTTATTACTACAGGTTTTGTCAATTCTGATGTTCCGGGTTCAACATATGCAATGGGCTGGTATGTATCGCATCAGGAAATGGCAAATGGCGAAGCTTTAACGCATGGGGGATGTAATGGTCTTAACTATTTCGCTGCCTGGATATCGCCAACGCGCGGACTGGCTGTAATTGCAGCAACGAATATTGCTACTCCTTCAACATTTCAATCTATCAACGATGTCCTGACACGATTAATTATACTCAAGGACAAGGGTAATTGATATGAAACCATGCAATCATATTCATTTAATCTTGTTTCTCTTGTTGCTAATTAGTCAAATATATGGCGCTGGGATTGACTCCACAGTGAAATCAGAAACAAGTGAATCGTATAAGTCCTTTCTTTCTCTTTATCCTACTCTGTGCGACCAACACATAAGAGACTTGTACCTCAACAATTCAATTTACAGTTCGGCAGCTCCCGGCATATCCGTTTCTTACATAAATAATGCCTCGAATAGAATTATACAAAGTACTTTATCATTCAACTATGGCTCAATCAATTGGGGAATGGGTTCACCAAACGCGAGCCTGATTAACGCATCCATTTCATTTGCATATTTACCCCGGATCGCAGAATTGCATATTGCCTTTATACCACTGCATTGTAATCTTGGAGGAAAGATACAATCGTTTTCATCGAATACCGATGTAAAAACAAATTCCCAAATAGATTGGTATGGGGTCGCTGATAGGAGTTGGTATCTTGCAAATACAATCGAATTATGCCTGCATCTGGAAGCTGAATTTTCAAGTGCCAGCTGTTTAGAGACAGATATATCGGTGCCGGTATATTGCCTCTACTCACGCCCGGAAGCAGGTCATCATTTTAGCCAATACAACCGTGAGGTTATGGATAATTTCCTGAATGAGTTTACTCATATGCATTCATTGTTTATAGGTGAAATGTTCTCAGTTTCTTCCAGTTGCTTATATAAATATACAATAAACCCAACTACGGAGTTTCTGTCAGGCGCAGAGTTCACATATTATACGGCAGAAAACCCGAGGCCCTTGCAGTCTTATTATCTCAAATATATTATTGGTTTCCGATTTGGGATTTAGCTAGTTGGATATTTTTTCATTAAGAGGTAATGCAATGCAATTAGGAAGCATTGTCCAGGAATACTTGCAGTTCTTCGTCAGAGAATTCATTAATTGTGGATAAGGAAGTATCAATCACCCTGGAAACATGTTTGTAACTTTTGTATGTAATTTTTTCCGGCCCTAAGTATGCATTAATATTATTTGCATTTTTCGGTTCATGTAGGCGTTTAACAAGAGTTACACGAAATTCCCTGGCTACAGCAGACTCTTTAATTAACCTTATCGATTTTTGAATTGTTGATATATCACCGGGAACTTGAGTAATGTCCGGGTAATCATCAAATGATGTTTTGATATCCATTGCAATATAATCTACCAACCCAAGCCCCAATATTTCATGGAGCATTTCGGGATTACTTCCATTGGTATCAAGTTTAATTTTATACCGCATTGAGCGTACTTTTGCAAGGAATTCTACCAGATCATGTTGTACAGTTGGTTCACCACCACTTACAACTACACCGGTTAGTTTTCCTTTTCGCGAATGTAAAAACCTAATCACATCTGGTTCGGGAATGGAATCAGTATACTGCTGAGGCAAGACTAATTGCGGATTGTGACAATAGCGACAGCGGAAATTGCATCCCCGGGCAAAAAGTATGGTACTTACTTCACCCGGGTAATCAATCATAGAAACTTTTTGGATCCCTCCCCAAATCATTTTAGATGGCGAATGTTTTCCGTTGGTTGTATTCTTCCTGTTTCCCTAAATTCCATTGCTTTACAGGCCGCAAATATCCAACAACACGTGAATATACTTCGCTTTCCTTGCCACATCTGGGGCATTCATTTTCTTCGCCTGGCAGATAACCACAATCGGGACAAACACTAAAAGTAGGTGTTATTGAAAAGTACGGAAGAGTGTATTTTTCGGCAATCGTTTTTATTAATTTTTTCAGGCTTTCGATATCCGTAATTCGTTCACCCATAAATATATGTTGAACGGTGCCCCCTGTATATTTTGCCTGTAATTTATCCTGCAAATCGAGCATCTCAAAAATATCCTCAGTAAAATTAACAGGTAACTGAGATGAATTTGTATAGTATGGGGCATTTTTCTCTTGATAGGTCGATTCGTTAGCACAAATAATTGTCGGATACTTTTTCTTATCCGATAAAGCTAAGCGATATGATGTGCCTTCAGCCGGAGTAGCTTCAAGATTGTACCGATTTCCCGTTTCTTCCTGAAAAGAGATTAACTTACTTCGCATAAAGTCCATTACCCTTTCGGAAAATTCTAAAGCATTCGGGTTCCCTAAGTTTTCTCCAAGCAAATTAAGACAGGCTTCGTTCATACCAACAAGTCCGATAGTGGAGAAATGATTTTTCCAATATAAATCGTGACGCAGTTTCACATCACGAAGATAGAATTTCATGTAAGGGTATAAATCCTTCTCAATGAACTTTTCCAGAATTTTTCTTTTTATTTCAAGACTGCGTTTTGCCAGATCCATAAGTTTACCGAGCTTTAGGAAAAAGTCATCTTCATTTTCCGAAAGGTATCCTAAACGCGGCATATTAATGGTAACAACGCCTATTGAACCGGTAAGCGGTGCAGAACCGAATAATCCTCCTCCCTTACGGTCAAGTTCTCTATTATCTATACGCAAACGGCAGCACATACTTCGTGCATCTTCCGGATCCATTTCAGAATTAATAAAATTAGCAAAGTACGGAACGCCATATTTACCCGTCATCTCCCATAATATGGCTAAATCAGGGTTATCCCAATCAAAATCTCTGGTTAAATTGTAAGTAGGAATGGGAAAAGTAAACACCCTTCCTTTTGCATCCCCTTCACACATTACTTCCAGAAAAGCCCTGTTAAAAATGTTCATTTCGTGTTGAAAGTCAGCATAAATAGTATCCTGAAAATCACCGCCAATTATCACTGCACGGTCAGCATAAATAGAAGGAACCGTTAAATCCAAAGTAACATTGGTAAATGGAGTTTGAAATCCCACTCTGGTGGGGACATTCATGTTAAAAATAAATTCCTGTAGTGCCTGTTTAACTTCATCATACGTTAAATCGTCATATCTGATGAAGGGTGCGAGCAGAGTATCAAAACTTGAAAAAGCCTGTGCCCCGGCAGATTCACCTTGCAATGTATAAAAGAAATTAACTACTTGCCCCAGTGCACTACGAAAATGTTTGGCCGGCTTTGATTCTATTTTCCCTGTTGCTCCTTTGAATCCATTCAACAATAGATCGTAAAGATCCCATCCAACACAATAAACACTAAGTAAGCCCAGATCATGTATATGAAAATCGCCTGAAGCATGTGCCTCTTTAATTTCCTGCGGGTAAATTTTATTCAACCAGTAAACTTTACTTAATTCCGAAGAAACATAATTATTCAGTCCTTGCAATGAATAGGACATGTTACTATTCTCATTAACTTTCCAATCTGATTTACTCAAATAGGAATCTATCAGGTCGACATGAGATTGCGAAGTAAGTTCCCGAATTCTGGCATGCTGCTCTCGATAAAGTATATAAGATTTAGCAGTTTTTTTGAACGGTGAAGATAAAAGAATTTCTTCAACACAATCTTGTATATTCTCAACGGTGGGAATTTTTTCAACGAATAGTTGGTGAATGAGATTAGCAGTCTTAATTGTATATAGACGTGCAATATCATCATTGAATTCGCCGGTAGAAGAGCCGGCTTTGCGCAGGGCAGTAAAGATTTTTGAAATGTCAAACGCAACTATATTTCCATTACGTTTTTTAACATTTTTAATCGTAGAGAGTAATTTTTCCATAGTAATTAAAATTTCATCAAATAATTCAGATAATAGATTTTATTTTCGTAATAAGACTAACACGCTTCTATATTAAATACCGGCTTATAGCCATTCGCTCAGGCACACAATTCCCTAATGAATGACATACAGGGATACCATTTTTATGTAATTTAAAGATTAGTAAATTCTTTCGAGGTTTCATTAACGTGGTAGAAACAATGCACATTTCTCAAAACATCATTTCTACTAAAGCTTTTTTCCCGAAAGCGTTAGATTTCACAGTAAGGCAGGTCTCCTGACTTGTTCCTTCTCCAACTACCTTCCCGTTCATTGAACAGTGGTATATCGTGTCGGAAAATTACATTGGAACACACAGTTGCGGGAACAGTTCCGGCTTTTACCGGATTCCCTATTAATTCGTTTGAAACCTTATGTGATTGACCGGTACAAAATTACTAAACAGGTTGATGACTGCAAATGGTTTTTCATTAAATCGATAAATTTAATATTGCATCTAATCAAATTTCATTTTAAGAACACACACACCAATTGTAATTATATGCATTATATCCAAATAAATGTGCAATATTCGATTTACAAACTTATAATTATTCACAAATATGTCTATTTTCTACTGCCTGCCTAAATAACTCAAAAGATAGCCACCAGTCCAGTTCCTGCCATTTTTGAGGCGTTGCTGATTGTAAATCAGCCAACAAATTATCGAGGTAAGCTATATCGTAAAGACCGCATTCGCGTACGTTTGCTGAATTAATAATATCTCCCATATAGACCGACTTGCTCTTCAGAAAATTTACATTTTGCTGATCATCAAAACCCTTGATAAACCTTTTCGCAAATTTCAGGAATACTCTTGTCTGCAGCGTTGAATAAAAATATGGATGCTTATAAGCACCTTTTGCAAGAGGAAAATCCTCTAAAACCGGGCACTTTTCTTTAATCACTTGTCTAAAGTACCTGGCATCTTTCTTCTCTTTCAATGCCAGGAGCATCAGTTTACTCAATAGCGATTGTTGCGCAAAAGGCATACATCCGGGAGATATGCCATCAAGTCGGCTCTGTTCAGGCCCGTAATAGTTTATTAACCGTGTATTAATCGCCATTTGATCGAGCCAATTTTCCAAACTAGCATCGTTAATTGGACTATCATGTATAAAGAATTCAATTTGTGACAGACAGCCATGGGTCATTTCTCTCAAGACTTCAGGCACGAAGCACGACGATCTATATAACATCAGATGCCGTAAAATTCCCTTTGAATTCCGGCTAAGCAAATCTTTTTTACCCCTATATAATAAACCTGTAAGGAATTCCCGGCGCCATATTTCACCAAATCCACCATCAATGATGAATGTTGAACCTGAACGTAAATGATTGTAATATCGGTACTGGAGAAGCATGGAGGCAGCATTATTCACAACCGTCTGACAAGTGTATTCCCTTACAGATAGGATCGGAATATCAAATTGCTCTTCATAATAATTATGATGGTGAAGTTTTAACATGTCAGCTATTTGCAGCGCTATTTGCGAATCATGATATTTCGGATTACCAAAGGTATGTGTGTTAAAAGTTAGATTATTGAGTTTAGACAGGATGGAAAGTAGGAATCGTGAGTCAAAACCACCGGAGAGACTAAACTCTATCTGAAAATCGGTCCCTAATCCGGTAATTAAATCTGCTATATGTTCATCAATAGTAACGGTATCCGGAAAGTCAGCAAATTGCAGTTCTTTCTTTTTTTCTATATGCAAACCTGAATTATCAATTGTGGCCTTCATTCCCCCAACCAGTCGGGTAGTGTTTTTAATTACCGGTTCATGAGTAATTTGATTTATTAAAAGCCAGCGTGACCCGAATACCTGAAAATTTAACTCGAGTTTTACAAAATAAGCCAGCCAGTCTACTCGGGTTGAAAACAGGAAACCGTCATTATACTTAGTAAAATAAATATCTCTCAACCCGGTGACATCTGTCTGAAAAGAAATTCGATTTTGGGTCCATGAGATTGCTACAAAATGCCCATCCATACTCTGTAATTGGTCAGTTTCTATCAATTCAGAAAGTTTCTGTGCATTTTTAGTATATCTGTTCACGCAAGGATCGATAACGATACCGGAAATAAGCATTCCCCCTTGAGTTTTTGTCCGATGCATGTTTAGTGTATCAGAGATGCCTCCATACAAAATGCTAAAAGAATCAGAGCAGACAGAATTTCTGTTTTCCGGTAAAAATTTTAGATTTTCTACGATTTTATCTCTAGAGTTTTTTCCCCAATAACCAAAAACCCAACTCATTGAGCACCCCGCACGGTACAAATTCTATGATAAACCATCATTTTTATCATTTTAGAGTCTTCTTCTTTGGCTCGGTTTCTTTAATCAGTCTTTCAGAATATTCATCGATAATTTTTTGCAGGTCGTCCTGCCGGGCAAGAATAGTTGATCGCGCAAGTCCCATTGAGCTTTGGAACAGAACAGGCATTTTATCGATCGTTTTTTGCCCAATCGGCGACTGGTAAAATACAATTAACTCATTTATTTCCTCTTCGGTAAATACCGAGGCATACAGTTTTGCCATTTCATGTAAAGCTTCCTTAGAAAGAATTGTATTCTTTATAAAAATTATAATCTTTTCCTGAAATTCCTTCATCGTCACTTTCTGCCTGGCATTCAATTCGTTTGTTTTTACATTTTTAACCAGATTGGCAACCATGACATCAAGCACCGAGTTGAAACTTAATTCATATTTTGAAACCTTTAACAATTTTTCAGCCGCTATTAAGTGTTGTTCACTCTGGCCATACGTTAATACGGGTACTGCTATGAAAAGCATTACAGCGAGCAGGATCTTTTCCATCGTTTTCTCTTTATATTTTTTGAATTTTGCGAAATCATTGCCACTTGTTTTATTGCATGTGTACCAATATTTAGAAACACAAATCCATGCAATTGCGTTTTCCTGTGAAAGTTCAGGGTTAAAGATAAGAAATAAAGATATCCTTTTATCGGGGAGATTATCATTTCCCGGAATATTTGTAAAATTCTTACTAATGAGTCTGGTTGATATAAATCAGGTATGACTAACAACTACTTCTATATAAAAAAGCCGTATCGAAACAAATCCGATACGGCTATAAAGATCTTTGTGGAGGTGGCGGGAGTCGAACCCGCGTCAACTCTTTATTTCCAAATGAGTTATAGAAAACTGCTTACCTTTTTGTACACCAAATATCCAAAAACCAATGACTTTTTGATTTTTAGTAATTGATATTTTTCTTATGCCCAAAATAGTGAATTTTACTGGATAAGTGCCAAAACTTAATTTCAAAATTTTTGTGGCATAAGAATAATGTAGTGAGGACTCTGCACCACACTACACCGCAATAAACCCACCGAATTTCCTACCAAACGCGGTCCCAGCCGCAAAAATACTAATCATTAATAACTGGAGTTTCTATGACATGGGAAGAATTATACCCCATCCTAAAAGTTCAGGCCGAGTATGCAATTTTGCGTTACGAAGAACCCATGAGACGAAAGGACAAAATACAGGAGCTACTTTGTCAAGCCTACGAGCTATACAAGAGTTACATAGAACGTGGTAAGGCTATCCGTAAGCAGGATTTTAAGGCATTTAATACCCAGCGCGCGAAGCAAGTTGACATGAGGTCAGTTTGTAAAAAAGGAATGAGAGGCACTTCAAACATAGACGTTCTTGGATTTTACAGGCGGCGCCCAGACTCACCTACACCGGTTGTCGAGTTCGACGAGTGGATGACATTTAATCCCAAAACCAAAGAAAATGTCGACGCGACGTTGTGCTTTCAAATCGATTACCAGGAGTGGCTGAAGAAGCTGACTGCGCTGCAACGTAAAATCTTGAACTTACTGATCGAGGGTTACAAGACCGCAAAGATTGCTGAGAAACTGCACATAACGGTCCAGAAAGCGCGTACGGGAATCTTTGCATTACGGAGTTCATTTGTTACGTTTTTCCATATACAGCAGAAAAGCTTGTGCTTAACTTGATCCTTGTGGGTCAAGTTTTTTATCATAAATATTTGGAGTTTATAATGAATAAGAAGAATATAAAAAAAATAGCTGTGCAGATATTAACAGAGGTTGCGTTTTTTTTACTGCTTACCGTTAAAAAAAGATAAAAAATAAAATGAGTGGATCAAATGGACAAAAAATATGCCTTCACACACCAGCAGCATTCAAATTGCGGACAATGGGCCATAATCAATGCGCTTATAATGATCGGTGTACCTATATCAGCAATGGAAGCTCATTCTAAATCAAAGACGACAAGATTTGAGGCGATGATATCTGGAACCAACGAACACAGGATAAGTAAGGCGCTTCGGCATTATGAATGCAATCCAGTAAAGATTTCTGAAAAGTCTCCTGATAAGTTAAAAAAGTTAGTGGATGGTTATCTCGATAAAAACATTCCTATCATTGCCTCGGTATGTAATTACGAACATTGGTCCGTCCTTGCAGGGAGGCGCGGTAAAAAATATTTCTGGATAGACAGTTCAGAGGATGTTATTATTGGGTACAGTTCATGGAACGAAATCCTTGAATGGATGGATAATGGCGATGAGCCTTATAACGGAATTGCTGTTGAGTACGATAAGGATAAATCCCCGTGTAGAGATATTTCAGCGCTGCATAAACTCAGACAGGACAATGAATGGCTATTCGGAAATTACGGTAGGACGCTAAGTGATCTGTTGGACATTGTGAACAGTGATTTTGCTGTGCCAGATACTGATGCCGTGGATTTATTTAAAAATTGCCGCGATGATGTAGTTCAGAATCTTGTATTCCTTTATGAATACGCAGACGAAGATGACCTATACGAGCTCATCGACGCTTACATAATCCTTGCAAGGCTGCATAACCTGAAGTATTCAAAAAAGCATGAATCCGCAGTGCTGATCCGGCTGGGGATCGTCCTGGCGTTTTATATACTGGATATCGAGTAATCTATTTGAGCCGCTGGCTGGGCTGGCGGTTTTAATTTCAGCTAAAATGGCATATTTTAGGCCAGGCATAATTTGTTTTTATTCTTGCGCGCAAATGAAACAGTTATTGTAACAATTTCTATTTAAATAACCGGATCGATATGCTAAAACAGATTTGGATATTAATAATTTGTACAACGATTACCGGGCTTGCCCAGAGTCCATCATATAACTTGTTGTTAAAATTCAACAGCGGGGTAAACGATATCAATATTCCTGTGGATACAATAGATGGAATATCATTTCAGAATTACAGCGGAATATTAAGGGTAAGGAATATCGATACAACAAAAAATCTGGCCATACCGGCTGCTGCTATTGACACAATATCTTTTTCAACTATGCTTTATCCATCAATGGTAGTTCATTACAAAAATCCAGCCGGAAACATTACAATAGCTCTGGATTCCATTCTTGAGCTTACCTTGCAAAAACCTGACGGTGTAAAAGAGAACGGTAAAAAGATGCTCGAGATAAACGGATATGAATTGATGCAGAACTACCCTAATCCGTTTAATCCTGTAAC
>JAJTBZ010000061.1 GCA_021286645.1 Ignavibacteria bacterium
GATGCCTCCACGGAAATTGCCGCTAATATAAATACCAGGGAAATTTTCTTCACATGAATCAAAGTAGTTTTCATGTTCTATATAGCCTGTATTGTATTGCGGAATCGCTTTGCTCCAGAATCTGTAATTTTTGTAAACTGGTGTCCCGGTAATCGCCATTTGTTTAGAAAATTCCTCAACCACTTTATCCACCAATTCGTCTTTATTCAGATCAAATAGCTCGGTTTTTCTGGCCCCGCCAACGAACAAGGTGAAGCATTCTGAATCTTGTGGGGCTCTGTTTGGAAATATTGTAGAACTCCAAATAGCTCCAAGATAGTTTTTATTTTCTTTCCCGGGGATCAGATAACCAAAACCATCCAATTCACGGCCAATTTGGTTTCCTTTATAGCCTAAAAATACAACCATTACCGGCGGATGATATATTGCATCAAAATGTGCGGGTGAATCAGGAAGCAAATGAGAAAAATATCGGGACGCGACATATGAAGGGGCTGTTGAAATAACCGCACGAGTCGAGATAGATGAGGTAAAGTCGCCCCCACGATTATAAATTACATTGTATCTGCCTTCTGATTTGGTAATACTTAGCACATCGCATAAATATTTCACTCTATCGCCAAGTTTGTTTGCAATAGTATTCGGAAGAGATTGCATGCCGTTTGTAAAAGAAAACATCTTAGCGCTTTGTTTAGAAGTTTCAGCACGTTGGCGCCGCTCCTTTGTTGAGCGGGCAGCTCCTACTATCAATCCGCCATATTTTTCTTCGAGATTATACACTTTCGGGAACGCGGATTTAACTGAAAGTTTTTCCGGGTCGCCTGCATACACCCCTGATACAAATGGATCAATGGCATAATCTAAGAATTCTTCTCCCAGGCGTCTGCGAACAAAATCAGCCAGGCTTTGATAGTAGCCGTCACTCGATCGTTTAATAAATGGCTCCTTCAGTACGCGCCATTTGGCTTTACCCGAAAAAAGTTTGGTTTGTAAAAAACCTTGAGGAGTTGTTGGTATTGCATGTAATTCGTTATCCCTCATTACATAGCGTTTTGATCCCTGAGTAGAAGAATAGAGAAACTCATTCTGCAGCCCAAGATCTTTCACCAACTCTTGTATAAGCGGCGTTGTTTCAAGGCCGCTATTAGGTCCGCGATCGAACAGGAAACCATCCTGTCTGATGCTTTCCATAGATCCTCCGGCTACTGCATTTTTTTCCAGTACAATTACTTTAAATCCTTTTTTATGCAGCCAAAAGGCAGTTGAGAGGCCGGAAACTCCGGCTCCTATAACAACAATGTCTGTATCTAATGTTTGATCCATTCCTAATAATTAAGCTTAGTTTTTACAATATCGGTTAATGCCTGAATAAATAATTTTGATTCGTTCAGGCCAGGCATAACAAAATACTTTTGGATTCCGGCAGAATCGGCTACATGCTTATATTCGATTGCCAATTCATATAGGGTTTCGACATGATCTGAAACGAAACTTACCGGGATAATTAACAATAAATTCTTTTTGTTTTCTGCTAATTTAAGAATAGTGCTTTCAGTAGAAGGTTCAAGCCATTTAGCCGGCCCCACCTTGCTTTGAAAGCATAAATGATGCTCATGTTCGTGGTGCCGGAATGCCATTACTGCATTTACTGTATCTTCAATTTGAAGACTGTATGGGTCGCCTTTTTTAACAAAACTTACCGGAGTTCCATGGGCACTAAAAACTAATTGAACTCGGGGACGCTCTTCGGGCAAGAATAATTCTAATCCTTCTTCAATTCTTTCGTTTAATGCCCGAATATACAGAGGATGCGTTGCGTACTCATGAATGAGACTTACTTTTCCAGGATCTAATTTGTAATGGCGATTCCACTCATTATACGAAGATCCTGTAGTGGAGATGGAGTAATGTGGATAGAGGGGTAAAAGAATAACACGATCATAGTTGCCCTGCGCTACTTTATTTGCAGTCTCGGCTGTTAGAGGTGTCCAGTATCGCATTGCCGTAAAAACGTCAATTTCCGGAAACTCTAAGCGCAATGATTTCTCTAACATGCATCGCTGCTTCTCGGTATACATACTTAAAGGTGATTTACCGCCAATAAGCCGGTATTCTTCCTGTACTTTAGGTGCACGTTTTTGGGAAATAAAACGTGCTAAAAATTTTTGGAATGGTAATTTAAAAATATCAGGATCATTAAAAAGATTTTCCAAAAAAGGCTGTACAGCATCTAAAGAATCAGGGCCGCCCAGGTTAAATAATACTACTGCAATTCTTTCCATAAATCAAATTCATTTCAAAAACAGATTAATAAAATACGTATTTCTTCCACAAAAAAATTCGAAAAAAATATAGAATTCTTTGTGTTATACATAACACTACTTTACAGAATAAAGTTTAAGACAATCAATTGGCCTGTTCTCAGAATCCAAGATAATCCATTATTTACCAACCGATTGCCTGGATTATCAAGGAAAAGAAAATAATTACATAGTTTATACATGATATGTGCATAATAATACATAAAATGAAGAAATTTCTATAATCAGTGTATGTAATTCAAGTAGAATACAGGGTAGTATACTAAATTTGAGTGTTATTACAGTAAAATTCTGTATCGAATGAATGTGCACTGATAACTTTGATTATCAGTTTCAAATTAGTAGAGTTTAGGATTCGTCCTAAAAAGTTGTTCCTTATAATAATCTCGACTCGCTTTCAGCCGCCTATCTCCCGATTCGGCGGCTGTTTTTTTTCTTGCCTCTAATTTCTCTCAAACAAATTTTAATACTGAATATTTGGATATTTATACAATATTTCTGATATTAAGGAATATTTAATGCATATTTAGGAAATTTTATGCCGGCGAAGCTAAAAAGACAAACGAGAATTAAAGAATTGTTACAGACGTATATAGTTGCGAATCAGGAAGAATTATTGCATTTATTAAAAGCCGAAGGCTTCCATATCACGCAGGCCACATTAAGCAGAGATTTTGCAGAGTTGGGTGTCATTCGGGTTAATTCTGATGGGCATGTACGCTATCTGCTCGATGCAGATGAGAGTGGTAAGCACATAGCACGGCTGGTAGGATTCGAAATTCTTAGTGTACAATTTAATGAGGCTATGATTGTTATTCGCACCTTGGCGGGGCGCGCCCAGGGTGTAGCCCATTTTATTGATCGATTGAACAGAGAGGATATTATCGGAACAGTTGGTGGTGATGATACTGTACTACTTATTCCAAACAAAGTAGAAAACATTGCCTCAATTGTGGCTTTTATAAAAAAAATGATGTACAAAGTACCGTCATATTAATATTGGGGAGACATGTTTTTGCATGTCTCCTACTTTTTTAGCAGTTCAAAAATAGCAGCAGCATATTCTGCATTGCACCATGAAAGGGGAGAAGCCTCTGAGCAATCGGTATTGTTTAAATATATCCGTTCGGGCATTAACCCGTAAATGTTTGAATTATTAGTCATCCATCCAATTAGTCTTATTGCCTGTTCTGTATTTTTAATTTTTACCAGGTATTGGGCAAGCGATGCAGTTGTAAAGAAAAATTGGTCACCGCCATACGCTGAAAGGCCGCCATTATCCAAAGCTTCGAAATACCGTACACCTCCGGCAATTGTGGTTATGCTATCCAGATAGAACTTCGTGGTAGACTGTAGCATGGTATTATTTTGATAGCCCCAAAGAAATCCGAATTGCATTGTAGCATCCCACAAATAAATTTTCTTCTCATTCATTTCTGCAATACTCTTATTGCCATCTTTAATACCATGAAAGCGTACGGCAGCATAAGTATTTCTATTAAGATCGTACATATAAAACAGATTATCGGATATCTTAGTACTTGCTAAGGAATATTTACGTGAAATGGAAGAATCGCCAAATTTTTCGGCAATAATTCCCGCAGTTTCCAATGCAGCAGAACAGACCATATTTGTCGTTGGTAAATATGCTGTCCACTCAACAATACCGCCCTCATATAGCAGGCCATTACCATCTATATGTGCTACCAGAAAGTCAGCTAAAAGGTACAATGTTTCTTTCGGGCAAAGCCATTCACCCGTTTTATCATGGAACAACTTAATTAATTGGATGGCATATCCATTTGCATCCCATTCAGGTTCATCATATCGTGCCCCGGACCCACCATCTACGGCAGAACAATATGCATCGTATCGTGCATAGAATTCACCCGTTGATTTCATTGGTACTTTTCCTGAAAGCCAAAATTTAATTATCGAACGGGCTTCATCAATATAACCGGTTAGTAAAAAAACACGTGCACTCATCATTGCATCACGAGGGTACAGTTGAGGCATATTGTTTGTTACAAACTGTCCCGTCATATCAGCAGGTATTTGCCCCTGAATAGTAGCAGCTTTAACAGCATAGAGCGTTTTCTTATAACTTTCTATCAATGCTTTCGATATCGTTAATGAATCCGAGAGCAATTCGGTAGATTTGGCAATCCATCGGTTCCAGTAATTATCTGCTGCTTTAGCGATATTGCCTTTTGGCAGGGCAATACTTTTACCTGTAGGATGCGGGTTAATTAATACGGTAAATCGCTCATTCGAGTTTATTTTGGATACTAAAGTTATCGTACTGTCACTGATGCTTTTTGAAAGAATTCGGTTTTTACTCAGAATCGAGATACAAACGTCATTATCATAATAAATGTTGTAACCATTTTGTAGTTCCTCCACTTTAACAAAGGATATTTTTTTACTCCCGTAAAAATCTTTTCTGAATGTAATAGTGCTACTGAGTGTTTGCGGAATTTTGGAGGAGGCCTCACATTCTAAAACTGCACAATCTTCGGGTAATACATAACATGATTTAGAAAGTTTGACTGAATTTACTTCTACATGAGTAACCGCCTTGTAAAATGGGCAGAGTTCTGTCTTTGTTATCAGCGTTTTTTCATGAACATCTTTGGAAGCGAGAATTTCAAAATCAGATCCGGCAAGATAGTCCATACAATAGTTTTTATAATAAAAGTGCTGAATACCAGAGTGTGCTGATCTGCTTGTTATTCTTGAGTCATCGGAGTAAACCAGGCACATGTTACCATTTCCAAGAATAGCATTTCCTTTACATGCAACGTGAGCCGGTTGAGAATATGTTATTAAAAATAAACCAAACAGAACAACTAATCCGGATAATTTCATATTTTTATTCCTGCTATCTGCCTATTGTGAAACATGTTCTTGCCAAATCAAAGCGGAAGCGCCCAGTACGGCTGTGTTTGCTTTTTGCATTTTGGATATCAATAATTTGGTCTTGCCATGAAAAATATTGAGAGTATATTCATCCATTGCCTTTTGTGTTGGAATCCGTATAGTCTCACCTGAAAGAGCTAAACCACCAAATAGAATAATTGCTTCCGGGCTGGTAAAAGCAATTGCATTGGCAAGAGCTCTTCCAAGAATTTCTCCGGTGATTTGGAAAGCCTCCTCTGCAATTGCATCATGTTGAATTGCTGCTTCAAAAATCATTTTGGACGTAATTTCATTGTATGTTAATTCACGCAGCAAACTGGGTTGCTGCGAATTACATAACAACTCTGATACTGTTCGTTTAATACCTGTTGCAGAAGCGTACGCCTCCAAACAACCCTTCCTTCCACAGCCGCAATCTCTGCCGTTAGGAATAACAATTATATGGCCTACCTCGCCGGCAAAACCATCATGACCATATAATAATTGACCATTGCAAACAATACCACTGCCCAAACCAGTTCCGAGAGTGATCACAATAAAATCTTTCATGCCTTTTGCAGTGCCAAAAAGCATTTCGCCTAAAGCGGCTGCATTGGCATCGTTAGTAATTTTAACGGGCACATGAAAATGCTCTTCAACAATTTTACTAATTGGAACAACACCACTCCAGTTCAAGTTTGGTGCTTTTTCTACAGTTCCACTATAATAATTAGCGTTCGGGGCACCAATCCCAATTCCAATTAAATCGGAATCCTCATGCTTTAGTAACATTTCCTCTATAGCAGGAAATAAACGCTCAAAAAACTGTACTTCATTTTGCTGATTGTTTGTTGGAATTGAAGTTTCAACAATGATATTTCCCAGCCTGTCTACCAAACCAAAAGCTGTATTAGTACCGCCAATATCAATTCCAAGGACTACCTGATTAGCCATTATACTACCTCTTGGATACTTTTAATTTGTGGCCCGAAAAAGCGTAATAGGCAATAAATCCATAACATAAAACCGGTAAAATAAATGCATGGTGAATGCCAATCATCGGTTGATCGGCCAGAAAACCCTGGATTATCGGTAGAATTGCCCCTCCGACAATTGCCATGCAAAGAATGCCACTTCCTTGTTCAGTATGTTTACCAAGACCGTCAATTGCTAATGTGAAAATTGTGGGGAACATGATTGAGTTGAAAAAGCCTATTGCAAGAATTGACCACATTGCAACCGCGCCGGTTGTTGTCATTGTACCAATTAATAAAATTGCTGCTGTTACCGCGTTGATACCTAAAATTCTTGCAGGATGTATTTTCTTCTGGAGATAAGCACCTAAGAATCTACCAAGCATTGCACCACCCCAGTAGTAGCTGACGTATCTACCTGCATCTGCTTCCTTGAGCCCTGCAATAAAAGACTGTCCAAGATAATTTACTAAAAAACTACCTATCGAAACTTCTGCACCCACATAAACAAATATTCCGATAGCACCTAAAACCAGATGAGAATAACCCCATGCACTGCTGTGTAATTTATCAAAACCGGTTCCACCTTCAGAGGCCTGAACTTCTGATGATTGTATTACAGGTAGTTTAATATACGCAAAGATTGCAGCTATAAGTAATAAAATAGCAGCAAGCCACAAATATGGCGTTTGTACTGCCGCTGCTTCAATTAATCTGTAGGATTCCAATTCTGTAGTGCTTAAACTTTTAATTTCCGCGGCACTCTTGGCTGCCACTGAAAGAATTAACTGAGCTCCGATCAATGGAGCAATAGTAGTTCCCAACGAATTGAAAGCCTGTGTCAGGTTTAATCTGCTTGATGCCGTTTTGGGACTGCCCAGAATAGCTACAAATGGGTTTGCTGCTACCTGCAACAATGTAATACCTGATGCTAATACGAAAAGAGCAGTAAGAAAAATCCAATATTCTCTAAAACCTGCCGCCGGATAAAATAACAGCGTACCTATTGCAGCAGTAACCAAACCGACAACAATACCTTTCTGATAACCAATTCTTTTTAGGATTGCTCCGGAAGGTATAGATACAACGAAGTAGGCAAAGAAGAAACAGAACTGGGTTAGCATTACCTGTGTGTAATTTAATTCGAACACATTTTTCAGATGTGGTATAAGTATATCATTCAAACATGTGAGAAACCCCCACATGAAAAATAAACTTGTAAGAATAACTAATGGAAATGAATAATCTTTATTATTCTGTTCTTGTGAAGATACTGTATTTGGCGAGATTCCACTCGTAGCCATATTACCTCCGGGGCCCGATTAGTAATTAAATTGTATTTTAATAAGTGTTTAGTAAAATTATAAATATTTCACTAAACTTCGTTGTTGCTGTACGAATAATTTATAGAACGTTCATAATTTTATCAGGTACCCTCAATTGTGATTATGATTGATCCAAGGGTGTTATATCAGGAATTTATTGTATGAAATTTATTATCGCCGCTGTATTTGCCTTTATTTCAACTACCATGTATGCAGAATCATTTGCGACTACCTGCTCATTTGCAAAAAATACCGACTCATATCTTACACCAGACTCATCTCATCAAAGACAACCGGAAAGGAAAAGGGTTCCGAAGGAAGCCCCATCCGGAAGAGAAGAACCTCGTGGGGAATCTCGTAATCGAAATAATAATTCTTCGAATGATGATAGTGGAATAGGTGATTGTTTGGTGAGTTGTTGTACCAGCCCGGAAATTTGGGGCGTTTTTCTAAATTTATTTGGGAATGCTTCCGGTTCTGATAGTTCCAAAGAGGCCATTAATAGTTCAGGTCCATACGTTGACCTGATGAAGGAAGATCGGGAAAAGGCAGCGAAAAATTCAGAAACGCACCATTCGAAAAAAAGCATGGTTGAGAAAAAGATAATACGTCCCCAAAGTATTTTCATGTATGCAGGTGGAGTAATCGGAATGTCGAGTTTATCTTTTAGTCAGGTTGCGCCGGGCACTACAGAAGAATACAATGAGGCAGGTTTTATTACCGGCGCTCATATAACGAGTATTTATAAAAATCTATTTTGCGACATGGGTTATACATGGTCTTCATTTTCGGCTAAACCGGCGTATAATTATGTGTATGGAACTACGGCCAATCCAATTACAGATGAGTTATTAAGCTCAAGTGCCACATTAAAACAAGTTTATTTTAGTCTGGGATATATTTTCAATTTCACGCCGAGAGAATACGGTGCATGGTGGAATCTTACATTAATGGCAGGTATAGCACGTACTATATTAGAAGAAAATGGCGATGGTATTCGCCATACCCGCACAAACGGCATTCCTAATAACACAGCGTTTTCTGAATCAATGAAAAAAACATTGTTGGCACCGCTATTTGGATTAACACTAGGATATTCACCGCAATCAATACCGAGGGGCAGGTTTGAATTAAGCGCGCGGTACACCGGCATCGGAAATGATCCGGAACGCATCCATTCCTTACCATTGGACTACATGAGAACAGATGCGGCTTACAATTTTGTTTTGGGTTTTTCTTATAATATATTGCCATAAATTCTTTTAATGAATGCATTGAATTCGTAATTAATCTAATTTATAAAGGAGAGATGTGAGTTTTTCCGAGAGCCTGTTGTTCCTTTTTCATGAAATGGAGTTTTTATATAAAGGACTTTTTAGTCTGGAGATTCTCTACGGTAGTATAATTTTCACACTCTTCCTGGTGTATATATTACCAGTATTCCATATTAAAATTTTTGCACGTGCAGGACTGCATATTTCCGCGTTCATTACGGGAATTATTGTGCTTGTTTTACTTGTCCCCGTAGTCAATCAAAACAAAGTATATGTAGCTATTTCATTCCTGTTTATTATATATGTAAATGCAGCCCGGTTTATTATAAAGTCATTCTCTCAACTCAACCGTTCGTATACTGAATCCTTATTATTTTCAGGGAACAAACAATCTGTCAGCAGTAAAATTTTACGTTCCTATTTGCAGAATTGCGCGATGGAGTTGGTTAAGCAACTTCATATCGGAATTCTATGGTTGCTTATCGTAACTGAGTTTGTTACCGACCTTCATAGTGGTATAGGTTCTTTGCTTCGAACAGTAATTTATATACATGATTTTTCGTTGATCTGTGAAACAGTTTTCCTGTTGGTAATAATATTTTACCTTATTCATTGGGCCCTTAATAAAGCGGCCAAACGTAATATTCATTCGAAAGGAATGGGAAACTCATGGTAAACTCAATAGTATTCCAGGATGTAGCATATAACTTAAAAACAGAACATGGCCTGGAAAAACCAATAATTCGGGGCCTTAGTGGTAGTATCGATTTTACCAACCAATGCAGATTTACTACAGTTCTAGGAGCGAATGGAGCGGGGAAGAGCACATTGGCAAGATTGATATGTCAAATAATAAAGCCTTCTAAAGGAATAATTCGTATTCAGGGCATTGCCGGAGCACAATCTTTACCGGCTTTTATTCCCGGAGAGCCGAGTAGCCTGCCCTGGTTAAGTGTAAAAGAGAATATTAAATTTGTTATCAATGAGTGGCTTTCCAGCCTGCAATTACAGGCGAAAATAAAAGAGTGTTTAGCTCTGACCGGCCTGGAAGGTTATGAAGAGCACTACCCGGTATCTTCTTCATTTGGGTTTCAGCTCCGCCTTTCCTTTGCAAGAGCTATCTCAGCTAATTCCGAAGTAATTATAATTGACGATTATTTTAAGAATCTCGGAATCAGTGAGCGTAATGAAATGATTACAATGATTAAATCAATAACTGATCTAAAAAAAATCTGCGTGATTTTATTGACATCTGATGTTCAGGACGCAATTTCTATAAATAATGAAACTTATTATATAGACCAGTCTGAATTCACTATGTTGGAGAACAAACCATTGCAGGATATTCCGATGGGGAAACTTGGCCAAAATTTGCATTGGTAAATGATAATAAACCCCGTATAAATTAAAACCGGACAGGAACTTAAAAACACCTGATTAAGTTGTATTTCAAAATCAGAGGGCACATAATGACCGGGAAATTACATGAGTTAGAAAAATTACGTAATGCTGCATTGCTCGGGGGCGGGAAAGACCGTTTAGAGCAGCAGCACGAAAAAGGAAAGCTCACTGCAAGAGAACGCATAGAAATTTTACTTGATGAAGGTTCATTTCGTGAAATAGATATGTTTGTTAAACATAGAGGAACAGATTTCGGGCTTGATAAAGCTTCATTCCCGGGGGATGGCGTAATTACCGGTTTTGGTACTATCCATGGCCGTATGATTGCAATCTTTAGCCAGGATTTCACTGTTTTGGGCGGATCGCTTTCTGAAACAAATGCAAAAAAGATCTGTAAAATAATGGAAGCTGCCATGAAAATGGGGATTCCTGTTATCGGGCTCAATGATTCAGGTGGGGCCCGAATCCAGGAAGGAGTTTTAAGTCTTGGCGGTTATGCAGATATTTTTCTTTTAAACACACTCGCCTCCGGAGTCATCCCGCAAATATCGGTTATACTAGGTCCCTGTGCAGGTGGTGCCGTATATTCGCCGGCAATAACCGATTTTATTTTTATGGTTCAGAATACCAGTTATATGTTTGTAACCGGCCCCAATGTAGTTAAAACAGTAACACACGAGACTGTAACTTTTGAAGAACTGGGAGGTGCTGAAACGCATGCTTCCAAAAGCGGTGTTGCCCACGTAGTAGGTGAAAATGAAGTACAAACGCTCTACCTGGTAAAAAAAATGCTTGGTTATATTCCGCAGAATAACCGCGATACAGTATCGGATGAACCTTTTGTTGAGGCGGAATTACTTTTGCAACCGGACCTTGATTCCGTTATTCCGGAGAGTTCTACTCTGCCGTATGATATGAAAAAGATTATTACTGCACTTGCAGATGAGGGAGATTTCTTCGAAATACAGGATCGCTTTGCTGAAAATATTGTTATCGGCTTTGCCCGTATTGGCGGTATGAGCGTAGGGATAGTAGCCAATCAACCCGCGGTTCTGGCCGGTGTTCTGGATATAAATGCTTCCTCGAAAGCCGCACGTTTTGTACGGTTCTGCGATGCCTTTAATATACCTTTATTGGTGCTTGTAGATGTTCCAGGGTTCCTACCCGGAACAGAGCAGGAGTGGCATGGAATTATCCGACACGGTGCAAAATTATTGTATGCATTCTGTGAAGCTACTGTTCCTAAAGTTACCGTTATAACTCGGAAAGCTTACGGCGGGGCGTACGATGTAATGAATTCAAAGCATATTCGCGGAGATTTTAATTACGCCTGGCCCGGTGCAGAAATTGCAGTGATGGGCCCCAAAGGTGCAGTCGAAATTATTTTTAAGAAAGAAATTGCTGAATCTGCCGATAAGGCTAATGAAATTGATAAAAAAGTTACTGAATACATTGAGAAATTTGCCAACCCATATATAGCTGCTCAACACGGTTATATTGATGAAATTATTAAACCTTCCGAGACAAAGCATCGAATTGTAGAAGCTATGCGTTTATTAAAAAATAAGGTGGATAGGAACCCTAAGAAAAAACATGGAAACATCCCCTTATAAAACACTATGGAAAAGACGGTTTATATGAATTTTTTCTTGAATAAATTCATATAAATTGTTTATTTTTGTAGGGTTAATCAAAAACGTATAGGAGAGTCATGAAAGTAAGAACTTTCGCTACATTAGTTCTTTCTTTATCTGCTCTATGGATAGCTGGTTGTGGAGCAAATAAAGAAACAACTAAAGTAGATGTTAAAACAGGGGATTCTCTTCAGGTCGTCAATAAGTTCGAAATAATTTCCGAACTCCTGGAAGAAGCACGTCAATCGTACGTTGTTGCGTTGCAGAAACAGAATGTAAATAGTGTTACTGAAGCAATTGCTAACTACGAAAACGCCCTGAGGATAATCAACAATCTAAGTTATTATCCTGGAATTGAAGAAAACGAAGCCTATTCTGAATTGGCGAATTCCATAAAGGATGACTATAAAAAGTACATCGATGGATTGCCGGAAATTCCGGAGAATGTTTCTTTCGCCGCTCTGGAAGAGTGGATGAAAAAAACAATTAGCGAGATTGAACCACGAAAAGATACGATTAATCTCTACGCTAAAACGCAAGTTATTCCCGCAGAAATTCCCCTTGAACTTAATGGTGCCGTTCAGGTACAGTTAGACTATTTTACCGGGAGAGGACAAAAATATATCCGTTTATGGTTTTCTCGCGCGGGTAAGTACTTCCCGATGATGCGTAAAGTCTTCAAAGAAGAAGGATTACCTGAACAACTGGTTTACCTCAGCATGATTGAATCGGGTTTGAATCCTACAGCCAGATCATGGGCGAGTGCAGTTGGTTTATGGCAATTTATTCGCTCGACGGGTAAATTATATGGACTCGACTATGGATTTTACTTTGATGAACGAAGAGACCCTGAAAAAGCTACCAGGGCAGCCGCTAAGCACCTGAAAGATCTATATAGAAGCCTTAATGATTGGTATCTCGTGCTTGCTTCATATAATGCCGGCGAAGGCCGCATAACAAGAGCAATTCGTAGAGGGAATTCTACAAATTTCTGGGAACTTCATAATCTTTTACCAAAAGAAACCAGAAGCTATGTACCTCAATATATAGCTGTATGCCTAATTTCGATGAATCCACAAAAGTATGGCTTTGATGTGGGTATTGCTGAAAAACCATTTGATTACGAAACTGTTAAGGTTAATGAAGCTGTTGATTTAGGATATCTTGCACAGTGTGCAGGTGTCTCAATGGAAGATTTGCAGGACTTGAATCCGGAATTAACTCAAAACTGTACTCCTGCTCAATATCCGGGCGGATATTCGCTGAAACTGCCTAAGGGGACATCGCAGAAATTCCTCGCGAGTGCGGTAAATATTCCCGATAAGTATAAGAGAAATTTCGCTTTCCATTCTGTTAAAAAAGGCGAAACTCTTAAGTCTATTGCAGCCAAATACGGAGTTTCCGTAGGCGCTTTGGCTGATGCGAATAATGTGGCAGTGAGAACAAAGTTAAAACGAGGGTACCAATTAAAGATTCCTTTTAAATATACATATCAGGAATCTGATTTTGCAGTTAATACTGATGCGGTCTCTGCCGAATCAACGAATGTAGAAGGCTCTAAAAACAGTGTTGATGCTAATGGAAACTACGTATCGCCTTACGCCGCACTTAGTGGCACTAATAAAGAGGAAGGCACTGCTGAATCAGAGTCTGATGATGCAAACGTAACCTCAGATGATACGAAAAATGAAGTTGCGGAAAATACTGAAAAATCGGTTACAACAGACAATGTTCCGGAAATAGCAACCCCGATTCCGAATACAGATGGGCTCTCACTTGTAAGCTATACGGTAAAGCAAGGTGAAAGTATATTAAGTATTGCTGATATGTTTAATGTTCGCGTTAGCGACTTGCGAAATTGGAACAATATTTCATATACAAAATCCCTGAGAGTTGGACAATCGCTAAAGCTCTATGTTCCTGAAGACAGACGTGAGTATTATGCAAGTCTGGATAAGCAATCGAATTCCGAAAAGCAAACTTCCTACACGATTGCTGAGCCTATTGCTAAAAAAACGTGGTTCTTTCACAAGGTGCGCAAAGGTGAATCGCTTAAATCTATTGCACAGCGATACAGCGTTTCCATCCATGATTTAGCTGCATGGAATAATATTAAAGGCCACGCAGTTAAGAAGAATCAGAAGATTAAAATTCTCCAGGAAAGAAATGCTTCATTTGCTTCGAATAGCTTCAAAAATAGCGGAAGCAAGACCGAAAAATTATTCAAATACAAAGTAAAACGTGGCGAGACAATAAGTGCCATCGCCGATAAATTCGGGGTTGAGCCTAGCTCGGTACGTAAATGGAATAAACTAGCAGATAATAAACTTACCGCGGGTAAAGTACTCAAGATATACAGCCGTGAAAAATCTTCTTCTATGGGTGATAATGTTGCAAAATCGAGCAATACATTAGTCAGCCATAAAGTTCGTCACGGCGAAACTTTGGCAGAAATTGCTTCCAAATATGATGTCTCCGTAACAAATTTGAAGAAATGGAATAAGATAAAGGGCAATTCCGTTAAAGCTGGTCAGCGGTTGAAAGTATATTCAGATGCTGGCGAGATCTCCGGTAAAGCCGAAAAAAAATCTGTTGCATCTGGTAAAAAAGGTGCGAAGTCCAAAAAGCATGTTGAAGTCAGAACTCATACCGTTAAAAAAGGTGAAACTTTAGAAAAAATTGCAAAGAAATACAATACGACGGTAAAGGAATTACAATCTTCAAATGAAATCTCCGGAAAGAAATTGAAGGTCGGGCAAAAAATTAAAATTGCCGAATAACATATAGAGTTTATCTTGCCTGTATGTAAAAAGTACGGGCAGGATACGTAATAAATAACATAAATCCGTTAGGGGTGTTGCGAAGTTCCGTAACTGAGATCAAACCCTTAGCACCTGATCCGGTTTATACCGGCGTAGGGAAACGGTCAACTGGTACGATTACTTTTTGTAAAGCCGTTTCTCGACGGCTTTTTTTATTTCAAATTGAAAGGAATACAATGAAAAAAGTAGTCGTTTTGGCGCTTCTTTTCTGTCTGCACGTGTTCGCGCAGCAGGTTACGTTTAAATCACGTGTCCTCGATGAGCAATCGAGAGATCCTCTATATAAGGCGAGTGTGGTGATTCTTGGTAAAACCACCGGGACATTTACCGATATTGCCGGTAGTTTTACTATTGTTGTGGAGGCAAAAGAGGATCCTATCCTTAAAATTTCATTCGTCGGTTATGAAACCAGGTATTTACCTTTTCATGACCTTCCTGACGCCCAAAATGGCGTGATATTATTAAAGAAAATAATAATCCCGTCACAAAGCATAATTGTCACTGCTACTAATCCTGAATTAGCGGAAAAATATAGTAGTTATGAAAAGATTGAAAACAAAAAAATCCGTGAAAACTATACTATTCAGGACATTCCACAATATTTAAGCACATCTCCCTCAACTTATTGGTATTCAGAAGGCGGTAACGGCCTCGGTTATAATTATATGTCAATACGTGGTTTTGATCAACGTCGAATAGCGGTCATGGTTAATGGCGTTCCCCAAAATGATCCTGAAGATCACAATGTCTATTGGTTGGACTTTAATGATATTCTTGGTAATACCGAATTTATTCAGATACAGCGCGGATCGGGCGGAGCTATATTCGGGGCACCTGCAATTGGCGGCGCGATTAATATTGTTACCGGCAGCGGTGATACAAAGCCTTCTGTAACTCTCAGCAGTGAAATGGGGGCGTATAATACTAAAAAATACGGACTCAATTTATCGTCCGGATTAATCGATAACAAATATTCATTCACTGCAAAACTTACAAATACCAGCAGTGATGGTTACCGTGCCAAAGCATGGGTAAATTTCACTTCCTATTATTTATCCGCAGTGCGCTATGATGAGGACCTGACCTCTCAGATTAACTTTTATGGTGGCCCGTTCTCTGACGGACTTTCATATACGGGATTACCAAAATTTGCTATAAAGGATAAAAATCTTCGTAAAGAGAATTATTCATGGTGGGAGGGAAAATATAGTTATACGTATCAGGCTACGCGACGCAATGAGGAACAGGAACAATTTTCTCAACCCCATTATGAACTGCTTAATGATTATAAGTTTTCCAGCAGAATCCGCCTTAATTCTGCGTTTTTCCTGATCTTGGGTAATGGTTACTTTGATTATGATGGGAGCGGTTACTCATATTCCTATTATCGATTAACCCCAGAAAATGGATTTTCGGTTAAAGGAAATCCGGACGATCTTTATACCGGTAATACTCTTGTTCATGCCATGGTTGAAAATAAGCAGTGGGGGTGGATGCCTAAGATGAATATCCGTTTTGAAAACTCAGAATTAACCGCAGGAGCGGAATTTCGCTTCCACAGGTCATATCACTATGGTACACTTCGTTATGCAAATGGCGCGCCTGAAGAATTAACTTCTGATTTCAAGTATTATGAGTATAATGCCGGCAAAAATATTGTTTCGTTATTTGGACATTATGTTATGCCGCTTTCTCCAAATCTTCGCTTTATGGCAGAATTACAAATTACTTCGAATACATACCACCTGTATAATGAAAAATTTGTACATAATGATTTTTCTATTA
The DNA here is from genome assembly GCA_021286645.1 of Ignavibacteria bacterium. Classification (GTDB taxonomy): domain Bacteria; phylum Bacteroidota; class Ignavibacteria; order Ignavibacteriales; family Ignavibacteriaceae; genus JACPGF01. Next base: position 16,435 of record JAJTBZ010000061.1, read on the forward strand.
CCAATACTTTTATGAATCCCAAATTGGGTTTGAATTATGTGATAGATAAAAATATGGATTGTTATGTTTCCCTGGCTCAGACAAGCAGAGAGCCCAGGTTAAAAGAGTATTATGATGCTGCGGAAGCAAGTGACGGTTCAACGAAACCTCAATTTGAATTAAATACTGATGGAAGTTATAACTTCAATAAACCCTTGGTGCAACCTGAGTCAATGAGCAATCTGGAAGCCGGGGGATCTGTGCATTACGATAATTGGGATGCAAATGGAAATGCTTATCTAATGGTATTCAATGATGAAATAGTTAAAAACGGTCAACTGGATCGCTTTGGTCAGCCTAAAACGGGTAATATGAATAAAACAATTCATTATGGCATTGAATTATCGGGCCATACAACGATGATCAAAGATTTTGATATAACGGGTAACATCTCTATCTCCCGAAATAGGGTTTTAGAAGGGACTTCATATGTGAAGTATCGGCCATATCCGGATTCAGCCAAACAGGTTGCAGCGATTAATCTTTCCGGAAATACAATTGCCGGTATGCCCTCGGTAATACTATCAATTCAGGGAGCATATACTTATCAAAATCTGCTTGCCAAATTGAATTTGAAATATATCGGATCTTTTTATTCTGATAATTACGGTTCTTCATTAAGTTCTCTTTTAGCACAGTACCCGGGCTGTGTCAGCTATCCAGATAA
>JAJTBZ010000044.1 GCA_021286645.1 Ignavibacteria bacterium
CTACTTTTTCCGGTTCCGGGTCATCCATAGATCGAACAGCAGATTCACATGTATCCGCCAGCATAACAATTGCTGCCTCTTTCGTACCAGGCTTAGGCCCCGGGTACCGGTAGTCAGCAATTAATACTTTGCTTTCGCCATACATCTTCTTAGCCTTTTCATAGAAAAAAAACATTACAGTTGTTCCGTGGTGCTGCGGAATAAACTGAATGATCTCTTCCGGGATATTATTTTTTCTGGCCAGTTCCTGCCCTAAAATCACATGTTCCTTAAGAGCGCGAATACTTTCTTCAGGAGTCAATTCATCATGAATATTTCCATGCTCGCCCTGGTTTTCAACAAATGCTCTGGGCATTAGAGTTTTGCCTATGTCATGATAATAAGCCCCGACTCTTGCCAATAGCGCATTGGCCCCAATGGCAAGCGCCGCATTTTCTGCCAATGTTCCAATTACCATAGAGTGATTAAACGTCCCTGGAGCTTTTTTGGCTAATTCACGCAATAACGGATTATTACTATTCGATAGTTCGAGTAATGCCAGGTCGGTAGTAATTTTAAATAATCTTTCAAAGAAGATGAGGAAACCGTATGTAAGCACGGGACTTACCAGTGCATTTGTAGCGGCAAACGATAATTGCACAATCATTTTCTGCCAGGGATCAAATCTTTCCAACCCGAAAGCTAATATTGTTACAGTGTAGCCAATTAATATGAAAATAAAGGAGCGGAAAATCTGTGTCCTGTTTTTAATATCGCGAACCGTATATACCGATAAAGCACCAGCGACTAAATTCATGACAACGAATGGATAATCATTCCCCTGTAATCCACCAGCAATAAGGGCAAATACAACTGTGGCATAAAATCCGACTCTGGAATCAAACATTATGGTAATCAGCATGGAAGCAGCGGGTATAAATATCAGGAATCGAATTCCCTCATTAATGCTATACGTATTTACAAAATAGCTGATAATACTAATCCAAAGCAAGAGAATGGCAAAAACGATTAATTTCAGGTTATCGTGGAATATCTTCTTCCTAAACAAGAAAATATAGATTCCAAACAAATACAGTAAAGCTGCTATATGAAGAAATTTTCCAATGTTTTGGAGTATTAATGCTTCAAGGCTGATATGATCGGCTTTAGCAAGACGATACGATTCAATTTTCTGCTTGATATCATTAGTTATCCGATCGTGTTTCCCCACAATTCGTTCATTTTCTGTTACTATACCAATAATACGCGGAATTTTGCGCGCAGCAAGTTCTTCCTCTTCCTTGGTGAGTTGCGAACTATAAACAATATTTGGCCATAAAAAATGATGCAGGTATTCGGTAACAACTTTATGGTAATCAGAGGGTAGCTTCGCTCGCTCAATTGATTCGGTAATAAATTTCGAATTATCGGATGTTTGTATATATTTTGAAACCGGAATCAGTATATCGATATTTTTTGTTCGCAGAGCAATTGTATCGCGGGAATGGCGCAACAGAGAAAAATCAATAATCCCCTTCTGATAGGCCGTGCGGAGGATATTTTGCGTCAGTTGAGCGACTAATCTGATTTTGTCCTTGGCATTTCGTTCAGATTTCACTCCGGAAACGAGCATATTGAAACTTTGTGTTGAAAGGAAGGTGGGATTTTGAACGGTATTTTTTTTACTTACTAAATCCTCCAGGAACGCTGAAAATTTCCGTAATGAGTCCAATGAATTACGGCTAACTGCTTCATCTGATTGGAAAATCGGGATAATTGATTTTTTAGCAAAATCAACTTCTGACTGGACCGTTTCCTTGTTTTTATATATGGGGAAACTGAATTCAGCGATAAGATCATCCTGAAGCCAAACAGCGCCGACATTTACCTGAGATTCTAATGCTACTCCACGGGGTAATAATAATACAATAATAATTACCGTAAAAAAGAGCAGTGTGAATTTAACTCTCAGGCTTTCGTGCAGGCGATTTTTCAGCATACTTATTTCCGCATTTTGGCCTTAAGCACCATATCCAGAAATTCTGCTACTCCATCCTGATTATTATTTTTGTGGGTAATAATATCAGCCCTGTCCTTAATATCCATAACTGCATTATCCAGAGCCACTTTTATTGCATCTGTCTCAAAAAGAGAGATATCATTATACCAATCTCCTATTACTGCCGTTTCACGAATATTTATTCGCAGATATTTTATAAGTTTACTTAGTCCGGATGCCTTATTCGAGCCTTTTTTCCTAATTTCGAGAAAGTATAACCCTTCGTTTGTCACGGATTTTGAATAGCTGGTTACGAGTCCCCAAGTATACGGGAAACTCATTTTTTTACGTACATAGCGCAATTTTTCTTTATAATCGCTAATGAATAAAATTTCGAGAGTTTTATCAAAGAGTCCATCATAGGAATCTACTTCAATAAATTTCGCACCAAATTTATCCATCAGATCAGGAATTGTTGCGTTATGTTCGGTAAAATATATGGCATCTGCATGGCAAAGAGCGTATTTCATGAGGTACAGATCGCCATAGGCCACTGCTTTTTCTACTTTTTCCTGAGGAATAAAGGTAGTTGAAATTGCCCTGCCATCAGGATGACTTTTAATACAAGCACCATCAAGAGAGATAATAGGGGTATGAATATGTAATTGGTCGGCGTATTGAGTAAGAGCAGAGTGCAGTCTACCGCTGGCAAAGGAGAACTGAACCCCATATTTCTGTAGTTCAGTAACCAGACGAATACTTTCCTGCCCTATTTCACCGTTATCGTTCAGTAATGTCCCATCCAGGTCAAATAGAACCAGGCGTAAAGAACGTAATTTATTTTCGTCAATTCTCATTTAGTCGTAATTCCCAAATCGGGTAGATTATGAATTCAAAAATTTTCCAAATGTATAATATCAATCTTTAGAATATATATTAAGACATGTTGCAAAGATAAACAAAAACAAATGCACAAAAAAAAACTGTTGAGAATTAATTACCGTTTAACGATGTAAAAGGAACTCTTAATTACAAGAATTGTATGATCGGGGAAGTTTTAGAAAGAAAAGCTGCCTGCATGTGATAATTAACAAATGCAGGCAGCAAAACTTATTTAAGGGCAACCCAGCCCATTACCGTAATAAACATAACCAAAGCCAAGAGAGAACCGATAGCAAAAACAGCGTGTTCTTGTTTCACTTTGTTTTGCTTGTTTTTAATAAACTGATCATCGTACTCTGGATCTCTTAAATAATCCCCATGTACAATTGACCAACCATTGATAACTGTTTTTTCACTCATTTCAAACTCCTTTAAACAAAATCTAACTTTTCATCTGGATATTTTTACGATAGTACTCCTCCTGCCGTGGCAGAAAGAATACTACCGTTGACTTGGCTTGTATGGGCAAACTAAAACCGAGATAAATACTCAAGTAAGCAGATTATGGCGCCAAGTGCCATCAATCCTGCAAAAACCGTAATTTTCTTTTCTACCTGCTTGCTTTCAAGGCGAGCATACCGAAAATTCTTTTCGTAGTCAACGTCATCAGAGTGGTTAAAATCACCACTTGTTGCGTTCCATTTTTTTATGCTGCTTGCATCCATTTTAATATCCATAAAACTTTTATAACTTTAACCTTCTCTCAGAAAGATAAGGTCTCCATTCAAGTACTTACTTTAACAACATCATTTTCTTAACAGAAACAAATTTCTGGTTGGAATTTCCCGTTGCGACTAAGCGATATATATACATACCACTTGCAAGATTTTTGCCCATCTGGCTTGAAGCAACTACTAATTTATGATAATCTGCTTCCTGCTGTGCATCAATCAATGTTGCTATTCTTTCACCGCTAACTGAATATAATTCAATTACAACATGTGAATCTTCAGGCAACTGATATTCAATTGTTGTGCTTGGGTTAAACGGATTCGGGTAATTCTGAGCTAAATCAAAAGTAGTCGGGGCTTTTACACTTAAAACTACTTCCTTATTGCTGTATTCAAAAGTACCATCGTTATTAATCATCTTTAGACGATAAGTATACTGGCCAGATTGTAAGTGTTTGTCAGTAAAAGAATAATCTTTTGCTGCATTACTGAAACCGGCTGCTTTAACAGTTGTAACTGTTTTATAGCTTTTTGTATCTGTAGCATTCTTAACAGTAGCGCGTTCAACTTCAAAACGTGAGAAGTTTGTCTCGCTGGAGGTTTTCCAGTCTAACTTAATATCGCGACCTTTAGTATCGCCATTAAAACTCGAAAG
>JAJTBZ010000091.1 GCA_021286645.1 Ignavibacteria bacterium
ACTTGCATTAAGTGTTAAACCTTTAATATAGGATTCGGGTAATCTATACGTAAGAGTGATCTCACGTAATTTAATCCAGTCAGCATCTTCCAGCCATGCCTTAGAATCAGTCTGGAAATTATACCCATCTACAACCGCGGCTACTGCATCCGGAGCGCCATTGAAGTAGCGAAGAGTCTTCTTTAAGTTAACTACCTGATGGCCGAAAGCATATTCTGCAAGTGCAGTAAGTGTCAGATTGTTAAATAAAGTCATATTTATCGACAGACTACCCTGCTGTTTAGGATACGGAGTACCCATTAATTGCGTTGTATATTTTCCCCTATAGACACCATCTGCATCGGCTACAGGCACATTCACCCGAAAAGTTCCAATCGGATGCCCTTCTTCAATTCTACTGGGCAGGAATACAAAGCCAGCGCCATCAAAAGGAGCTGCGCCACCCAAACTAACTACTTTATTTTCCAGTGTTGTATAGGTAAACTTCACATCAAATGAGATATCAGATGATTGGAGTAATTGTGCATTTACTGCAAGTTCGATTCCTTTATTTGAAATTTCACCTACGTTTGTGTTTTGCATCCCAAATCCTGAAGCCGGATCTCTGGGAACCAGGAATAATGCATCTTTCGTACTTTGGTTAAAGTAATTGAACTCAACCGATACACGATCATTGAGCAAGCCTGCATCAAATCCAATATCAATAGAAGTTGTTTTTTCCGGTTTTAAGTTATCATTGCCCGGATTATTAAACCCTAAAGCCGACTGCTTGATATATGACGTGGCAGAGTATGTTCTATCACGCATAAAAGGCGGCGGAAAATTACCTGTCTGCCCCCATGAAGAGCGTAATTTTAATGTATTAACAAACATCCTCAATTGAGCGGGATAGAAATCATCTTCAGAAATATTATACGCGATACCAACTTTGGGATACGCGAGCAAGCCAACATCTTTACCAAATGCCGAGTTACCATCAACGCGTACTCCGAAATCGATAAAGATTTTATCGCGCAACCCTACCTGATCAGAGGCGTAAAAGCCACCGCTAAACAGTTGCCTGTTACTTTCCGCAGCGGTTATAATTGAGGCATTATCGAAATCATCAGTACCCGGTATTCCATAATTGGTTCCGGAAGCTGTTTCTTCTCTGTCCTCAACTCTAAAGCCCTGAGCTCCGAATGCAAGGAGCTGATCAAATTCACCTATTTTGGGTAATTTGTATGAACCGGCATAAGCCATTGTTATTGTCATATATTCACGGTCAGCCCTGTTCAAATAACCGCCTTCCTGTCCAAAAAACTCACCCGAGGATTTCGGGACAAACTGGCGTTCTTCATTTTTTCTATAATCAATACCAAAAGTGAATTTATTAACAAAATTCTCTAATGGAGTTATATCATAATTTACCGCTGTTCTAAAGCGATTAATTTTATCGGTTATTTTATTCGTTAACATTAATGCCAAATCGGCCTCCCGCTGTTCTTCGGTGTAACCATTAGCATCACTGCGTGAATAATCCTCAAAACCGCTATAGGGTGCTGAAGGCAAATTATTATTGTTAGTCCGACGATTTTGTGTATTCGTAAAACTTGTCGAGAGCTCCAGATTCGAAATTGGCGAAAGTATTGCCCTAAACCCGCCGTTCAGGTTATACATTTTCTGACTGCCAACATCCTGAACCAGAATACCGTGCTGTACCGCGGTCTTACCGCTAAGATTATAGGTAAAATCAGCCGTGCCTCCCTCAACTGCTAATCCGTATGACTGATACCCGCCAACCCGCAGAACTTTATCTTTTACGAATTGTTCATTAATAAATTTGGTATATGGTGCATCCCAACCAGCTGTAGAACTAAATTTCCATTTTGCACTACCAGGAACACCTTTTTTGGTGAAAATCTGAATAACACCGTTTGCAGCATCTGATCCGTATAAAGTAGATGAAGCACCACCTTTAATTACTTCTATATGGTCAATTTCACCAACCACGAGATCGGCCAGAGAGCTGGTTTCCGCGCCACCGGTTTGCAATGCTAACCGAAACGCTTCCTGATTGTCAACACGAATACCATCGACATATACAACCGGTGTAGATTTTGAAAGCACACTTTTAACACCACGGGTTGACATACGCCCTGCGGTACCAGGCATTCCGGAAGATGAGAATGAAGAAAGTCCGGTAACTCGTCCCTGCAATAATTGATCGAGGCTCTGCACAGGGGCTGTCTGTATTTCCTGAGCATTAAGTTTTTCAACAGTTGATGTAAGTTTTCTTTTTTCAGTCGCTACACCCTGACCGGTTATAACTATATCGTTCATTTGGACCGGACTTTCGTAGATTTCAATACTAAGGGTTGAAACTTCATTTTCTTTTACTGCCACCTGATATTTGCTTTCCTTGTATCCGATGTAGGATACGAGAACCTCATAGTTGCCGGCGGCAAGATGTTCAATTCGAAATTGCCCTTTAATATCGGTCATACATCCATTTTTTACGAGAGGGATACTGACACTTGCACCCGGCAATTTCTCTTTGGTAATTGCGTCCTTCACGCTGCCCTTTATAACGCCGCTGCCTTCAGCGAACACAACAATTGAAAAAGTCATGATTAGGTAAAACGCTATAATCGGGCGAAAGACACGAAAGTTTGTAGTTTTGTTTCGCATGATTACTCCTGTTAATTATTTATGGTTATTAAATCGATGCTGAAATACGCATAAGGCCGGCTATAATCTGTTAAGTAAATCTCCCACATATTCATGCAGGTTTCTGTACCGGAACCAACCGGTAGTTTACCAGTGGCGTATTTTTATCCTATTCAGCAGCATCTAAAACCATAATACCCGTAATATTTCTTAAGCGAAATCGCATGAACATGTAAATATTTTATGATTACATTGCCAATTACCTGATTTTCTACATGAATATGCAGTCGGAGTATTTAAATACACAACCTTGGAGCCGAGTTTATTTTATTTGAGTCAAAAGAGGTCCTCAGAACCACAGATTGAGAAACTGAGTATTGTATCGCATGAATATGCAGGAATAAAAAAAAGCCATGGGTGAGCAGTTCCCATGGCTGGCATCTATCAACAACACTAAAAGAGAAATGTTATTAATTAATAGGATGGAGAATCCTTATTGAGGGCTTATTTTAGAAGTGAGTTAAGTTCTTTATATTTTTTCTTTGTGACACTTTTCCGGGGAAAGCTTTAGAATCTACCCCTGTCAAAATCATTCAGCAGCTTCTGCTTTTCCCGGATTAATGTCTTCTCAGGTCCGGCTATCAATAGTACAAACCGGTCTCTCGTCACACACCAAACTCACTTAGTTATCTCTGATTACAGATAACATGAGGTCAAAGAACACAGAAATAACTTCTACAAGTTTAACAATTTGGAATAATCTATAAAACTACATGGATATGCGTTTTTTTACCATAATTTGCCATTTTTAACCTCTTACCCGCATAAATATGCGGGTAAGATTTTATATCCAACTCATATTAGGGGTAAATATGGTAATATTGCGTTATATATTGTAATTAACTAGTTTTTGCGCAATGTAAACTGTACAATTTCGGGAGGACAGAAAAAACGAAGCGGCGGAGTTATAACACCTATCCCGGAGGTAATATAGGCCTGCATTTTCCCAAGAGATACCAGGCCATAACGGAATTTTTGCCCTGATTCTATCGGCAGTATTGGGGCATAAAGCCCGAAAAACGTCACCTGCCCACCGTGTGTATGACCACATAATGTCAGATCAACAAGACTTGTATCTATCTTTGGGATAAAATCGGGGTTATGTGAAATAAGGATGCAAAAATCATTTGAATGCACATCAAAAGTAGTATTTTCCGGTAATTGCCGATCAAGCCATAAATCACCGACACCGCCAATCTTTATACTATCTTTCCCTTTATGCACCCAGTAAGAAATATTATCGCAACATTTAATTCCCGCTGAATCCATGCATTTTCGGGCTAATCCATAGTCCACCCAATGATCATGATTTCCCATAACGCCGAACACATTCCCGGTTGGCTGTAATTTTTTTAATGTGCTAAATACGTTCTCGATATAAACACGTTCGAGATGGCAATAATCTCCACCGAGGAGTACAATATCCGGATGCAGATTATTAATCTTCGCAACAACATCTTCCAGTCTTTCCCTCGATAAGTAAATACCATGATGAATATCAGAAATAAAAACGATTTTATACCCTTCGAACTCTGTTGGCAGGTCTGTTGAATATAAAGTTAATTGACGGGTTCGTACGAATCGCGCCTCAAAATAAGCGTAAACTATGCAAACAAGAATGGCTATACCAATGTATTTGAGGGCTTTTTTAATAAATCGCGTCATTACTTTTAAACAATAATTAGAAAATCAGAATGAAACATACTTTCAGAATTGTTACAAAAAAAGGGAATTCCGTTTCAAGAAAATTGTTACGGTTATTTAGTTGTATTTATTTTGCCAAATTAATCTATTTCAGTACTTTTCCTCGTACAATTACTATTTCTAACAGAAGGGTATTTATGGAAACAACAGACAAAGTTCTGGCAGCTATGAAAAAAGCAGCAAAACCGATGAGCGCGGGACAAGTAGCAGAAGCTACCGGAATCGATCGTAAGGAAATTGATAAAGCAATGAAAGTTTTAAAAACCAACGGTCAGATTACATCACCCAAAAATTGTTATTGGGAACCGGCAAAGTAATTTCAGATAGTTTAGGGGTGCATCTCCCGATGCCCCCCTATCATTAATCTTTAATATAGTGCGGTATAAATCTACTGGTATTGCCAGTTATTATCGTAGTACTTTCACGAATTCCCATTCCAGCCGCCTCTCCGCCGATAACCCATGATCCTAACACGGGAAAGCAGCCATTCATATCCGGCAATGCAAAAAGTCCCTGATAGATTTTTTGTGTATCCTGATATACCCCGTCAGTTTCTACCTGCTCAAGTCCGTTTTTGCAAACAGAGATATTGTTACCTTCCCTGCCCAAAACCGGTTTACCAATATAATCCATCTGGTGAGAGCGAAAATAATCGGGTGAATCATAAGCGGGTAAGAGCAATGGATGCCCGGGATTTAGCTCCCATAGAATTGATAAAATCATTTTGTGCGAAAGCAGCATTTTCCAGGCTGGTTCAATAAAATATGGCGCCAGCGGATTATGAAATAAACCCTCGGCAAATTCTTCTTTGATCATCCACTCCCAGGGGTATAATTTAAAGAGATTCGAAATTACCTCTTCATCCATATCAAAATAACTACGTTCCTCACTTTCATATCCAATATGCTCAACATAAATTAATTCTGTTTCCAGCCCGGCCTGCGTGGCTGTGTCGCGCATGTATTCAGTTGTGGTCAAATCCTCAATATTCTCATTCAAACAGGCAAAATGAACAACACCTGGTGACTTTAAATACGGTATCAGGTATTTCCAATAGTCGATTAGTCTCTCGTGTATTGAGTTAAACTGATCATAATTACTGTTGAATTCCTGTAACCAGTACCATTGCACAACTGCCGCCTCGAACAGACTGGTAGGTGTATCTGCATTATATTCCAGCATTTTAATACGCTGCCCGGGAGGCAATGCAGCATTATACGCCAAATCGAATCGGCCATAGATTGCAGGATGATCTTCATCCCATGATTGCATTATTAAATCTGCTACATCATCAGAAAGCCCGAAACGGTTAAACCATTTGTTATCAATAATTTTCTGCACCGCATCCAGGCAAAGCGCGTGCAACTCGTTAGTAGCCTTTTCAAGATCAAGAATTTCCTGCATTGAAAATTCGTAGGCAACCGATTCATCCCAATATAAATCATCCAATGAATGGAACGTAAATCCAAGTTCTTCTACTTTTTCAATCCAGTTTTTACGCGGAGAGATTGATACTCTTTTCATGCATGTGCTCCGAAAGCGTGCCCGGTTCGTCCAAAACCTCCCCGTGAAATTGCAGAACTTCGCGACACCACGCTCCTGCCGCCGGTTAACGAATGCGAGCCGAAAGTCCTCGGCCCGGAATAAAAACCGTGGTAATATGAAGAACCACCATAATAGCTATGAGCATAACCATTTCGTGTTGCCATCCAGTACCAAAAAAATGGACTTATATGGCTTGAATGGTGATAGTTTTCAACAACTCCCTGATTCTCAGTGTCAGTTTGCGCAGACCACTCATTCGGGTCTTTTTTTTCTTTCTTACTACAGCCAAAAAAAGCAAGCGACGTTACGAGTGCCAACGTAATAATTTTTGATTTTTTCATTTCACTTCCGAATGAAAATAAATATCATAAGCTATCGGCTCGGTTACGTTCTTTTTATTACCGTTGTCATCTTCATCCTCATACGTTTCAGTACCTAAACTGGGTAATGTATCAACCGTCGTAATTGTTTTCAATAACTGAAAATTGCTATAAATATCTTTCTTGGTTGTAACTATTACCTTACCATCGGCCTTTGTTGTAGTCACATAATACTCAACCGCATTCTTATGGTTTAATACCGGTTTTTCTTTGGTCTCATCACCATCATCACAGCCCTGCAATGCTGCAACGAATGGCAATATTATAAAAAAGGCCAATAATATCCTTGGAGAAAAGAATTTCCTTTCCATCACTTATACCTTATGTAAGTTTTTCTCAAAATGGCAATTTGTAATACAATCTAAAAAAAAAAAAAGAACCTAAAAAACACAATAATCACAGCAGCACATTGCAATAATCATAAAACCCCGTATTTTACGGATGTAATTAATACGGCCCAATATTTCCTTTTTCACCTGAATAACATGATTGCAAAAGTTCATCCCTGGGGAGTTGTCTTTCTCTTCTGTCTGCTCATCTTTTGGGGTTGTAAACCAACCGGTCCAAAACCCCGACATAGTTTCTATTACTGGCGCACTGAGTTTAAATTATCCGCAATGGAAAAACAGATATTGACCGAGCAGGAATGCACACGCTTATATATCAGATATTTCGATGTAGAATTGAATTCTGTAACCAATCTACCCGAACCGGTGGGTGTAATTAGTTTTAATGAACCTCTGCCTAAAGGCATTGAAATTATTCCCGTTGTATATATAACAAACGAATGCCTGAAGAAATGTCATACAGGGAATATGCCGGATGTAGGCGCAAAAATTCTTCGACTTATTCAATCTGTTTCCGATCATTCACGGATTTCTTTTCCCGAGATTCAAATTGATTGCGATTGGAGTGATGGAACAAGAGATAAATATTTTTCTCTGCTGAAATCTATTCATAATGCCCTCCATACCCAAAAGAAAATGCTGAGTGCAACCATACGGCTTCACCAGATAAAATATCGGGAAAGAACAGGTATTCCACCGGTTGACCGTGGTATGTTGATGTTCTACAATATGGGAAAGCTTGAAGCAAGCGAGGCAGGTAACTCTATCTACGATTCTTCATTAGCCAATAAATATGTCGGTCGGCTGAATGAATACCCCCTGCCCCTGGATGCAGCCCTGCCTATTTTCGGTTGGGTAATCCAAATAAGGGATAATCAGATAATCGCTCTCCTCCCTAAACGGTTAATCACTGAGTTGCCTGGCGACAGCAGTTTTATTCAATATGGAACCAATAAATTTACAGCTAAGCATTCATTCTTTCTTCACGGCAGTTACATAATGAAAGATGATGTTTTACGAATCGAAGCAATACAGCCGGGTACAACTATTACTGCCGCGAAACAGCTTAGTTCGAACCTTAAAACCCGACCGGGTGTAATTACTTTATTTGATCTGGATACAAACAACTTAAAAAAATACCATGAAGACGATTTCAAAAAAATCTATAATTTCTTTTAGCTTAGTTCTTTCAGCATTCATTATAGCAACCGTATGGGCATGTG
>JAJTBZ010000092.1 GCA_021286645.1 Ignavibacteria bacterium
CCTGCCCGCCTGTTTTTTTCAAATCCTGCAAAACAACTTCCAATTCTTTCGTTTGCAGAACTACAATGCTCGCCAGTTTTTCGGCGCCATCAACTTTTTGTTCCAGACAGTAGGTATCAACACGAGAAGCGGCACCCAGAAGAATGTCGCCAATGTCATCAATTTTTTTAATCAGAGAGAATATATCTTCCCTGTCAAAAGGTGTAATGAAGTTCTTATTCAGGCGTTTAACAACACGGGATGCGATGTCATCACAACGATGTTCAATCGGCTTAAGCTTCAAAAAAATATCTTTATCGTAGGTTTCAGCGGCAAAGAATTCATGAGTCATTTTCGCCATTTCCTGTATATGGGAAATGATTTCCTTGAAATCCTCGAAATATTTCTCTTCTTTGGGGAGTAATTTACTAAGCATATAAATACGACGTTTGTTAAATAAATGTGAATTTATTGTTAAATTTCTATTAATTCAGTAGTAAATATACGGAAAAAGAGCGTTGTGAACGTGGTTTAAAGGGTTTGCATTACCTGAAATCGTTTATTTTTTCAACACGATTTACGTATTAAAGTCATGTATGTTATTATAGGATAATGAGTTAGAAATGGCGAAAGAAATAAATGATTGTATGGATAAAAAAAAGGAGATACAGAGCGATTCTATATCTCCTGAAAATCAACTGCGATAAAATTATTGAAGATTGGTATAAACCGACTGAACGTCATCATCCTCTTCAAGGGCTTCAATCAGGTCGGTTACTTCTTTTGTTTGTTCTTCGTTTAAATCATCTTTAAATGTTGTCGGGATGTACTGAAATTCACTTGAAAGCATTTCAATATTTCTTTCATCCAGAGCTTTCTGCATATTACCAAATTCTTCGAATGCAGTATAAATGTAACAGGCGTCTTCATCTATAACAAGCTCTTCCAATCCGAAATCAATCATATCCAACTCAAAAGCATCAGTATCAGGAACGGCACTTTTGCTGATTTTTATTAGCGCTTTATGTTCAAACATAAAAAGTATACTTCCCGAGTTGCCAAGTGTACCTTCATATTTACGGAATAAATGGCGAACATTCGCAACGGTACGTGTTGGGTTATCAGTAGCGCATTCAACAACTACCGGAACACCATGAGGACCGTATCCTTCATAGATGATTTCCTGATAGCCCGTAGTATCCTTTTCACATGCGCGTTTAATTGCAGCATCGATACGGTCTTTTGGCATGTTCACACTTTTCGCGTTCTGCAGAGCAAGACGTAAGCGCGAATTCGATTTAACGTCCGGGCCGTTTGCCTTTACTGCAATTTCAATTTCTTTACGAACGCGATTAAATGCTTTAGACATTTTTGCAAACCGCGCGAACATTTTGTGTTTTCTTTTTTCGAAAATTCTGCCCATAGGTTCCTAAATTTTAATAAACTCAAACCTAAATATATTCAGGAAATGCCAATTTACGAAATATCAAATATCCATTTCTTTATATTTCAGGGTCTAAGCTTCCAGCCAGTCCTTAAACTCCTTAGCCTTCAACCTGCTGACTATAATGTCATCATCCGGTTTAGGATTTATTTGCACTTTTAATTTGCCGCTAAAAAATGAATGAATATTGACTATGGCATCAATATTCAGAATGAACTGCCTGTTAACCCGAAAGAATGCACCTGGATTTAATTGCTCTTCAAGTTCTTCCAGAGTATAATCGAGAAAGTATTTTTTACCGTTATGGGTTATTAGATGCGTTAATTTATTTGCCGAGTAAAAGTAGGCACATTCCGACGTATTGACTTTCGTAAATGCCTGTCCACTTCGAACCAGGAAACGGCTTTTATATGAAATAGTATTATTTTGTAAATCAGTAAACAATTTTCGAATTTCCTCATGGGCCCCAACCTGCCCGAGGTGTTCCCGCATCTTTTCAAGTTTTTCCAGACTGACCTTAAGCGCTTCAGTTTCGATGGGTTTTAAGAGGTAATCGATACTGTTAACCCGAAAAGCCCGAATAGCGTATTCATCAAACGCGGTAGTAAATATAATTGGACAGGTAAGTTCAATACTCTCGAATATTTCGAAGCTGAGACCATCTGAAAGTTGTACATCCATTAATACTACATCCGGAGAGGGGTTCTCCCGGAACCATGTAATAGATGAGGCAACACTTTCAATAACACCCAGAACCTCAATTTCCGGATCAATTTCGCCCAATACATTCTTTAACCTTTTAGCGGCAGGCAATTCATCTTCAACAATCAGTATTCGCATATAATCCTTTATCCTGAAAAAGCGGAATAATAACTGTAAAATAATTAGCATCCTCGGTTACCGATATCTCCCTTTTATCCAAAAGTCTGTACCGGTTTTGTATGTTTTTTAATCCATTACGCGTTGAATTAGCCATCGTATTCTTTTTCTGTAAGTTATTCCGAACGAGCAGTTTATTATTTCCAACCGAAGTGACTTCAATAATCAAGGGATGTTCAGAAGAAACGACATTATGTTTAACTGCATTTTCAAGCAGCATCTGTAATGCGAATGTCGGCAGGTATTTTTTATTATCTTCTTCACTGACAACAATGTTCACCTGTAGATGTTCACCAAACCGTTGTTTTTGTAAATAAATATACGATTTAACAAAATTCAACTCCTCCGACAAAACCACGACATGTTCCGTTTCCCTCTGAAGTATATATCGATAAAAATTAGCGAGCCGCTGAACAAATTCTACCGCCTGCTTCTGGTCTTCCTCTATAACCGAAGTTAAGGTATTCAGGCTGTTAAAAAGGAAATGCGGGTTTACCTGATTCTGTAGTGTATGAAGTTGCGCGTGGATGTTTTCGCGTTTCATTCTTTCAACTTCTACCAATGATGCTGCCCATCGGGAATAAAAGAAACCACTAAAATATGCTCCATGATAGATAAGTACGATTATTTTAAAGAACAGAAAGATCCTGTGGTATTCCAATAATATACTATCGTAGTTCATTGCATCGATAGCTTTGGAATTCCAATAATATGAAATATGCGCGTCAATAAACATCACAACTGCAAGCACCAAAAAAGCTATTAAGGATGTTCCGACCATCTGCACGACGAGACGAAGAAATGGCCTGACTTCCCAGCGAACGAAACAATCCAGTTTCTCGAGAAATTTCGCATTAATCTCCCAGGTAATCACTCCGTCTATTGCCAGGCAGAGTATATCGGATGTAAGGTAAAAAATAACGGTCGTTCCCAGGTTCCTCAGTTGAATAATATACTCGGGGAAAGCAGCATAATACGCGACTGAAATAACAATTGTAATCCCAAGCGCAATTAGGAATTTATATCCTAAGTCTTTTAATCTGGCTTTAGTCATTCATCCACTTTCTCTAATAGCTGCCCAAATATGCGTGATGCATTGTTAATATACTCCTGTTACTTTCTGAAATTCAGCCAATGCAACATTCATATTATACACTTCATTACTTAAATTGGTTTTTGCCTGGTTCAATAGTAATTCCGCATCAAGTAAATCACTTAATTTTGAAATACCGTTTCGAAACCGGCTCTGTAAAAGATTGTAATTCCTTTCTGCTAAAGTAACATTTTGCTTCTGAATACGTACATTCTTTTTTGCCTCCTGCAATGAGGCCGAGGCAGCATAAATTTCCACCCGAATCATCCGTTGCGCGGCATCAAGTTGTTCTTCTACTTTCAGACGCTCTACCCTGGCCTGTTGAGCCCGGTTTTCAACACGTAAGCCGGAAAAAAGCGGCACAGAAAGCTGTAACCCGATATAATTACTAGTCTGCCAATTATAATTCTGAAATGAGAAATTATCATACTGCGTTTCAATCTTTATCCCCCCAAAAGCAGTCAGAGAGGGCATGTGTCCGGCAAAAGCCGCGTTCTCACCTTCCCGGGCATTCTGCAAACCAAGTTCGAGCATTGCCAAATCGGGGCGTTGCCCGATAGCCAACCGGATAGATTCTTCTGTATCTACTAAATATGTTGAACTAATCTCTGAAAGACTATCAACAAGTTCCACATCATTACCAGCCGGCAGCCCCATTAAATAGCCAAGCATTCTTTTGGCCTGTTGTTCCGAGTTTTGCAGATGTAATAATTGCGGTTGAATATTTTCAATTCCAATATATGCAGAAAGAGTATCAACATCGGGCGCTAAACCCTGGAAGAACATGCC
Source organism: Ignavibacteria bacterium (assembly GCA_021286645.1). GTDB lineage: Bacteria > Bacteroidota > Ignavibacteria > Ignavibacteriales > Ignavibacteriaceae > JACPGF01. The sequence goes on from JAJTBZ010000092.1 coordinate 4,185, forward strand.
CCGCGCGTCCTTTAGGCGCTGCCGGGCCCTTTCCAAACTTTGTTCTGTCAGATTAAGGTATTGCCTGATAATCAGAACCTGATAATATGCCTTCTTTACATCTGCTGCTACATTTAGCGATATATTATTTCTGCTCGCACTGTTGATCCCATATTCCGCGATCGAACTTCTAATTGCCGGATATATAGCCGCATTGTAAATTGGTAAACTAAATTTAATATTTCCTTCATACACATTTTTCTCTGCTATGGGCACCGGCACATTCCCTGCCCCCGTACCTCCCATCAGGGCAGCAGGTAAAAACATTACCGGTAGTTTCGTATTCCTTATATATGATCCATCGGCGTTTATTTCAGGCAGCAGGTATCCTTTGGATTCACGAATTTTATATTCCGCCTGGCTGATAGACAATACTGCGTTCTTTATTTCAGCGTTGTTTTGCAGCGCTGTCTGTACTGCAGCATGCAATGAGTACCTGACTGGTTGAGCATAAACTTTTAGTGACAAACTATCAACTATGATAACAATTAGTATTATCAGTGTAGCTTTGCTTACAGCAGAGTATGATTTTTTTCGGGCAGTGTAAGTTACGATGATATCTTTCAACCGATCGAAAAAGGCACTCATCTGGTTAACGTAGATATACATCACCGGTACTACTATCAGTGTTAGAAGCAGAGAACTGGTAAGTCCACCGATAAGTACGATTGCTAATCCTATTTTCAACTCGTTGGCTGCCCCGCTGGAAAGTGCAATAGGCATAACTCCCAGTATGAGTGTGGCCGTTGTCATAAGAATAGGGCGAAGGCGTACTTTGGCAGCTTCAAGTATTGCTGGAATTACATCCATACCTTTAGTGCGATTATGGTTTGTACGATCAACAAGTAGTATAGCATTTTTCCCTACCAACCCTATCAAAACAATCATTCCTAAAAGACTCATTATATTTAAACTGTTCATTGTTAATGCGAGGCCCAATAATGCACCAATTACAGCAAGTGGTATAGTAAATAGAATCGCTAATGGATACAGGAATGAATTATAGAGAGCTGCAAGAATTAAATACACAAATACAATTGCTGCCAGAAACGCAATAGACAAACTATTAAATGATTCGTCCTGATTCTCAAGATCATTTTCATAAGTCAATTGAATACCTGAAGGAAGCTTAGTTGATGCAATTTTAGATTTTAATTCATCTCCTATATCTCCCGGGGGTCTTCCCATGGCAGCGGAAGTAACCGTTATAGAAGGATTCCGATATTTCCTTTCCAATTTTGTCGGCCCCGATGCATATTCAATTTCTGCGAATTGAGTTAAATAAATACGCTGCCCCCGGTTGTTGGTAAATGAAATATTCTTTACCTCTTCAGGGTTAGTCCGGTCAAACTGATCATAAATAATCCTAATATCATATTCTTTATTAGCAGCCCGGAACTTGGAACTTTTATCACCTGTAAACGCAACCCGTAATTCTGCGCCAACCTGATCCAGGCTTAAACCTAACGCTGCCATTTTTTCCCGGTTGACCTTTATATGCATTTCAGGTTTGCCGGTTTTTACCGAAGAACGAATATCTGAAGTACCTTTAATCTCAGAGAGTAATTTTTCAATGATCTGTGAGGCTTTATAAACGTCGTCCGGATTGCTGCCATTCACACCAACAGCTACCGGAGCTGCATCTGTTGTACCGAAAATCATAATCGGGGCAACACGGGGCTTAACGCCAGGATATTGCTGCGCGAGCGCTTTTAGCTCCTGCCCAACTAAAGACACACTTTTAGTACGTTGCTTTCTCGGAACCAATGTTACAATCATTTCTGCCACATTATTAGAGTACATCCCGACAAACTGCTCTTCGGAAGAGCCAACATTTGTCAGAACCTTTTCTACATCCGGACGAGACAGAATTTTTTTCTCCAGGTCCCGCGCGACCTGATTTGTTTCTTCAAGCTTTGCGCCAGGCGCTAACTCGATAGTTAAATTCAACTCTCCCCTGTCTGTAGGCGCTAAAAATTCACTGCCAATAAATCCCATTGGAATAAGCGCGATTGATCCGATAAGCACAATAAAGCTTATACTTACAACAAGTATCTTATGTTGTAGTGCTTTCTGAAGTAAACCTCTGTAGATAACTCCCAGTCGTTCAAATAATCCTTCAAACCACAAAGCAAATTTCCCGGAGAGAGTATCGGCAGTAAAATGTTCGCGAACCGCGAAACGTGAAGCGAGCATTGGTGTAATAGTAAATGAGACGAAAAGACTTAGCAATGTTGAAACAACGATCACTAATGCAAATTGACGCACGAGGTTACCAATCAGACCCGAAATAAGCGCTAATGGCAGGAACACCACAACATCCACCAAAGTAATTGATAAGGCAGTAAAACCTATTTCATTTCTACCATCGATCGATGCCTGAATTTTATCTTTTCCCATCTCTATATGGCGATGTATATTCTCCAAAACAACAATCGAATCATCCACCAATATCCCAATTACCAGTGAAAGTGCGAGCAAGGTCATCAGGTTCAAAGTAAAATTGAAAATATACATTGCGATAAATGTTGAGATAAGAGAACAGGGAATTGCAACCATAATTATAATAGAGTTGCGTAAACTATGCAGGAATATCAGCATTGTAAGTCCAACAAGAAAAATTGAAAAAGCCAAATCGAATTTTACTGCGTTGGCTGATTCCATTGTAAACACTGATGCATCCTGTGCTATCGAGAAACTTACACCTTTATCCTGAAAGCTCTTTTCGATTTCCTTCAGTTCAGTTTTCACCTGGTTAGCTACCGAAACAGTATTAGCGTCATTCTGCTTCATTATAAATACAGCCAAAGCAGATTTCTGATTTAACCGGCTCATCGCTTCGACTTCCTTAATACCGTCTTCTACTTCAGCAATATCCTTCACTTTAACCACGCCATACTCTTTGCTTTGCCGAACCACCAGGTCTTTGAGCAGTTCGGTGGAGTTAATCTTCCCTGTCAATCGAATTGTGTATTGGCCCTCTGTATCTTGTACTTTCCCGGCAGGGAAATCAAAATTTGCCCGTTTAATGGCTTCAAGAACTTCAAGTGCGGAAAGATTATAGCTCTGTAGTCTAGATTTATTAAGGTTTACTTTAATTTCCTTTTGTTGCCCGCCAAATAGAGAAACCAAGCCTATCCCGTCAAGTCGGGCTAAACGAGGTTTTATATTATCTTTCATGAGTTGATAAAAGTCACGCTCACTAAGATTACTGGTGGCTGAAATTCGCAAAATTGGTACTTCAGAAGACGAGAATTTTGAAATAACGGGGTTTTCAGATTCCTTGGGGAGATCGGCTAGAATTTCATTAACCCGACGTTGAACTTCTTCTAAAGCAGCCTGACCGTTGGCTTTTTGCGTAAATTCAATCATTACCATGCTAACCGATTCGAGCGAAGTAGAAGTCACTCTTTTAATTTTCTCTGTATTAGTAACCGATTCTTCGATAATCTTAGTGACCGATGATTCTACTTCCTGTGGTGAGGCCCCGGGATAAACGGCGGTAACCGTGATAATTGGTGGTGTTATATCGGGAATAAGCTCATAATTCAACTGGTAATAACTCATTATACCCAGTATTGACAGGAATAGAAAGATTACGATAATTAACGGTGGTCGTTTAATTGATAATTCAGTAATAGTCATTATGAAAGCCCTTTATCTTTATCTGTTTTCTCGGATAGTTATCTTAGCGCCTTCCTCCAGATTATTTTGCCCACTAAGCACTATTATTTCGCCCTCCCGTACCCCGGAGTTGACAATGATATTTTCTGCAACTGCTCCGGTTACTGTAATTTTTCTTTCGTGGGCAACGCCGCTCTCCACCACATAGACTCGGGGGTCTTTTATGCTGCCAACCAGAGAGAGTCTGGGGATAAGGAGGGATGTATTCATGGTTGCGAACATGAAATGAGTGTTGACAAACATACCTGCGTTGAATGAGCCGGCGTTGTTTTCCACGATAAGTTCTACCGGATAGTTATGTGATTCATCCGCTTTAACACCAATACTTATAACTTTGGCAGTAAACTTTTTATCCGGCAATTCATCGCATGAAATAATTGCCGGCATATACATTTTAAGTAAGCGAATATCTTTTTCCGGTACAGAGATTACTATTTTAATTTTAGAAATGTCTACGATATTAGCAATCGGGGTTCCTGGTGATACCGTACTCCCCACATTAATATACCGGGATGTAAGCATGCCGGTAACGGGTGAAGTAATTTTCGTATTAGAAAGAGTTTTCTTTGCAATTGTATATTGGGCTTCCGCATTTCTGACAGTTATACGGGCAGTTTCCACTTCGTTAATAGAAATATTTCCCTCAGTATATAAATTTTCAAATCGCTGTAAATCTTTTTTTGCCTTTTCAAGACTGCTTTGTGCTAAAACATATTGTGCTTTTAGCATTTCATCGTCTACCTGCGCAATTACTGTACCTTTACGGACAGCGCTCCCCGTATTAACCAACACTTCCGTTACACGTCCCTGAGTTTCAGAAAGCAACTCAATATCGTTCATGGCGTGGGTAACCCCGATATACTGAGTTTCACTCTTAATCTCCTTTTTTATAACAGTTCCAACTGTTACAGGATATGCAATTACTTTATCAGCTATTACTTTTCCTGCCATTATATTTTTATTATTGAATAGAACTATGCTTAGTAATATTGCAGCTAAAGAAACGCCGCCGATTAATAATAGTCTTGTTTTCATCGTTATGCTCGTTTTCTCTTAAATTTTACAAGGTAAAACTATTAAAGACGCTTTAGTGGTGAAATGTGAAGTAAACTGAATAGAATAATTCGTTGGCTGAAATGAAGAAAATGATTACCGAATTGTACAGCAAAGCCCCGGACCATAGTACTACTACGCAAAATATTTTTGACTTCACCGGATGAGGCGGGTAAATTTGTTAAAAGAAATGATGCTCCCTGCCAATAATAGCTCGAAGATCATCGTTCAGGATAGTCAATGAAAGAAATTGGATTATGGAGTATTCATGGGTATGTAATTAAAAGTACGCGTTTAAAACAATAAAACCCTTGTACAAGGTACAAAGGGCTTACGATTGTGGGTTCTATAGGACTCGAACCTATGACCTTCTGCACGTCAAGCAGACGCTCTAGCCAACTGAGCTAAGAACCCGTGAACATAGGTGGTACCGAGAGCCGGAGTCGAACCGGCACGGAAATTACTTTCCACAGGATTTTAAGTCCTGTGCGTCTACCAATTCCGCCATCCCGGCAACTATTAAAAAGAACAGATACAAATATAGCATTTCTCCCCTATTTCTCCAAACGTAAATGCAAGAAAAAATTCGTAGTGTACAAAAAAAATTAGTGCGCTTGCTAATCGGGTTACCGATAAAAAGTTTTTCTGCCAAATAATACATTCCACGGCTCGATTCGTTTCTATTACCATATAATTTTATTATAATTATATACTCGTTCGAATATCTCATGTACCATTTTTTTTCGGAGAATTTCATGCTCAATTCAATTAATCCTCATTCGAATGAATTGATCGACTCATATCGGGAGCATAGTCAGCATCAGGTAGAAACTATAATAAACTCAGCCTGGAATTGCTTTAACGGATATAGAGAATCTACGTTTACTGAAAGGAGCACCTGGCTCCGTAAATCCTCCGAATTATTAAAGAGTCGGCGTAGTGAGTTAGCAATGCTCATGACTCTGGAAATGGGGAAACCGATTCAGCAATCCTATGCAGAAATTGATAAATGCAGCTGGGTCTGTGAATTTTATGCAGAGAATGGGCCCAAATATCTTACCGATGAAATTGTTCAGACAGAGGCCACAAAAAGTTATGTTACGTTTCAACCATTAGGTGTAATACTTGGGGTAATGCCCTGGAATTTTCCATTTTGGCAGGTTTTTCGATTTGCCTGCCCTACACTCATGGCGGGAAATACCTGTTTACTCAAACATTCCTCCAATGTTAGCGGGTGCGCTTTAGCAATAGAAGACATTTTCCGCCTGGCTGGCTTTCCAAGTCATGCATTCACAACTTTGCTTATCCCCGGCAAAAAGGTTGAATCGGTAATCGCTCATAAAGCGGTAAAAGCCGTTTCTTTAACGGGCAGCACCGCCACAGGAATTGCTATAGCAGGCAGCGCCGCACGATATTTGAAAAAAACTGTTTTGGAATTAGGCGGCAGCGACCCGTATATAGTATTGGATGACGCAGATATAAAACTTGCAGCGGATGCTTCTGTTACTTCACGCCTTATTAATAGCGGGCAAAGTTGTATAGCTGCTAAAAGGTTTATTGTTACTTCATCAATTTATCGTGATTTTTGTGGCGAATTTCTTCGAGTAATGAGTTCAAAAAAAATGGGCAACCCGGCAGATTCCGCCAATGATATTGGCCCGCAGGCCAGGTTAGATCTTCGGGATGAACTTGATTTACAGGTAAAAAAATCAGTACAGGAAGGCGCGAAACTACTTTTAGGAGGGAAAACACCAGATATGCCCGGAGCATATTACCCGCCAACAATTTTGTCAGATGTAAAGCCCGGAATGACTGCTTTTGAAGAGGAATTATTCGGCCCGGCAGCCGCTATTGTGAAGGCCGATACCGAAGATGAAGCAATTCAATTTGCAAACCGCAGCCCTTTCGGCCTCGGTGCAGCGGTTTTTACTTCTGATACAAGAAAGGGCGAAGTGATTGCAAAAACCAGGCTTGAGGCAGGCAGTTGTTTCGTTAATTCATTTGTCAAATCCGATCCGCGACTGCCATTCGGTGGAATTAAGCAATCCGGCTATGGCCGTGAGTTGGCATTATATGGCATACGTGAATTCGTAAATATTAAATCTGTCTACATACGCTAATATGTTCTCAGGTTGTTCCAAGATCGCGTAACATGCGTGTTAAAAGCCGCAGGAGTTTTTCTTTTTGAAATGGTTTAGCCAGAAAATAATCAAATCCATTATTCAAAATAAATTCTCTTTCTCTTTCCAGCGTGTACCCTGTCATGGCTGCAATCGGTATTTTCTTATAGTTACTGAATTCGCGAATCTTTTGAACAGTTTCAATTCCATTCATCCCGGCACCGAGATTAATATCCACAAGTAAAAGATGATACTGCTGCTCCTGAATCTTTTCACAGGCCTCAATACCATTCCTCGCGTTACTCACGTGGAAATAATCACGAAGGAGAATCTCAACAAAAGAGATATTTGTATCATTGTCTTCAACAAGCAGTAACGAAGGTACAAAATCGAATGATTTGAGAATTTCAATGAGTGAAGGATCATCGACATGAGGGTGTTGTATAGTTTCTTCATATCCTTCGGGTACTAAAGGAAAATCAACAGTAAACTCAGAGCCCACGCCAGGCACACTATGGACTGTAATAAATCCCTCAAAAATCTCTGTAACTTTCTTTGCGATAGATAATCCCAAGCCAACCCCTTCGTAACTCCTCCCCATCCCTTCACTAATCTGTCGAAAAGGTTCAAATGCAGTTTTCAAGGAGTTAGCTCTGATTCCTATACCGGTATCTGAAATAACAACACGAACGTATGATTTCTGATCTATCTGGTCTTCGGATATTGTGACCGAAATATTCCCTCTACGGGTATATTTGAAAGCATTATCAATGATCTTTGTGAATAATTTTCGGATAAGAAATTTTTCAGCATTGATAAAATAATCTCCACTGACGGAGAAATTGTAACTAATTTCAGGCGCATCTATCTTACTATAAACCTGTTCATGAAGCTCTCTCAGCTCATCAGAAAGATTCATACATTGTTTTCTGAAATTTGCCCCATTGGCTTCTAATTCTGCAATAGTAAGTATATCCTCAAGAGTTTGCAGTAACCGGGTACCTGATTTCTGAATACCTGTATTTAAATGTTGTTGAGTATCATCTGTCAGTAACTCACCGAGAATACCAGCCGATCCTAAAATACCATTCAGTGGAGTCCGGAACTCATGACTCATATTGGAGAGTAATGCAGTTTTCAGTTTGTCAGATTCTTCTGCACGCACTCTGGCCGATTCCAGTTCTGCTGTACGCTCTAAAATCCTATCCTCAAGCGACTTATTCATTACTTCCAAAGTGTGATTAACTTTACCAATTTCCTCGGCCTTTTCGGCATTGGCGAGAGCAATAGAAAGGAACACCCCGACATTTTTCATCATGTTAAACTGATTCTCGGAATAAGCATTTATACGGGGGCTTTGGACAGTTAAAACTCCTAAAATCTGGTCTTGCATAATCAATGGCAATACAATTACTGACTCAATATTAAGTCCCCAGGAAAGCGAGTGCAAAGTACCGGCTGCAGCATTGAGAGGATTGCTATAATTGCCTATGTAAAATGCTTCTTTCATGAGTAATGATTGTACTGTTAGTAATTCGGTTCTGGTAATACTGAAACTCTTTACCTCAACATCTTTACCATTGATTTTAACCTGAGGGAAATCAATAGTTTTCTGTTTATCATTATAAATGCCCAGTGCAAACACGGTTGCGTCTATAACCCCCGATATTTGCTGATATGCTGCTTCAACGATATGCATTAAAGAAAGGTTACTGGTAATTTGTTGTCCAATTTTACTCAGTGTTAAAACATCATTATAAGCTTCGGTAAGTTGTTGTTTTTGTGCTTCAAGTATGCTATTATTTTTTTGTTTTTGCCTGTTGTTACGGTAAATGTGTAAGGCCAATGCCCCGAGGAACACGAACCCGACTGCAAATAATATCATATACGAGCTGCTGCGCTTATCATGTACTTCGGCTATTTGCTTATCTTTTGCGAGTAATGCAATTTCTTTTTCTTTGGCAGCCAACTCATACGCGTGCTGGATATTCGCGATGGCTCGTTCTTTATCTGATGAAAACAAACTATCTTTAGCTGTTGTATATGACTCCAGATAACCAAGCGACTCCTTGAAATTACCTTGTTTTTTTGTTATTTCATAGAGCAGGCCGGAGGCATTTTTGATAAATTCCAACTGCTTTGTATCTTTTGCAAGTTTCAATGCCTGTTCCGCATAACCTTTACCGCTCTGAACATCACCGAGTTTTTCAGTGCTCTCTGCCAAAGTTAATAATAATGCCGGTTGAAGAGACTCCACATGGTATTTTTTTGTATACTCTAAACCGTGTAAAGCATATGTACGGGCATCGGAGTATTTTCCAACCTCTTCATAAACACTGGCAATGTTTCCCAGAGTAGTAACTACTTCATAATAGCTTTTCTTTTTCTCAAAAACGCTTAATGCCCGATTATAATCATGCAATGCTTCCAGATAATTACTTTCCTTATAACGCACTACCGCCAAATTCAGGAAAGTGCGGGCAATCTGAATGCTATCCTTCAGTCTCTGAGAAATTTCCAATGATGATGTAAAATTCTGCCTGGCCGTTTCAAACTTATCAGTTTCGTAATAAATCAAACCAATATTATTTAATGTTCTGCTTTTCCCGGCATCATCGTTTAATTGCTCCTGCAAGGCAAGAGTCTGCAAATATACTTTTAACGCCTGTTCATACTCCCCTTTAGTGTAATAAGCAGCCCCGATTCCATTAAGGCATTTTGTCATGCCCTTTTTGTAATCGCATTTTTTTGCTAATTCCAAACCTAATGAATTAAGAAGGATGCAAGAATCGAGATGGCCACGTAATCGATAAGAAGCTGCGAAAGTGTTATACAATTTAACCCTCTCGGTATCATGCTTGGCCTTGTTCAGGATAATCTGAATACTATCGGGATTGAGAGCTGGTGAACTAACCGCCACGGGCAAAGCGAATGTTGTTCCGGATAGGAATAGGGCTAAAACAACAGACAGAAATCTTTTTCGAATAAAGTGCATTGCATTACCAAAACTGACGGAAAAGGACAAATTAATTACGTTTCTCAGATGGCCCGATGAAGCTTAGAAAAATAAACCGTATAATATGTATATTATAACCAAAATTCAAGAACATAATCCTGTTTATATCAGCGTATTAGAGCATAAGAACGACTAGTGTTTTTTTATCCTGTGATAATATCTTCTACTAATTGGTAATGCAACATCCGAATTTTTAAGATATACAACATAACCACTTCCACCGTGTTTCTGAATCTTCCTGACATGTTCCAGATTAACAATTGTACCCCTGTGAACCCGAACAAATACTGAATCTGGCAGGATTTTCTCCCATTGGGTTAAAGATCTTTTAAAAACAAATTTCTTACTACTCAAAGAAAAAACTGAGGAATACTGCCGCTCGGCAGTTATATAAAGAATGTCGCCGAGGAAAATAGGTATAAGGCCATCGTGGTGCTGCACCATAATTTTATCATGGTACTCTAACTTCCCTTTTTCATTCACCCGTGAAGTCAAAGAAACTTTTATGTTTTCATATTTAATCAGCCGCGTTCGTATAGCAGAAAGCAATTCCTCTGCATCAAATGGCTTAAAAATATAATCATCTGCTCCTAATTCCATACCTGTCCGTAGATCTGAACGCTCCACCCTGGCAGTAAGGAAAATAAAAGGTATTGTTCGGGTCTTATTATCCAGTTGAATTTGACGAATCACCTCATATCCGTCCATAACAGGCATCATTATATCACAAATGATCAAATCAGGAGTTAATTCGAAAGCAATTTTTATCCCGGTTTCACCATTCGCAGCGAGTAAAACTTCATACCCTTCTGCTTCCAGCAGCATATGAATATTATCTCGAATACCTGCCTCATCTTCTATTACAAGAATTCTATTTTTCATGAAATCTCCAGTGGAATTGTTATATACAGGCGGGTACCTCTCAATATTTCACTTTCCATTCTGATACTGCCGCCATGTAAATCAACAGCTTTTTTAATAATCGACATTCCCAACCCCGTTCCGTTAATATCTCCAACATTACTCCCTCGGAAAAAAGGTTCAAATACATAAGCATAATCGGTAACAGGAATTCCTATTCCTTCATCCTGAATAATAAATTCGAGATGATCTTGTCTCTGCTGCACTGTAAATATAATTTTACCTCCCCGGGGCGAATATTTTATGGCATTTGTCAGGCAATTTCTCAGGACCAGGCTCAGCAGTTTATTATCAAATCGGAATAATTTTTTCCTCAATTTAAAAGAATACTCGAATTTATGCTGCGGGGTTAGTTGTGTCGAAATTTCTTCAACTACCCGGAGGCAAAAATCCTTCAGCATATACATTGCCGGTTGAAATAACATATTGCCCGAATCGACCTTGCCAATAACCAAGACATCATCCATAATATCGGTAAGGTGGTGCACATATTCTTTTATCCTCTTGATTTGCTTGTCGAACAGAGCTTTATCCCACTCCCTGCCATACCTTTCCAGTAGCTGCGTTGATGAATAAATTGTTGTTAATGGTGTACGAAATTCATGCGATGCCATCGAGATAAAGCGGGATTTAAACTCATTCAGTTCACGCTCACGCAATAAAGCTTCCTTAACAATGCGCTCGGACTCTCTTTGTTTTTCAATTTCGAATTGTAGTAATTTATTTACTTCGGCAAGTTCTGCCGTCCGATCATCAACCAATCTTTCAAGGTGCTTTCTATGGTTTTCCAGTTCATAAATCATCATTACCCGCTCTGTAGTATCGTGAAAAATTGCTGCAAGATGTTCTTCTGTTACCGAAAATAAACCAAAATTCATATAGCGTTTCAGTTCTGGTATATAAAGTTCAAAGGATTTTATTGACCCCGTTTCCCGCAATTCCTGATAACTATACACCCATAATGATAGAACACTACTCCAGAATTCAGAAAATTTTTTATTGATGATAGATGATACTGTGACTCCTGTTACAATTTCAAAGGCAGGATTCGCATCCGTAACGACAAAATCAATAACTGTTCCCTTTGCATCAGTAACCGATTTAGCCAAAATGAAAGCAGTAGTCATATTTTCAAACAGCAAACGATATTTACGCTCACTTTGAACGAGAGCAGATTCGACCTGCTTCCTATCTGAAATATCCCGAATAGTACTCATAAAAAATACAGAATCGTTCACTTCAACTTTAGTAATACTGACATCAGCATCAAACAACTCACCATCCGAGCGTTGAAAGCTCATTTCAAAAAACTGGGCATTAGAAGTAAGAGCGAGTTCATATCGAAGCTTCAAAGATTCTGCGGCCAGGGCGCTCCCCGGTTGCAAAAGAGGACATATATTTTCAAGTGAAGTAATTGTTAGCTTATCTTTAGTACATTTAAATATCTCCAGAGTTTTCTGGTTAAAATCTATTAACACGCCATCCTTATGAAGAAGAATTCCGGTGGCAGAGGAATTAAAAAGTGCAGCATACAGACGTTCACGTTCTTCGAGATCTTTCTGAGCCTCCCTCCATTCGGTAATATCTTCTGACATCCGAATAACATATGAAGGGTTCCCGGCAGAATCGCGAATAAGTGTTGTTGTCAGCCATCCCCATAACAGACTGCCATCCTTACGAATATAGCGTTTTTCCATTCTATACCGTTCAAGTTTCCCACGGCTCAGCTGTGAAAACGCCTGCTGATCTTTTGCCAGATCATCGGGATGCGTATAAACCGAGAAATGAATTTGAGATAACTCAAGTTGATTATACCCGATCATATTACAGAATTCAGGATTGCTGATAATAATAAGCCCGTCAAGATCATTAATGCTCATGGCTATACCAGCGCCTTCAAAGGTTTTTGTAAACCGCATTTCGCTATCCAGCAAAGCTATTTCGGTATTATGTTGTTCGGTAATATCTATACCAACTACCAACATTTGAGCAATGTCATTTTGACTATTCATATGGGGACTTACGTACCATTGCGCTCTGAGAAATGAACCATCCTTTCTCTTAAGTCGATTAGTATGTACCATAGTTTTTCTCAAAGTATTCAGAACAGTTATCACTTCATGTTCTTTTGCCCGATCTTCCGGAGGTACTAATTCGGTATGGTAAAATTTTCCTAATAAATCTTCGGCTTCATAACCAAGCTCTGATAACAGCTTTTTATTCAGATCAATAATTAACCCCGAAGCCGAAATAATTGCAAAAAACAATGGCGAAGAGCTAATAATAGTGTCTCTGAACTTTCGCTCGGACTCTAATCGAAAATCAATGATCTTTTCCCGCGAGATATCGTCGAAGATAATACATAAGATATTTTCTTCAAGGGGGAATGCATGTACTTTGAAATACATTTCACCAACTTCCGGATCAGCAATTTTTATATCATCATTCTGATAGCTCTCTCCATGGCGAATCAGTTCTGCACACTGCTCCATTGCTGCCCGAGCGAATGGTGAAACGAAAATATCAGTTAGGAAGTTGCCAATTACATCGCCCCCGTTCATCCATAAAATTCGAAGGGCAGCCGGGTTGCAGTTTACCACTCTGAGGCTTTTGGAATTTTCCGGGTCTTCCAGTTTTATTAACACCGCACCTGAAGAAATAGAATTAATAATTCGGCCATATTGTTGTAATAACCGTTCATGGTTTTTCTTCGATGTTATATCCTGAATCGAGATAAAACGCCCTTTCATGCCGCCAATAAAATCATCTTCAAACAGAGGAGTAACAAATCCAATAAAAGTACTTCCATCTGCTCTTCTGAGAAGGTATTCATGCGAAACCGGAGTTTTATTTTCTCGAAACGCATTCAACCGCTCGTCAAAATCAGCATGCATTGATTCCGGAATAAAATCATATGCCTTAAAACCTCGGTCATCATTAGTTTGAACGCGGAAGAGTTTCTTGATATGCTCTGAATAATAAATAATTTCACCCTGAGTGGAAAGCTTTATAACTCCCACGGGTAAATGGTCAATAAGGTTTTGATAAAAACCTACCGTAAATTCAGTTTTGCTCATTGAAAAAATTAATAACTGAAATGAAAAACAGTACGTAGTTTAGTCGAAATTAGCATATCTGCTCTGCAAAACTCAACCGAAAAAACGCTCAATAGCTTAATTGTATGGTAAAAATAATTGTCTCAGTCAAATTTTCATAGTAAAATGTATTTAGATACACTTATATAGTTCTAACTAACCATTCAGGCAATTCATCAACAGAATTGTTCAATTCTATAGACAAAAAGTAAATATTTTGTAAATATGACAGATATTTAGCCATTATTGCATACATCGGTTAATTTTTCGATACGAAATTGCGTCTTTGCCTTGACTTGCCCTGAAAATCTGCGTAATTTAGCACTCGTAAATTACGAGTGCTAATACATAATAATCATATTAATATTTAGGAGGTACAATGAACCTTTCACCTTTACACGACCGAGTAGTCGTAAAACCCAGTGAAGCTAAAGAAACAACCGTTGGCGGAATAATCCTTCCCGATACTGCAAAAGAAAAACCGAGCGAAGGTACAGTAGTTGCAGTTGGCACAGGTAAAGCAGCTGAAGATGGAAAAGTTCTTCCGTTAACTGTTAAAGTTGGCGATCGTGTTCTGTATGGTAAATACAGCGGTACCGAAGTTACCGTTGAAGGCAGCGATTACCTTATCATGCGCGAAAGCGACATTTTTGCAATTATTAAATAATTAATGTACAGGAGTAAATAACAATGGCACATAAATTAATTGAATTCGATACCGATGCACGTGCTAAATTAAAAAGAGGCGTTGATAAATTAGCTAACGCAGTAAAAGTAACTTTAGGCCCTAAAGGTCGTAATGTAATTCTCGAAAAGAAATTTGGTGCTCCTACCGTAACCAAAGATGGCGTTTCTGTTGCAAAAGAAATTGAACTCGAAGACGCAGTAGAAAACATGGGCGCGCAAATGGTTCGCGAAGTAGCTTCCAAAACCAGTGATGTTGCCGGTGACGGTACAACCACTGCTACTGTTTTAGCTCAGGCTATTTATCGTGAAGGCTTAAAAAACGTTACTGCAGGTGCAAACCCGATGGATTTGAAAAGAGGCATCGATTTAGCGGTAACAAAAGTCGTTGAAGTTCTTAAATCAATGAGCAAAGAAGTTGAAGGAAGAAGTGAAATTGCTCAGGTTGGCGCTATTTCTGCTAACAACGATAAAACCATTGGTGATTTAATTGCCGATGCAATGGAAAAAGTTGGCAAAGACGGTGTTATTACTGTTGAAGAAGCTAAGGGTACAGAAACTGGTATGGAAGTAGTTGAAGGTATGCAGTTTGATCGCGGTTACCTTTCACCGTACTTTGTAACCGATGCAGAAACGATGGAAGCTGTTCTTGAAAATCCTTTCATTCTTATCCATGATAAGAAAATCTCTGCAATGAAAGATTTGTTACCTGTACTCGAAAAAGTTGCTCAGCAGGGTCGTTCACTCTTAATTATTGCTGAAGATCTTGAAGGCGAAGCTTTAGCCACTTTGGTTGTTAACAAATTACGCGGCACCTTAAAGATTGCTGCTGTTAAAGCTCCTGGCTTTGGCGATAGAAGAAAAGCTATGCTCGAAGATATTGCAGTTCTTACAAACGGAACTGTTATTTCTGAAGAACGTGGTTTCAAACTTGAAAATGCAACTGTTTCTTACCTCGGTACCTGTGCTAAAGTTGTTATTGATAAAGATAACACAACAATTGTTGAAGGCAGCGGTAACGAAGAAGATATTAAAAAACGCATCAATGAAATTAAAGCTCAGATCGAAAAGAGCACTTCGGATTACGATAAAGAAAAACTACAGGAACGCCTTGCAAAACTTTCAGGCGGTGTTGCTGTTCTGAAAATTGGTGCTTCAACTGAAGTTGAAATGAAAGAAAAGAAAGCCCGCGTAGAAGATGCTTTGCATGCTACCCGTGCAGCAGTTGAAGAAGGCATCGTTCCCGGTGGTGGAGTTGCTTTTGTTCGCGCTATCGAATCACTGAAAGATCTGAAAGCTGAAAACAACGATCAGTTAACCGGTGTTCAGATCATTGTTAAAGCTCTTGAAGAACCATTACGCCAGATTGTAAACAACGCTGGTCTTGAAGGTTCTGTTATATTACAGAAAGTTCGCGAAGGTAAAGGCGACTTTGGTTTCAACGCTGCAACTGAAACTTATGAAAATATGGTTAAAGCCGGCGTTATCGATCCTACCAAAGTAACCCGTACAGCTTTAGAAAACGCTGCTTCTGTTGCTTCATTGTTAATTACAACCGAAGCTGTAGTTTACGAAAAGAAAGAAGATAAAGAACCTGCTATGCCTGCTCCTCATGGCGGCATGGACGGAATGTATTAATAGATTCTTTCTTAATAACATTGCAAAGCGGGCCAACAGCCCGCTTTTTTTATATATCCTGCAAACAATCCCGTAATTCACCGGGCAACGGAGTCTTTAACATACTTGTCCTTGCTATGCAAACATGTACCGTTTCCACAACTGCCAATGTTTCGCCTTCTCCGTTCTGAAATGTAAACTCTAATTGATACGATGATTCACGAAGCTCGGGCACTTGCATTATTACACGATATTCCTGACAGGAGAAGAGAGGTTTTTTGTAATCAGCCGAACTATGAATTATCGGGAAGGCATATACCCGGTCATTGAATATTACTTCCGTTAGCTGGTTTTCCTTCGCCCAATCCTCGTAACAAGCGTGAGCCATTTCGAAAATTTTACCAAAAAATAAAATTCCCGCCGGATCATTATGGTAAAAATAGTTCCATTTAGTTGCTATGTACATAATGCTCTCAAATATTTTAAATCGTTTATATAAATTATGTTTTCCTGTAGAGATTTGCACCTTTTTTCATAAATAGAGAAACTAACCCTCAATTAAATCCTCAAAGCAAGGAAGATTGCTTTTTTTTCACTATTTTACAGATTGGTAGTCACGAGAATGAATGCTGAGTACCATTTCTGAGGAAACACAATTACCGGACACTTTGGAGAGTGTACCGGGGAAACCCAATTAATAGACTATAATGCGAAAAACTACTGCGTATCTACTCTGCTCGTTTATTATAATAATAAATACCGTTTCATTTTGCGGCTCGGAGGAGTATGTTTTCAAAACATTCTCTCTCGAAGACGGCCTATCGCAAAGTTCAATCTTAGCTATGGCGCAAGATAAAATAGGTTTTCTTTGGCTGGCAACTGCTGATGGATTGAATAGATACGATGGCTATGAATTCAAAGTCTACCGGTACAGTCCGAACATGAAATATTCTTTATCCGATAACGGGGTTTCCGCTGTTTATGTTGACAGGGATGGGATTTTATGGGCGGGCACAATTTTAGGCGCGCTTAATAAATACGATAGCAAGACTGAACGTTTCGAACATATAAATTTTTCCGATAAGTTTACGTCTGAACAGAATAATCCCAATGAAAATTTGGAATTAATCCAGAACTACTCACGCAGAAGCAGCGGTACAATTACTTCAATTGCGGAAGATAATAACGGGAATCTATGGATTGGCACCTGGGGAAAAGGTATTATTGTTTATAATAAAAAGACGGGTGCTTACTGCAATATCCATCATTGCCCCGAGAATCCTAACTCCCTAACTCATAATACAATTGGTACATTGCTCGTAGAAAATGATAATCTCTGGGTTGGCACTTTTGGTGGAGGATTAAATAAACTTACGATACCAAAAAATATTTTTGGATCATCGACGAAAGGGATTTCAAAAGTACTCTCGTTTCGTGCATATCAACATAAAGCTGGCAATCCCACCACCATTAATAACGATTTTATCGCCTCCTTATACCTCGATAAACATAAAAACCTTTGGATAGGCACATATTTTTCCGGTGTAAATGTACTTAATAATGTATCTCAGATTGGCTTAAAGGAGAATATTACATTTACATCCATACCACTACCACAGACAAAGAAAACCGCCAACTCCCAACTAACCGTACTGGCGACAACGGAAGATACCGAAGGCTATATGTGGATAGGGATCTTTGGTGTAGGTCTGGTGCGGTATACACCTTCAACGGGCGAGACTCTGCTCTTAAAGAACGAATATTACAATAAAAGTTCTATAGCCAGTAACGATGTTTTTAATCTTTTCACTGATAAAAATGGCATAGTATGGATCGGCACCAGTTTAAGTAATGGTGTCTGTAAAATGACAAAATCCAATCTAAAATTTAATTCACTCACTCATATTCCTGAAAATTCACAAAGCCTGAATGATGGGATCGTGTGGAGCGTCTATCATTCAAAAGCCGATGAAGTTTGGATTGGCACTTATTCCGGTGGTGCAAACTGTTACAACAGAAAAACGAACCAATATACTTTTTATACTCATACCCAGGGCTGTACAAATTGTATCAGTTCAAATCATATACGAGCAATTACCGAAGATAGATTCGGCAATATGTGGTTTGGAACATTCAACGGCGGATTATGCCGCTTGAATCGGAAAACGGGCAAATTCACCTGGTATCAACATAATAATGACGATGCCGGCAGTATTGGATCCAACCAAATATTGAATTTGTATATTGACAATGGCGATACTTTATGGATAGCTTCATTTGGAGGCGGGTGGAATTACATCTCTTTACGCGCACTTCTTAGCGGACGGAAAGCAATTTTCAAAAAGTACATGCATGATCCGGAAAATCCCTCTTCGATCAGTTCGAACCGCGTATATTGTACCATGCAAGACCACAATGGTATTTTCTGGGTGGGTACTTTTGGCGGCGGATTTAATAAATTCGATAGAAAAACGGGGAAATTCACCCGATACCAACACAAAAACAACGATGCACTCAGTTTGAGCGACGATCGTGTTATGTCTATTTTTGAGGACCAGAATCATCGGATGTGGGTGGGTACTTTTGGCGGCGGGCTGAACGGGTTTAACCCCGAAAATGGCACTTTCACCCGTTACAATGATAGACACGGGCTCTTTTCAAATACCGTATATAGCATACTTGAAGATAACCATTCCAATCTTTGGATGAGCACCGATAATGGGGTTTTTAAATTCGAAATTAATTCACAGACCTTTGTCCATTACGATTATAATGATGGACTGCAAAGTACTGAATTCAATGGTGGCGCCTATTTTAAGAGTTCGCAGGGTGAAATGTTTTTCGGTGGAGTTAACGGGTTAAACTACTTCTACCCTAATGCGCTAAAAAAGAACAAAACTATACCACCGGTTGTAATAACAGATTTTAAGATTTTCGATGTTTCTATTCCCGGCGAACACATTCAAATAAACCTGGAACACAACCAGAATTTCATCACGTTCCAATTTGCTTCTTTGGATTATTATAATCCCGGGGCTCACCGGTACGCGTATTTTCTGGAAGGATTCGACAAAGTTTGGCATTATACTGATGCAAAATACCGATTAGCACACTATACAAACCTGCCTCATGGCACCTACGTTTTTCATGTTAAAGGAACGAATAATGACGGTGTTTGGAATGAAGACGGGGCATCTGTTACGCTCATAATTGCTCCGCCTTTCTATCTACGCTGGTGGTTTCTGCTTATTTCCCTGTTAGCAATAATGGCTCCCACGTACTTAGTTATGCGTTTTCGGTTGGATAAAATTAAATCGATAGAAGCTTTACGCCAGCGGCTATCGGCAGATATTCACGATAACCTGGGCGCGAACCTTACTGAAATTTCGATACTCAGCGAATTAATGGCTCAGGAAGTTCGGGATAGCGCCCCGGCAGCACGCGATAAGGCCGGTACTATTGCAAGAACTGCCAGAAAACTGATTGATGACTTCAGTGATACAATCTGGACGATAAATCCCAATCGCGACACATTGTATGATTTACTTAGCAGAATCAAAAGCGCCCACGAGGAATTATTCTCATTTACCGGCATTAATTTCTCAATTGAAAATTTTGATTCATTACAGAAAATTAAACTCAATAATGACTACCGACAGAATTTATACCTTATAATAAAAGAAGGTATAAATAATTGTGTAAAACATAGTCAGTGCCAAAATATTGAGTTGAAAATCTCAATTAGAAAGGATATAATACATATCGCGTTAAAAGATGATGGTAAGGGGTTCAGTACAATGCAAAAACGCCCAGGTTTTGGTCTGCAAAACATGAATTCCCGCGCCAAACTTATCGGCGGAAAAGTTCATTTCTATGCTATTCCTGAAGGTGGTACGCTAATGACCTTTGTTGGCAGGATAAATAATAAGGTAACGTTATACACGTACCTGACAAAAATACTATATAAAAACTTATTTGGTTTATTGAGAAAAAAGAAAAATTCAAATGGCAATAATTAAAGTAGCAATCGTTGAAGATAATGAAATAATTCGTGAAGGCATTGCGGCACTGATTAACGGCACTACAGACTATATGTGTGTTGGCTCTTACGCGGATTGTGAAACATATCTGGAAGAATTGATGACAACAGATATTGATGTAGTCCTCATGGATATTCAACTCGGCGGAATGACCGGGATCGAAGGAATTCGCGAAAGTATGCAAAAAAAACCTTCACTAAACATACTTATGCTTACTGTTTATGAAGATGATAAAATGATCTTTGAAGCACTATGCGCCGGTGCAAGCGGCTATCTCGTAAAGAAAACCCCTCCGATAAAATTACTGGAAGCCATTCGCGAAGCGTATGAAGGCGGCTCGCCCATGAGCAGCCATATCGCACGAAGAGTTATTAAGGTGTTTCAGAAACAGGGTGCTTTAGTGGATGATTCCTCGGAGATTAATTTAACTTCACGCGAAAAGGAAATTTTATTACTGCTATCGCAGGGCTGCAATTACAATGAAATTGGAGAAAAGGTTTTTATAGCACTTGATACTGTGCGACATCATATTCGAAATATCTATCGAAAACTACATGTTCATTCACAAAGTGAAGCCGTGGCAAAAGCAATCCGTAAGGGAATTATTTAAGATTTTTTGATAGAAGGAAGAGGCTGGAATGTTATTAACAACATTCCAGCTTTTTTATTGCAAAAACTGCGAAGCTATTTCAAATACGTGATTAAATGCGACATCAACATCCAATGCAAGGTTTGCATTGACGGGGAACGGGTTGATATGGTCATACATAAATGGGAAATCGAGGATATCAACATGAATGGGTATTTCTCGAAAATCACCTTTTAGCGTATTAACCACTTCATTGGGTGGTATCACTTCATCTTTCCTCAGTGCAATTGACTTAATTTGAGAGGAAATCTCAGAAAATCGCTGCTCTCTGACTGCCTTACCTTTTTGATAATTCAACATCGATTTGAAATATACCCCTGCCGAATGATCCTGACTGAAATAATGAGACATCCTTTTATCGTAGGTAAGCTCTTTATCCAACCGTTCTGTATAGAATGAATACAATGCAATTGTGGCATCACTATCAAGAATAAATTTCGAATTGGGTTGCATCCTGTCGAGCGTTGGACCTCCACAAAAGATGAACAGTTTTGAATCAGTGAAAAACCCTGAGGGGTTAGACATCAATAGAATTTCACTGAGAAATGATCCGATTGAATACGAGAACAGATCAATCGTCGCATCAGAATTTATCAACGGATGTTCGCCGGAGCGGATCGATTTTATCAATTTCACGACATCATAAAAAGTCTCCAGACCTGACCAAAAGAATCTTTGTGGAATTGCCTGAATTCGTGCGCTGATAGCCGCATTCGCGAAGCTTGAATTATCTAAAGAACGCAACAAGTTATGTCTTGTTTTTGTAACAGCGTTCATCATTCTTGGGGAACTCCATGATGCAGGTGACCGATTCATATGAAACGCAATGGGCAACATAACTACCATCTTCCCTGTCTGGCATACCAGGCGCTCTGCCCAGGGCATATACTTATCCCAATACTTTTCATTCAGGCCATGGAACAAAAGTACTATTCCTTCTGCTTTCTGCGGACCCGCCTTCTTGAAAATAGTGTAATAGAATTCTTTATTTTCCGGAATATCGATATCGTCATGACGCAAATCTTCAGGGTAGAGGGCTGCTAATTCAGCATCCCGAACACTAATGTGCTCCTCAAACGACAAGCCATGCTTGGCACAAGTATAATAATTTTTGGCAGGTAACAAATCAACACTATCAGAAACAAAAGGAAGGTGATGAATTTCAACTCGCGAATCGGAAATCATAAAGATTTCACTATCAAGTTTACATGCTTGTTTCAGCAGTTGATACTTTTCTATATATAACATAATCGACTCAAATTACTCACATAACTCAAACTCGCAGGTTTACTAATGCCTTCTCACGAGCTTTCATAATACCTGCTTCCTTCCCAGAGACTTCGAAATATAGGCATATTTAAATGAACGAATGATTGCAAATATTCATTTATTACCCTTTATTTATTTCAATCACAACGCTATGCATTTTTTTTTGTAAATTCAATACACAGTTTCATAATGAAAAAAGTTGCAGAATGTACACATATTCTGTTTCGTGATAAATAATGATTTTTAAACGAACCTCTTCATAGCATGATAAAATATATTCTCATCGTTGTCATAGTAATTCGCGAGTTGGTATTCGCGCAGGTAAATACATCAGCAACCCTTCTCAAACAAGTTTTCGATAAAAAAGTACATGCCGGAAAAAACGGGATGCAACTTCTCTACCGTACGTATTGCCCCAAACCCGAGTTAAGTGACTCTCTCCCGATTTTGGTATTCTTACATGGAAGTGGAGAGCGAGGTAATGACAATACCCAGCAACTAACCCATTTTGATATACTATATCCCGATTCTACAACTTTTATCAATTACCCTGCTGTTTTCATCATTCCCCAGTGTCCTGAAAACTCCCGGTGGGTGGAAGTGAACTGGGACCTGGAAACTCATGTTATGCCTGAATATCCTGCTCAGCCCACAAGCCTTCTTATCGACTTATTGGATTCATTAACACAGCAGAGAGCTCATAAAATATATCTGATCGGTCTTTCTATGGGAGGCTTCGGCGTATGGGACTTAATTAGCAGGTATCCTGATAAATTTGCCGCAGCAGTTCCAATATGTGGAGGTGGTGATGAGAAGCAGGCCCCAAAACTAACTAAAATTCCTATTTGGGCGTTTCATGGCGCACTTGATCAAGTAGTATTTCCCTACCGTTCCCGCAATATGATAAATGCCATCCTTCTAGCCGGCGGGCATCCCGGGTATTCAGAATTTCCTGATGTACACCATGGTTCATGGATTCCGGCATTCAAAGAGCCGGGTTTATTGAAATGGTTATTTTCGAAATAATTTAAAACGAAACCGCCGATTGTTTGTGGCAATCGGCGGAATTAATTTCATAAATTGTCAGAATTCCAATGTAAGGTTCGCTCTCAGGCCGCCTTCGCCAGACCTTTCAAGTATTGGCTCAAACCCTACGGTAAGCTTTTGTTCAGCTTTTAGCTGCTTATTCGCCTTTGTTACAATACTCATTGCATTAATCGCACTTGCAATTCGGTTAAGCACCATAGCACTTACAACAAAGCGTAAATTATTTGTTGCATGCTGGCTTCCCAACCACATATTCCGATAGGTTCTTCTGTCCCCCGTCGATTCCCAACGCCAGAAATCAGTGGAAGTATTATACATTTTCCCAAATTCTCCCTGGAATGACTTTTCATCATTAAACTGATTTATATCGGTATAATTTGCAATATCCCCATAAAAATCGGAACTATGATCGCCGGAGGAGACTCCCCCTTTTTGCCTTGCATAGGCCATGTAATTATCCTTCTGCCAGCCCGCGTAATAATCCATACCGAAATACGAAACCCAGAGAGCTACTTCAACCATGGTAAAGTATTTTCCTGAGTTGTAAGAATCCGCGTATAATTCACCCATTCCGGGTAAAATCATGGAATAAAGAGCTGCAAGCCCACTATTTTTCTTTTGGGCATTATATCTGGCCAAAGCTTCTGCCTTCGCTAAAGTAATTCCTGTGGTATCAGTTACAGATCCTTGCTGGGGTTTAAATTGCGCCATCGCTGCCCCATGCAGAAAAATTACTATAAGAATTATTAAGCAGCCTAATTTTTTCATCCTGTACCTGATTCCTTATTTTTCTACCGATATACTGTGACAGATATTGGTATCAGTTCCTATAATTTTCGAATATGTAAATTTATTAATTTTTTCAGAATTATATGCCTGTTGCATACGAATATAATTATCCGAAAATCCTTTCATAAATCCCGAATCGTTTTCCAGTTCGAATAAAACCTGTAAAGGTATATCTTTCATGGAGTCAAAAAATTCCAGTTTTTTCTTCTCTGAAATTATACGCAGTATTTTATTTCTTTCTTTTTTGTGAAGAGTTTCCACTTTGTTTTCCATGCTTATAGCTTTCGTACCGGGACGCTCAGAATACGTAAAAACATGAAGATACGATATGGGTAGTTCGGCAAGGAACTTTGCAGTAACCTGAAAATCCTCATCAGATTCTCCGGGGAAACCAACAATTACATCCACACCAATTCCGGCTTCAGGAATTTCAGCCTTCACTTTATTAATTAATTTCGAGTAAAACTCAGCATTGTAGCGCCGTTGCATCAGCTTAAGAATTTTTGAGTTTCCACTCTGTAAAGGGATATGGAAATGTTTACATAATTTCTTTTCTGATTTAACAAGCTGCAAAATATCATCTGTTAACAAATTTGGTTCAATAGAACTGATACGTACCCGAAAATCACCGGGGATGGCAACAATATCACGCAATAATGCGAAGAAATCCTTTCCATCTTCATCAGTATAATCACCAACATTTACGCCGGTAAGAATAATTTCTTTATATCCCCTTTTGAGCAATTCAGAAAAATTCTGCAAAACATTTTGGTGCTTATCACTTCGGCTCTTACCGCGGGCAGCCGGAATTGTACAAAATGAACATGTATAGTCGCAGCCATCCTGTATTTTCAAAAATGCTCGAGTTCTGGTTTCGCCGTCTGCAGAAAAGGCTGAAAAGAAATCAGATTGTAATGACTCGTCAGAAGAGGTATGAATACAAGCGAGGTCGCGTTTTTCAAAATTCTCTATGAGCGAAAAGAGTTTAAATTTCTCGTTTGTACCCAATACAGCATCCACGCCGGTAATATTTGCAATTTCACCCGGGCGCAATTGAGCGTAACAACCGGTAACAGCAATAAAAGCATGCGGATTTGTCTTGAGTGCCCGACGAACTATTTGCCGGCAATCTTTTTCCGCATTTTCGGTAACTGTACAAGTATTAATAATATATACATCCGCAACCTGAGCAAAATCGACTATTTCATATCCTTCTTTCATGAACATGCTGCCGACAGTGGAGGTTTCGGAATAATTTAATTTACAACCTAAAGTATAAAGAGCTACTGTTTTTGTCATAATATAAAAAAAGCGGGCGCTGTGGCCCGCCTTCGAAAAATATTTTCGTTTATTGAAGAATTATTCCTGTGGTTTTTCTTCTTCTTTTGCTTCTGGTGCAGCAGCCGGAGCAGCCGGAGCAGCATCATCAACGATATCGATACCGGCAAAATCAGCAGGATCAACTACTGTTTCTGCAGTTTTAACATCCTGAGTAGAAACTCTTTCGAGTTTAAATTTCTGGATGTATTCTTCAATAACGTCTTCAGTTTGTTCCTTTAACCAGGAAACACAGCTGAGGACAATTTTTTTGCTTTCTTTATCGAATTCAATAACCTTAAGGTTTAAGGTGCTTTCGATTGGGAAATGCAAAGCTAAGTTTTTAATCCTTGAAGTTGAAAGCTGGGTTGTAGGTACGAAACCATCAACCTGATCAGGTAATTCAACAATAAGGCCTTTTTCGATAATACGAACAACTTTACCGGTAGTTTCAGTACCAGCAGCATAAATAGTTTCGAATTTATCCCAAGGGTTATCATAGATCTGTTTGTGGCCCAACGAAATTTTACGCTGATCCATATCAACAGAAAGAACGATTACTTCGAGTTTTTCACCTTTCTTAACAACTTCACCAGGATGACGAATCTTCTTGGTCCATGAAAGATCAGAAATGTGAACTAAACCATCAACACCCGGTTCTAATTCAACAAACACACCAAAATTGGTAAG
>JAJTBZ010000045.1 GCA_021286645.1 Ignavibacteria bacterium
ACTACCAGTGCCGAAATTGAATCCTCCCACAACTACATCGCCTTCCCGGGCAATCTGACCAAATTGGGGATCATAGTTTTCCATTACAACCGAGGCTTGCTGTTCAGGAGTAAAATCATCATTATATGTATATTTACCCGGATAAATGCCATCGGTATTCATATTATCCTGATGACAGAATACTATGTGGCCTTCAATCTTCACGGGGAATCCTTCCATTATCGGCACTTCTCTCGCCTCAACAGTAGGTTTTGGAGTTACTGTAATATGTGCTATGGTCAGGGGTTCGCCGGAAATATCTGAAAAGCTAATTTTTCCTTTAACAGCTGAGGATGCTACCACTACCGGAGATGCAAGATATGCTTTCGCTTTTGGTGATCCCATACGTCCCTTAAAGTTGCGGTTTGTCGCAGATATACCCACTTCACCATCTTCAAGAAGCCCCACACCTAATCCAATGCAACTTCCACATCCCGGAGAAAGTGCGATAGCTCCGGCATCGAGCAAAGTTTGCCATGAGCCATTTTGTTCACATTCCTTCTGCACTAAACTGGAAGCTGCCGCAATATAAAACTGCACACCTGGAGCTACTTTTTTACCTTTGATCATCTCTGCTGCTGCAATAAAATCATCAGTACGGCCATTAACACAGGATAACAAATATGCTTTATTTATCGGCAATTCATTGCTTTCATAGTATGAAATCGGCTTCATAGTTTTAACATTATCCGGGCCGGCAACAGATGGAACTACTGTGGTTAAATCAAGAGTAATTTCTTTTGCATAATAAGCATTGCTATCTGCTTTTATTACAGATTTTCTCAATGCTTCAATGCGTGTACGGTTAATTCGTGGATGCTCTTCACCCAATTCATCAACCCGCTTTGTAAGCCAGGCCAATGTAACATCATCTACAGGAAAGATAGCTGCTAAAGCACCCCACTCAGTCGTCATATTTGCAATGGTTAAACGGTCATTTATTGACAAGGATGTAACACCTTCACCGGTAAATTCAATTGCGTGATTTAGCACTTCATCTTTGTTAAAAATTCCACAAAGAGAAATAATTACATCCTTACCGTTAATATATTTATTGAGTTTGCCGTTTAAAGAAATTTTCACAACGGGTGGTACCTGCCACCATGTTCTTCCTGTTGCCCATATAGCCGCTGCGTCAGTCCGTACAATTGGGGTACCCAAACAGCCAAGCCCGCCATACATATTCGAGTGGCTGTCGGAAGCAACGGCCATGGTACCGGGAAAAGCGAAACCCTCCTCGCACATTATCTGATGACCTATTCCCCTGCCGGCAGGGAAAAAATTCGCTCCCATGGTACGGGCAAAGTTCTCAATTTTTGCATATTTAGCAAGGTTCGTTTCACTAACATCCTGAACATTATGATCGAGGGCTGTTACAACTTGTGCCGGATTATACAGTTTGGTTGCACCAATAGATTTGAATTTCGGAATAACAGCTCCGGTATTGTCATGAGTCATTATATATGCAGGTTGAATTGAGATATAATCTCCGCTATGAATTTCCTGAGAATGATCATGCCCGAAAGCATGCAATTGTGCAATTTTCTCAACCAGATTTTGAGCCATATTTACCTCCTCTTAAGCCTTGAAAGGATCAAAGCTAACAAAATCAGCATGATGTACAATAATTGATTCAACCGTACGCAAACCCAAATCACCTTCTTTAGAGTGGGTGCCGATTATATGCTGTACTTCAGCAGGTAACCCAAAACGATCTGCTATTGCCAACCCGCTGAATGGGTGCCGAACAAGCTTACCGGCGAAACTTGTAGAAAGTTTACCGTCTTTCATTTCATACTCTAACAATTTACCAACGTCAATTAAAATTGCGCCGGCGATTAGGTAATCGAAATTGATATTGATGGCCTCCCCAAAATTTTGTTTCATGCGAATAGCTATATCATAAGCTAGTTGGACGCAAGTACGTTTATGATTCATGAATGTGATCGTACAGTCTTTAATCAGAAGCGAAAAAGGTATTGTATTCAAGTCCTCAACACTTAATATGCTATTCTCAATAGCATAGACCCAGCAGTCAATTACTTTTGACTTCAATTCTTCATCTTTTATCCAGTTGATTTCAGGCCAGATTTCTAATACTTTATTCCTCATATGAACCTCAATTGTTTAAAATAGAACAGGTCTGCAAACAGCAGACCTGTAAATATAAATACTATCATTGATATTTATGAAAGAACAATGAGACCAGGAAGAAAATTCGGATATCATTGTATCTTCTAATTGTTTTACAACTTTGCAATAATTGCATCGGTCATTTCCTGTGTAGTACATGCACCCTTATCAAATACATCCGGACCGCCTTTCAGCTTCAGCATGTCATAAGTGCGTACTTTACCTTCAGCAATAACAGCTGCAGTCGCAGCCCTTATTTTATCAGCCTTTTCAGTTTCACCAATATGATCGAGCATCATACACGCGCTCATAATCATAGCAATCGGATTAACAATTGAAGGTGAAAGTTCCTGATATTTTGGGGCAGAACCATGGGTTGGTTCAAAAACGGCGACTTCATCTCCTAAATTTGCACTGCACGCAAAACCGAGCCCACCTATAAGACCGGCAAATGCGTCACTTATAATATCGCCAAACATGTTTTCAGCAACAATAACACCATAAGTTTCAGGATTCTTTGTCAGCCACATCATTTGCGCATCAATATTCGTATCCCACAAAGAAATACCAGGATATTCCTTTGCTATAATCTTAGCTTCGGCCCACATCATACCTGAGGTTTCGCGAAGCACATTTGGTTTTTCACAAACGGTTACATTAGAGTAACCAAATTTACGAGCATACTCAAAAGCTGCACGTATTATACGACGACAACCTTCACGAGAAACAATTCTTGTCGAAATTGCCATATCCGGACTGAGAACATGTTTGAAGGCTTTCATTTTCGGATGTGTTTCCATTGCGGCCCGAACATCGGCTGGTGGATTGGTCCACTCAACGCCGGCATATAACCCTTCCGTGTTCTGTCTAAAAATCACCGAATTAACTTTTGGTTCATCAAAACTTTTACCATCCGAGCTTCTACGAATAAAATTTAATGGGTTACCTATAAAAGACTGGCAAGGACGAATACAAATATCCAGATTGAAATGCTGACGCAAACCAACTATAGGGCTAAAATAAACTTTACCTTTACCCTGAAGCTCAGGTAATAATTCCCGATCAGCGGCTTCTTTGGGTTTACTTGTTATAGCACCAAACAGACCTATTTTGTATTTTTCGAGGAGCTCAATTGTCCTCTGAGGAAGGGCGTTACCTTCTGAACACCAAAAATCCCAACCAATATCACCGTGAATATAATCGGCTTCAAAACCAGCCGCATTCATTACTCGGATTGCTTCCGGCAAAACGGTCTTTCCAATACCGTCTCCAGGCATTGCAACAATAGTACGCTTCATGATTGAATCTCCTGTAAGCTGCGTTTCAGAATTAGAAAAATATGTCTAAGAAAATTACAGTAAATAACGCAACTAAACCAAGAAAAAGAGCTACTACAGCGGCTATTTTCAAGGTTTTTTACTATTTTTTCTCTACAAATATGAATTGACCTTTACAGATCCTGAGAAGTGGATTCTATATATTTTTTGAAATTTCCGGGATGTAATCTAAAATAATTTCGTAGACTCTGTTTTTACAAAAACTAATTTTCAATCCGATTTAAACGAGCTTAAATTTATAAAATTACATATAAGCTTAACGAAACAGTTCCCTGACCATTATCATTATCCGAACTTTCTAACCAGAAAATGTGCCCGATCGGACTCGGGTTTAGCGGAGTAGAATGTAAAATTTCGAAAGCATTCCATTACATAAAGACCCGCCTGGTCAAGTCTTTCAAACATTGTTACGAGTGGATAGATTTTCTGTTTATGAATTTCTTTCCGAACAGATCCATCGGGTAAACGTATTTCGAACGTATTGGTATGGATCATCGTGTTTTTATTCAATTTGGATGTCTGAGAATATTGATAATCCATGAATTTTCTTTTCTGAGTCCCCATTTTTTCATGTTTTAGGCTGCCATTGAGCAGACAACAATCAAAAACAAAAAAGCCGCCCGGTTTTAGAATTTTCTGAACACCCGTAAAATATTGTAACAATTCTTTTTGATTCAGTAAATAGTTCACACTGTCGAACAGGCAAACTACTGCATCAAATGTTTCATCGGGGAATGGTAAATCCCGCATATCGCAGGTAACCAACGATGTTTTACCTAATTTTGCTTCCTGCAACATTGGTAGAGCCAAATCGCTAACAACTAAACGTTTGTAATGTTTTTTGAAATATTTCGCGAATTGCCCTCTCCCGGCCGCTAATTCAAGAATTAACGCGCTACCTGATATAAATGGGCCTAGCAGTGCATGAACATACTCAGACCACATTTCATAATCAACATGATCCATTAAATGCGCATAGAGTGGCGCAAGAGATGTATAAACCGGATCGGGTGAAGTATTTTTCATAAACCTCTGTTCTTTCCTATCTTTTCAGCGAGTTTTATAGCTTCAACCATACTTTGTTCATTGGCTTTATTCTGCCAGGAAATATTATATGCAGTACCATGATCCGGTGACGTTCTAATGAACGGCAGCCCGGCAGTAACATTAACACCTGAATCCATCGATAAAAGTTTAAATGGAATTAACAATTGATCATGATAGAATGCTACAATACAGTGATAATTCCGAAAAAGTTTTTGACCAAAAAATGCATCAGCAGGAAAGAAACCTTCAACCGTACAGCCTTGGAACTTAAGACAATTCTGAAATTTTTTCTCTTCTATTCCGATCAGGCCGTTTTCTCCCGCGTGAGGATTGAGGCCGAGAAAGGCAATCTTAGGATTACTGATTCCCAGATCATTTATTAAAAATCGGCTAATGACTTTTAAACCCGAATCGATTCTGTTTTCGGTAATAAGAGCGCTCACATCTCGAAGAGGAACATGTATAGTAAGTAAAGCTCCTGTCATTTCTGATGAATAGAACATCATCTGGAACTCGGTGAGGCCCGCCCAGTCAGCTATCATTTCCGTATGACCACCGTATTCACTTCCGGCCAAATGAATCGCTTCTTTTGAGATTGGGGCTGTTACTAAGGCATCTGCAGTGGAACTGAATAGCATGTTACGGGCAACATTCAAAGCACACAACGATGCTTCGCCGGAGTTTTTTGTTGGCTGTCCGGGAATAATTTCTGCATCAGGTATTAAAATTATTGAAACAAGATAGGGATCAATTGAAGCTTGATTGTAATCTGTAATACATTCAAAAATAAAATCTGGAGGCGTGTATGAGGCCAGCTTTTTCCAGGCATTACCGGGAATAATCAGGAAAAATTTCGAACATACTTTGGAACGGAGAATTGTATTAAGCGCTTTAATACATATTTCAGGCCCAATTCCGTTTGTATCCCCACAAGAAAGGACAATATTCATAAAGCTTTAACCAGCTCATAATTCCCGGTACCGGAAATATCGACAAAATAGTATTCGGTTCCATCCTGGTATGTCCATACTTCTCCCTGCTTACCTTCCGCGCTTGTCACACGACGTAATTTCGCCGGTCTGCCAAAACGAACATACATTCGTCCCCTATCCGTATTTAAACCGTCATTTGCACGAATTGTGCTAAAAAATGAATTCGCAAAATCGGTACGTGCATAAAACTCGGCCATTACTTCATTATACGCAGTTTTCGGCGTAGGATCAAGCTTTTTCCAATAAGCAAACAGGTATGAAAGTAACGATTTATTCTTCGGTTTTATATCAATCAGTGAATCAACATTCACGTCTATAATCGTCAGCAATTTCCAGGCAATGGAAGGATCCTGTAATGATTCGGGAATATTTATCCAGACATCGCCTATTAAACCAGGCATATTAAGAGTATCCTTGCCGGTAGCCAGTTGTATGGAGTAGCTTCCGGGAATCAAAGATGTAGCAACATCTTTAACAAAGTAGTAAACTTCCCCTGCTGTATCTGCCAAGAACTTAACTGCCGGAGAATTGTTATACTCCAGTATGGCTATATGCCCCTGCAATACAGTATCTGCATGAAATACAAAATTGCTATCAGAAGATTTCAGTATAACATTAGTTTTAGAAGATAGCGTTTTCCCTTTAATGAGCAATCCATGAGGTTTATTGTTAAATGGAATGCAACCATCAAAGTTGGTCAAATTAAATACATCTGATTTAGCATTTTCATCAATAACATAAACACCGGTCTGCCCGATATGGACTTTCTCGCCTTTCAGCCTATTTGGCTTTCCTGGATTCAAACCAAGACGATAGTTAATTTGCCTGATTTCCTTTTGCGTATTAACATCTATGAATGTAATCCGCAAAGAAAAAGGATGAATATTTGCAGTAACTTTTAACAAACTGACTACAGCAGAATCACTTTTGGAAAGCGCCAATGAAGAAGCCGAGACCGAATACTCGCGAATTTCGCGAGCGAATTCCGTTGCTGCGGAATCGCTCGCTTCAATTTGCACTGAAAACCTTGCACGATACGACTCACCGTCTTTAATAAATATCAGTGCCTTATTTTGCACTCTAAAAACAACGGTAATCTGATTTGAATCGCCATCTGTATAGTACTCGGCGTACGCCGAAAAATTTCTTTGTCTTTCACGTTTTTGCCCAAACGTAAAACCCGATAAAGAAACTAAACAAATCAACAGAAAAAGCAGCGATCCAAAATATCTCATGGTTTAACTATTCATACTATTGATAAATTCTTTGTTGGTTCTGGTACCACGCATTTTATCTAAAATGAGTTCCATTGCTTCAACAGGAGTTAAATCACTTAAGAACTTACGCAATATCCAGATTTTCTGCAATTCATCTTCTTTAAGCAGTAATTCTTCTTTACGTGTACCAGCTTTATTAATATCAATAGCCGGGAATACACGCCGATCACTCAGATCACGGTTGAGAACCAATTCCATATTACCCGTTCCTTTGAATTCTTCAAAGATAACGTCATCCATACGACTGCCGGTATCAATAAGCGCAGTAGCTATAATTGTTAAGCTGCCGCCATCTTCAGTATTACGGGCAGCGCCGAAAAATCTTTTTGGTTTATGTAAAGCATTTGAGTCAACACCACCAGAGAGGATACGACCGCTATGAGGAACCACAATATTATGAGCCCGGGCCAAACGGGTGATACTATCGAGCAGAATAACTACATCCTCGCCAGCTTCAACCTGGCGTTTAGCTTTTTCAATTACCATATCAGCAACCTGTACATGTCGTTCTGCCGGTTCATCGAAAGTTGAACTGATAACTTCTGCCTTAACGCTGCGCTCCATATCGGTTACTTCCTCAGGACGCTCATCGATCAGAAGAATAATGAGTTTAATTTCAGGATGGTTACGGGTTATTGAATTCGCAATTTTCTGTAAAAGTATGGTTTTACCACTCTTTGGAGGAGAAACTATAAGACCACGCTGCCCTTTACCTATTGGCGTAAGAAGATCCATTATACGCATTGAGTATTCGCCGGGAGCCGATTCTAAAGTGATTCGCTTTGTTGGATATACCGGAATAAGGTTATCGAAAAGAGTCCGTTCACGAATCTGTGCCGGATCATTTCCGTTTACTGCTTCAACACGCAATAAAGCAAAAAATCTTTCACCGTCTTTTGGAGGACGAACCTGTCCGGAAACGAAATCACCGGTACGAAGGCTAAATTTCTTGATTTGTGATGGTGAAACATAAATATCGTCAGGAGACGGCAGATAGTTGTAATCTGATGAACGTAGGAAACCGTATCCATCAGGCAGCACTTCAAGTACACCCTTAGAAAAACTTAAACCATCTTTCGCAGTTTGAGCTTCAAGTATCCTGAAGATGAGTTCTTGTTTTCTTAAATCGCTATAGCCCGAAATTGCCAGATCTTTGGCTATCGCATTTAATTCAACAATCTTTTTGGATTTCAGTTCGGAAATATCCATTGGCATAAAAACACCTGTTCTATTAAGTTATTCAATTATTTTCTAATTTCTGTTTAATCGCACCCAGCAGATACATACTGCCGGTTACTACAAGGCAGTCATCAGCTGAAGCGGTACTCATAAATTCTTTTATTTTTGCTACCGGATCGGTGGTAATTTGGCAAGGAACGTTGTGCATTTTAAATACATCTGCAAGTTCATCCAACGGATATGCCCTGTCAAGTTCAATAGTTGTGACGTATATTTCTGTAAAATGGTTCCTTAATAATTCCACCATCGCGGTAATATTTTTATCTCTCAGAGCAGTAAAGATCAATATCCTGTTAACATATTTCTTTCCCGACTCATTAAACTCATCGAGAAAATTCGTTAAACCTTCTTCATTGTGCGCTGAATCAAAGATTATTGCCGGAGCAGTATGATACAGCTCAAAACGACCCTGAATGCGAGTATTCCGCACTACATTTTTAATCCCCCGTTCGAAAATTGACTGGTCGGGTTCATCGAGTACTTCATATGAAGTTAATACTGCAAGTGCAGCATTGCGTCTCTGATATTTCCCCCGCAATGGAGAATCTAATCTCTCGATATCCAGTTCTTCGGTATATAATTCAATGTGATTTTCTCGTTCAATAATGTAATCATCAACTTCAAATAATTCTGCATTAACCGATTCACAATGTTTTCTGACTACCTGCATCGCTGTCTCCGGCAATCTGCCAATGAAAGCTTTTGAGCCTGGTTTAATAATCGCGGCCTTTTCTGCTGCAATTAGCTCAAGTGTTGCACCAAGATGTTCTGTATGCTCAAGTGAAATTGATGTAATAACAGAAGCAACAGGTTTAAGAACATTGGTGGCATCGAGTCGGCCGCCCAGGCCTGTTTCAATAACTGCATATTCTACATGTTTACTGCTAAAATATGCCAGGGCCATTGCAGTGGTTGCCTCAAAAAATGTCAGCCTTTTTTCGTGAATGAAATCACGATATTTTTGTACAAAACGAACAACGTAGTCATCATCAATATATTCACCAAGTGCCTGTATCCGTTCGTTAAAGCGGACGAAATGGGGTGAAGTATAAAGCCCGACCGAAAATCCAGCTTCCATCAAAATACTTGCAGTAAATGACGAAGTACTACCTTTTCCGTTTGAGCCCGCGATATGAATTGACTTGAAGTTTTTTTGCGGGTTTCCGAGGAGTTCCAGGAAGGACTGAATATTTTCTAAGCCCAGCTTAATACCAAATTTTTGAAGCGAATATAATTCTTCTATTTCAGGAATTATATTACCATACATTGTTTTTTCCAATTTAAATTCTGGAATATTCGTAAGAATAGTAATTTTGGCAATTTTAACCTGCCACTACGCAACGACACAATTTGTAAGATTTCCGTAGACTACTGAACCAGTTTATAATCTGATTTAGATTGTAACCTCAAACGACTTTTTCCGGTAACACAATCAGCAGAGTTCATAACTTGGGGAATTCACCTGAAGTCGGTATATAAATTATCAAAGTTTCAATAAATAAAAAAATCCTGCGGCTAAAAAAAACAATTACGCCCGGGTTAATTCTATCAGCAAGCCAAACGGATAAGCCCCCACATGTTTCTGCTCTCCCCTAATTAAATCTATCCTCCCAAATCAGGAAAGGAGTAGGATAATATTACAATAATTTTATGAAAAAATGAAATACTCCACTTTGTTTTTTATAACAAAGTGGAGTAATAAATAGTTCTATTTTAGAAAGTTCATCTTACGAGTGATAATTCCGGAAGGAGTCTGCAATTTGTAAAAATAGATACCGCTTGCAACATTTTTACCCATACGGGTAAAATCCAATTCTGTTCTATACGAACCTGCCTGCACAAACTGATTCACTAATACAGCAACTTCATTACCAAGTATATCATACACTCTTAATGAAACATTGCCGGCTGTGGGTACCGAGTATGCAATAATGGTTGAAGGATTAAATGGATTTGGATAATTCTGTTCAAGAACTAAATTCGTGGGTTTACCTGCCTGTGGGGCATTCTGAACACCATTTACATCACGCCACTGCAAATCATCAATGTAAATAGTTGTATTCACGGCACCAATGGAAGTTCGCCGAATTACAATGCTATGTAATATAATATCGCCGGTTGCAGTTATCTTTGAAAGAGGAACTTCAACTAACTTCCACCCTGTCCAGTTTATCGTATCGGCAGTAACCATGGCATTGGTAGAAGAATTGTAATAGAACCAATATTCAATAATGTTATTACTACAATCGCCATGAATCCAGAAACCAACTTTGCGGTTAGAATTTGCAGGGAGGTTACCAACCACTGGTTTAGTGGCATTAAATTCACGACAAATTCCGTCGTTTCTTGTAAATATAACGGCTAATTTACCAGCCATTGAGCCATCAAACACTTCCTCATTTACAATAGAGAAACTTGAAGTAGAATCAACCCCGACAGTACTTCCACTGTACGAAGGCTGTTTCCAATTTCCAATGGCCTCCATATTATCTACTACAGTACCGATTGTCTGAGCCTGATATGTTGCTCTAAACGGAATGATTTGATCTATTCCTAAAGTAGCACCAACTATACTCTTCAAACCTGCCTTCAGTAAAAACTTATACGACTTGCCTAAAGTAAGTTTATTTTTAGGAACACAGATAATTGTACCTTTTCCGTTATTTTCAACATAAAACATATCCGTCAGCGATTGAACATTCCCTACAGAATCTGTTAAATAAACATTCCCGCTAAAACTGGATTCCATTAGAGGAGCATTGAAAGTTGCCATTAATTTAACTGAAGGACTAATATTCTGTGCACCGGCTGCCGGGTACGAACTAACAAAGCTGTATGGACTACTGGTTCGGGTGACAAATGAAAATGTCTTTGCCGCGCGTAATGATATTCCATTATAATTTTTCGCTGATTGCGCAACACTTACCTGGTAAGTGGTACCAAGCGATAAGATTGACTTCGGTGTTAATGCTAAAGTACGATAATTATCCAACCATGTATAATTAAACTGCACCGAAGGAGTAATACTAATTGCAGGGATAGTTTCTGAGGGCTTCATGCGCTGGTTAAAAGTAATTTTAATTGTGCTGTTAGCCCAAACGGAATCTGACGGATTAGCCGGATCCCACGAAACAATCGAGGGCGCGGCTGTATCTCCAGATACCAACTGCATATAAAAATCCCAGTCCCAGTTTGGACCCGGATCAGTATGGGAATTACAGGTAGCATCAATATTTGAATAATTTGATACCATGTAGTTTTTCCAGGCCGTATTAGTCCATTGATCGTGACCAATGATATGGTTACGATCTACCGGAATATTAAATTTCTGTACAAAGTGCTTGAATAATGCGGCTGAGGAAAGATACATTGCTTCAGTAAAGTATGCCGGATTATCTACATATCCCTCATGCTCTACACCGAGCATATACGGATTCCAGCAACGCACGTGCCATGCACGATCGCTTTCTTTAACTAATTGTGCTATATACCCATCAGAGCTACGAATTATGTAATGGGCACTAGCCTGCGCCGAAGGATTTTGAAGCCAAGAAAGAGAACCGGCAAAACCACCTTCGGTATCATGCACAACAGCAAATAATTGGTTAATACTTCCCGAGGTAAAATTTGGTGTTGAGCTCCATACCGCTGAAGGATAATCATCGGATTCAATATTTTTCAGCACGTTCGAAGGTCTTACCTTTTCGCTAAATGCATTCATATTAATTTCAGGATGAGCCATAATTTCGGCTCCATCCATACTCACACCTTTTTCGAGAACTGCAAAACAGTCAAAGGAGTAAAATTCTTTTATATCGGCCTGTGGAATGCCTGAGTATTCTTCAAGAACGGCTTTCCAAGCATTAAGGTCAGAGGTTTTAATACCTTTTTTCGAAGCAAGCGAGGATAAATAGGCAGCACCTGCAGCAATGTTATCCTGATAATTATTAATTACGTCGAATACTGATTTTCCAATCAGATCAGCACCTGTTTTTAATGAATAACCAAACCAGTCATCATTACGCAAACCCATAACGCCATAGCTATTAGGTTTTCCGTTATGACCGGTGGTTTCAGTAGGAACGTGGTGATAGAAGTGGCTTTCGGCCCATGCCACAGATTTTAGGATATCAACGGGGATATTGTAAATACGGGCACAGCGTTCTAATTCATTATTAACTTGAGCAAATTTCTGAGCGAAGGAAAAATTTGCAGCAAGAAGGAGCACGAGAACAAATATGTATTTTTTCATAGTACTTAGAGAGCTATTTATTTTTCTAATAAGTGGATTTTGTCTAGCCTCTTTTGATGTCTCCCCCCTTCAAAAGCAGTTGTTAGAAACGTATGCAGAATACTCTTTATCGTTTCTATTCCAAGCGTTTTTGCGCCTAACACAGCTACATTTGCATTATTATGTGAACGGGCACTTTTTGCCGAAAACTCGTTGTATAGAGTTACGGCGCGAATACCCTTAAGTTTATTAGCCGTAATGGCTGAAGGAATACCTGTTGCATCGAATAATAGTGCAAGCTCAATTTCCTTTTTCTGCACTTTTTGTGCTGCCGCTATGGCAAAATCCGGATAATCACAGGATTCTTCCGAATAACAGCCAATATCAGTAACAATAAAACCTTCCTTTTGCAGATAACCGATGATCTCTTTTTTTACGGAAAAACCTGTATGGTCAGATCCCACAACGATTGACTTAAATTGATAGTCGTTAACCGAAGAAACAGGTCGTGTAGTCTGTGTCGTGCCATCGGATATCATTATTCCCGCAATTTTAATCCTGTCTAAAGCCAAAGGTGTTAAAACCATATCCTTTTCTTTAACGAATATAGTTGATCCTGATTTTAACAGGTTAAGTATGTCTTGTTCGGTAATTAGTTTTTTCATAAAGCAGCACGTATTATAATAATTCAGGTTTATGAATAGTTTTTATATGATCAACAATTTTTTTCACGTTCTGTGACAGATCACGCCTGCAAACCAACAAGGCATCCCCTGTATCGATAACTATTACATTATCTACACCTATAAGAGCGGTGAATTTTCCGGGTGCATACACATAACTATCACGAGACATATCAGCAAAGGTATCACTGGTAAACGCATTACCGCTTTCATCCTTCTGCGCCAATTGATAAACCTCTTCCCAACTACCAACATCGCTCCAACGGAATTGAGATTTCACGAGAAAAACACGTTTACTTTTTTCCATAACTCCATAATCTATGGAGATACTTTTTATTTGCTCGTAAATTAACGAGAGTGTTGAAGGATATTCCGGTGTATTAACAGAAGCGTCAATTTGTTGAAGGGAGAAATTCAATTCCGGCATGTGCATGGCAAATTCTTCAAAAATCGTATCAACACGCCAAATGAACATTCCGGAATTCCACATAAAATCACCGCTGTCTAAAAACCGCATTGCCGTAGCGTAATTAGGTTTTTCGGCAAAACTTGCAACCTGAAACACATTTTCGTTTACTTCTTTATCCACGATTTGAATATAACCGTATCCTGTCTCAGGACGAGTTGGAGGAATGCCAATAGTAACCAATTTTTTCTTTTCATAAGCAAATTCAATTGCTTGTTGTAAATTCTTATGAAAAAGATCTTCGTCATAAATCAGGTGGTCCGCTGGTAGAACAATAGTAACAGCCTGAGGATCAACCTTCCTGATAAATAAAGATGCAAGTCCAATACACGCAGCCGTATTACGGCCAAAAGGCTCTTCGAGAAAATTTCCCGAAGGTATATCGGGAAGTTGCTTCATCATTTCATCCTTCTGGATGACGTTGGTAACTATATAAATATTTTGTAATGGAACTGTTTTTTGAATACGTTTTATTGTAGCCTGAATTATCGTGTCTTCACCGAAGATATTAAGCAACTGTTTAGGGGATTTTTCTCTGCTTCTCGGCCAAAACCTCGATCCAATGCCACCTGCCATAATTATAGCAAAAACGTTCATGCAATTTCCTTTACTTTAAACGATTTTATCTTATTATTAAATTCTTCAGCTCTGTTGAGGTAGAGCGATATATCAACTTCTTTTCCTTTTACCAACGCAACAATAACTATTAAACATGAGCGCAAAGCTTCTACTATTTCCTTACCGGGCATTATCTCACGATTCTTGAGTAAGATTAATCCCTTAGCCACTATCCTGTGCATATTCGCTATTATCTCTGTGCCAAACTTCGCTGAAAGCTCAGCGTTACCTTTCATTACTTTTGCGAATTGAATAAATTCATCGGGATGTACTTCGCCTTTTTGAGCTTTCTTGAAGAGATTGTCGAGGGGTTTGATGGGACGCATGATAGCTGCTTCATAGTTCTGGAACAACATATCATCGGGCGCGGCTTCATCTTCGAATATGTATTTCTCTTTCGATTTTTCGCTTTCTGTTAACTGATCTTCGGCCTGGGCAGGTTCCTCTGGTTTAGCGGGTGTTGAGGCGGCTTCCTGTAAAGCTTGCGCTGCTGCACGGATTTCATCCAGTTTGTGCATCGCATTCTTTACATCCTGCATGTTGACGCTTTCAATAAACTGCCCGATATCTTTAATGAGCAAAGAACAATGTTCTTTGAATTTTTCTGAGAAGCCCAGAAAATCGATTTTATCCTGATACAAATATTGTAAAATTTCAGAAAAACGAATAGCAAGCCTGGAAAACTCCGTAACTTTTTTCATAT
This sequence comes from Ignavibacteria bacterium, assembly GCA_021286645.1. Classification (GTDB taxonomy): domain Bacteria; phylum Bacteroidota; class Ignavibacteria; order Ignavibacteriales; family Ignavibacteriaceae; genus JACPGF01. The sequence goes on from JAJTBZ010000045.1 coordinate 14,766, forward strand.
ACTTCACTTCATCTTCAATAGACGAAGTATGAAGGATCAATTCACGAAGCATCCCAACAATCTCAATTTTCTCCGAACTGAGTCGGAGATTATTGCTGGACATGCTGACGACCTGAGCAAGGTATTGTTTAACGAGATCCATGCGTGTTTATTGTATAAATGCCTTTGGCAAACGTTTATTATTATTGAGTAAACAAGTTATTTCATATGGTATTGTGTCAACCAACCGGGACCAATCCCATGCATCGATGCACATATTGCCATTATTCCCAATTAGAGTAACTGTATCACCTACCTGTACATCGTCATTACCAATATCAATCAGAATCCGATCCATGGTAACCCGGCCCACCTGCTTGTATGCTTTTCCATTTATAAGCACATGCATTTTATTGGAAAGAGCTCGAGGGACTCCATCGGCATATCCAATCGGTACCGAGGCAATTCGTGTAGCAGCTTTTGTATAATAGGTTCTGGAATAACTAATTGGAGAATTCTGCTCAATTTCTTTAATCGATTCAACAACCGAAATTAGCTCCAAAGCCGGTTTTATTTTCTGCTCCTGCAGCAATTGATACGCCGGATAGTACCCATATAAAGATATACCGGCACGAACAGCGTCGAAGTATGCATCTTTGAATAACCAGATTCCACCGGAATTTGCCGCGTGTTTTATCCCGGTATCAATGCCTGCTGAATCCAATTCTGAAAAGACTTTTTCCAACCGCTCACGCTGAAACCGGGTATACTCTCCATCCGGATTATCCGAATCAGAAAAATGAGTATAAATTCCACCCAAGTGAATTTTTTTGTTTTCTGATAACGATTTTATAAACCCGACTGCCTGTTCGGCTTGTATTCCCAAGCGGTTCATACCGGAATCTATCTTTACGTGAACATTCACGTGTTCAGAACCGGAAACGGCATTTGAAATGCATTCGATATGCCAGGGAGTACTAACACTGGCAATTAATCCATAATCGACTATTTCTTTCACGTTATCTTTATGCACAGGTTCAAAAACCAATACCCGGGCATGAGGAAAACTGCGTTTTAGCTCAACTGCTTCTTCACAGAAGGCAACCGCATAAAGCAAGGGCTTTTCGCCTGCACATTGTTCAAGAGCTGCAACCGTCTGAAGCATACCATGCCCATAGGCATCTGCTTTTACAACCGGTATCACCCGTGCAGGACTTACCTGTTCCCTGATCGTATTATAATTATGTACTATATTAGCTAAGTTTATCTGTGTACGACTTAATCGCATCGAATCAATATTGTTATTTCTCTTGTGAAAGATAAGAATTTCTCTACACAATTATGCTAAATTTCATGCAACTTTATTAAACTAAATACTTTACAAGCAAAAAGGGAGCATTTTTTGTGCTCCCTTCCTACGAAAAATGAATATCAGTTTCTATTATTTCATGTATTTGGCAAGAATATCTTTATGAACCGTGAATCCGAGCATTTTAAGCTTAACATAGTCCTCGTGATAAAAAATATAGCCCTTATCTCCGGTATTATATGCTCCGGATCCTGAATCTTTAATCAGAAACCATTCTTTCCCGTCTTTTGCCGTGTTTTTTCCATAACCGACTACATGGATACCGTGATCGTCATCAGTTGATTTATTGTTAAAACGCATTTGACGGGCGGATTCATCGATATATTCCGAAGGGATATCGAAACTGGGTATCATAGCAACTTTAAATGCTGAATTCAATCCCGGTTCAGAGACATCTCCCCCCAGGGCCATCGTATAGCCTTTATGAATTGATTCCTTAAAGACTTTCATAAATACGTCCAAAGGTAAATTATAGTATTCTTTACTATGCCACCAGTTGTCGGGAACTTCATATTCTATCATTGAATAGTATGGACGGTACATAAGGGATGTTACTTCATAATAGTCATCCATATTTAAGTCTACGACCTTATTGAAAAATTCAATGGGCGTATATTCCGCACCATCGTAAGTAAATTTTTCAGGGGGTGCGGGCATATAATGGTTTAATATCGCCTTAATAGTGGAGGCAACTTTTTCCGGATTCCAATCATTCGTCTGCTTAATGAACTGCAAATAGTTGTTCATTTCTTCAAATAATTGTGTATGATCGTGCACTTTTCTGCCGGGTTGCAGGCCCGAATAAGCAGATTCAGGAACGACACCATATTTCTTCCAAACTCGTTTAAGAGCATTAGCTTCCGAACCCTGGCCAAATACAGATTTACCTCGTGATTCTACAAATCCCATTGCTTTTTCAACATATTCCCAATATGCTGTAAACATCGGCGAGAGTTTTACCTGTCGTTTGTGTACCCGATAAATCTCTGATTCGTAAAAAGAAGTTGTGGAAAATGACCAGCAAGTTCCGGTGTTGCCCTGATTTACCGGAGTTGTATGCCATTGATAATTAAATTCCTGAATGGAGCCGGGTAATTTATAACCGGACAAATCCATTTTGAACACGTTCGAGTCTTTTGTCTCGGAAGGTTTATTGGCATCAATTTCTTTCTGAATTACCTGATCCCAGTATTCACTATGTTTGCTTACATAGGCCCCTTTATCACGAACCTGCGCGTATGCAACACCCATCAAAAGCAGCAAAAAAACGAGTTTTGAAAATTTCATTTCGGGTCTCCAAAAAGTTAGCGGATATATAACATATCTAAATTACAATTTTCCGGAATGAAAATAAAAAGGAACCTTTCTCTGCGTCTCTAATGACAATATATTTTGTTAATAGTAAAACTTATCCCTTGCAAATAATGTATCAAGCGGTAATTTGGGTAATGCACATTTTAATACGATTAAGTTATTTTCGTGTGAAGAGACATATGGAGATATGAATTTTTTCCCATAAACCTCTACTGAATTGAAACCATTACTATAATCTTGAACGGAATGGTCGTCGTCTAAAACTAAAACTGAAGTGTCCTGCAAATGATCTTTCCCCCAGAGGAAATAATTGTTATGAGAACAAATAACTAATGCGACCCCGAATTTTTCTCCGAACAATTCCAAAGCACCTGCTTTACCGTAATTATCCGTTGAAATTAAAATTTTCTTTCGCTCATCAATTGGAAGCGAGTTATAAACTTCAAAGAACATATCAGCTTTTTCCTGCCAGCCAATCCGATCTGCAAGAAGCTGAGGCAAAGGTGGCTTTTTCCCTTTTTCAATTTCAGTATTGATATGCATCCTCTTAACATATGCTGCCACTGTATCATAAGAAAAATATGGCAGCACCAACGGTAACGCAATTAGCAAACCGGTTAATAATAGTACTGGCAGAGTCCAATTAAGAATCAAATTCAATCTTTTCCAGGGAATAAATTCAATTGCAACAGCTCCGAGAGAAAAAACAACCGGGTATGCAAGCAGAGTTCTATCTGCCCTACTGCTGCCCGAGAGTAAAACAAAACCAAAAATGAGAATAAAAAACAAAGAGAATAACCGAAACCGGGAAAGCCTTTTACTAATAAATGGGGCTATAGCACCGGCAAGCCAGATTGGCAATGTTGAGGGAGACATGTTTACGATCTGTCCCTTGATAAATTCCAGAGGGGGTGTATAAATATTTTTTGAAGATGTAATATTTCGATAGAATTCCAGGGATGGATAGTTATTAACTACTTGCCAAATAATATTCGGCAGGCAAATAATTGAAGTTATCACCAAAGCACCGATAAACCGGAAGGATAAAATAAGTTTATAGTTACCGCTTAAGATAACCGCGGCGAGAAAGGCAGCGATGGCTAGTAAAAAAGTATGCTTATTCATTAGACCAAGCCCCCATATAACACCGAGATATATCCATTGGCGCATATCCTGCTGTTGAACCATTTTTATAGCAACCAGCAACATACTGATAGCAAGCAGTGGTTCAAATACGTTCATTGAATAGAACCCGCTAAATGCCAAACTTACCGGTGTACAAACAATCGCCAGGGCAGCTAATACCTGTCCTTTGGATGAAGCACCGAACTTTTCGGCCATTTTACCCGTTAAGAATACACTAATTGAAGAAATAAAAGCCGGAATGATTCGAATGACTGCAAGAGATTTACCAAAAATCGCAATAAAAAAGCTCAATACTGCTATTGATAAAGGTGGATGATCGACATACCCCCAGGCAAGTCGTTTAGCACAGGCGAGATAGTAAAACTCATCAATAAAATAGCCATACGCATTATTAAAAGTCGCGAGGTAAACGAGCAGGAAATTCAGGAGCGCGATTGATAAGAGGAATCGATATTTATAAATAAAATTTCTCATGTAAACCACAATTTTTACTTACAAAAAATAAGCAGAAGCAGATCTTATGCAGAAAATAATCTGATGGACGGTATCGCAGCATGTTTAACGGTACTTTCGGTTGTAGCTAATATTAAAGCCTAAGCAACAGCCTCCCGGATTCCTGCTTCGATTTCTTTCATTTGATATGGTTTACTGTAGTATCTTTTGACAAGCCCGGCCTGAATTGCCTGAGCTATTTGTGGTGTAATATCATAGCCGGTAAGTATGAAGAATGGTAGCTCCGGTCTTTTATGTGAAGCAGCTGTAATAAATTCGAGTCCGTTCATTCCCGGCATTTTCATATCACTTAATACAATAGAGATATCTTTTTCTCTCTCCAATATTTCTAGTCCCCGGGCACCTGATTCTGCAAGGAAAAGATTAAACCTCCTACGCATATAAAACTCAAAAATTTCCAGATTAACCGGTTCATCGTCAACATACAAAACAGTAATATTTTTTTCCATGAATTATTCCTTAATGAGGGGTAGTAAAATCATAACCCGTGTTCCGATTGCTGTTTCAGAAGAAACGAAAATTTTACCGCAATGCTCTTTTATAATATTATATGTGATTGATAGTCCCAGACCCGTTCCGTGGCCGGGTTCCTTGGTTGTAAAAAAAGGATCAAAAATTTTATCCAGAATGGCAGAGGAGATCCCTTCGCCTGTATCAATAATTTCAATACGTACATTGTCTCCATCGGGCAAAGTGTGGATAATTATTGTCCCCTCGTCATCAATCGCCTGATTAGCGTTTGTCAGAATATTCAAAATTGCCTGGTGTAATTTACCCTCATTTCCTTTAACAAAAAACCGGACATCAGAATAATCCCGGGTAATTTTCACACGGTGTTTCAGGGTATTTTCGAGCATTATAAGGCAATTATCAATCACACTGTGAACGTCACAATTTTCATCCAACGCGTCGGTACTTCTACTAAAATGGTTAAGGCTGGTTACAATTTTGGATGCCCGTTCCACGCCCATTTTTATTCCGGAAATGAGTGGAGCAAGTTCTTCCATTTGACCAGGCATAGATTCCTGAATATAATCCTCAATACCCGCTACTCCCCCCAGAATAAAATTCAATGGATTATTAATTTCGTGCGCGATACCGGCAGCAAGAATACCAACTGATGCCATTTTTTCAGCTTCTATTAACTGATTTTGAGCCAAGTGTAATTCAGCGAGGGCATTTTGCAGTTCCTCCCGCTGAGCTAATAACTCATTATTGATTGAAAGTAGTTCTTCATTCGCTTCAGACAACTCTTCCGTACGTTGTTTAACCAATTGCTCCAGATTTTCCCGATACCGTTCAAGCACCTGTTCGGCTTTTTTCTTTTCGGTCATATTAACCAAAGAACTAAGTACTACAGGTTCTCCATTCATGGTAACTAACCGACTGGAAAAATAGATTGGAATTTCTGTTCCATTTTTATCAAACTTGGTAGTTTCATAATGTTCAATCTTTCCCGATTCACTTAATCCGGTGTAAATGGCTTGCATTTGTGCTTCTGTTGGCCACATTCCGAGCTCAATCGGTGTTTTACCAATTACTTCCTCCTGAGAGAAGCCGAACTCCAAACTATATTCTGTATTAATCAAGAGGTATTTTCCTGTAATATCAGTGACAGAAATAGCAAAGGGTGAAGATTCGATAAGCAACCGAAAACGTTCTTCACTCGCTCTGATAGAATCCTCAATCTTTTTTCGTTCAGTAATATCGGTTAGCGTAGCAATTGAACCTGAAAAAATCTCGTCACCATCCTTAATTGGAGCGCCACTAACAAGAAATGGAATTTGTTCACCATCCCGGTTAATCAAAGTTAACTCATATTGACTGCTAATCCCGAATTTTCTAAGCGAATTTGCTTCATGAACTAACTCCTTCTGTTCTTCAGGCACGAACGTATCAAAAGTTGTTCTACCAATAATATCATCAAGCTTATACCCCAGTTTTTCAGTAAACTTCTTATTGACAAATTGAATAACCTCATCCTTATCAATGAGTACCGTAGCTTCATTCAAATTTTCAATCAGTACGCGGTATTTATGCTCGCTAATGCGCAGAGCTGACTCGGCCGCTTCCCTTTCTTTAATATCGGCTTCTGCTTTTTCAATTGACCGTGAATTGATACTAAAATTGTTATACACTACTACACCAATGAAGACCAATGCAATGATTGAATCAGTAAGATATTCTACGCAAACCACATAGGATAAATTAGCGGTTACTGATTTATACATAACAAGCAGAAATAGAATTCCGATATTCGCCAAAATATATCCGATAATTGCCTGAACCTTCTTTGTTACAACAATTGGCAGCATACTTAATACACCGCATATAAGGATTACTGTATCCAGCTGCATAATTGGTTCACTCCTGTCGATGAACATCACTCCCCAGATAGTCGTGAGTGTGGCAATAGTTAGCAGGTGAGCCGCAATATGAAATCTTCCTTTTCTAAGAAAATACAGGCAAATAAGTAAAACCCCGAACAAGGTAACCTGAGCTGCGATTATTCCAATAAAATTTATACGTGCAGAGGAGGAAGTATGAAGGTATAAATCCATGCAAAGCGTACTTAGTACGCCAATCAGCAATGAAATTAGCAAATAGAATAGAAAACGAACCTTAAGTCGAATCGAATACTCAGAGTGCTCATACGCTGTAAAACTAACCCGGGGGATAAAACTCCCCGGTTTCCACTCCCCCGGCCGCGAAACGCTCTTTTTGTTTTCAGCCATAGGAATTCTTTATTTATAATATCTTTCCTGAAATATATCCGAATCATTAGAATTTACAAATAAAAATATTCCTACAGGTGTATATTGGTGATTAAACGGTGGCTTGGCTCACTAATTCAGCAAATGTATTCGGCTTATATCCCGCTTATCAACCCGATGGTGCAGTATCATATAAATAGCCCGGTAACTCGCCCTCCCCTTGTTTAACATAAAAACAGTTGAATTGGTATAAAAAGTCAGTCGGTAAATACGCCGGTAATCTTAATTCAAATTCGATTCCTAATGAAATCGATTATAGCTCTTAGCCCTACTACATTGATGTAGCCATATCAAATGCCGATCTCAATTATTTAATTATTCCTTTTCTAAACGCAATTGCTACAGCTCCGGACTGTGTATGAACATGTAATTTCTGATAAATGTTTTTGATGTGCTGCCTGACTGTTTCAATACTTATAAACAACTGGTCAGCTACCTCCTGATAACTTTTACCATCGGCCAGGCAACTAATTACCTGCTTTTCCCTTTCCGATAATCCATGATCTTCCGAGTTCTTAACTGAATTTGGGAAGTGAAAAGAATCAACAACTTTTCTCGCTATTTGCGAACTCATCGGAGAGCCTCCGTTATAAGTCTCGGTTATTGCTTGTAGCAATTGGGCAGGCGGAGTTCTTTTTAACAGATATCCGGTTGCACCAGCACAGAGGGCATCATATATTTTTTGATTATCTTCATATATAGTAAGAATTAGAATATCAATCCCCGGGAACTCAGATTTAATTTTTCGTACCCCCTCGATCCCGCTCATGCCAGGCAATTCTATATCCATAAGTATAATATCTACTTTTTGAAGAATTTCTTTCTGTGCAAATAAATATTCACAACTCTCATAAACTGCCAAACAATTTATTCCTTCAGTACCGTTTAATAAAATTGCAAGACTCTCACGAATGATTGGTTTATCTTCGACAATTATCACTGTTATCATTTGGACACATCCTTTAAAGATAGCATTATAGCTGTTCCTTTTCCATTCCTTTGTGAATAATTTATTGTCCCTCCCAAGTCTTTGACTCTGCCGACTATCGATTTCAAACCGTTCCCCGTGGTAACCGCTGCCGCATCAAAACCTTTACCATCATCAATTATTGCAATATTCCATTCATCTCCGTAACAGGATACAGATACGGAGATGTTTCCGGCTCCGGAGTGTTTCACGGCATTATTTACCGATTCTTTTACTATTAGATATATATGCTGTCGTTTTGAAAATGATAAATTTGTAGAATTATCCGGAAAATCTATATCTAACCTAAATGAAATATTTACTGCTGCACACAAGGGTTGATACACTGACTGCAGCCTGAGAAATAGTTCTTTTAACGTTACAGGTCTTGGGTTAACCAGCCAAACAATATCACTCATTTCAGATACTAATTCCCGGGCTCGCTCACTAATTGTTCTAATTCTTACAACATTTTCGGAAGCCAAATTTCCTGACATCTTAATTACTTCACTAAGCAATGATATTTCCGTTAAGCCAGATCCTATAATATCGTGCAAGTCAGCAGAAAGTTTTGCCCTGACTCTTTCAATTTCTGTCTTCCGTTTTCTTTTATAGTAATAAAGGAAGATTCCAAAACCCAAAAGACAGAAGCCGCACAGGAAAATAAACCAGGCACGTTGCCAAAGCGGAGCCATAATTCGAACTGGTATTTCTATTACCATGTCACTCCAGTCACCATCAACACTACAGCCTCGTATTTTCAAGATATAGGTTCCTGTAGGAAGGTTTTTATATGAAATGGTTCTGGTTTCCCAAGAAGGATAATTCCAACCGGTCTCATAACCTTCCATAAAATATGACAATCGATAGCCTCCCGGATATCTGAAGTCAGTAAACGCGAGTTCCACAGCGAAGTCGTTCGTACCGGTCGGCAATATTATTTGCAAATTTTCTAAGTTTAATTTTTGTCCATTCGCTATACACTGAATAATTACCGGAGTAATATTCACTTTTGTTGTATTTACACCATCCGGAAGTATTTGAATGAGGCTATTGTTCGCGGGTATTACAACACCTTTATCATCTAGGACTCCTGATTCAGAGCTAAAGATCAGCTTATTTACTTCATCAGATTTAAATAGAAGGCTGCTCTTTCCCGTAAGAATATGAAAATCCCAAATTTCATTATCTGTTACCATTGCTGCTTCAGTTGCTGAAATTCGGGTAAGATTAAGAATATTTCGATACAGGCTATTCTTACTTTCAAATAAATGCAGTGTAAAAGATTCATCTATGGTACATAATCCAAAATCCTGCTTTGTAAGCCAAAGTTGTTTACCATCATCATAGAAATTCAATATTTCAGTTTTTTTTACATCCTGTGTGATAGTTCTAAAGCCGTTAATATCATGGGCGTATACAGCAACATCGCCATTCTTACAGGCAACCCAAATCCTTCCTCTGGAATCGGTGTATAAAAGGTTAATCGCATCCTCCGGAATCGATTCTGATTGCTGATAATTATGTCTGTAATGTTTCAATTGCTTATTGACACTATTCTTAACTAAAAGGTAGATTCCGTCATCTCCGGTACCAATATAAATAAGTGAATCTGAAACACAACACATTGTAGTGACAGCCGCATTTATGGGGAATCCTAAAATACGAAGCTCCTGTGTACTATTGGTAAAGACATTTGTGTGTGTATCGAAACTCCAGATTTCATTTTGCGTATTAACAAACCATATCCGGTTTCCACTACGAGCAATATGAATGATACCATTCTCTTGTAAAGAAATTGGTATCCTGATTCCATTTATATCCTCTTCGAAGAGACTACCATTAATTTTTCCGCGTAACAGCCCGCCGTTTCGGTTGCCTAACCATAAAAAACCATGGTCATCGCGAATAATAGAAGTAAATGAATAACTTGCCCGTTGTTTCTTATAATTTTTTCTGGATATCGCCACTAATCTGGTTTTTATTATTTGGTCACATTTATACAGGCCGTAGCCAAATCCTGATGCTGCCCACAAAACTCCTGTTCGATCACACATGAGCGAGACAATATCTTTTTCAATATATTCCTGATCGAGAGGAATTGCCCGGCCGGCTTTTACATCATAAATGCCTGTTCCCCGAGTCGAAATCAACAAACCATCAGAATTCGTTTTTGAGATGGCTATTATTTCATTTGTACTCTTTAACTTTACACTGGTAATGGTACTTTGCGTAAATGAGGAATCTGACTTTATACAAAATAACTCCCCGGTATTAGTGCCCCAAAACACAGCCAAAGAATCTGATATTAAAGATGTAATTGTACTTTTTTCCGGTAACCTTAGAAGTGATTTTACTATTTTCCCCTGCCTTGTACCTTTTTTGGCCTGCCATTCTAACTGAATAAGAATATTCGGATAAATCGCCGCACAAACACCTCTGTTAGCTAAGGGAACAACGGCAATAATGTTATTACCCGGAATATCCAACTCTTCTGCACCGGAAAAGAAATGAAAATCATTTTCGCCTTCCCGTGGCGATATACAGAATAGTCCTAAACCAGCAGTAGCAATCCATAAGTACCCTTTACAATCAGCAACAATCTGAGTTATGGATTCCGGAATAAAGTTATTGAAGCGGCGGAGTGAAAAAATTCCACCTCCATTCCGAATAATAGATAAAGAATCATTACTAATCTGGACTCGTTTACAAATGTGAGTATTTTTCTGATAAAGAAAGACACTCCCATTTCTTGTTCCAATCCATATGTCATTTTCCTTATCTACAAAAAGAGCGGTAACGTAGTAGTCAAACTCCTGGATAGGCTCTGAGAGGTCCTCGTCTAATGCAGTAAATTTATTCCCATCATAACGAAACACACCGGCATTAGTCGCGAGCCAGAGAAAACCGGTTCTATCCTGCACCACCTGATGAATACAATTAGCCTGCCCCGAACGGGACAAGGTTAGATTTATAGAATGCCATTGTTCATTACTTTGGGCAATAATACAATTAGAGCTGAAGAGTATTACAGCGACCGTAAAGCGAAATAAAATTTGAAGTATTCTCATCAAGCCGGATTTCTACTATTAATTACTGCAAATTACAAAATTATTAATGTGAAATAAAAACGGGCGGAAAACCGCCCGCCCTTCTCAACGAGGATTATTATAATGACTTTAGTTTAAAACTGATTGGTATAGAAACCTGAACCGAAACCGGCCTCCCGCTCTGACGGCCAGGTGACCAATTATCCATCAATTGTAATACACGTAAAGCCTCCTCCTCACATCCACCACCCAAACCTTTTAAGACCCTAAAATTTCTCGGTTTCCCATTTTTATCAATCACAAAGGCGATAAATACTGTACCCTCAATTTGTGCCCGTTTTGCAATTTCCGGATATTGCATATGAGTAGCAAGGAATTCCATAAGAGCAGCTTCACCACCTCTATAGACAGGAGGTTCTTCGGCGATAAGAATGTAATCGTTTGCTTTATCCGATTCCGATTTCTCTTCGACGGGAGATACATCCGCCGTCACAAAATCAGGCATAAGATTTTGATCGACACCACTCAATCCATCTCGGGTAACGGTTGATATTATTGCTCCTTCCAGGTCGGTAATTGAAGGTATCTCATTATGTACCGCATCATCCGGCTGAATGGTTGGAACGGTGAAAGCTATCATCTTGGCGAGGCTCCGTCGTTCAATTACTATATCCTGTGGGGATATTTTTTCCTGCTCATTTTGGGAGGGCAAGTCTACATTTGATATACTTATTCGCCCCGAAGAACCATTCTGGTTCTTAATTTCTGTTTTTTCCATTAATAATGGCCATGCTAACGCAAACAAAAAGAAAATTGAGGCTACAATAGTAGAAAGAGTTGTATCGCGATCGTTTTGGGTTCTCAGCTTGAAAGCACCATACGCGGTATTTTTACCGGAAAATAACATTTCTTCATAAGGAAGTGCAATTGAATTCTTCATGTCGTTGGGTAGCATTTCTGACTCCTGTTAATTATGTAAAATCTTCAGTATATAAATACTGGATTTACACGCTGTGTACTATGCCATGATAATGGCATAAGGGGTCAGATTTTTATTGGGACTCCCCTATTTATGGGAGATGGAGAAGAGAGTAATTATTTCTTCTTCATTGACTTATTTTTCGATGCTATTTTCTTTCCCTTAATTACTTCGGGCAGTATTCTTCCTGCTCGAAGATTAAGCATTTCTACAAAAAAAGAAAACGCCATGCCAAAATAGATATAACCTTTTGGGACATGCTGGCCACAGCCTTCCATAATAAGAGTAAAGCCAATAAGCATTAAAAAACTAAGTGCCAGCATCTTAATTGTTGGCCTGTTGTTTACAAAATCGCTGATTTTACCCGAGAAGAAAAGCATAAAAATTACTGCGATTATAACAGCTAATACCATCACCCACAATTCATTTGCCATACCAACTGCAGTAATTACAGAATCGAGAGAAAAAATGACATCAAGAGCAAGTATTTGGATAATAATTTTCGCGAATGAGTCCCGTATTTTTACATTTGTCTCATGCTCTTCCCCCTGAATGCGTTCATGAATTTCCCTTGTACTTTTTGTTAAGAGGAAAAGACCACCCCCAATTAGAATAATATCTTTTCCGGTAATATCCCTGCCCAAAATACTAAATAATGAATTCGTCAACTTCATTATAAGGGTTATAGAGAATAATAGCGCGACTCGCGTAAACATTGCCAGAGTTAATCCTGTCAATCGAGCCTTGTTTTGCTGGTTATGGGGTAGTTTGCCGGTAATTATTGAGATGAAAATAATATTATCTATTCCCAATACTATCTCAAGAGCAACCAGCGTAAGAAGAGCAATTAAAATTTCTACAGAAAACATTGAAACCCTTAATGAAAATACTTATATAAAGATACAGGATATTAACAATTCATAAAACTATATTGAATTCAATGCATTACTTTTTCGTAGTAATCTATTATGACAATGCTGTAAATCACGTGATTTTAGTACATTGGTGGTATTATTCAAAAAAATAATTCTCATGAAAAACAGTTTTAAGATCTGTATAGTTTTTACTATAGTTTTAACAGCCTTAGGTTGTACATTGTGGTCGAGCGCAGGCACCAGTGTTACCGGCGGTGGAACATTAATTGCCAAGAATAGAGACAAAAAAGAATTCGGTTTCAACTCACTTCGGATTTATCATCCGAAACACGGTTTACGCTACCTTGCTATGTTTGCACAAGGCGAAAAAGGAGGTGTTAAAGGTGGGATAAATGAAAAACATTTCGCGGTATTTACTGCTTCAGCCGGTTCCGTGAGTGCAGACGATTCAGAAAGCGAGCTCCCGGGTAGTTTACGAAAAATGCTGTCTACTGCTTCGTCGGTTGCCGATATCTATAACGCCCCCGAAAAATACCTCAATGTAAAACCACAGTTTTTTATGCTGGCCGATGCATTTGAAATAGCCTGGATTGAAATAGGGCCGGATGGACAATTCAGAATAGAAAAAAAATCAAACGGATCACTTTGGCATACGAATCACTATGTCGCAGATGATTTTCGCTTCTACAATAATAAAATTTCCCGCAGCAGTGAAACCCGATATAATAGAATTGCAGAGTTGCTTGGTTCACATGAAGTTCTTTCGCTGCAAGACTATATTGCTTTTAGTGATGACAGAATTGCAGGACCTGACGATAGTATTTGTCGTACCGGAAGTAAACCTCAAAAAGCCAGAACATTAATGACAGTTTGCATACATATTACAGCAACATCTGCACCGGAACTTTATGTAAAAACACGGAATATCGACTACCCTGCTGTTTCCAAAACTATGGTTCTTGATTCATCATTTTGGCAGCTTTCCGGTGATATCTTGATATAACAGCTGTTTACCCTAAGGATTTTTTCTCGTTAAGGGTATTCAGATATAGCAATTTAAGCAGACGCAAATCAGCGTAAGAAACTTTTTCATTATATTTAGAAAAATACGGAGCAAGCTTTTCCGGGAACTCCTTACTAAAGTCCCGCAATATTGTCTTTTGTTGTTCAGCAGGAAGAGTAATTGCACTAATAATCTCTTCAGCAGGTATACTATGACCATCCTGAACGTAATTCAGGAGATTGCTGATAACTGTAGTTAAATGAATCGAATATCTGCTTTGAATCTGCCCCAGGGATTCTCCTGCTGCAAAAGCCTCGCCGATTTCCACTTTACGCGGTTTTTTCGGCTCCTTTTTATTCCTATCCCCATCAAAGCTGCTTTCAATTTTATTTTCAAGACAATACTTCCGAATGATATCCAGAAACTCTCTGCCATATCGATTCGCTTTCGCCTGGCCAACTCCTGATATTTCAAGTAACGATTCTCTTGAGACAGGATATTTCATTGCCATCTCGGAAAGCGTTTTATCAGAAAAAATGACGAACGGAGGCAAATCAAGCGATTCGGCAATTTGTTTTCGCTTTACCCGCAACAGTTCAAAGAGATTATTTCTATAGGGAATTTCGATAGACTTGCCTTTCCGGGGCGCTGGCTGCTCTTCTTGAATTAGGCCATATACCTTTTCTTTTCGGAAGAGTATTCCTTCACCTTTCTCTGTTACAACCAAGCTACCGAATTCATTATTTCTGCTGATATATCCTTTATTGATAAACTGGAAACCCAATTTTTCCCATTGTTTTTTGGAGTATTCAGTCCCAATACCGTAAACAGTAAGTGAATTGTGGTTGTTCTTCAAAATTTTTTCTGTTTTCGCCCCTAGTAGCACCTCGACAATATGGGTAAGACCAAAAACTTCACCGGTACGTTTGATTGCAGAAAACATTTTTTGGGCGGGAATAGTTATATCTATTGACTCATCAGGCGAGGCAGTGCAGTTATCACACATCCCACAATCCGTTGATGTATACTGTTCTCCAAAATACTTAATCAATGGAACGCGCCTGCAAATGCCTGCTTCTGCATAACGAATCATGGCAGACAAGTGTTCTCTGGCTGCTTGTTTTTCTATCGGGTCAATTTTTTGATCGATGAAATATCCAATCTTGGCAATATCAGCATAACTATATAAAAGCAGGCAATCCGCCCTCATACCGTCACGCCCTGCCCTGCCTATTTCCTGATAGTATGATTCAATATTTTTCGGAAGATCATAGTGTAATACAAAACGGACATTGGATTTATTGATCCCCATTCCAAAAGCCACGGTAGCAACCATAACCTGCACTTTATCTTTTAAGAACGATTCCTGGTTTTTTGCCCGGGTTATATCATTTAGCCCGGCATGGTATGGCAGACTGGAAATTCCGGCAGATCTGAGCTCTTCGGTCAGATCATCTACCTGTTTACGAGAAAAGCAATAGATAATTCCCGGCTGGCCCTCATGCTCTTTAATGAATTCCATAGCCTGTTGTCGTGGGTTTTTACGTGGAATTACCTGTAAAAAGAGATTATCCCGATTAAAACTGGCGACAAAACGAGCCGGATTAACCAATTTCATACTGTTAACAATATCATCTTGTACTCTGGGGGTTGCGGTAGCCGTGAGCCCGATGAAGACAGCTTCAGGAAATTTTTCCCGCAATAAACCAATCTGTCTGTATTCAGGTCTGAAATCATGACCCCATTCGGAAATACAATGAGCCTCGTCAACAGTTACACAATCAACATGCATGTTATCCAATAGATTTTGAATATCATCTTTGCCCAATGACTCGGGAGCAAGATACAGTAATTTAGCTGTTCCCCGGGCAATTGCGGCAATATTGCGACCATATTCAGCGGCTGTGAGAGAACTATTAAGCACAACGGCCTCAATACCAAGTTGTTGCAGGTGCTCCACCTGATCTTTCATTAACGATATTAATGGAGAAAGAACAACTGTAAGGCCCTCAAAAATTACAGCAGGTATCTGATAGCATAGGGATTTTCCTCCTCCTGTGGGCATTACAACAAGTGAATCACGTTTATTTAATACCGTTTCAATAATTTCATGTTGTAAACTGCGAAAAGAATTATAACCAAATATCTCTTTAAGAACTTTATGTGCTTCTTCCATGTAACCCGAATTATTCAAATACAATGTGCAAAAATAGTCAATTCAGGCTTATTAATAGTTTAGCTTCTTCTGAAATTAAATATCATTTTGTTTTATCTATACCGTTCGGTATATTACGGGAAATAATTTGTAATTTATGGATAACAAAACACACATACTCAACTGTGCGCTTACGCTTTTTGCCAATAAAGGCTATGATGCTGTTGGCGTGCAGGAAATCGTTGATACCGCCGGAATAACTAAACCGACACTGTATCATTATTTCGGGAGTAAACGCGGACTTCTGGATGCACTTGTCGCTCGTGAAAGTACTTCTCTATTTACCGCCATTGGGTCTTCTGCTGTTTACAATGGCAACATTCTCATGTGCCTGAGGGGGGTTGCTTCAGGATATTTTAAGTTCGCCCTGAATAACAAAGAATATTACCGTTTACAGCTTGCTATGTGGTTTTCCGGAAAAAATAGTGAGACTCTGGAGGCAATTTTCCCATCATTGGAGCAACAACATCGCATGCTTGAAGAAATATTTATTAAGGCAAGCATAGATCACGGCAACATGAAAGGAAGGCATAAACTATATTCAGCAACTTTTTTAGGAACAATAAATACCTATATTGGTTTGGCCCTGAATAGTGATTTGGTATTGGATGATCAACTTATTTATAAAGCCGTTCATCAGTTTATGCATGGTATATTTTCATAGGCATTTTTTTTACCCATCTCTATACCGTTCGGTATAGGTGACTAATTTAAGGAAACATATGGATATTCAACATTGGTCAAGCAAATCTATTTTCTATCACATCTATCCTCTTGGTAATTGCGGTGCACCGCAACGGAACGATTTTTCATCGGCACCGGTTCCCAGAATAGAGCATATTTCTCATTGGATACAACACTTCTTATATCTTGGCATAAATACTCTTTACCTTGGCCCTGTTTTTGAATCGAGCGCTCACGGTTACGATACCGCCGATTACTTTCGAATAGACAGACGCCTGGGAACGAATGATGATTTTTCCCGATTGATAAAAGAATTGCATTCGAATGGAATACGAGTAATTCTCGATGGTGTATTCCATCATGTAGGAAGAGATTTCTGGGCATTCAGGGATGTACAATTAAACAAACAAAACTCCCGATATTGTGAATGGTTTAGCAATATTAATTTTACCAATAACTCACCATTTAATGACTGTTTTAGTTATGATGGCTGGAATGGGCATTATGATTTAGTAAAATTGAACCTAAAATGCCCCGAAGTACGCGAACATTTACTCCATGCAGTTGAATATTGGATACAAAACTTTGAAATTGACGGTCTTCGATTAGATGTTGCAAATCAGGTTGATCCGGATTTTCTTAAAGAACTCTCCACTTTTACCAAAGCAATTCATCCTGATTTCTGGTTGCTTGGCGAGGTAATACATGGTAATTATCGTCAGTGGGTAAATTCCGAATCATTAGATTCAGTAACTAATTATGAATGCTATAAAGGACTATATTCAAGTTTCGTTGATAAGAATTTTTTCGAGATCGCGTGGTCGTTGAATCGGCAATTTGGCAGGCACGGGTTATACAATGATCTGCAGTTGTATAATTTTGTTGATAACCATGATGTAAGCAGAATCGCCAGTTTGCTCCCGTCAAATGTACATCTTTTTACAATATATAGTCTTCTGTTTACTATGCCAGGAATTCCTTCAGTCTATTGCGGCAGTGAATTTGGACTTCCAGGTAAAATTGAAAATGGAAAGGATGCTGTGGTAAGACAGTTTTTCAATTTACATGATCTCATTAACGATTCACCGGTAAACTCATTACCCGTTTGGATTGCAAAACTCGCAAAAATTCGGGCAAATTCAGATGCTTTAACCCGGGGTGATTACGTCCAGCTATTGGTAAATTCAGAATGGCTGGCTTTTAGCAGGGAATCGGTGAGTGAATATTGTATTGTAATAATTAATGCTACAGATAGTACACAAACATTCTCGCTAGATAGCAGGTTTCAGGGTAGTTATTTAGACTTGGTAACAGAAAACCATTATTCAACCGAGGGACGGTGCCTGAATGTAAATTTAGCAGCGAATTCTACGGGCATCTATATGTATATGAAATAATAGTATAAAGGGGAGTGGCTGCTCCCCTATCTTATTAAACTGCCTGGGTATGAATATATGTATAGTCTTTTATAATCTTTCGTAATTTATCAGGCGGACTCATATACGATTCCAGTTTACCGGTTTTCTTTTCAATTTTAGCCAGTAATTTATACATTACTTCGAGGCGTGTTTGATCTGCTAAGGAATCCAATGAATCCAAAACATCCTGAATTAATCGAATATCCTCTTCCGTTAAATATTCTGCTTGTGGAAACGTAATGGTATAAGAATTCGGAAAGCTCTCAATAGCTTCACTTTCTATAACCTTCGGGGGGTCAAGGCTCACAACAGTTGTTTTGGCCACAATATCACCAAGACGTTGTCCTTTCCCTGACATTGATATGATAATAACAGCAAAAGCACCAACACTGCTTGAAATATCAACAATTCTAAATAGCCAGCGTATGAAGAGCCGTAAGAAATCCGGTTTACTGCCATCAAGCGAAACCACCCGAATTTTCATAAGATATTTCCCTAAAGTCTGGCCATTAAATAAGAATTCACAGTATAGGTCATAAGTAAGAATTAAAACAATCATTATTATTTGGGGAATAGAGAACAATTCACTTCTATTTATTCCAAAAATTCCAAAAAAAACAACGAGCCCGATGATAACAAGAAAAATCATGTCCAATATGTACGCAAACATGCGCGAACTTACTGAGGCCGGCTCAACTTCTATTGTAATATTTTGTGCAGTATCAATTGATATTTTTGCCATGAATCAACTCCTTAAATAATTTGCCGGGTTTTAATTTCCAAATATTTGTTGATGATATCAACAGTTAATTCCGAAGGTTTACAATAAATACAATGAATTTTATGTCTCCATAACTCAGCGATAATAGCTTTTTTATCAGCAATCATTTTTTCAGCGATGATTTTCTCATATATTTCGTACGAAGTTGAGGAATTCGAATTTAGCATTGCAGCGAGTTCAGTATTTTCGAATATTATTACCACCAGAATATGCCTCTGTGCAATTTTGGTAAGCAACTTCACCTGTCGCATTAATGACTCTTTTGTTTCAAAATTTGTGTAAAGAAAAATAAGAGACCGATGATTAATTTTGGAATAAATAAAAGCGCATAATCTTTCATAATCTGCTTCAGGAAATCGGGTTTCAATATTATAAAGCGATTCTAATATTTTCTGCAATTGTTTTTTACCCGATTCGGCAGGCAAAGCGGAATGGATTTTATCTGCAAACGTAATGAGTCCGGCTTTATCCTGCTTTTGTAGAGAAATATTTGAAAGAACAAGGGCAGAGTTCACAGAATAATCGAGCAGGCTAAGTTTATCAAAGGGCATTTTCATAATTCTGCCGGTATTGATAATGCTATAAACGTTCTGAGATTTTTCCTCATCGAATTTATTCACCATCAATTTAGTCTGTCGCGCGGTTGCCTTCCAATTAATCGAGCGGATATCATCGCCCTGAACATAATCGGAAATCTGTTCAAATTCGAATGACTGCCCTATTCGGCGCGTCTTCTTAATTCCCAATTCATTCCACCTGCTGGCGAATGCAATTAGCTCAAATTTTTTCATTTGAATGTATGAGGGATAGACAGGTATACGTACAGGAGCACTGCATTGAAATTTCCGAATAATCAATTTCAAGGGAGTCTTTACATAGATGTTTAAATATCCGAATCCATATTCTCCCCGCTCGGTAGGATGTAAAATATATGAAATATTTTTTGATCCCATCGCGTGTAAGCTTAAGGCATAGGAAGTCTCCCGAACCTGAAATTGCGCTGGAACTTCATCAATAACCTCTATTTCAGTCGGAATCGAGGATAGATTTGATATAGTAATATTCACCTGATTATCATCACCATTTGATAATCGCGGCGCTATAATTCGTGTCCCGATAATCTGGCATCTCTTAAAGAGCAGCCAAACATCAAATACAATCAATAAACACAATGTACATAATGCAAGATCTGCAATAAAATTAAAAACGGGAAAAAAGAATCCAATTACATAACTTGTTGCAATACTCCACAAAAGTGAAAACACCAATGAAGAAAGAAATACTTCTTTAAAGAATTTACTCACTACCGCGGCACTTCTATTTTTTCAAGAATTGATTTAAGCACAGATGAAGCAGTGGCCCCTTCCATTTCCTTCTCAGCAGAAAGTAAAATTCGATGATTCAGAACTGGCACAGCTACAGTTTTAATATCATCGGGAGTTACAAATTCACGACCGTGCATAGCAGCAAAAGTTTTCGCCGCAGAAACAAGAGCCAACGAAGCGCGTGGCGATGCGCCTAAAGTTACATCCTTACTAAGGCGTGTTGCAGAAATAATATCGACTATATATCCTGCAGTTTGTCTTTCAATATGTATCTCTCTAACCATTTCCCTGTATTCATGAAGTGCACTTACCGTGAGCAATTCACGAACTGTTCCCAAATCAACTGTATTATCACGCGTATGCCGCTGAAGCACCATTTCGATTTCCTGCTCAGTTGTTGGATATTTCATTTCAAGCTTGAATAGGAATCTATCTAATTCTGCTTCAGGTAACCTGTAAGTCCCCTCATGCTCAATTGGATTTTGGGTAGCGAATACCAAAAATGGCTCTGACATTTTGTAACTTTTTCCATCAGCAGTTATCTGTCTTTCTTCCATAACTTCAAACAATGCAGCTTGTGTTTTGGCTGGTGAGCGGTTAATCTCATCAATCAGAACGATATTTGAGAATATAGGACCTTTATTAAACTCGAATTCCGAATTTTTAAGATTAAAAACCGATGTGCCTAAAATATCAGACGGCATAAGGTCCGGGGTGAACTGAATACGGGCAAAATCAGCTGAAATAGTTTTGGCAAGTATTTTTGCCAAAAGAGTTTTAGCCACACCAGGAACACCCTCGATAAGCACATGCCCATTGGCGATTACTGAAGCGATCAAGAAGTCGATAACTTCATCCTGACCAATAATAATTTTACCAATTTCGTTTTTGATTTCTGCTACAATGTCTTGTAATCCACGCAGATTACGCTTTGGAATTAATATTTCATCCATTTTTAACTCTTTTTATAAAAGTTTTCAATTTGTTTGTTTATCTCTGTAAGATCGCTTAATTCAATATACGTTTTGTTTCTGTAGTAGTTTAAACAGAATAATAATTCCCTGATTTCCGAAAGTTCCACTCCTGTTCTTAATGCAAATTTTTCAGCTTCCATAACCCAAAATTCTTCCGGACGGATGTAGTATTTCGACCAAACTGCTTCGAGAAAATACTGAATTTTCATCTTGGCCATTTTCGTGTGCTGTTGTTGGTTATAATACAGACCGGTTAAAGTTTGAGCAAATTCCAGTGAATTATTCTTGACCGGCAGGATAGTTGGAATTACCCGTTGCTTGCGCTTGCTATAAAATATTAGCAACAATACAACGGAGGCAAGCATAAGGTAATATGCTTTTTTCAATGCCCCATTCGATAATACAAATTGCAAAGGCGAACCTTGATAAATTGATTGGGGTTTATGTATTTCATCCCAGAATAAAGTGGTTGAAGGTGGTAATTCCTTCAACACCCTCCAAATATAATCCCTGTTTTCAGATTGCAGTATTGTATAATTGGTAAAAGCATCGGGGACAAGACATATATAGAATTCCCCCTCTCCATAATGAGCACGAATAAAATTAACACTATCCTTGTATTGCCTGCCTAATGCATCACACGAATCAGGTGAAAAATGTGCAAACGAAGTAGAGTAACTACCTATGCTTCTCAGAGTGTATTGCGATTTTACTCCAATAGAATCTGCACGAAGTGTTACATACATCAGTGGAGGAGCGTAAGAAGAGTCGATTTTCAAATTTAATTGTTTCTGCAACCCTCCCAATTTCCGGGCAGCTATAAATGCTGTATTACCCTTACGGACAAAACTTAGCAGACTATCTAAAAACGATTGAGATGGATCATACTCATCAGTAATTGCTAAATAGCACTGCTTTTCCTCATCAATACGACTGAACAATTTCATTTCATTAGTTAGCAGGATTACCTGCCCCTGATATGTAGCTTGTAACGCGTCAAAGATTATCTTTGAGCCATAAGGTATTTTACTCTCTGCTGTATAATTCTCAGACCAATCTAACTTAGTTTTGGTTTTTATTGAAAAGCCGAGTAAAAGAAGCAGGATAATTCCGGCTATAATGTATAATTTAGTCCCTTTCATCACCGCTGCCCTTCAGAGAACGGTTAAAAGCCTGGAACTCCCCAAACACAACCTGTAAATGAGAGGTATCTGTATTTACACTTCCATACCATATAACTTCAAATAATTGTGTAAGCTGTGCGAAGATAGTTCGAACATTATAATCTTTCAATTCCCGTAGATATTGGTAGTTGGTTTTATCCTGTCCCAATTCAATCAAATGTAATTCATGCAGTATTCTCAATGACTTTACATACGAAAAGCGAATTGCTAATCGGAAGTCTTCATTTGATATAGCCTCTTCTATCATTTTATCAAAATCACTCGAACATAAATCCGACTCACGATAAGCCATCGAAAGTGAATCTGAACGAGTGGCGGTTGGAGCATACCATTTTATCTTCTTCCGATATACAATATAACCTGCCAACGCTATTGCAATTAGTAATACTAAATAGAAAAAATTAGCAATTAGAAAATTTCCAATCTTCGTCTGTAAAAATTTACCCAACGCATGACCAATCCATTCCAACACTATCTCTTGCCAGGTACGTTTCGCTACAGGATGATAGTTATAATCGGCATTCGCACGATATTGTTCATACCAGGATGAGTCAGGACTGCTTATTTTAGCCGAAACCACATCAGAATTCGGTTGTTCCTGTGCATAGGAAAAATTACAACCAAAAAAATAAATGATGAAGAGTACAACTATCAATCTGGACAAATTTTTATTCCATACTTTCAATTCGGGTTAACAGGTCCTTCCCTTCTTTCTTTTCAATCAGGCTTCCATAAAAATACCATGTTGATATTATTGCAATTGGCGTGAGAAATAAGGCCATAAATTGACTTAAATACACTACAAACTGAAAAACGGAATTATTCGCCGCTAAATCCTTAGTCCCCATTTTTGCAAAAACAGTAATACTAAATATTATTGTGGGAATGCTAAGAATAGCCATGGAGATAATGCCGATAACTATTGAGACAATTATTAGCAATCCAAATGCTGCCCACCAATCTCCTTTGATGAGTTTTCGAGTGCTCTTTAGGGATTCAGTAAGGCTTTCATTTTTATGCCAGCATAATAGCAGAAAATAGGGCGATAAAATTGAAAAATATATCATGGGTACAACCAGCAAAACTACCGATACGCAAACAATCAAATAAATAAACAAATAGCTGCGAATAAACCGGGGAGCCATTTGCTTCATCTTTTCAAAAACCAACGTTGTTGAAATCTCTCCTTCATAGTCTGAATGATATATATCTAATATAGAATAAACAATTATTGAAGATATAAATGCAGGTAGCAAATGAAGAACATAGGAAAGAAAAGATGCTAAAAAAAAGCCAATTTCATTCGCTTGCTGGAGTTCATTTAATTGAATTGATAGATATGCAGAAACTGCAAAGAACGGCAAAGCGTATATAAAAATGGCCTTATATAACGGTTTGTAAATTGCCTTTAATGCTTCAACGGTAATGTTGGTCACTTCAGAGACTGATCTAACTTTATAAAAAACGATTGTTTTTTGCATTTCATCCATGGTTTTTCTTCTCGGTTATTTTTATTGGATAAATAATTACGTACCAAATTACTATAAATGACATAGAGATAATTAAAAAGATATTCAGCACCAGGTTCATATTCGTATATCGCGTTATGAATGATTCAATGAATCCTGCAACAATGAAAAGTGGCACAAGACCGATTACAATTTTCACGCCTTCGTTTGCTCCTACAATAAAAGAATGCCTGCGACTGTAGGTCCCCGGGATTATAAAGCTTTTACCAAGTAAAAGCCCGGCAGCCCCTGCAATTACAATGGCAGAAAGCTCGAACACGCCGTGCAATAATATCGATAACGACGAGCGTAGCAGTAGATTATGGGTGAAGAAAAAATATTGAAAGGCACCAACCATTACACCATTTTGGAAAATAATATAAGCCGATCCAAATGAAAAAAAGATACCAAATACGAATGCAATGAACGAAACTTTTATATTATTCAAGGTTATGCCAAGAAACATTGGGAGTTGCTGTGCATTTTTATACACTGCCATGGGGTCGCCACGTTCAATATTGCTCTGAGTCATCTGGACATATCTCTCGCCTAATATAACTTTTACGAACGTATTGTCATACTTACTCGATATCACGCCAATGAAAATGGAAATAGCAAAAATCAGGAAGGACAGTATTATTAATTGACGATGCTTATAGAACAGGCCCGGTAATTCAAATTTCCAGAAATCTAAAACGGATTGTTTTTGGGGTATATTCTGTTTCTTATAAATAAAGGAATGTGCTTTAACCGATAACGAATTGAGATAATCAATTATTTTGCTTCCGGGATAGAAAGTGCGCGCAAATGAAAGATCTTCTGTTATCTGAATAAAAATAGCAGTAAGAATATCAGCATCAACCTCTTCCCTACTGGTTAAAATACCTTCGTATTCTTTCCATTTATTGGAATTTCGCTTTATGAATACTACTTCCCGCATTCGAGCCCTGTTCTCCCGGCAAAATACAATTTCTTGGTGTTCTCATTCAACAGTCACAGATTTCCGTATAATGATACAGAAAAATCAATACTATAAGATACAAAATACCGTATACTTGTCAAGAGATTGGGGTATATAAAAAGAACAATTGTAAGATAATCCTTACAATTGTTCTAAAATTGTAAGTTAGCCTTAACACCAGCAGTGTAATAATTAATATCATAAATTGTAAAGCTGCTATGCTGGAATCCAAGTTGAAAGATGTACTGCCCAAATAAATAAACTTCCGAGGTTACTCCCCAGTGCCATTTTTGCGTAGCATTTTGGTTGGAAACTGTCAAAAGCTCCTGGTCAAAATAGTATGCCCTCTCCCCTACAGCAGCAACAATATGAACTACTATTGGTAAATAAATATCCTCAGTTACTTGTACATATCGCAGGTAGTGAAATTTCAGCTCTGTAGAGAGTAATTTCCTGCCATCTTCAAGTGTCACGAATGATGGATATAATGCTACCGAACTAAAAGGACTGAAAACATACAATAGTTTTGCAGTTATTTGGTCGGCAGTCTGATGATCACGCAGACTTATATCTGCTATACCATTAAAATTTGTACGGGTATAGCCCAGTCCAATATACTCCGGATACAGATCCAATCCAATGAAGCCACCAGCTATATTCGTATTATCTGAGTAAGTGAATGGAAACGGGATAGCATCATATTTACCGGTGATATGCATAAAATAGCCATTCATAAACCATTGATTCTTACTAAATGAAAGTCCCGCTACATAACCTTTCTGGAGGTAGGTATAGTTGGTATCAAAAATAGTTAAGCGATCATAACCGCAGGTAAGAAATAAACCTTTCGTAACACCTAAAGATAAATAGGCTGAGCCTTCATTAGTGTAATTACCATTACTATACGCTCCTCTTGTATAATAAATTGAAGGATTAACAAATAAGGAATCACCATAAACCGCAATGCCGGTAAAACAAATGAACATTATAAAAAAGAGTTTCTTCACTAATACACTCATTTAATCAATTTCAAACCAGCTAAAGCAGTTGAATCGTTTGCCGAGACCATAAGGGCATTAGTTAAAAGTTCCTGTGCCTTTTTACCATTTCCCAAATAATAGTATGTGTAACCAAGGCTCAGGTTGGGTTCGTAATACCCCGGGTAAGCATTCCATGCTTTTTCAAGATGTTTTTTTGCATTTAAGAAATCAGATGAATTTAAATAAATCTGGCCAAGACGAAGATTTGCTAAATATTCATTTGGACTGAGTTTCAGGATCTCAATATAGGTTTTTTGTATTTCGCCCCATTCACCCTGAGCAGCCATTGGATATGTTGAACCATAAAGAGCCTCAAGGCTTGTTTTATTTATACTGATAGCCGTACTGTAATATTTTCGGGAGTTTTTATAATCCTTAACAGAATAATACAACCACCCAAGGCGCAAATTATATAAGTATGATCCTTTATTCTCCTCATAAGCTGACTGCAATTCGCTTATTGCCTTTTGATAGTCACCTTTTTTCTCAAATTCCAATGAAACATTAAAATGAGCTACTTTAGGTTCAGCTTTGTATGTAAGCAACCGGGCTGAAAATATTCCGAGTACAGAGAAAATGATAATAAATCCGGTTATATAAAAACTTTTCATGTTATTTCCTGCCTGTTAAATTTTTAATCGTTATTTTTTTCTTTTTTTCATCTTCAAATTCTATTGTCTCAATATTCCCGTTTTTATTTATAACCAGAAATCCATTTGACAAGTTTTGTACAAATCCAAAAATACCATTCCCTTTTACGGCAATCGAGGCATTTACCCGATATCTTAAACTGCTTTCATCTTGCTCAGAAAAGCTAAATTCCCCCTGAGCGGATATATAGCTTTTAGCAAACAGAAAAAACTGCGATAGAATTTTACTAAATGAATACGGGAACATATTGAGAGAATAATCATCTGTCCAATGCAGATTATCAAGAAAACAAAGTGGAATTCTCGGTGCAATTAAAGCGAAATAATACAGAGCCGAATTTTTGTTCCCCGAAAAACTTTGTATATAAAAAACATTGGCAGAAGTAAAGATATACGCTATTGAATTCTGATTGGATTTAATAAATAAATTATTCGTTATATCGACATCTATTTCCCATTCTTCTTCAACTTTCTCGCCATTTGCATTTATAAATTCAAACTGAAGTTTATCTGCATACTTAAAATCGAACGCTTTCTTAATATTCTTATGGGGTTCAATATTTTTTACTGTCTCCCCTTCCTGTGGATAGCTAAAGGAAGCCAGAGTAAATTTATCATCGTGCTTAACAAGATAGTTGGCAAACGGGAATTTGTGAGTTTTCTCACCCAACCTGTCAGTTACCTGGAATTGAAAATGCAGATGCGGTACCGGAGATCTGCCGGAACTGCCACAAGCCGCGATGATATCACCTTTTTCTATAGAATCTCCTTCATGTACTTTTATTGTACCATCTGCTAAATGCGAATACGAACTATACAAACCCTGTTCATGCTCGAGAATAATTGTATTTCCCCAATTCTTTTCAATATTTACGTTACCTACTGAATTATCCGGTATGCCGTCAACCACTCGTACTACTTTCCCATCAAGAACAGCTGCGACCGGTATTTTATAGCAATAATAATCTTCAACATCCGATCCTTTTCTTTGATATTCGCATTTATCATCATCTTTTATAATAAAATCAAAGGCATGTTTCCAATCACCCTTATGCGTATACTGCCCGTCAAAGCCCTGAGAGACAAACCATTCACCAAAGAATGGCAATTCCGGAAACATAAATTTAAATTTGCTAAAACGAGCTGTTCTCGATTGATGATAATAGTAATTTTCTTCAGGTGACCCCGGTGAAAAGTATAGTAATACCAATTCCGACTGATCCTGTCTGAACTTCAGGCTGTATAAAGTGGCTAACACAATAAAATTGAATGGCAAAACAAGAACAGGCAATCCGGTGTACAATAATGCCCTATGGAAAAATCCGGTAAAAATAATTACGAAAACAGTTGAGATAGTAACCAAGACAATACTTTTGCGACATGGAAGAACCAGGCTTCCTCCTAAAGCAAAGGCAGTAAGGATGGCGTTAAAGGCTACTGTTAGCGCCAATTGATTGTTGTTTTCCGGCAGTATCCATCCCAATAGTACTTGCGAAAGAATAAATGCGATAATGCTAATAGAAAACAACACCCGGGAAAAGAATAATATTGTCAGAGCAAGTAAAATACCCGTAATAATTCCCGGTTGAAATAGTATTAATGCTAATGATTTAAAATACAACTTTACCAATGGGGGCAGCCATAAAAACCATTTTTCATCTATGGAATGAATTGATGCTGATTTCATCGTTGAATAATTTGAGAGAAAAATGACAAAAATGAATGCAGCAATAACAAATGGCAAGCTGAGCCCCGGAAGATTAAAAGCAACGGCCATGTAGTTTTCCAACATGGCGGATAATAAGAATGAAATAAATATGAATACGAGAATTAACATAAGGAGCAGCATAGAAAGCTGATAATAATACCCGGCAGCTGCCCCTATCAATATTCCATTAAAACCATAAAAACCACTTTCGATTTTAGATTTATCAAATTTCAGATACATTGCAACCATATTTGAAATTGTTACTCCCAACAAAGAGAGTAATCCTATTTCCGGACAGACAAAAGTGCCAATTAATGCCAGAGCACCAACCCATCTTCTGTTGCTGAAAAATATTTGCGCGTAACTAAAAAAGATCGAATCGAAAAGCAGTTTCATTCTATTTCTTCTGAAATTTTTCAGGGATTAATTCTTGTTGCATAATATAGTCAAGCGATTCAGCTTTGCGAATCAATTCAACCGAGCCATCGCTCATAATCATAACAATGTTTGGACGAAGCGTAATGAATTGCATCCACTGCGTAACATCGTAGGCACCCGCGTATTCAATAACAAGTTGGTCACCCCGGTTCAAGGTTGGGAGAATAATACTTTCTCTGATACAGTCAATGTTCATACATAGTGGGCCGTAAATTGTAGCTTCCTCGGTATGATAACCTGAATCCTGAGCAACCGAAATTTTATGTTTATACCAAAATCCGGTAAACAGAATATTAACCCCGGCATCAATAATTATTGCCCGCCTTCCATCCGAAAGACGTTTATTGGCGATAACCGAGGAGATAAGGTAACCGGTGTTATCCACAAGTGCTCTGCCTGTCTCTAATATGAGCATCGGCATCTCATCAGGTCTCATCTGAACATCATAAATTCCCGAAGTAATTGCATCGGCATACTGTTCGATAGAAGGGACCAATTCTTCCGCGGGCAGGTATTGCCCTATAAGAGTATTATGCGAAGCAAACCCACCACCGAGATCAATATATTCCAGTTGTATGTCGTACTCTTTTTTAATATCCATGAAAAGAGAAGCCAATTTTTTGGCAGCAATCCTATAGGCATCGGCTGTCATCATATATGTACCTATATGGGTATGCAGACCGACGAGATTCAAGTTCTTTTGTGCTACGATACGTTTAATCGCGTTCCAGGCCTCACCGTTTTCAAAATTAAACCCGAATCGATCCCATTTCGGATAGACTCCGGTATCCATATTTACCCGTATTGCAACATCTGCCGAAATATCTAATTCATTGGTAATATCAATTATATCAAACAGTTCATCAAAATGATCTATATGAATTTTTGAATTTTCACTGATTGCTTTTTTTAAGGATTGCCTGTTTTTATCCGGGCCATTGAAGATAATTTGATTTCCTTTAATACCGAGTTTACGCGCCCGATCGTATTCAAATTCAGAAACTACTTCTGCCCAAGACCCTTCACTATGGAACACCGAGCAGACAGCACTTAGGTAATTAGTCTTGTATGACCATGCAAATTGTACTTTCGGGTAACGAGTTTTAAAAATCCGTAAAAAGTTTTTTTGATTCTGCCTGATACCAGCTTCAGACATAACAAACAGGGGCGAACCATATTGTTCGACCAGCCGCTTAACCGGAACGCTGCAAATCTCAGTTTTGGGAGGCGTAAGGGTAGCCGATCCCATTTTATTCATAAGACCGGAATAATTTTTCGTAATTACCGGGCGTTCATATTTTTTTTTCAAATCCATTAAATTTCTCCCATTGTCGTAATTTTTTCGAATACAGACATATCTGTAATAAAATCCCAGGAACCACGAATGAAAATCGTACCTATTTTATATGAAGTAAAGGGATCAATATTCTCACTTAAAGCTAAGCGAATGAGGGCTTCCGGCAAATTCTGCCCCGCAGCAGTTGCCAGATGCACCCACGCCGGGAACCGTGGATTTATTTCCAATAAATAATATTCATTTGTTTCATTCGATTTCATAAACTCTAACTCAAGTCCGCTCTGCCATTCAGTTTTCTGCATAATTTTATGCGTCAATTCTAACAGAGTACTATCGTTAATTGTTACACCAGCCCAGCCTTTTCCCTTATCGGTAATATAGAGTTTTTTCATCGGCACCGCTCCGATTGTATTACCTTTTCCATCACCCAGGGCAACAACATTATATTCTGAACCAGCAATATACTCCTGAATAATGATAGGGAATCCCCATTTCACACGGAGTTTATTGAATCCGGTGATTACCTCCTCGAAATTATTTGCTATATAGGCCTCGTAAAATATTCCCTTCACTACAACCGGGTAAGTGAAATGTTTCGGAATCGAATACAGATCATTTTGCGAAGTAATGAGAATATTCTTGGGTACTTTTATATCATGTTGAGTGCAAAAGTCGAAAAGCTTGTCTTTCCCGCGAATCATCAACTGCTCGAATGTAGGTAAAAATGTTTTTATACCTAATTCATTCAACCGGTTTTTCAATTTAACAAAACCAAACAATTCCGAGTCCAAATTTGGGATGATGAAATCCAGGTGTTCTTTATCATGAATATACTTAATCCTTTCAAACATATTCTCCAAACCACTAGAAGGATATGGGATCAGATAGTTCTTTTGTGCCAGATTATCCATGTAAATGCCTGGTTCCAGGCTGTCATAAATCAGACCTATCAACTCAGTTTTTATATGTGTCGCTTCCTGAAGACTGCGAATAACCGGAACACCCGGCCCCGGATTATCCGTAGCATTGAGTCCTGTCACGCCAATTTTCATTGTTCTTCCACCAGTTTATGGAGCTGTAATTGTGTAATAAAATCATGCAGATCTTTTTGAAGTGTTATTTCATCCACATCATAAGTTTCTATAAGCTTTGTACTTATAGAATCGAGAGATAGCCCCTCCTGCATTAAACGAATGATCTCCTTACCAATTTGATTCAGGGTAAAAGTCTCGCCAGTACGGGCGAAAAACAGAAATCCCGAATCGCTGATAGCAAGGCTCTCAGGGATATGATATTTCATTGTAGATATACTTTAATTATACAAAAGGTAATTACTTAATGCCAAACCAGATCATTTAAGAAGTATCATCTTGCGGGTCTCGGTAAATGAGTCGCCTCGCAATTCATAAAAATAAACACCGGAAGTTTGTTTTATACCATACTCATCCGCACCATCCCACTCAATATTTGTAGTGCCGACAGGAGCAGATTTATGCAAAAGTGTTTTAATCAGTTTGCCCTGAATATTATATATCCTTAATTGGACATCCTCTACCCGGGATAATGAAAACGAGATTGTTGTGGAAGGATTAAATGGATTTGGATAGTTTTGCATCAGCTTAAAAGAAGCTGGAATGTTTTTATCTGCAACACCCGATACACCCGTTGAATATACTTCGATAGTATATGTTGAAAGAGCGGGATAAGGATATTTTGTTACCAGGCACTCAAGCAAACCATCGCCATTAACATCGGCAAGAACTGGATATGCATAAGAATAATTTGCATCATTTTTTTCAAATAGAACATTTCCAGTTACCAAATCAATTATTTTGAATGATTGCCGATAACTGGTACTGGTACCATAGTAACCAAGTATATAGAATTCCGTTCTTCCATCATTATTAAGATCAACACTCAATGAATACACACTACCACCGGCCATTTTTTCAGCGGCGTTAAAATTGTATGTATACTGGGGAGTAAAATTATAGCCTGATGCCATAATTTGTACTTTATTTGAGTCAATATAATACAGCCGTTTTTTCCAGGTTGACCCACTTTTTTCAAAGTCAAGCCACCCGCTAACCGAATAATAATTTACGGAAGGTGTTGTATAGGTATTTGTCCATTGTGCAAAGGAAACCTTAGCCATGCCCAAAATTATGCTTAAGCATAAAAACAATCTCATTTGATCCTCTCGATTAAAAAGTGTTTTTTCCCTCTCGCATCGTGTAATCTCCGGCTTGTAAATTAAAGAAAACGTTTGAATTAGCAGTAAAAAAAATGCACAATCAATTATTAAATCTTCATTGATTGTGCATTGGTATTAAGAATTTGTTTTGAATCAAATTCAAATCATAATTATGTCATTGGTGCAGGTACTGTTAGGAACCAAACCAATACGTAAATTTCACCATGAAAATATTATCCGGCTTTTCCCTGAAAAGATCCTGGCCGAATCGTCCGAATACTGAATCATTATTCGGGCTGCTGCTTTCCCGGCTTTGAGTCCAAACCAAATACAGTGCAGATCCAGGCCTGTATTCCCAACGGATTACTGCGTTCCCCCGGAAAGAGATATAGTCGCCATCAGGGTTATCGATTTGTTTCTCTTTTGCCGGGCCTTTTCCATCAGCATCCAAAATAAAATAGCTTGTTCCATCAGAGTACTTTCCGGTTTGTAGTACAGATTGCCCGGTGCCATATTCCATAAACTCATACGTTTTTGGCGCTACCAAAGCTTTATAATGTGAATATCTTCCGGAGGTAATAAATGGTTGGAAATATGCCTGAACACTTAATTCAGGGCTAACAATCCAGTCAAGACGAATATCCGTTGAGAGCGTTTTTTGCATCAGTTGTGCAAATACATATCGCGAATTATAGGTTTCCGTTGCAGTTTGGTCCGAATACCGTGTAACCCATTGTGCATTTAAATCATTAATTTGATAATCCGGAGCAACATTTAATGTTAATGTAGGTGTAAGCTTAAATTCAATTCCGAGTGAATAATCCTGATACTTGCCATCTTTCCCAAACCGCAGGTAAAAACTTGGATTGATTACATACCAGGTTCGGTTGTTCGTATAATAATAGGCACCAAAACCCTGGCTCGCTGGATTAATGGTCAGGGGGCCTCCACGGGTTTTCCGGGCATTATAGGTCTCATCAGTTATGTTTACATTATAACCCATACCGGATAAATCATGTAAATTCATCCAGCCACCTGTGTAAATACCTTCAATGGTTTTATTTCCACCGAAATCCATTCCGGTAAACGCGGCGATTGAAACACCACAGTTCTGATAAAAATCAGTTGGCTGCGCCCATTTATACCCCGTTGAAATGTGCATATTTATGTAGTCACTATAGGAGTTATAACCTAAATCATTATTTTCAAAACCCGGACTGATCGCGCCGATAGCCGCATTAAGCGACCATTCACCCCGGTTTTTATTCAGCACAATTCTACCGGCATAACCACTTAAAGATGTGGCCTGGCTGTCAACGCTTAGATGCGATGCATCCGGGCGTTGAAAGTAATGCAAACTGCTTCGTTGAACAGCCAGGATTTGTTCTTTAGATCCGCTTATGCGGGACCCGGCCGCCCACCCGGTAACCACATAGGTACCGTCATTATCAAGATTCGTCCACCCGTCAACTCCTGCAACGACAGCATTCTTATTAAGTTCATCGTTTAATGAAGCATCCTTAAAGAACCGATTCGTATAGGTACCCAGAAAACCCAATCCCTTTTTCCCTTCATCAAATTGTTTCTGTGCCCGTACTACACCATAATATGTTGCCGGCTCAATTTCCAGAGTTGATTTTTCATCGTTCGTAGAAAAATCGCCGTATTCCCTTTTTGTTAGCGCGTGCACCATGCCAATTTTCCAACCATCGAGAATTTCGCCAACTATTTTTCCCGCTCCAAGTATATGGGTTCCTTTCGGAACATCGGCATAATCGGCACTTACCGATCTTTGTGGTGAACGGCCTATTCTGCGGGTATAAAAAATACTAGGGTTATTCCAATTATAGTTTTCCCAATTATTGATTCCGCCTCTTCCAAACCTGAAAATTGTCAGGCCCTCGGTAAAGAACGGTCGTTTCTCTTGAAATGTATATTCAACATCAGTAAGATTCAAAACAGCAGGATCGACTTCAACCTGCCCAAAATCGGGATTAATTGTGGCGTTTAATTTTAATCTGTTACCCACAGGAGTTTTCAGGTCCAGCCCGAGGCCCGGCGTAAAAGTCTGTGATTTAAATGGGTCACCTGCACTCTTGTTCAATATTTCCGCTTTACCTGTAACATATGGCAATAACTCAATCCCCGTGCCTGATTTAATACCTTGAATACCTGTTAGCGTAGGGAACCGGGATGCGAAACCACTTTCATTTCGTGGTGTATAGGCTACCATATCCGTTTCGGCATTTCTGCTAAAATATCGCTCAATATCAAATCCCCATTCCTGGTAATCCGACGCCTGAAATCGCAGTTGTGAAAGAGGGATCTTCATTTCGACATAATAACCATCCTCATGTATTTGTACTTTACCTTCCCATACGCCATCCCAAGTCAAATCAGTTTCTTTATTATCATTATCAAAGGTTCCATCAGCAAGCGTGCCGGCTGAAGATACGTAAAACAAATATCCGCCTCTTCTGTCATGATACGTGTCTAAATATAACAACAATCCATCTGATGGATCGCCAAACACAAAATCCCTGCGAACCAGACGAGCCAGAATTGAATCAGGGTGGGTATCGTAGCACTTCGCGGCAAAATATATATTCTCATCATCATACGCGAACCATACCTCGGTATGTTGGCTGGGCTTTTCACCCTGTCTGGGTTCCTGCTGATATAAATCCGAGTAGGAAGGTCCCTTCCAGACTCCTTCGTTTAAATTACCGTCTATAGTAATTTTCTCATGTACACGAACACACTGAAATGATTTGGCGGCGGTATTCCCCTGATCCGCTGCAATGGTCTTCACTATCAGGAATGTCAAAATGAAAAGTAAAAGATTTAATCTCACTGTTGCCTCTCTGTTTACACGTGGATGTGGATTTTTTTACCTTGCATTTTCGCTATTATTTCACGCAGATCCGAGATCATTCTGACCAGCGGTGATCATTCTCGGTAAAAGGTAATACATAATGATAAGCAGCAATTCTGATTTGTAATATTGACACAGAATTGCTAAACAATGCAGTATATCTATGAATGCAGTAAATTAAAACGATTAGTTCAGCCTCAAAAAAAAAGCTCTATAACAACGGATGCATTGCTATAGAGCCTTTCAACAAAGAGATAGTTATTTATTTCAGCAAAATAATCTTGCGGAAGACAGTTAGCCCGGAATTAGAAAGCCTGCAATAATAAACTCCGGAAGGCATTCCTATAGCATTCCAGGTAACCGAGAATACTCCGGGTTGGAACTCACCATGACATAATTCTACTACTAATTTTCCTATTGAGTTGTAAATACTAATACTTGCCTCACTTTTCACAGGCACTCCAAATTCAATCGTGGTTACCGGATTGAACGGATTCGGATAATTTTGCCACAAGGTAGGCTTCTGTGGTATCTCTCTATTATTTTGGGCTGTAAGTTCTACTTTGGTTCCTACCTTTATTGAAGATGTTGCCATTGCTCTTACAGGAATTGCCAAAAGTTCATCACCATTCGATTGAAAGCTTACATTTCCTTCTAATATCGATTCAATTACCGGAGAACATTTAATATATATCGAGTACTCCTGTACAGATTCACCGGATTTAGGGAGTATCAATTGAGATACGTATCCTTCACTTTCAGAAAGCGAAAGAGTAAAACCTTCCGGTGCACTAACCGAAACATTATCTGCAATATTTTTAGCAAGCACCTGAACATTTTTTATTGAGCA
>JAJTBZ010000031.1 GCA_021286645.1 Ignavibacteria bacterium
TCCTCATTGGCATTTAATATCTGTACTTGAGCGGTTTCTATTGCCGACTCTGTGCTGAATTGAGAAAAGATCGGTAAACTGAATCCCACTCCAAGCGAAAATGTATGCTGAGTAAATAGATTGTCAACTGCACTCGCGGAACTGCTTATTCCATATGAGCCGGTAATTTTCGGAAGATTGCCTGCCTTACCTATTTGAAGCTGTTGTTCTGCTGCAGTAACTTTTTCTTTAATACTCGAAATATCTTTTCTGTTGCTGATTGCGTAGTTAAAAAGTTGTGTAAAATCTGAATTTACCAAATTACTATCGATAACAGTTGCTTCATCCAAACTAAAGCTATAGTCATCATTAACATCCAGCGCAAGATAATTTTGCAATGCAATTTTTGCTTTTTGGAAATTATTTTCAGCCTGAATGAAAGATAATTCCGAATTGGCTGTTTGGGCTTCCTGCGAAAAAACATCAGTAATGGCTACTGATTTGATTTCATACATTTGCTTAATTTTTGTTAACAGGGCGTTATTATAGTTCAGATCTTCTTTTTGAAAATCCAGCAATCGTTTCGCGCTTACTATTGCAATATAGTAGTTAGTTGTCTGCAAAATTATATCTTGTTTCTGTTTTTCCAGATCGTATTTCGCTGAACTCAGAGCAGCTTCTTTCTGGTGGATATTCGCGTATGAAGCCAGTCCGTCAAAAAGCGTAATATCTCCATTGAGCCCCAAATCCCAACGCCGGTTATCTAAATTACTTCCGAACTCTGATTTTTGGTTCTGCCAGTTAAAACCACCACTCACTCCCAAAGACGGATACATCCATGCTTTGGCTACTTTTACGGCTTCTTCATTTATAGTAAGAGAGTTTGTATTCTTAAGTAGAGCAGTGTTTTGATGAAGAGCCATTTGAATTGCTCCTTCAAGACTAAGTTTCTGCTGGGCAGCAGTGCTACATGCTAATAATATTACCAAAACCAATATTGATAAAAATTTAATCTTTTTCATACGTAGGGTTACTCCTGTACTTATTCATAACGTAATGCATCAATCGGGTTTAAATTCGCTGCTTTCCGAGCCGGATAAAATCCGAAGAAAACACCTACCGCACCCGAAAAGCCAAAAGAAATGAGAATTACTGCCGGCTGGATTACAGCCGGTTGACTGCTATAATTATTCAGCACATAAGCAATTCCGAGAGCGAGAAAAATTCCAATCATTCCACCCGAGAGGCTGAGAATAATCGCTTCGGTAAGAAACTGCACGAGGATATCAGAGGCGCGCGCTCCAATCGACAGGCGAATCCCAATTTCCCGGGTTCGCTCTGTAACGGAGACGAGCATAATGTTCATAATTCCTATACCGCCAACAATAAGGGAGACTGCGGCTACAGAACCAAGTAATAGAGTCAGCACCTTTGTTGTGGCAGTAGCAGCGTCAGTAAGATCTGCCTGGTTTCGAATTGTAAAATCGTCGTCCTCACCATCATGCAAATGGTGTGATTCCCGCATAATCTGCCGTAATTCTTCTTGTGCTTTGCTCATCTGATCTAAGCGGGTAGCACTTGCCTGAATAAAATTGATATATCTACCACCGCTTAGTCGGTCCAGAACACTTGAAGATGGAGCCAATATTAAATCGTCGTTGTTCGTACCCATTGCTGATTGGCCTTTTTCGGCTAAAACCCCGATTACTTTAAAAGGTACATTTCTTATCCTGATTAGCTCGCCAATAGGATCTGAACCAGGGAACAGGTTTTTCTTTACCTCGGAGCCAAGTACGCAAACTTTCATACGCGCAACAACATCCTTATTGGTAAAAAATTCACCTGACTCTAGAACCCATGAGCGAATATCAAGATACTCAGGTGAGACACCAAGGATGGATGTATTCCAGTTTCCACTCCCGCCAATTACCTGTGCTCCGGCTCTTACGACAGGTGATATGGCTTTTATATATGTTGAATTATCTTTCAGCATATTAACATCATCCATCGTAAACCGGTTTATTGAACCGGCGCCACGGTTAACACCGCCTGTATTACTTGCCCCCGGAAATATAATTAATAAGTTAGAGCCCAGAGAAGCAATTTGCTGCTCTACCTGCTGCTGTGCCCCGGCCCCAATCGAGACCATTACAATAACGGCCGCGACGCCAATTATAATACCAAGTGTAGTTAACAGACTGCGCATCCGTGATTTGAGAATGCTCTTGACCGCAGCCATAAGAATATTCTTAAACTTCATTTGGCATCTCCATTTGATTTAGTTTTGCCAGTTCATCCAATGCAATAAGGGGGTTCTGGATCATGAAATCATTCTTTACTTTGCCATCCCGTAATTCAACAATTCGCCTCGCAAAATTGGCAAAATCACGCTCGTGTGTCACCAAAACTATCGTAATACCTTCAGAATTAAGCTGTTGGAACAGGCCGAATACCTCAACCGATGTTCGGCTATCTAAATTGCCTGTAGGCTCATCTGCCAATATTAGTGAAGGTTCGTTCACGAGGGCGCGCGCTATGGCAACACGCTGTTGTTGCCCGCCGGAAAGTTGATTCGGAACGTGATCGAGCCGGTCGCCCAGGCCGACACGGTTAAGCACTTCAATTGCTTTCTGTCGGGGATTTTTAATCCGATGTTGTCTATCGTACATAAGCGGTAATTCAACATTTTCAATAGCCGTCGTCCGTGAAAGCAAATTGAAGCCCTGAAACACGAAACCGATTTTTTGATTTCGTATTTCGGCGTATTCATTTTTGTTTAGTTTACTGGTAAGTACTCCATCAAGGAAATAGTCACCTGAAGAGGGTTGATCAAGGCATCCGATAATATTCATGAATGTAGATTTACCAGAGCCGGATGCGCCCATAATGGCAACGAATTCTCCTTCCTTTACCTGCAAACTGACATCACGAAGAGCGTGAACGTCTACTTCGCCAACGGTATATTTCTTCGTGAGATGCTTTGTTTCGATGATTACTTTACCCATGGCTGTTACATTCCTCTTCTCATGCCCGGCCCGGTTGCTCCCGGCTGTTGTGTCAAAACAGAACGCTGTTGATTTGTTGCCTGTACCGAATTATCCACCATACCGGTAATAATTTTCATTCCATCGGTTATATTTTTACTCTTGACAATTTCTGTTGATTTGCCATCTGTGATTCCTAGAAATGCGCGTGCCATTTGTAATTTGTTGTTTTCATCAAAATACCAAATCTTGCCAAATTGGGCTTTCCCTGGTTTACCTCCCAAGGCCTGCCGGTTAGAGAACTGTTTCATACTGTCAGGTGTATTTCCATTACTCTTAGCATGTTCTTTGGTGTACTCTGCTAACATATCATCGGGTGGTGCAAAACGAAGTGACGCATTAGGTACTAATAATACACTGTCTTTTTCTTGTATATAAAAGTCAGTAGTTGCCGTCATACCAGGAAGTAATAGGTTATCTTTATTATCTGCATTAACGACAACAGTATAATTGACCACGTTCGAAATTACTTGCGAATTAATACGAATTTGCACTACTTCTCCCCAGAACTTTTTCTCCGGGAATGCCTGGACGGTAAAATCAACTTTCTGCCCCAGGGAAATTTGTCCGATATCACTTTCATCAACATTCACTAGAATTTTCATGTGCGAAAGATCCCCGGCAATAGTGAAAAGCGTCGGTGCCGAAAGACTTGCTGCTACGGTCTGTCCTTCTTCAACAGCCCGGTTTTGGATTTTTCCGCTTATCGGGGCATAAATGTATGCATAGCTTAAATTTGTTGTTGCACGTTCAAGCGAGGATTCAGCAGATTTAAGCGCTGCATGCGCACTTTCGACGTTAGTCTGCGATGAAACAAAATCCAATTCTGATATATAATGCTGCTCATAAAGTTTTTTATTTTTTTCGTGGGTTACCTGCGCCTGATGATATTCTGCCTTCGCTTTCTCAACAGTTGCTCGTGCATCTCTCACTTGCGTTACCAACGTGGTAGTATCAAGAATTGCCAGCAGCTGTCCTTTTCGTACAGTGTTATTGAAGTCAACGAAGATTTTGGCAATTCTACCGGATACCTGAGTGCCTACATCTATCGTAGTTACCGCCTGTAATGTTCCGGTACTTAGAATGGTTTGTGTTATTTTTCCGCGGGTAGCATTTGCAAAAGTAAATTCCCGTGATTTTTTTGATCCGCTAAAAATGATATAATAGGTTATAAGAGCTATGACAAGAACTGAAAGACCACTTATCCAAAGATTTTTTTTCGAGACCTTCATTCTTACTCCTTAATAAAAGGTTGGCGATTATGTCCAAATATATTGGTTTCTACATATAATAGACAATATCCGGGGGAGGGAGGTTTAACAGGCTATTAAAAAAAGATACAATGCTTTATTCGGTGGCTTCGTCTGAAGAAGACTCCATTATGGGCTTTTTAATCCAATAAGTTATACCGGTAATCAGAATTGCAATAAGGCAGCCTACCATAACACTTAACATTCTATCTAAAGCGATATGCCAATTATTTTTTTCATTTTCCAAAACCATAACAATAATTAAGGCGGCTAAAGCTGTCCGTGTTGAGTTGCCTAATCGCACAGCCGTACAAAACAGAATAGTAGTTAAGATCGCGAGCAAAAGAGTAACAATACTTATTCCGGCAAGTATATAATACAACAGCCCGATTGTTGCCCCGATTATATTTGCCTCAATTCGATCGAGAGAGAATTTTATCGAGTCACGGTCCTCCGGGGCAATAACAAGGATAACCGAAACCAGCGCCCAATAGTATTGATGCCCGGGGAATGTTGCATATAACCAGAAGCAGATTGCGGCGCCGAATAAGCACTTTATGAGGTAAATTACAAAATACCTGTTAAAAACAGTGCTCGCGAATTCGTTAAAATCTACTTTATATCGCTGATACCGTGTAGTGAAATTTTTCAACATATTATGTGCCCTCGTACTTGTATTTCAAAGCATTAGTCTGCTTCTGATTAGGGAACATACTGTTTTTATAAGCAGTTCCCAAATAAAAAGGCTGTCTTACAGTCATATTTATCGAAAACCAACCGAACAAGTCGGGAAAATTCTTCTCTAAATAAGGCTTTAAGACAGCCTGAAAAAACAATAATTACGTATTAGAATTTAAAACTTTTAATCAGTTTATTTACGTCATCTTCGGTAAGGTTATTTCCGAAAACTAACCCTTTGGCCGGTTGGGCCGTATGCTTGGCAGGGGTTGAGTAATTCTGGTTTACCGGAGGATTACCTGCTCTTGCACGTAACCGTTCTTCAATATCATGCAGAAAACTTTCCTGACCGGTATGAACTGCATGTAACGGATTGACAGCCGTACCCGGGTTAATTGGATTAACTTCAAAAGCCAGGTGTTTTACATTCATCAGGTGTTTTGCTGAAACATTTTCAGAAACAATAGAACCACCCCAGGTACCAGGCCCCAGCGTAAGAGAAGGAGTCAGAGCGGTAGTATACCCAACGGCACCAACGGAAGAAACCGTATTAGCCAGAATTCTGAAAGCGGGTTTCTCCAAAGCAAATTTCATTATTATATCCATGTCGGATGAATGAATTGCCATTGTATGTCCTACGCCGCCGAAATTTAATAAATCTATACAGCGGTGGCAGCCATCGAGCCAGCCATCGGCAACATAAAATGCAAGTACAGGAGAAAGTTTTTCAGCAGAAAGAGGTTCTTGCTTGCCGACTTCCGAACACTCGGCAATGAGTACACGGGTCGAGTCAGGTACTTTGAATCCAGCTAAATTCGCGATCCATGGAGCAGGTTTCCCAACGATTTCTGCATTAATCCGTCCGTCCTTTAATACAACCTTAGCCAGCAGTTCTTTTTCAGCGGCATTAACAAAATAACCGCCCTGGGCTTTACATTCTTCTATAACTTTATTAAGGATTGGTCTGTCACAGATAATTGCCTG
Source organism: Ignavibacteria bacterium (assembly GCA_021286645.1). Lineage (GTDB taxonomy): Bacteria > Bacteroidota > Ignavibacteria > Ignavibacteriales > Ignavibacteriaceae > JACPGF01. The sequence continues at coordinate 5,936 of JAJTBZ010000031.1, forward strand.
TTCTGATGAGCATAGCGTACCATTATCAAATGTAGTTCCATATAAAATATCAGCAACCGCTTTTTTGTAATTCGCCGATTTTTCAATAAATGCCGGCACATTGCCTGCGCCTACGCCATACGCCGGTTTGCCCGAACTATAGGCCGCTTTTACCATCGGGTTGCTGCCGGTTGCCAGGATAACTGCAATGTTCTTATCATGCATTAAAGCTTCCGTGCCTTCAAGGGTAGGATGTGCCATAACCTGAATCAATCCTTTGGGTGCACCAGCTTTTTCAGCAGCATCTGCAACAACTTTGGCTGCGGCGGTTGTACTGTTTATTGTGCGGGGGTGCGGACTTAAAACGATTCCGTTTCGGCATTTCAGAGAGATGATAGATTTAAACATAGCCGTAGAAGTCGGGTTAGTGGAAGGGACTAAGGCTGCAACGACTCCCATCGGTTCGGCAATTTTAATAATTTTTCCATTGGCTTCAGTGGCAATTACGCCAACAGTTTTAAGATCTTTTATAGACTCATAAACGTTGCGGGTCGCGAACTGGTTTTTAATTACTTTATCCTGCCATTTCCCGAAACCACTTTCTTCGCAAGCCATTTTAGCTAAAGGCTCAGCCTGGCTATATCCGGCTTCTGCCATGGCTTTTACAATCTTATCAACCTGTTCCTGTGTATAATGCTTAAATTCAGCCTGTGCTTCTTTCGCACGGGTAGTTAATTCGCGTACTTCCTGAATGGAAACTAGGTCTTTATCGGATATCATACAATCTTCCTGTGATTTTAATCCTCAAATATATCTTGTTTTTTGAACAGAATCAATTTTTTATTATGCGAAGTGAACTATGTTGGAAATATTTTATGAATAGTTATTTATGTAGAAATATTTAGGACATCTATAGTATATTGCAATTGTAAATTAGATATTTGCATCGATAACAGGCAGATAATGAAAAAGCAGACAATTATCATTTTTTTCATCGTATTCGTGAATTGTATATTCCTTTGCGGTTGCAGCCAAAGTGCGGCTACAAAAGGAGAAATATATTTTCGTGTAAATCAGGTAGGTTATAAAACGAAATCGGTAAAAACAGCAATTGTTTTTTCTGAAAATGCAATTCCCGATGCTTCCGCTCAGGTTATTAGTGCTGCAAATGGTAAGAAAATTATTGAAATTCAGTTGGGAAATTCAGTGGGTAAATGGGGTAATTATAATTACCATTATCGATTGGATTTTTCTACCGTTATCACTCCCGGAAAATATTATCTTGAAATGGGTGCAAAAAGATCGCCTGTATTCAGGATCTCCGATAATGTGTACGATTCTGTTGCCGATTCTCTTATAACTTTTTTCCAGGTGCAAAGATGCGGTCCGACAAATCCTCGTTTACATGATATCTGCCATATTTATGATTCTCCCGGAATCGTGGGTGACTCCTCCGGGAAAGGGGTAGATGTAACGGGAGGTTGGCACGATGCCGGTGATTACGTGAAATTTTTTAATACTACCGCCATCTCTACCTACATGCTTTTACTTAGCTACGATTTGAATAAGTCTGTTTCTGAATTCGATAATAATCATAATGGGGTTCCGGACCTCTTGGAAGAGGCCAGGGTAGGATTAGATTGGATGAAACGATGCAATATCTCTACTGATATATTAATAAACCAGGTGCAGGATAATCGGGATCATACTGTTGGATGGCGTTTGCCCGAAAAAGATACCTTACGGTATGACAGACCCGCGTATAAGGGTAAAGGGAAAAATCTCGTCGGGCTATACACTGCCAGTTTTGCGTTAGCATCCAAAATATGGCGGGAGCGGTTTCATGATGAGGAAACTGCCCGGCGATTTCTTAAAGAAGCTGAGAATATGTATGCCGGCAGAGGTAAATGTTCAGATGTAGATGCTACGAATACCGGGATGTATTCGGACAAAAATTATCAGGGTAAACTCGCTCTGGGTGCAATAGAATTATTCAATATTACTCAGAACCCTTCTTATCTAAATGATGCTGTTACTCTCGGACGGAAAGCTGCTCCCGATTACTGGTGGAGCTGGGGTGATTTAAATGCCCTTGCACATTTTCGAATTGCACAGGTTCGGCCGGAATTTGCTGACTTACTTTTGGTAAATGTATCGCAATTCAATACTTCATCAAGACAAAATATTTTTAATGAGGCAACTTCGTATACCTGGGGAACAACTAATACTTTTCTGGGATGTGCCTTACAGGCGGCATTATATACCAGGTTAAATAGTACCAGGCAATATGATACCCTGATACAGGCGCAGATTGACTTCCTTTTCGGTAAAAACCCGTGGGGAGTTTCATTCGTGCAAAATTGGGGGACCGAATATGTAAAAAATCTACATTCGCAGGTTGCATTTTTTCACAACGGGTATTTACCAGGTGGAATATCTGCGGGGCCTGCACCTGTTACGGTGCTCAAAAACTTTTCGATTAAAAGAGAAAATTTTCTATATAAAAAATTTAATTCTGCCGAGATTGAGTTCTACGATGACCGGCATGACTATATAACCAATGAGCCAACAATAATCACCAATGCTACCGCAATCTTGTTGTTTTTGGAATTAAAATCCCACCAAAAATAGTGTTTTATTTTGATACAGTATTTTGTGAGTTGTGTCATAATGAGAAGCACTTTTATGCGAAAACCTATGATTTAGCGCATAAAATGAGGTTTTAGTATTGGTACAATTATTGTAATTGTACTATAAAATTGATATGGAACTACGATGAAAAGAAGATTGAATTTAGTGAAGTCTGGATTAGCCCTTGTAGATAAAGCCTGGGGTGGCTTCTACCGTGGTGGAACGTACTTATTGATTGGTCCCAGAAAATCGGGAAGAACTCTCATGGCATTGCAATATGCAATGGAGAGTGCAAAAAATAAGGAAGTATGTTTATATTTTACCAGCATGCGTCCAAAGGATCTTCTAATTCATGCGGCTTCAATCGATTTTGATTTGCAGACGTACATGAATCAAAACCTGATTATTGTCGTACGTGTTGCACCCCCAACAGATATTTATCAGTCAGAAAACCCGGATAATTTTCTTGTAGAATATCTTAATGATATTGTAACGGTTATTGATCAGTACCAACCGGATAGAATGATATTTGATGAACTAACTCCTTTCGTTGGTTTTGAAAACCTTGGGTTACTTCAGCAGACGTATTTACAAACAATTGAGGCTATTGAAGAAAAAAACGTTACCAGTATGCTCGTGCTGTCTGAGCCCGCTACTCCTTTGGCACAAATGATAGTTGACTCATTGGCGCAGTATTCAACAGCAGTAATTTATTTGCAGAAGAAAACATCCGAATCCGGCAATGGCGCTCCAGGCGGAAAAGCCACTATTACCCCAAATATCGGGCATACAGAAGGCCAGTTTCAGGCAGATTTTAGTATCGAACCATACAGCGGAATTACATTCGAGTATGATAATCAGCCGAGAATGCAAAATCCGTTCAATTTAGATGAATTACCGAAAACTCCGGCGGTAAATTCGCCGGTGGCTAATAATTCTTCGAAATATAAGCCAATTACCAATGTTGATGTCCCTCTGGATAAATTACCATTTACAAATTTGTATGATCTCAGTGAATTTAGCTTAATACTCAATAATCAAATTGCATTATATAAAAGTACCGGACAAGCTTTTTCACTTATCTCAATGAAACTTGACCCGATAGCCGAGCAACAAAGAATACTTACTATTAATCAATTACAGAATGCAGTTCGGCTGGCAACAGATAAAAAAGATAAACTTTGTGTAATACGGGATAAAATCTTAATTTTGTTGGGAAAAGGCGAAGATAGGACTTTGGCCAACCTTGTAACAAAAATTAAGCAGAATCTGCCTAATACAGATCAAAACTATATTAGCATGATTATGAAATATATCTATGCATTTACGTACGAAGCAAGTGATAGTGTAGTGAATGCTGAGCAGTTATTAAGTGAAATTCTTGAGGAAGAAGTAAATTAGAAAATGCTACACCGAAAAATCCTGTTACTACTCGTATTGTTCGGTTCCGTTTTATTATTGCATGCCCAAACAAACCCTGATGCGCTTCGGTCTGAAGCACAACAAATGATGCAGCGGGGAAGATACGGTGAGGCAATAGATCTTCTTAATAAATATATTTCTGCCCGTCCATCGTATTATGATGGATATACACTTCGCGGGTTATGTTACGAAAATAGAAATCAGCTTGAATACGCTGTTTATGATTTTCGTTCAGCTAAAAAACTTGCTCCAAATGATGTGCAGGTGAATAAGAACCTCGATAGAGCTACAACTAATTGGCATAACCAACTTAAGACCAAAATCAGCGGTCATCGTAGAGAAATTGCAATCAACCCTAATATTCCCATCAATTATCTTGAAATTGGTAAGTGTTATAAAAATCTTGGCGAATGGACCACTGCCGAAGAATGGTATGATGATTACCTGAAGCGTGAAGAACCTTCGGCTGATGAAGTAATTCGATACACTGAGATACTCGCTAAAAACCAGCATATCGAAAAAGGCGAGAAAATTCTTAAGCGATTTGTAGAAAAATACCCGAAAGATCATCGTCTTTGGAGCCGATATGGATATTTTACTCTCTGGCTTGGTAAGAAGAAAATTGCAGAAGAAGCTTTCAAAACCGCTCTCAGCTTTAGGCCATATTTCAAAGAGGCTATGGATGGTTTGGAAATCTGTCAGAACAGGCCTTATGAATATACTATCTATGATACAACTGCTGCGCACCGGCAAAAAGAATTAGAAGAAAAGCAAAAACAGTTTGAATATCCTATTGATAGATACTACCGGTTGTTGAAGTCCAATCCCGCTGATACCTCTATGCGGCTAACACTTGCCCAGGCCTTGCTCGATGTAAACAGACTGGAAGAATCCTACCAGCAGCTGCAAATTTTAGCAAACGATTTGAATGGACAGCCTCGCTTCACCACTTTATGGGATACAGTGAGCGCGAGAAGAGAGCGGCAAATTGCCCAAAAAACTGCCATTTATATGGAGCGCTTTGAGAAGAATAATAATGACAAAGAAGCGGCTATTAGTCTTGCAAATCTTTATTCCAGTAAGCAGGATTATGAAAAAGCAACAGAGATATTGAAGAAATATCTGGCCAATAAACCTACCGACCAGGACCCGGATGTTCGTTACATGCTCGCTAAATTTACTACCTGGGATAATCACTTCGATGATGCCATTGAGCAAATGAACTATTTACTGGCAAAAGATCCCAATAATTTAGTGTATCAACTATTTAGAGCCCAGATTGCGGTGTGGACCTGGAATGACAAGGAGCTTTCGGAACAATATCTTGATAATGTTTTGAAAAGCGAGCCGGATAATCTTCAGGCATTAATGGCGAAGGCAACTTTGCTCATCAGGGATAGAAAATTTGCCGAAGCAGAAGCTATTATTAAGGACGCACGCGCTAAACATCCCGGCGCGAAAGAAATAGATATTATACAAAATTCCTATGATTCAAAGATGGCGCAGGAGCCGGAGTATCAGAATTTTCAGGTTCTGGTCTCTGCCCGTGAAACGGCAGCGGCAGGTGATTGCCCGGGCGCAATTGAAAAATATAACGAATATTTTTCAAACAGCAAGGCTCCAAGTAAACTCGAATTGATTGAGTTTGCCGATGTCAATTCCTGTGCAAAAAACTATAAAAAAGCTCTCGAAATTTATGATAAGCTTCTGGCCGAAGAATATGATTACGATGTAGCCCTGTTAAAAGCAAAAGCCACATTATGGGGCGGGGATTCGATCAGCGCTAAGAATCAATTGATAGAATTGATGCGCAAAGATACTTCTAATTTTGATGCCCGCTTCTATCTGGCTGAAGCTTATGAACATTTGAAAGATATCGATTCTGCAAAAGTAATTTACGATAGTCTCTATGTGGCAACACCGGATTCAGCGAAACGTGATTTAATCACCAAAAGAATCGGCTGGCTTCCGGCTGCAGCTTCTCCATGGGCTTTTATGAGCGGTTTCCCGACCTACGTGCGGGTCTCTCCTCAGCTTTCATTCTATCAGGATAATCAGGATCTTGATATGCTCAATACGTCCATGTCTGTTGAGTTTGGACTTTCTTCCAAACTTTCCGTTACTTTGGGGTTGGGCAGGGTATTCCTACAGGGAAGGTATTCCTACATGAGTAACGGGCAAAAAATATTGATGGGAGTAGTGAAGAACTATTTTACTACATCAAAATGGCAAATCAATTATTATATATCACCAACCCTTTTCGTTTTTGGAGGAATGGGTAATCTCGCGTATGATAATTTGGATAAAAAGGCGGTATATGAATGGGGTATTAGCCTTAGTAAACCAAAGAAATATGTAGCTACCTTCCTGATGCAGAAAACGGATGCTGCTTTACTCTTGTATTCATCAAATTTGGCTAATCCTACTTTGCGCTATAATGCATTCAATTATCGCTTTAGTTCGTGGTATCAGTTGAATACCTTAGTTAAATTGATGTTAAACTATTCACATATCGTTATTAACGACAAATATGTTCCGGTAGGTGATGCTGCTTATCATATTGGAGCAGGAACATACACCGGCGCGATTGGTGATATTATCAGCTTTAAGTTAGCCAAGAAATTTACTGATGAAATTACCGCGGGTTATGAGTATAACTATGAAAATATGACCCCGTTGAATTTTAGGTTTTATACACCTCAGGGATATGCAGCCCATTCATTATGGGGAGAATATGCATATACAGTTGAAGATGATTTTATTCTTACCGGCGGGTTAAAATATGGCTATGTTCCGAAAGATGATTTCTTTGTTCGGGAGCTTTCAGGCGGTATAGATTACAAAATTAACAACTTATTCGTTTTATCTGGAAAGCTGACAGTAGGTGAGTCATACCGCGAAACATCAAGCTATAGTTACTCTTCAGCATTTTTCTCAATTTATTGGAATTTATAAGGTTTATGCAAAGATTTTCAGAAATATTCATCGAGGCAGAAAAAACTGAATGGATACCGGCAGGTGAGGGGATGCAGCGTAAAATATTGGCTTTCAATAATTCAATTATGATGGTATTAGTAGATTTTCAGGCAGGTGCAACGGGCTATTTACATACACATCCTCATGATCAGGTTTCCTACGTAGTCTCGGGTAAGTTTGTAATCACTATCGGCGAAAGCAAAAAGGAATTAAAAGCCGGTGATTCATTTCTTATGCAATCGGGTGTCGAACATGGCGTTCACGCTATTGAACAGGGCCAATTACTCGATGTTTTTGCCCCATATCGCGAGGATTTTCTACCCCAATTATAACAAGTTGCTTATAGATATAAACCGGGGATACCTATTCTCCTAAAATCCCCGGTTTTTTATTCATTTCTCAATCGCTTTTCTCAAAAGTTCACTTCTCAAATGTGTTTAGTATTTGTAACTTAGTACATCCATTAAATTATATTTTGGAATACTATGAAATACATAATTTATACTTATTTACTAACTTTAATTCTTGTTTACAGTCCTATGATACTAAGTCAAACTCATCTAGAACAATCAGTTGAAGCCCGTCTGACAGAATTGCAAAAGCAATACGCTCCGGATAAACGTACGGCCATCTGTGATGTACATGTTAAATCTGATAACGGGGGCACTGTAACAATTTTTGGAGAAACAAATAAACCGGAACTTGTAACCGATTTACTGAAATTTTGCAAAAATCAGTCGATAAATGTGAAAAATGACGTTACAGTTTTGCCTGGTGACAATTTGAAAGGGAAAAACTATGCGGTAGTTGCTCTTTCTGTTGTCAATATCCGGAAAGGTCCTGATCATCCGGAAGAGATGGTGACCCAATCATTGATGGGTACAGTTCTGCGTGTATATAAACTTAAGCAGGGTTTTTGTCTTGTCCAAACTCCTGATGACTATCTTGGCTGGGTTGATGATGATGTGCTATTTCATACCGATGCAAAATCGGTAAACGAATATATTGCATCGGAAAAGATTATTATTACCGGTATGGCACCATATTGTTACTCGCAACCTGATGTATCTTCCCAAACAGTTACTGATCTTGTGGCGGGAAATCTGCTCAGGGTAACCGGTTCAACCGGGACATTTTACAATGTAACCTTACCCGATGGCCGTAAGGGATATGTACAGGAGAAAGATGCCTATAAATTCACTGACTGGGCACAAAGCAGAGCCAATACCCCCGAAGCAATCCTGACCACTGCAAAACGGTTTATGGGAACACCATATCTTTGGGGTGGTATGTCCTCAAAGGGTGTGGATTGCAGCGGCTTTACCAAATCTGTCTACTTTCTGAATGGTTATATTCTTCCCCGTGATGCTTCGCAACAGGTTTTTACGGGAGATTTCTCAGATGATAGTCTTGACCTGAAAAAGTTGAAACCGGCAGACCTCGTATTTTTCGGAAAGAAAAATACAGGCAAACCTGAAAGGGCCACGCATGTAGGTATCTATCTTGGGAACGGTGAATTTATTCATTCGTCAGGAAGGGTACGTATTAATAGTTTCGTTGAAAGCAGCGAAATATTCAGTGAATATCGTACGAAAATGTATCTTCGTGCCAGAACCATCCTGAATACTTCCGATAAAGCAATTGTTCGGGTATTAGACTCAAAATATTATTTTCCTCATGAGGAATTACAATGAAACAGACCAGGAAATCTTTTTTAACTACTTCTTTGCTGGCGGCAGGCTATGCTGCATTGCCTTTTAAACCTGTTTTTGCATTAGGTAAAGGATCTTCAAAAATGAAATTTCGTTTTACTCCCTATACACTTGAACTTCGGCACGTTTTTACAATTGCCAGTAATTCCCGCTCAACAACTCCTGTGGTTTTGACAGAAATCGAATATGATGGTATCATTGGTTATGGTGAGGCTTCAATGCCACCGTATTTAGGTGAATCGCACCAGACTGTAACCGATTTTTATAAAAAAGTGAACCTTGAACAGTTCAACAATCCCTTTGAACTTGAGAATATTCTTACGTATATCGATAATATTGATCATAAGAATTGTGCTGCTAAGGCAGGAATTGATATTGCCTTGCATGATCTCATCGGTAAACTCATGAATCAACCCTTGTATAATATTTGGGGATTCGATAAAACAAAAACTCCTAATACCACTTATACAATTGGAATTGATAAACCCGATGTAGTGCGCCAAAAAGTAAAAGAAGCTGCAGAATTTAAACTTCTCAAAGTTAAGCTTGGCAGAGATACCGATAAGGAAATGATCGAAACAATCCGCTCCGTTACGGATAAACCATTAACTGCTGATGCCAATCAGGGCTGGAAAGATAAACAGTTTGCCCTGGATATGTTACACTATCTGCATGAGAAGGGTGTAGTGGTAATTGAACAGCCGATGGATAAGGATAACATTGATGATCATGCATGGTTAAAGGAACGAAGCCCAATACCAATTATTGCAGATGAAGGCTGCCAGCGGCTGGTTGATATTCCTCGCATTCACCATGCTTATCATGGTATTAACATCAAACTTATGAAGTCGACAGGCCTGCGCGAAGCCCATAAAATGCTCGATCTGGCACGTGCCTTAGGTATGAAAGTAATGCTTGGCTGTATGACAGAAACATCCTGTGCAATTTCTGCAGCATCGCATCTCTCGCCCATGGTTGACTGGGCAGATCTTGATGGCGCCCTTCTGATAAGTAATGATGTCTATGATGGAACCAAAGTGATAGACGGCAGGGTTACTTTAAACGACCGTCCGGGAATTGGTGTCGTTAAAAAATAAGAGTGTTTTAGTGCTTTTACAAGGAAGAAGAATTATTAAATCATTTTTTTATCATCAAACTAAGGTGACGAATGAAAAATTTCATTCTTTCGTTATTTGTGTTGGTTGTTGTATGGGGAACCATGTCAACAGCAAAAACTAAATCAGGTAAAATTTTACCTTTTGAATATCAAAAGGTTGTTTTACCAAATGGAATGAAAGCAATTTTGATTCCATTTGACAGCCCCGGACTTGTTGCGTATTATACTGTAGTACGGACTGGAAGCAGGGATGAATGGGAAGAAGGAAAATCAGGCTTCGCTCATTTCTTTGAACATATGATGTTCAGAGGAACTGACAGATTCCCGGGAGGCGTTTATGATAGTATCATTACCAGTATGGGTGCAAGCGCAAATGCCTATACGAGCGATGACCTGACGGTGTTTCACTTAAACATCGCGAACGATTATCTTGAAAAAGTAATGGATCTGGAATCGGACAGATTCAGAAATCTGAAATACTCGAAAGAAGAATTCCAGACTGAATCGGGTGCGGTTTATGGTGAATATAGAAAAGGCCGTACCAGCCCGTGGGAAGTTGCTTATGAAGTATATCGTGATATGGCTTTTGATAAGCATACATATAAGCATACAACCATAGGTTTCGAACGAGATATCAAAGAAATGCCAAATATGTACGATTATAGTCTAAGTTTCTATAATCGGTATTATCGGCCTACAAATGTTGTTGTAGTTGTCGTTGGCGATATCGATGTTAAGAAAACAACTGCCTTATTAAAGAAGTACTACGGCCCGTGGTCAGGTTCTTATACTGAACCTAAAATTCAACCGGAACCGGCTCAAACAGCTCCCCGGATGAAAGAAGTAACATACGACGGCAAGACTTTACCAATTATGTTAATGGGTTATAAATGTGATGCTTTTGATGCTAAAGACAAGCAATATGTTGCATTAATGCATTTTGCAGAGCTTTGTTTCGGAGAAACCAGTCAATTATATAAAAAGCTTGTACTCGATGAACAGAAAGTGCAGGCAATCGAGGCAAGCCACTCTCTGGCTCGGGACCCGTATTTATTTGAGATTTCTGTTCAGGTTAAGAATGTAGCAGATATTGATTATGTAACTTCGGAAATTCGCAAAGCCATTAAACAATTTGCAGATAACCCTGTTGATGCAAAGAAGCTCGCTGATCTGAAAAAACGCGGTAAATATAGTTTCCTGATGGGTCTGGATAATCCGGACGCTATAGCTTCCCGTATGCCGCATTTTATAACTCTTACCGGCGATATAGACGTAATTAATGAATTATACACAACATTAGACAGTATAACTCCTCAGGATTTGCAAAATGCGGTTAAGCATTATTTTGTTCCGCAAAATGAGAACCTGGTTATTCTGAAAGGAGCTGAAAAATGAAAAAGTTGATCAGTTTAGCAATAGGTTGTGTTTTTATTTTTGCCTCACTAGTAAGTGCAAAGCCAATGAAAAATGACAGAATCGTTGAATTGCATATTCCCAAAGATGCTACGGTATCTTTTAGGATTATGCTCAATGCCGGTTCACAATTCGATCCGGCCGGAAAAGAAGGACTCGCGTATCTAACCTCCCGCCTGATCAGCGAGGGTTCTACCACTACTGACTCCTACGAACAAATTCTTGCGAAATTATTTCCTTTAGCAGCCGGGTTTGAAGTGAGCGCGGGTAAAGAGATTGCATCTTTTACCGGTCGTGTGCATAAAGATAACCTAAAAGAATACGTTGAATTGTTCACTCGCCAAATTCTTGCGCCTGCATTTAAGGATGAAGAGTTACAACGTGTAAAACAGGATGCGCTTAATTATCTTCAAAATGAGTTGAAATATGCCAGTGATGAAGAATTGGGCAAAGCAGTACTGTATGGTTCGGTTTTTGCAAAAACCGCCTATGCTCACAATGATATAGGTACCATAAGCGGACTGAATTCTATTACTATTGAAGATGTAAAGGCTTTCTATAAAAAATACTACAACCGAAATAACTTTATTTTAGGTATTGGCGGCGGGTACGATAAGAAACTTGTTGATAAAATCTGGAATGAACTGCAAAAACTTCCTGAAGGGAAAGTAGCGGACGCGCCCAAAATTGAACCTGCACCAATTAATGGTCAGCAGTTGGTATTGGTTGAAAAGAATGCCAATGCAACCGCTGTTTCTATTGGCTACCCAATAGACCTTCATCGGGGCAATAAAGAATGGTACGCGCTGGCCATTGCAAATTCTTGGCTTGGAGAGCATAGAAACTCGAGTTCGCACCTGTACCAGGTAATTCGTGAAGCCCGCGGGATGAATTATGGTGACTATAGCTACATTGAGCACTATCCTTTCGGGGGAGTATTCCATTTGCCACCGGTTAACGTTCCACGGAAACATCATATTTTTGAAATTTGGCTCCGCCCGATGCCAAATGAAGATGCCCAGTTTGCATTACGTGCGGCATTACGTGAATTACATTCGCTAATCGATAAAGGGATGACTCCACAACAATTTGACCTTACCCGGAAATTCCTGAAAAATTATGTATTGCAATATGCTCCAACTACATCAAAACGCCTCGGCTATGCTTTAGACGATAAGTTTTATGGTATGAATACAAGCCATTTGCAATTGTACAGAAAAATGATGGATGAAGTTACACTTGATGATGTAAATAAAGCCATCAAAAAGTATTTCCAGGATAAGAATATGGTTATAACACTGATTACCAAAAATGCAAAAGATTTGGCTGAGCGCATTATAAACAATGCAGAATCACCAAAAAAGTACAGCACTCCGAAACCGGCTTCTGTTTTGGAAGAAGATAAGGATATTGCAAAGTACCCGTTACAGGTAAAGAAAGAAAATGTAACTATTATTCCTGTTGAGGATTTGTTTAAATAAGCTTTATGCTAATAATAGTGAAAACGGGCAGTTAACCTGCCCGTTTTGCTATTTAAATATACATGTCATGTCCGCTCGGGAAAGTGACCCCATTACGGCTGCAATAAGAGTTGTCACTTCTTCGAGGTAGCTCTTACCCATTTCAGAGGTAGCGTTTTTGGGGTTACCTATACCCGTATCTTCAGTAATCAACTCCCATGGGCGGGGACTCCAGGCCCAGCCATCCTTGAAGCCCGGTAAATTAAATGATTTTGCAGTCCCTTCGCCGGCTTCTTCGATTGGCAATACCAGATGTGGTGCTATATGCATTACGTTACCCGTTTCCAGTTCGCCCGCGTGCTCCCCGGGATTTGCATAGTGCTTTTTATCAATTGGTATCTGCCACCAATTGATGAGTCCCACGAACATGCTCGGGAAAACCAATTGTAATTCGCGGATGATGGGCTTAAAATCATTTCCGCCATGACCATTAATGATAAGAAGTTTTGAAACATTATGTCTAAGCAGGGAAGTGATTATATCATGCAGAATCTGTAACTGGGTAGAAGGGGAGATGCTGATTGTCATATTCAGGTTCAACTGCGCGATATTTACGCCATAGCCAATAGCCGGTAGTACCAGTACGTTGCTGCCTGTTTCCTCAGCCTTCCTTGCCGCCTCAGAAGCAATATACTCTGATTGAATTGTATCTGTACCGAAAGGAAGGTGATAATTATGTGGTTCACATGAGCCCCAGGGTAAAATAGCCAGATTACAAGTATGATCTTTTATTGACTTCCAATGCTGTTCATTAAGAATATATTTTCTACTCATTGTTTTTCCGATTTAAAAAAGAATTTTCGATGTAAATGTATCGAAATTTTTACTATTATGTTCCAATGGAATTAACAGACTCTTATTCTTGTTGTTTATGGAACAAAAGAAATTTCATTGTTAAACAGATGCTTATGAACACTTCGAACGAATTTTTTGATACAGCTTCCTCATTCTATAACTCCATGGTAGGCTTTAATGGTACAGTTGACCGGAGAGTTGAATTGTTAAAATCCTGGCTGCCTGATTTACCAGCGCGTGTTGCCGATATAGGGGCGGGGAGTGGTATCGATACATTTTCGGCAATCAAGCTCGGGCATAAAGTGGTTTCTTTCGAACCATCTGCAGGTATGTTGAGTTCACTTAATCATTTCGCTCGTGAAATTAATGTTGATGTGGAGACCTGTAATGCCGGGATTGAAAGTATTCCTGAAATGTATGACAGCAATTTTGATGTAGCATTCAGTCTTGGCAACACGCTCGCTTTGGTAGAACCCTCTAAATTGGCGGAGGGATTTCATCGATTGTATGCAATTCTTAAACCAGGCGGTAAGTTCGTTATGCAAATTTTAAACTATCGGAAAATACTACAGGACAGGCAGAGGATTATTGGTATAACTTCTGATAATGAATATACCTATATCCGATTTTACGATTTTATCCAGGATATTCTCCAGTTCAATATATTACGGTTTACAACCATGCACCCGGGGGAAAGAGAATTGATTACGACGAAAATTTACCCATATACTCATGAAACAATTACTTCTATGGCTGATAATGCCGGATTTCAAACGCTAAGAATTCGTGGTGGCTTGGATGGTCGTGTTTTTGATGAGTTAAATGCCAGTGATCTGGTTTTGGAGTTTTTAAAATAAAACAGGCCGCCTTTTTATTAGACGGCCTGTACACATCATTTTATTATCAGGACTTATTTCTGCAAGATCATTTTCTGAACAGAGGAGAAAGTTCCTGAGGTCATTCTGCACAAGTAAATTCCACTTGGTAAATTGTTCGCGTTAAAAACTACTTCATGGCTGCCCTGGGTAAAATTACCATCAGCAAGTACTTTAATCAATTGACCGGTGATATTATAGATAGCAACTTTTGCATAACCGGCATTGGCCATGTTGAAACGAACGATAGTGCTCGGGTTGAACGGGTTAGGATAGTTCTGTTCAAGCTTGAATTCTGAGGCTTTAGAATTAGAACCGCCTTTTACGCTGTTCGGTGAATCATTTTCAGAGATACGGGCAAGGGCTGTAAGTCCGAAATTAAAGTAATTAGGCATATTCGAAACGGATGCGCCTTCGCAGGTAGCAAAGTTGGTTATCGAAGTATCGCGTGAAAGTACACCGGTAAATGGGCTAAGGTTAACCTGACCCGATCCATACATACAACGTACAATCAATTGACCCGATACGATACCGGCAGGGAAGTTAAGGGTTGCTTTTGGTGCTAATACTGAAGCCCGAACATCTGCACCGCTAAATGTTAATTTGGTAGCTTCATAGAAATTTAACAACACTTTATCTTTCGTTGTACCGTTTACATCGAAACCGCCGAAGATACGGGTAGAGTCACCGGAAATGTTAACAAGTACTGTTGAGTTCGCCGGTGCGTTAATAACTAAGGCATTTGAAGTAAGTAATTTTGAACCATCAAGATAGAAAACATTAAGCCCGCTTTTGTGTGCATTTAACGTAATTGTTCCATAAGCAGAAGCGATTGTATCGGTTTTAGCAAGAGTTGCAAGCTGAGATGACAGGTTCTGTACATATAATTTTGCAGCAGGGAAGTTCAATACGCTGTCTTTCACGATACCATCGTCAGCAGAGAAACCCATTGTTGAAGTGATATAATTCTGATATACGGCCTTACCATTGTAAACACGACCGGTAATGAAAGTTAAATGATTACCGCAAACGAGTACATTGCCCGAATTGGCAGGCAACTGATCGCCAACCGAATAGCCGCGTAAATCGCAATATCCGCCAACAGCTAATTTACCCTGGGTATCGGCCGATGGCTGAATTAATGTATCAATAACAAATAAATTATAATCTTTAACCGGTCCTAAAGTGAACGGGGTAGGATTGGTATTTGAAAAGTTAGCTTTCGTTTTTATTACTAATACTGCTGAATCTCCAACATTTAATGAACCAACTGCCCAGATTCCGGAGATAGGCGAATATGCACCAACCGGTAAGCAGGAAACATAATTCAATATCGCGGGTAACTGATCTGAAACGGTAACATTCTGAGCTGCCTGAGTTCCAATATTTTTAACAACGATGGTATAGTTAACAAAATCGCCATCGTTAACTTTATTTACATCAGCTTTTTTGGTAAGAGCCAACTTAATTTCGTCAAACCAGGTAATAGTTTTAGTAATTGTTCTTGCTGCTATAGTAGGAGTGGCAAGTATTAATTTTTGCTTTCCATTCGGATCAGCCTGGTGAAAATATTTTGTTCCGGCAGGTATACCAACTGTACCTGAAACAGTTATTGTAGCGGTTGTTGCATTACCATTCGGAGTAAGAGTAATAGTAGGCGAAACACCAAGCGCACCGGTTTTAGTAGTAGTTGTGCTTAAAGTGCCTGCTGTTGTAGAAATCGTGATATTCACATTCGGCATTGCTACACCCATATTATCAAAAGCTTTAATGGTAAAGCTTATCGGTGATCCGGTTGAAAAAGATTGTGTAGGAATATCGATGAAGAAAGAATTGAGGCTGAGATTATGACCATAAGTCTTTGCATCATTTACAATTGCCAATGCACGTGCTTTTACGGTTGCATCAACATTGGTGCAGCCATTGATATCCAGGTTATCTGAAAGATTCCATAATGCCATCTGAACTGCACCGGCTTCTTTTTCAACCGTGCTAAGTGCATTTGTATATGGATATGTTTTATATGGATAATAATTATTCAGGATGTAGGTCATTAAGCTATCGGTCTGCTCTACATCGGTATATGGCGCATTGTATTGTAACTGATGTTTAATATCTATACAATAGAGGTTGGTAGCATGCCCATCTATTGAAGCCGAAAACGTACCCGCGTAAACGGTTTCGCTGAAAGGAGCAGGAAGGGTAACAGTAATCACTTTATCTGTTCCGGTAACTGTCGCTATGCTTTTTGTTTTAGCCTGAAGTAAACTCGTAACACAGAGAACCGAAACTAAGACGAAGAAGAATCTGGTTGTCCTGAACATATTTACACCTTTTTTGATTTATTATTTTTATTTGCTGAATGATCTATTATTGCAATCATCGTGCCAGTTGGTATGTCCCCAAAATTCACTAAAATTGAAGAAAAACTCTAAATGTTTGTCTCATTTTGAGATAGTGTAACGGAATGGGCAGAGCGAAAAAGTATTTTTCTGCTTTGTAAAGATTGCCTATTTTACGATGCTTTTATTTTCATTGAAGAGATAATGTTGAATAGTATTAAGTTTGTACAGCCGGGAGATAGTATAGCGATTTCGGCCAAAGAAGGAACATTTACCTATACTGAGTTATTACAGCATATTAACCGTTTTTCCGAAAGGATACGGAATAAGCAGTTAACAAAGGTTGCAATATTTTCGGAAAACCGACCGGAATGGATTTTTTCGTTCTACGCGGCCTGGGATAACAGCGCTATAGTTGTTCCATTGGATTACATGGCAAAGCCTGATGAAATTGCATTCATTCTGAATGACTGCCAACCGGAATTGATTTTTTGCTCAAAAGGGCAATTACCGGTTTGGGATCAGATTCGGCCTTTGCTTAATTCACCAATAGAATTAGTAGTAATTGATGATTTGCTGGGATATTCTGCCGGCGATTTTGAGGCTATCCCGATTGAAAAAGAAAATGTAAACGAAGTAGCCGTAATTATTTATACTTCCGGCACCACCGGTTCGCCCAAAGGTGTTATGTTGACTTATGACAACCTGATGGCAAATATCATTCCGGTATCACAATACATCCCTATATATACCAGTTACCGTACGCTTTTAATTTTACTACCTCTACACCATATTTTCCCCTTACTGGGGTCAATGGTAGCTCCCGTATGCCTCGGTGCTAAAGTTGCCATTTGTCCGTCAATGCAATCGGAAGATATTATCTCTACTTTACACGATAATCAGGTTAGAATAATTATCGGCGTACCCCGGTTCTATGAAGCTATCCGTAAGGGAATAATGGATAAAATTAATAAACACTTTGCAACCCGACTGATATTTCGGATTGCAAGGTTGATAAACTCCCAATCGGTTTCGCGTAAAATATTTAAACAGGTACATGAAAAATTCGGCGGGAAACTGGATTATCTTGTTTGTGGCGGCGCAAAATTACCCGAAGCCCTTGCCAAGGATTATAAAACACTGGGTTTTGAAATCCTGGAAGGTTTTGGTATGACTGAAGCAGCCCCGATGATTACTTTTACCAGACCGGGTAGATGGAAAATTGGCTCTGCCGGTGAACTGCTTCATGGTGTCGAAGTAAAATTTGTCGACGGCGAATTGGCTGCCCGCGGCCGAAATGTTATGAAAGGATATTATAACCGTCCCGAAGAAACTGCTGAGATATTGCGCGATGGATGGTTGTTTACCGGAGATCTCGGATATCAGGACAAAGAAGGCTTTATCCATATTACCGGTAGAAGAAAGGAAATTATTGTCCTTTCAAACGGGAAGAATATTAATCCCGAAGAAATTGAGATTAAATTAAAAAAACTTTCACCGTTTATTGCTGAAGTGGCTGTGTTCTGTGAAAATGACCAGTTACAGGCAATAATATACCCTGATTACAAACGGATTCTGGCCGAAGGCAATATCAATGTTGATGAAATGTTTCGTTGGAAGGTAGTTGATGCCTATAACCACAGCGCTTCATCATATAAAAAACTTAGTAAGTTCTTTATTAGCAAAGAAGAACTTCCCAAAACCCGGTTAGGGAAAATTCAGCGTTTTAAGCTGGCTGATATGGTAGAAAATGCCAATAAAAAGAAAAAAACAGGCATCGAACCGGATTTTCAGGAGTATATCGTTATTCGTGATTATCTGAAAGAAGCCAAAAATAGTGATGTTGCCCCCGATGATCACCTGGAAATTGATTTGGGACTCGATTCATTGGATAAAGTAAATTTGCAGGCATTTCTGGAATCTACCTTTGGAACCAAGATTCAGGAAGAAGTTTTTCATCATCATCCAACCGTTGAGAAGCTTTCTCTATATATGCGTGAAAAAAAGAATAAACTACATGTAGAGGCTGTGAAGTGGGCAGAAATTTTACGCGAGAAAGTCGATTTCAAACTTCCGGAAAGTTGGTTCACCCACAATCTATTTAAAAACCTGTCAAAAATTTTCTTCAGTTTGTATTTTCGCATTAAAGGCGATGGTACGGAAAATATACCCGAAGGGCCATTTATCTTAGCACCAAATCACCAGAGTTTCTTTGATGGTATATTTGTTTCTGTATTCTTAAAGAAAGAGATACTGAAGAATACATATTTCTACGCGAAGGAAAAGCACCTCCGCAACCGCCTCGTAAAAGCCCTGGCAAACCGCAATAATGTAATTATTATGGATTTGAACAAAGATTTGAAAGAATCTTTGCAAAAGCTGGCGGCAGTACTGCAACAGAATAAAAACATTATCATTTTTCCCGAAGGTACACGTACCTATACCGGTGCATTGGGCGAATTCAAGAAGTTCTTTGCGATCCTTAGCCTTGAATTTAATGTGCCCATCGTTCCAGTGTCAATTAAAGGCGCCATTGATGCA
Source organism: Ignavibacteria bacterium (assembly GCA_021286645.1). Taxonomy (GTDB): domain Bacteria; phylum Bacteroidota; class Ignavibacteria; order Ignavibacteriales; family Ignavibacteriaceae; genus JACPGF01. Next base: position 25,259 of record JAJTBZ010000031.1, read on the forward strand.
TTACCGCGTGGTTCCTTCTTCCCCAGGCCCTGGAAAAAAATCGTGGTTAAATTCCATAAACCGATTTTACCGGAAGGGCATAGTTATGATAGTCTGACTGAAAAAGTATATAACGAATTGGCACAGGAAATCAATTAACACAATTAAAGAGAGCAAATAGTGAAACTGAGAGCATTATTATTACTACTTATATCCATGATAGTTGTTATTTCTTCATCTGCATGGGCCTATCCGGGCGGTGTAAGCGGCTACACCCGTAAAAACGGGACCACTGGTTGTTCATGCCACGGTTCTTCCTATTATAATACTACGGTACTCGTGCAAATTACCGGTCCGGATACCGTACAGCCCGGGCAAACTGTAAATTATACTGTCCGTGTGTCCGGCGGTCCGGCTACCAAAGCCGGTGTTGATATAGCCGCTTCGAATGGTACCTTGGCGCCGGTTTCAACATATCTTCAAAGCATGAGTGGCGAACTTACTCATAATGCCTCAACGAATTACTCCGGTACCGGAGTGGATTTTACTTTTAAATATACTGCCCCTGCTGCTTCAGGTACACAGACTTTATACGCCACGGGCAGTTCGAAAAAATATTGGAATTTCGCCTCTGATAAGCAAATTGTTATTGCCGCCAACAATGTTTTGAATTCAAGTATTTCATTAGCTTCCGGGTGGAATCTGGTTTCTGTTCCGTTAGTATTATCGAATATGAGCGCTGCAAGTGTATTTCCTGCGGCATCTTCACCAGTTTATGGATTTAACGCCGGCTATATAACAGCTTCAACACTTACAAATACTGCCGGATATTGGGTGAAAATGAATTCAGCATCAACCATAAACGTTTCCGGACAGGCTGCTTCCCCTCGTACAATTGCTGTGACAGCCGGATGGAATTTAATCGGGTCGTTGCATAGCTCAGTTTCAGTAAGCGGTATTACAAGCGTTCCTGCGGGAATAATCAGTTCTGCTTTTTATAAGTTCGAGAATGGATATTCTCCGGAAAGTACCACTCTTGCCCCGGGTAAAGGATACTGGGTTCGTGTTAGTCAGGATGGCGTTCTTACTTTACCGTAATCCGGAATCGGAATTTTGTTTAAACCGGCAAATTACTCAAACTATTGCCGGTTTTTTTTTGCAATTAATGAATAGAACCGGCCTCTGATTAATAAAGATTAGTTATGAAGATAAGAATGTTTTTAGGAAGGGGACAGTGGTTACTACTGCCCCCTTTTGGGACTTATGAGAAACAAAATACTATTTTGTTTCGGGGAGAAGTTCTTTGGAATCACTTTCTGCTGGCATAAAAATACCGATTACGCCTTTAAGTCCAACTGTCATAACAATATTAAAGAAAAAGGCCAGGAAGCCAATTAACAACAAGCTGCCAGCCAACGCTGCCAAAATCATATACGGGGTAAATTCACCATTTTCATAAATAGTACGACGGAGCATACCTTTTAGACCTGCCATACCCATAAATGCACCCATGCCAATACCACCCAATAAATGGCACCAGAAGTGCACGTTTGTTAACTTCTGACTCCATAATTGCGCGCCATTGCTAACGATGGGCAATAAAAGATAAATTGCCGAATACAGGGTCATGGTTAGCCCTACTAATACTGCAACGTGAACGTGTGGACCTATTATCCATTGCGTATTATGCAGAATTCTGTTTAACCCCAGGTCTGCCTGCATGATACCGGCAGGTACTGCCAGAGCAAAACCAAGTAATCCACCGAGCAGGAATTTTAAAGGGTTAGTCATTTTTAAAGGGCGCGCGCTCCATAAAGTAGCCAGAGTAATAAAGAAAGCAAGCCCTTGTGTTATAAGCTCAAAAGCAGTGACCATTTCACCGGAAGCTACTTTTAATATTCCCGGCTGTGCCTGGTCGCTCATAAGATGGTGCGACCACACGGTCCAGGAAACTACCATCTCGATAAATAACGCCGCTCTCGCGTACTTTTCGAATAAAAGATTTTTACCAGTAATTAATGTTGCCAGCAGGTACCATGTTCCGGCTACAAAAATGAGTACCAGGCCATCGGCTATTAAATCAAGTCCCCACCAGAACCAGTTTTTATACAACAAAGCATCAATAGCAGAACGGCGTAAATCCACCCCGCACAGGGCAGCAACCATATAGATGAGAATAAGTACGCCGGTGAAGGTAATGATTCCGGCATTGAATAACGTATCAACAGTACCGCGCGCGATTGCTGCAACCGGTAAGCTTACCAGGTGTTCCGACTTATCCTTTGAGAAAAATCGCCTGATACCCCGTAATCCCAAAGCATCGGCTAGTAGTGCGCCTCCGGGTTGCTTATCCCATCCTTCCGGTGTATAAGTA
>JAJTBZ010000041.1 GCA_021286645.1 Ignavibacteria bacterium
ATATCTGTGCTTTTGTAAATCAAGCCCGGGACCAAATGAAGAAGTAGGTAAGCAGGTGGACTCATTCACTACAGCAATAAATTCAGTCCGCGGGAAAGCAATGGAACGGTTAATCGACTATGGACTGTGGTATGCTGCGAAAAACAAAGATAAAAATGCTGATGTACCCGAACCTGATAGATTCGACTCCGAAATAAAATATAAAGAGTTGTTGGAGCATAAATTAGACAAAAGAAATGAAAAAAGCCCGGCAGTTCATTCCATTTTTGGTATCTATCTGCCCAATCTCATGTACTTAAATAAAAGATGGGTAATTGAAAATATCTCGAAAATATTTCCTGATAATCAACCTATGTATTGGGAAGCTGCCTGGGCATCCTATATAACTGGCAGCAAGTTCTATACTGACGTCTTCAAATTATTACATCCGCAATACGAACTCGCCGTTAAAAGACTTGAGAATGGTACATTAATAAAGGAAAGAGGTATAAGCAGGCGGACCGAAGAGGCATTAGCTGAACATTTAGTTATTGCCTGTATAAATGGACTTGAAAACATTAACGAAGACACTTGCTTGCTCAGAAAATTTGCCTTAGTTAAAAAAAATAACGCTGCATATCATGCAGTGCAGTATATATGGCATTTACTCCTTGATTCTACGATTTTCGCTGATAATCCTGAAGGAAGACCATCCTTCTGGCCTCAGGCAAAAATTTATTGGGACTTACGAATTCAGACTGCTAAGTCTTACATAACGGATTCTGATAAAAATAATGTTCCGGAAGCTACAAGTGAATTTTCGTTATTTCTGACCTGGCTGAAGTACATTCCGAGTGAAGTAACACTTGATGAACTGGCTAATCTCCTGACTGAGACACTAATACTGAATAAAGAAGGATATCATTTGCCGGAGCTGATTGATTATCTCCAACAAAAATCCGGTGAAGAACCTGAATTAGCAGTACGTATTCTTAAGCAGGCTGTAGAGACAGAAGCCCAAATTTACTTTTATCAGGGGAAGGAGAGAATTATGGAAGAAATACTTAGGAAAGGACTTTCAACGGGTAACAAAACTGTTCTTGCTGAGGCCGATATAGTAATGAATACACTCGGTGAGAAAGGCAATTATTATTTCAAAGACCTCTGGCTTGAGTATTTTATCAATGCGAATTGATAAAATTATTTACAGAATAAAAAGATTCACAAACGGAAATAAGAGTAAACAAAATTCTCGTAATTTTTTTTAAATCATGTTTGGTGCTTCAGCACAGTTCCGACCCGGACAATTGGATGCAATTTCAAGTATTCTGGATAGAGGCGGCAAACATTAAAAAGTAGAATTCGTATAATAGATAAGGGTTAAATATGATTGTTGGAATTCTAGTATTTACAACTGTAGCTTTTATAGCATTTAGATTTATACACTTAAGAAAACTGCGCCAGAACCCGGTACATCATCCGTACCGATCAAGACTCGGTTACGCAGATATTGTAAAATCTGTTTTCCCTAGCTATTCTAGAACAAATACAAAGATTGAAGACGCAAATTATACTAATTTATCAAATTGCAATTATAAATACTCTGAACTAAAGTTTCAAATTGATCAAATAGATAAGTTTACTATTGGAAGTGCCATTGGTGAGTCTGCCTGGTACGGAACAGATATAATAAACAATATGCTGTCAGTTGATCAAAATGTTTACGATGCGCTTTCTCAACTTGCGGGGAAACAAATGGACTCAATTTCAGATCTTCACTCCTATCTTTCTCACTGGGACACTGATTGGACCGGACATCTCACAGCAATAAATAATTTACAGGGTTACGTAGCAGAATTTGTTGTCGCGGATCATTTGAGGAGTCTAGGCCATACAGTCACATTTCCAGAAGCATCTAATACACCTGGTTATGATATAATGGTTGATGGTCATCCATATAATGTAAAAGATGTGCTTGACATGAGTAGTATTAAGGAGCACTTTCTTCATCATCCTGATATTGGTGTTATATCAAATTATGATGTTCATGGATTAAATGATACTGTCTTTCACATTGACCCCACGCACGGAATAGATCAGGTTTTTGCAGCTAGTGCTGTAGCAGATCATTCACATATTATTGATAACGCTCTCAGCCATGATGCCGTGCTGGATCAGACGCACCACGCGGCGGATGCCATCACAGGTAATATTGATATGCATTTTCCCATCATAACTGCAGCACTTTCCTCCTATCGGGAAGTAAAGATTCTCATGAAAGGGCATACAACGCTTATGACATCCGTGAAGAATATTGGATTGGATGTGGCAGGAACGGGCATTGGAGCCGCGGCGGGGGCAAAAGCCGGTGCTGCTATCGGTACTTTTTTTGGTCCCGGAATCGGTATTGCTATTGGAGGGATCATAGGCGCAATCGGTGGCGCTATTGGGGGTCGGCTAGTCACGAATAATATAAAAAAGGAAGACATGGTTCGTGCAAATAATCAATATACGCAAGCCGTTGAAAGCTATAAGAATAATCTCGCCGGAGTCGAATCATATTGCAAGAACCAGATAACTAATTCAAAAATCATTTACCAGCAACAACTAAAAAATCTTGCCGATGAATCGAAAAGACTATTGAGCCTTCTCAATAGCTCGCTAGTACAAAAAGAAAAGGAAGCATATACGCTTTCTAGTGAACAAATTGACGCTCTCTTCCTGAATCAGAAGGAATTCATGGAAATTCAACTAGAAAAAACAAGGCGTGAGATAGGATCAAATAATATATTCATCAGGTATATCTGGCCTAATAAACAAATAATCACGCTGCGATTAATCGAAAAGTATTTATTGGAAGACATCGCACTATTGGATCACGCGTCGATTAAAATAAATGAGACTAGTACTACCCAGGAGCAAAAGACGCATATCGCTTTAGAGATACTGGGTAATTTTGAGCTGAATACATTGAAAATAAAACAGCATCTTGAAAAACTGAATGCACAGATTGAGGAAAATAAAAATCATTTGGCGCAGGCTATCGAAACAGAAAAACGCAAATTAGCGGAAGAAAGAGTTTACGCTTTTAAGCGGCTGTTGGATCAAATAGAACTGCTCAAAAAAAATGCTGAAAATGAGCTTCGTCCCTTTTCTGACAGCATTAACTCTACTCAGGAAAATTTGATTGCCGAAATGAGGAAACTTGGAATTGAACCCGGTAGCTGATTAGATAATTGCTTCGTAAAGGCTTTTAGTGTTGGATGATTAATCGTAACGTTTTTTTTGAGCTGAGCAGGTTACTCATATTGAGTCCCACAAAATATTTGAATGACTCTGCTCATTCATTTTACTCTGGATAAAAATCCAGATAAAATTCTCTACCGGTTGATTCTCTCTAAATTCTCTAAAACATTTCTGCATAAGAACTCTAACATCAACAACCTAAGTAGTTCATATCGCACTCCATTTTGGGCTGAATCCCGCATCCGTCTGCATTCGTAACAGTGCCTACCACCACCCGCACACAACTACGTACTATCACGAAGCTAATTTGGCTTGGAGGGTTGTGAATCATTCGATGAGATGCAACTATTGTATTGATATATTATTCATTAACTGACAGTGATTACTTCAATTAGCGGCTGTTCGCGGGGCGTTGTGTTGATGTGAAAGGGGTGATTGGGAAAATGGATTATATCTGTACCCGGTACAAGGGGGAGCAATACATATTCTAACCCGTCCCTTGCGAAATGAACTTTTCGGTATTGGAATAAATTATATTTTAGTATACTCATTAACTGAATTTTACGATGATAAAGAAATTTACTTTATTTATTCTCTTCGCCGCGATAGTATTTCCGCAATCAATATTAAAGGATGGCTATCCTTTGCAGAGGAAGGATTATACCATTGTGCTGCGCGACCGTACCAAACTTGATTGTACATGTTTTACCCCGGATACGATAAAGCCGGCAAAAGGTTGGCCGGTAATAGTGTACCTGCATGGCTACGCGGACGATAAGTACGTAGTGCTTCCGGATGCGCAGGATCAGGCGGCATTTGGCTACTATACCATGTGCTATTCCATGCGGGGGCAGGGCAGATCCACCGGACTTTCAAACCTGATTAGCACTACAGAAATGCAGGATCTGATGGAAGTGGTTGCCAACATAAAGAAAGATACACTCGCGGATTCTACCCGAATAGCGCTGTTCGGAAGTTCGCAGGGCGGCATTTTACCATTCATGGCGGTATGTAACGGACTCAATGTACGGGTCTGCATGTCCGATCTTGCCTCGCCGGAATTTGCCTCCAGTTGGATAGAGAATGGCTCGATTAAAACGACCCTGTTCTTCTCGGTGGATTATGACACATCACTCGTCAGGTACGATAATGAAGTAAAACTCATCCGGAAATGGATACTTTCGAAACAGGAAGATAAATGGGATAGTATCGCGTATTTTCTTCCCAGGAATCGCGATTACCTGAATAAGGTAGGGGAAAATAAAGTCCCCGTATTATTAACGAATGCCTGGCAGGATAAATTCTTTAATACATTGGGAATGATAAAGGCAACATCGCTGTTAACTGCCCCGTATCACGCGTATTTTGGGGCAGTTGACGGGCACGGGGCTGATTCCACCACGGGCGAAAACAATTTTATTTCTGTACTGGATAATGCGGTAATGGAATACTATCTCAACGATATTCATCATACATTGCTCGATACAACAAAATATTTCTACGCCTCAAGCCATTATCCTTCGGTAAATAACCAATGGTCGTTTACCCGGCAATCCACAATTGTTTTTCCGCCTGTCGGAGATAATTACGAGCGGGTTTACCTGCACCCGGGAGGGAAGCTTTCACTTTCGGCCAATACTTCGGCTGTTGATACAATTTCATTATTCAATAATGTAAAAGACAGCACCCTGACCATGCTGCAGGCGATTAATTATATTTTTACCGGCAGTACGTTTAAGAGCAAATTTGAGAAAAGCACGCTCATTTTTGATTCTGATTCGCTTCGGCAGGATGTACAAATGACCGGCACCCCGAAACTGCATGCCCGGTATAAATCCAACGTTGGCGTTTGCCAGATAAATGCTCAGATTTGGGAAGTTAAACCGAACGGGCAGGAAAAGTTTGTTACGAGGATAAATTATACCGACAGGCATAATCCGCTGAATACGTTAAGAGATACCTTGGTGTACGGAATTTCTCATTCGCATATTTTCAGAGCAGGGGATAGAATAAGGGTGGTCATTACAAATCTGGATACACAGCCGGCTGATTCATTTCTTACCACCAATCCGCATGTACTGCCCGTGCTGAAAAAATCTGCCACGCTGCTTATGATGGATAATACGGCAGGCACGTATATCGAATTGCCGATACTCGGAAGCCTGAGTGCCATTACCGATTATGCGGCAGCTCGTCCGCTGCAATTCGAGCTGGAGCAGAATTATCCTAACCCGTTCAATCCATCGACGGTTATTACTTATAGCCTGGCCAACAGGGATAAGATCAGCCTGAAAGTTTACGATGTACTTGGCAGGGAGGTACGGACTTTGGCAGACGGGATGCAGGAAGCAGGCCGCCATGATGCTAATTTTAACGCGGCAAATCTGGCAAGCGGTATATATATCTATCGCCTAACCGGAAGTAATTTTTCGGTAAGCAAAAAATGTGTGTTGGTAAAATAATAGTATAGCGGTATCCGGTTGAATAAACATTCGGGTTTAATGGAAGAAGGCGTGAATCAACTATTGATAAAATTTGCTTATGGAAGATTGGCATTTTCAGAATGCACGGGCATTTAGTCAGCGCTTCTGAATGGACTATGAGTACATGCCCCTGACTATTAATGATTAGTGCTATTCCGGCTAAAGCAGCGGGGTATGATTTACCCGCCTTGACGGGCTCATCGCTGCTTTTTGCCGGGATCTGTAATCTAAGGTATCGTGCAGAACCTTTCGGTTTCTGTACGAATGAGCATGTTTTCAGGCTCGCATGTGGCTGACCCATACTCGATGTACGAGAAAAATGAGTCAGGAATTTATTGTACACTGTTATACAATACCATTTTTACCAGGGAATGCGCTCGCCTTTATGTATCAGTTGTCCATGAGGGAACTGTTCTCTTGCCATAGTTGCAAGAGTAACTACGGTGCCAGCTCCTTCCGGTACTTCCATCGGGGCGGCATCGGAACCGAGATCAGTCTTTACCCAACCGGGATGAGCCGCGGCTACGGCAATGCCTTTTTCTTCGAGTGACTTTGACTGAATCTGCGTAAGCATATTTAAGCCCGCCTTGGAAGTAGAATATCCAACAGTCATGAATCCCGATATATATTTCCACATTTTTTCTGCAGCATCAATAGAGCCCAACTGCGAGGAATGATTAATCACTCTCGCGTCATCGCTTAACGAAAGCAGCGGCACTAAAGCCTCGGTAATAGCGTAGGGGGCCACAAGGTTTACTTCCAGAGTACGGCGTACTTTTTCCGGGTTGGTAGGGTTCCCGTCCCACTCGAGAGCTATTCCCGCGTTATTTACCAATACATCCAGTTTACCAAAATTCTTTTCAAGATAGGTAACAAGATTTGCAATATCGGGCGCGCTTGTCACTTCGAGCTGCACCGTATGAGCGTCACAACCCTCGCCAATAAGCTCTTCAACTGCTTTTTGCCCTGCATTCTTATCACGCGCTGTAAGCACAACCGTAAAGCCCAGTTTACCAAGCTGGCGGGCTATTTCCTTACCAATTCCTTTATTCGCGCCGGTAATCAGTGCGATCTTTTTCTTTACATTTTCCATGAACATCTCCTTTAATTGAAAAAACTATTTTCTGAGCTTTCTATTTTACCAATGTATCTTGTCATCTACAAAGTTAATCCGGCTTTCTATTCGAATTATATCGGCAAGGGAGCCTTTATCTTTGTGATGATATAAATGAAACAAAAATCAATGGTCAATAATTCCTGATCTCGAAATGAAGTACTCAAGTTAGTGATTTGCACGCGCGAATCATACAGAATAATTCGCTGCTAAATTCTGTTGAAACCGTACCTACAGTAATTATGCCCTGCAACCCTGGTTATACACGGCAGGAAGCTTATCCGGTTCATGACAGAGTATACCTCAGGTGTGCATCAGAAGGCGGGCATATCATTGCTTTTTGGGCAACGATAGCCACGCTCTCCGTGCTGCAACTGCTCGTTTCGCCGTGTGCCAATGCCAATTTCCCGTTTAATAATATTTCAAGCGGACTTCATTTATCCATGCACTTGATTAATTTTTTTTAACTAAATATTAAGCAAAATTTAATGCTGGTGAGTTATATTTGCTATGTATTTATTAATAACTTAAAATCGATAAAAGGATACTATATGTCTCGTTTCATGATCGTTCTGTTAGTTGCATTCGCCCTCGTTTATTCATGCGATAAAGCTTTTGCTCAAAGTACTGTTAAATCAGAAAAGATAGCAACAATTCCCAAAAAAGAAGCAACTAAACCAGAAGGTAAAGAAGTATCGAAAACCCCGGCTAAACAGGTAACACCCGGAACAAAAAATGTAACTACTCCCGCTGTTAAAAATACTACCACCCCGGAACCTAAAACTACAACCACTCCGGCTAAACCGGCAGTGAAAACTAAAGCAGATTTGGAAAAAATTAATTCGACGAAAAAAGCTGTTGAAAATTCAAGAACAGCAGCCGGCCCAAACACCGAAACAGTAACGAAAAAGAAATAATCAGGCGCGCCCCTGAAATAAATGGGGAGAGCTATCCGGCTCTCCCTATACATTAAAGCCACTTTTCAGGCCGCAAGAATTACCAAACTAATCAGTCGAACCGGTGGTATTTACATCCGGAATTGCTCACCCGATAAAAAACATCTCTGCACATTCATTAACTACTTGCATCGTTGCAGGTATTTTTCGTATAAATTTCCCCCGTGGTAATAAACCGCAGGTACAACACTTCAGTGATACCCGTTTCGTGCCTGTTATACTGTCTGTAAACAACCTGGTATCAGGAATTTTCCAGTTTCCGTAAGTTAGAATACAGTATTGCCGCTTTACCGGGATCTAATTCCCGAAAGATTTTTAATAGATCATTATACAAGGCTCCCAAAGAGGCGGGATTTTTACCGAGTGCCCAGATTGCACTTAAATCATTGAATGCTTTGTCATACTGCCTCCGGATAAAATGAAGCTTTGCAAGGCCCATAAAAATTTCCCAATCGGTATTATTTAACCGGGCGGCCTTTTCCAGCGTAGCTTCGGCCTCGCTGTATTGGTTCATTCTTGAATAGTTGAGAGCGAGATTTTTATAAAGTGGTATACTACCCGGCGCGAGATCAATCGCCTTGGTAAGATAGCGTACCGAGGCGGGGTAGTCGGAATTTGTATAATAATAATCCGCTATCTTGCGGTAAGCAAAAGCGCTATGGGTATCGGCTTCTATTAATCTTTCGGCAAACGCTTTAGGATTAGCGTAGAAATTTGAATTAATATACGTAAGCGCAATTAATGGCACTGCAACAACCAGTAACCTTAAAGGCTTAGTCTTTAGCATGGTTATCCATGCAGCAGGTACCAGCTGAATAAGCGCGTACATTAAACCCGCTGCAGGCAGGTACACCCGGCAATCCAGAAAATCAATACGCTCCTGCTGATCAGAGAGTATAACAAAAAGTCCCGGTAATAACATGCTGGTAAACCACGCCAGTCCCCAGTAATACTTTTTTCGCTCTACACCGGGCAGTATAAAAGGGGCAAATACCAGGGCAAAAATTAATATAAAACCAATGATGGTAAAAGTTGCAGAAAAACCGGGCAATGGCGAATACACGTGCGGGAGCAGGAACTTCATTATTGTTTCGGGCAATGCGGGGAAGCTCGCCCTGAATGCTTCGAATCCGTATATTACTCCCGATGTTTTTATTACCGAGAGGCGCAGACCCATAAAAATGCCAATGGCAGCAACCCACCCGATTGATAAAACCGGCAGGTATTTGCGTATTCCCTGACGATTACCAAAGAGCAATACAAAGAGAACGCAGCAGAGGGGTAGCACCACTGCCACTTCCTTTGAAAACATGGCCAAAAGCAGCAATGCAAAATGAAACCATAAGTAAAGCTTCCGGTTTAATTCGATATAGCGTACCATGAACAGGAATGAGGCCAGTGCAAACAATGCTGCCAATAAATCGTTCCTGCCGGCAATCCATGAAACCGCGTTGGTAAACAGCGGGTGTACGGCCAGTATTCCGGCCGCGAGCAGCGCGAGTGTTTTATCGGTACTCAGCGTAGTAAACAGCAGATACAGAAGCCAGCAGCAGCCGAAATGCAGTAGTACATTAGTAAAATGGTATATTGCAGGTTCACGGCCGCCAACAAGCGCGTTAGCTATAAAGCTTATATTCACCATCGGGCGGTAATACGGAGTCCCCTGGTTAAAGCCGTATTCGCTTACGAATGATTCAGGAATACTTGATACATCGGAAATTTTATCCTGATTGTCCAGGATAATCTTGGCGTCATCGAGGGAGATGTACCCGAATTTTAGTGTGGAGATATAGGCCGCGATTACCAGGAACGCGATAATCCAAACGGCGCGTTTTTCAATCCATGGAATTTGCTCATATTTATTCGTATTGCCGGCTGCATTCGCGGCAGTTTTTTTTTCTTGTCTTCTCATTAGTATTCTGGTTATATAAACGGGATATTCAATTTATAAACCTACTAATAATATTACACGCATGCAAGAACGAGTCCATAGTGTAATGGATAACCGGATACCTGTGTTAATTCTATTCGGGTAATTCAACTCTGTACCAAATCAACACCACTCACCGGTGGCTCCCTAAATATTCGGTGGCTATCGCACAGACATTGATTTATATATGATTGCCAAATTAATGATGAGTCATTCGAATAATATATATGTAATAAGATTATCTCTCTCCGCCAAATGTATCACAAATTCCGCTTTTTGTATAAGTGTACGGGGGGGGGGTACGCCGTAATTTTGTAACAGAAATTTTATTATTAAAACTGTTGCAAAGGAGTAACAATGAAATCGTTTTCGTATTATAATCCTACACGGATTGAATTCGGTGAGAAAAAAGAAGAACTGATCGGAAATATAATCGCGGGGTACGGCGTTAAAAAAGTACTCGTCGTTTATGGTTCGGAACGTATAAATAAGGATGGCCTTTTCAAAACGGTAGCAGACTCACTTACGGCTAACGGCATTACATTTTATGAATTGGGGGGTGTACAAAGTAATCCTGTTTTAAGTAAAGTGTATGAAGGTATTGAACTCGCCAAAAAGTACAATGTGGAAGCCGTACTTGCTGTTGGCGGGGGATCGGTACTTGATTCGGTAAAAGCAATTGCTACCGGTGCCTGTTACGATGGCGACGTGTGGGATTTCTTCACTTTTAAGGCGGCTGCTACTAAAGCCCTGCTAATATTTGATATTATAACACTTGCCGCAACCGGAAGCGAAATGAATAATTTTGCAGTGGTAACCAATGAACAAACAAAGGAAAAATTCAGTCTCATCAACCCGGCTAACTACCCAAAAGTATCAATCATCAATCCTGTACTGCAGGCGACCGTAACAAAAGAATACCTTACTTATTCTGCTGCCGATATTTTCGCGCACTGCCTGGATATGTACTTTTCCGCTTCATATCTTCCGGGATATATAGCCGGTTATGTAGAAAACATACTCACAACGGTAATACGCACAACAAACATACTGATAGAGAATCCGGCTGACTACGAAGCGCGAGGTGAATTCGCATGGGCAGCCACGCAGGCTCTGAATTTTACCACGTTTTGCGGTGTTGAAAATAACCGTTTCGATACACACTTTATTGAGCATACACTTTCGGCTGAATACAATATTGCTCATGGCGCCGGTCTTTCGATTGTTGTACCCGCATGGCTGAAATACCAGAAGAATTCCATGCCGGAACGATTTGAACGATTCGCGACAAATGTATTTAGTACAGAAGGGGCCGATGCCGGCATTGAGGCCCTGGTTGCCTGGTATAAAAAAATCGGCACTCCCGTAACTCTTCAAGAGGGTAATATACCTGAATCGGATATCCCGATGCTGGTAGAAAAACTTCGGGCTGTTGCTTCAATGTGGGGCGGCGAAGAACTATATACCAGAGAAATGATTCAGGCAATTCTGGGATTATGCCGGTAAATCAGTTATTATGTGCGGTAGTTATATCCGTATACTGAAAACAGGCGTGAACCCGTGTGTGCAATTCAACCGTATCGCTTAAGCAACGGGAGTATTTATACACAGGTTCGCGCTGTTACGGTATGCTGCTGATGAAGAAAGTGATTAAAAATCCAAAAAGAAATTCCAACGAACCAAGGCTCCTTTCCCCGGCCATGAGGTTATACCCCGGCAGGTTATTGGAACGAAACGGTAATAACAGTAAATTCAGTATGGTATATTCAGAGAGTTGTATGCATTTTAAAAATATAAGTGAATTAATGGAGTACATGGGCGCACCCGCCCCGGAGAATCCTTTGCTGGCTTTGGTACAGTTTAACCGGACTTGTCCCGTGCTTAAAAATAAAGAGGTGGCACATGATTTTTATACGATTTGTTTTAAGAAGATCGAAAGCGGTCAGTTTCTCTATGGAAAAACGAAATATGACGGGAACACGGGATTTATGTATTTCTTCCGGCCTGGTCAGAAACTAACTATTCATGATGTTGTTATAAAGGATAATGGTTTTAGCATCTATGTACACGAGGATTATTTAATTAACCACCCGTTGTTTGCCGAAATCAGGAAATACAACTTTTTTGATTATGAGATAAATGAAGCCTTGCATCTCTCACCAAAAGAGCGCGAAATAATGTGGTCGTTATACCAAAAGATGGAAGATGAGTATAAGAATAACCCCGATGAGTTTAGCCGATCGATAATACTTTCACATCTGGATTCAATGTTGAAGTACGCGCAGCGCTTTTATAAGCGGCAGTTTATTGATCGCAAACCGCTGAGCGGCGCGATGGTGACAAAGTTTAATGATTGTCTCGATAGTTTTTTTACCGGCACGGCCAACCCGGAAAAACGATTACCATCCGTGGGCTACGTCGCTGAGCAACTGCATATTTCATCGAAATATTTAAGCGATCTGTTAAAGCAGGAAACGGGGAAATCGGCGTTGGAATTGATTCACATGTATGTTATTTCCGAAGCGAAGAATATGCTCGTTGAAGGAAACAGCAGCATTGCTGAAATAGCATACCGACTTGGATTCGAGAATCCGCCATATTTCTCACGGCTATTCAAAAAAGAAGTAGGTATTAGTCCCAAAGAATTCAAGAACCACTTTCTTAATTAAGAGGGGAGTGAATTCTTATAGACTCATCTGTTGCTGTACGCCCAATTCAAGTGCTTCAATAGAGAATCATAGATATACCAGGCTTGTGCTGCCGATTACTAAAACATGGAGTCGAAAATTACTGTTGCAGCTGCTGGGGTATATTTTCATGCAATTCTTATGAATGGTAACTGTTTCCGCACTTTTCTGACCACACGGTCAGGTAAATATGTTTGATTGTATAATTGCTGCCGTGGCAACTGGCGAGTCTAAAATAATTCCGCTGCCGGAAGGAATTCCGAATACGGAAGTGGACCTTAACATGTAGTATGCCGGGTGGCTAACTAAAAAACGCCGCAAAACAGGCGTATCGGGCGGAAGGTAAATGGAATTGTTACCAACCGCTGGCTCTATAGCGGGGCGCTTAATCCGGCAGCAGAAATTGATTCGGCAGGAACTGTAGTAACACGTTACGTGTATGGCACAAAGGGTAACGTGCCTGATGTGACCGGGTTTGCAGCAGCAACTGCTATTGGAATACAAGTTGGTTTAGCTATATCAGCAGAATTTGTACACGGTAACAGTAAAACAAGTGAAAAAGAAAACATAGTTTATGTTATATATAAGATTAGATGAAAAGACCGGAGAGCAGAAAATCTATAAATATGGAGTTACAGGACGCCAGCCACTTTCAGCACGGCCACAGAGTCAGGTCAATGAGCTGGGTGGCGAAGGACACGCATCTTGGGAAGAAATTGCCAGAGTGAAGAATAGGTTTGAAGCTTTACGATTGTAAGCACAATATACTGCTGATTATATGCTTTAACACGGTGGTCAAATGCCTCCAGGAATGGAAAGACCAACAAAAAAAACAATTAGAGATTATATAGGTGATGTTTTTGATTAATTGTTCTGGAGTAATGAATGTTTGACTTAATTGAATTTGATAATACAAGACTTGCTAAGGAAGACCGCTTAGATATCATTAGAAACGGCATATATGTAGGTAGTTTTTTCATAATGATGTTAAGGAATTTCAATGTCAAAGGTTTTGGTAAATTAAATATTTATTTATCTGATGACGACCAGACAAGGATGGACGTGAAATTATTCACCGGGAATGTCTGCCTATCGGTAATAAAAAAAACGGAACGATATCAGGAGTATAAGGCAAGTGATACCAAAAAGAAAAATATGATACTTCTTGAAGAGTTGATGGAAACTCTTGAATTCGTCTGTGAGTATTATCAATGGGATATTAAGGCATTAAGACATACATACGAGATTTGTAAAAGATACAACCTTGAATATGACTTCCTGTATGGTCCGGTGAAGCAATCGAGAAATAGAAAATACAAGGTGATACCCGGAGCGAGAATGTATCCTGAACGAGTTGAAGTTTTTGTTCTGATCTGTGATGCAAAGACAAACAGAGTGATAAAAGAAGTCTGCATTGATAAACTGGAATATCAGTATTATTATTCTGTATGTGCTACACTCGGCAAGAGGGGCTGGCAGAGTAATGAAGAATACTTTGTGTTGGAGCGGGGAGATTATCGGAAGCATATAATCTCGGTAGAAACGGGAGAAGCGCGAATGGAATTGCAGGAAAAAGATGAATGGAAACTTCTTTCGGCCGCCTATAATTTATCAAGACCCAAGCTGATTAACCATCCTGATGATATAAGGGAGGGGAAATATTTTCCCCTCCCTTACGAAAACTGAACAATGCTCCATTCCTGATGTCCGTGAGTTACCATCAATGATGTTGAATAAGTAGAATATTGCCAACATTGTCACCAGGGCAGGGTATTACTTCTGCTTATCTATATTAAATAGATAGTTGAATTCAACCACATTTTGATTGCCAAATTTATATTGGCCAAATCGTCTTTCAATATCTTCCGTTGTCAACGTGAAAAACTGGTTTATTGCCAACTTATCGTTTTTATGCGTTTCTAAATATTTGAGAATTGTTGTCGCCGGTTTTATTTTTTCTAATTCATATTCGTTATTTGGAATATCTGACCAATTACTACCACCAAAACCTCGCTGTCTCACGCATCGCCATTTTATCCATGCCTCGTATAGGTAGAGGCTGTACGTACCGGAATCCAGGATTGCAGAATACTGCTGAATTGCCCGGCTATATAGATTGTCGATTTCACTGTAAAATAATGTCTCGTGTACAACATAATAATCAGCCAGTTCCAATTGATAAATTGACTTTTCCTGAAAATTATCAGCATGCTCAATGAGTGACCCTAATGTCTTCAGGATACTGGTAGTATCATCAGGATTGGTACTCAGGTAGGTATTATATTCATTAGCTTTTCTAAAATTTTCCTTTGCTGTCAGTTTCAGGAATGCATCTTCTGTCAGGTCGGTGTATTTCGAAAGAGCGAAAAATGTTGTAATAAACTTTTCAAATTGGTCTCTGGGGAGTTTAGAATCTTTTTCGAAACGGGCAAATGCAGCACTATCAGACGCAGCACTATCAGCGGAAGCCTTTTTTAAGTTGTTATAGTTTTCCAAGGTTTTTGATATATATTTATACACTTCGGCCTTTATTTCACTATTGGTAAACGAGATGTGTTGTAAATCATGGCACTTGGAAATAAGAGCTGAAAGGAGATCCGGACTTCTTTCATAGAATCGCCAGATAAATTCTCGCTGGTCAGCAATTATATGCAGTACGTAAAATGTATTGAATGCATCTTTGAGTTCGTTTATTAACGAATCATTGGATTGAACACTGCTTAACAAGTCTTTAGCTGTGTTATTTTGCGGAACAGGCGTTCCTGTTCTCGTGCAGGAAACATTAGCAACCATTATGAATAACATTAAAAACAGAAAAATAATATTTGGCCTTAACATAAACTCCCTTAATCGTATGTGGTAAAGTAAAGCATTGAATATGAATCGATGCGTTCTTATAATATTGGACTAAACGGCAACATAATAATACATCGATATTCATTGATAAACAAAAATTGTTGATATAAAACGTAGTTAAGGAAAAAATATTGCCAAATACAATGTCGGCAATATGCTGTAATTCAATCGGGAAATTAAATTTATTCCTAATCATTAATTCCTGGCAGTAACTCAAAATAAATTTTCGATGTTTATAGGTATCCGAACTGCAATTGATGAATTTTACTAACCGATGCATTACATATATAAGATTGTAATCAAAATGACACGCTTTGTTGCAATTTCAGCAAAGCCAGCAAAATTTGACCCATTATTACCTCAAATGACAAATAGAAAGGCAATTAACGCAGTAATAGGATTTCTAAGTGTTAGTCCGCTAAGAACATAAATATAGCCGAAATGTTAACTGAATTGCTACTGATCTCCGACTCTATAAAGGGGCGCTTACTCCGGCAGCAGAACTTGATTTGGCAAATACTATAATTACGTAAGTTGGCAGAACCGTTCACCCGGGCAAGATGTAACTTTCTGACCATCCAGTATTATTTTTATATGGTGTTAAGGTTTACTCTCTTCCGATAGTGTTGTTTACGGCGTATAAGGATGACCTTTGCCGGTTTCAACGAACGACTTGAGACTCGCTAAAAAATACTCCCATCCATGTGCACATGACTTGTAACATTTAAGTTCCGGTATAAGATCATCATGGACCAGCTGAAGCAGGGTATGGCTTTCCATGTCGGGCTTTAAAGTAATTGTAATCGTTGTACCAGGCCACTCAGGCAAAGTGCACTCTTCTACTATCCAATTTAGTGTAAATTCCAGTTCTGATTTTTGAACACGCATCAGTTTACTTACCTGTCCAAAGTCCAGTGATAAGTATTCATTACCATCGTTGAGAATGAAACTGTTAGCAGATGTCCACCATCCTGCTATTCCTTCCTTCGTTGTTAACGCTCTGAAAATACTTTCTGCTGACGCGAATACTTCAATTTTTTGAGTATAATTCATAAATGCCTCCAGGTATTAATTGTAATTCAGTGGTTACTGTTTTATTGGGCCGATTATGTAATAATCCATTAGCAACAGAATAAGTTCCATGTATTTGAATAGCCAAATCCGGTTTACCTGACTGATTGCATAGAAGGGTATAAAGAAGATATATTATTACTTAGTCTTAGATCTGCTTTTATAATATTATAAATTTCATGTATTTTTGATTTATTGTGAATGCAATTCATATTATGGCATATTTGAATAACCAAAAGGCTATGAAAAATGTTTGTATTATTACTCACATATAGTTTTGGACTCGATCCGGTTAACCAGCATCTTGTAGAGCATCGTGCATTCCTTGATAAATATTATAGCAAAGGTAATTTTATTTGTTCCGGCGCGAGAATACCGCGCACCGGCGGAGTGATTATATGTAAAGCGAAATCCAAAACAGAAGTAGAACAGATAATTTCGGAGGATCCGTTTTTTATCAACAATGCCGTTGAGTATGAAATTATTGAGTTTGAAGCTTCAAAATTTGCAATTGAATTGCAAACGCTTTTTAATTGAACCTTCCGGGGAACAGATTTATCTGGACTATTTGATTATTATTCTCTTAATAGAATTGATTAATCCTGGTATTCAATAAAAACTAACTTTAATGAAAGCAATTTGTATAATTGGATTGTAGTAAATTAAAAAGTCTTTAACAGCATTTTACCATATAAAGCAAAGCTTGGATAGCCGCCTTATGAGAAAATTAATTTTATTTCGCTTTGTACTTCTATATATTCTTGCACTCCCGCTTGTATTTTTGCCGGGTCACGCAAAAAAGTAATTATTACCATCACCCCCAAACAATATCCAGTATTTATAATTCCAGGGTATGCAATAATTAAAGATTCATCAATCGCCAAAGAGATTGGTAAGGGAGAATTGAATTTTGGACACCCGATGCAAACCAGTTAAAATTAATATCGACGCTCGTGAGAGTTGCCGTTAAACAGAATCATAGACCCGATTTCGAACATTTACTCGTTGACAGTCTCGATTCATACTTTTTGCAATATGTATGTTGTAAAAATGCGAAAGGTGAATTACAAGTCTATATCAATGCGATATATTATCAGGAATTAGTTTGCGATGCTATTACAGAAATAGAATCAGAGTATACCGTAAATAGGCCTAAAGGGAAAATCTACGAATGGTGGTTATACCGTATAGTGGAGGTATGCGATGGGGGAGAATATTATTGGTCCGTGTCCTTAAATATCAGTACGCTAAAATATCGGTATTTCAGAGTGCATGGTATAGCGTAACAGTTCTTTTAACCAAATAACTACTTAATGAAACTAATACACTCTTGCTATTTTGATTTATAGCTTTTGTATAGCAATTCCATCATTTTTACCAGGCGTGCTGCTCTGGTTGCATCTTTCTTAGCACTATTGATCCACGATACATACTCGCGCTTATGAGTGTATGCCAATGAATGAAAATATTCTTCAATTTCCGGATTGTTTTGCAATGCAAGTTGTACATCCCCGGGTATTTCTACAATACGTGGAAAAGTATCTTCACGCAAATCAATTTGAACGGTATCGCCTATTGTCTTCTCAAGTGAACCACGAATTTCTTTCAGAATCCCAAGTATATGGCAGGTGGTTTTCATTTTAATTAGTGACCCACGGTATTCAATTCCGTCGATATGCGCGAGAACTTTTACTCGGGACTTACCGAATTCAGATTTTACATCGAAAGGTATTTCAACATACGCGCCGCCGCCAATACCTTCTTTAATTATCGCCGAAAATGAAAACTCTTTACTCATTAAATATTACCAGCATTTTTTTATTGAATACAATTGTTCAGCAGCGGAACAGTGAAAGAAAAAGTGGAACCTTTATTTTCTTCACTCTCGACATGGATTGTACCGCCTTGTTTTTGAACAAATTCAGCACAGAGTAACAAGCCCAGCCCCGAACTCGGCTCCTGCTCAGTGCCCAAACGTGTTACTTTTTCATTAAGTTTAAACAGCTTTTCCAAATTTGCTTTCGGAATACCTATGCCATTATCGGTAA
>JAJTBZ010000049.1 GCA_021286645.1 Ignavibacteria bacterium
AAAGTCACCGTTATAGTTATCGGTTATCTTGTTGGGTATGTCACCTTTCGCTATACGATCAACGTATTCCGCTGCTACATTCAACGGACCTATTACCGAATCCAGCGTGTCATTAACTCCCTGAACAATCTTCCGGAAATCGCCCTGGTGTTTACTTGCATCGGCACGGGTGGCGAGTCTTCCTTCTACTGCTGCTTTCGAGAGTACTCCTGCATCCGATACTAAAGTATTCACTGCATCTATACAGGTATTCAGATTATTCTTTATTTCGTTAAAGTCACCGTTATAGTTATCGGTTATCTTGTTGGGTATGTCACCTTTCGCTATACGATCAACGTACTCTGCGGCTACATTCAAAGGACCTATTACCGAATCCAGTGTGTCATTAACACCCTGAACAATCTTCCGGAAATCGCCCTGATGTTTGCTTGCATCGGCTCGGGTAGCAAGCTTGCCTTCTACTGCAGCTTTCGAGAGTACTCCTGCATCTGATACTAAGGTATTTACTGCATCTATACAGGTGTTCAGGTTATTCTTTATTTCATTGAAATCGCCATTGTAATTATCCGTAATTTTCTTCGGAATATCACCCTTTGCAATCCGGTCAACGTACTCTGCTGCTACATTCAACGGACCGATTACTGAATCCAGAGTATCATTCATCCCCTGAACTATATCCCGGTATGCTCCATTAAATTTGCTTACATTTCCTCTGGTAGCAAGTTTGCCATCAACGGCTGCCTTGGCAAGAATTTTAGTTTCCTGTGTCAACTCTGATAGAGTATTTACCATTCGCTTAAGAGCCGGAGAAATTTCATCCTTATCATCCTTCGACACAACATCAATATTAATATCTCCTTCAGAAATCTTGAGAAGATTTCTAACCACATTATTTTGCAGATCATCGGCAAAACTATCCATTGCCTTGGCCATTGTACCGACTTCATCATTAAACGTCATGCCTAACCGATTACCAAGATGCCCTTTCTGTAACTCAACAATCATGTTTACAGTTTTATACAGAGGAGCACCGATTAGGCGAGTAAGTAAGATGGCTAAGCCACCGGATAAAAGAATACTAAGGATTAAAAATACCACCATAAGATTCTTTGAATTACGGCCACTCACCGAATCATCCGTATAAATCCTCTTTGCTTCACTTGCATTAATATCTATAAGCTTAACAAGTGAAGTCTGTAATGAAAGCATAGCGGCTCGTGCCGGTCCGTTAGAAATTACCAATGCCTGCTTATCTTCAAATTGTCGAACGTGTGGAACAATTTCATCCCTCAATTTCATATACTCTGCATAGGCTTGCTTAAATATAGCCAGATTTTCTTCCTCAGCTTTAGTCATTTTTGTTTGCGAGTATATCTTCATTAATGAATCAACAAGAGCAAAATCTATATAGGTGTTAGAAATATACTTATTGCGTTCTGCCAACACATCGGTGAGCATAGCATTACGAATATCACCCCGCGCCCTTAACAGGGCAGCCTGGGCACGACCAAGATCCCGTAAAGGCTCAACTCTGCCAAAATAGAATTCAGATTCGCTGTCTATAAGATTCGATATGGATGTATAACCTTCGTATGCAATAAACACAGCTATAGCCATAAGTATGGTAAAGCTGACAAAAAGTTTGCTGCGAATTTTCAAGTTATTAAACCAGTTCATAGGATGGACTCCATTAAATTATTTGACTATCTTTCACAATTTTCAATGTGTTACGAATCATTTCAACGGGCTTATAAGTTATCGGATCACCATGCCCGGGATAGATTGTTTTTATTTCGAGTTTCGACAGAAGCTTAAGCGATTCAAGATACTCACGAGTAAACGCACCACCCGGAGTATTGATTTGCAATGTGGTATCCCCGGAAAACAATATTCCATCGGCGGGAGAGAAGATACAGATAGAATCAGATGAATGCCCCGGTGTTGAATATAACGTACACCATCTGTCGGCTAATCGAATCTCTTCTCCATGACGGACATTTTTATGTTCAATATTTTCAATTTTTGCGGCAGCAATTACTTTCGGTTGATAATTGGAAATCACTTCCTTCAGGCCGCCAATATGATCAAAATGATTATGGGTAAGTATAACGAGATCAACGGGTTTTTTCCCTAACCCTGTGTTAATTCGTTCTATTTCATTAATAATAGAGCTATCCGATCCGGTGTCAATTATCGTGTTAACATCATCCAGTGTATTCCAATCACCAAGTAGTAAATAGGAATTACATGAATATGTTAACGGATTAGCTTTTAACCGGAAAATCTTCATCAGTTTCCACCAATCTTTTCGTAAAGTTGTGCATCCGGCACTACCCGATTGAACATATGTTGCAACTCATCGGGCATTTTCTGTGTTTGTTCCATCGCGAGCAATCCTCCATCTGCAAGGGATTTGTGAAACATTTTCAATACTTCAACCCGTTCAGGGTACTGGAAATGTAATAGCACATTTTTGCAGAGTATAAAACTGCAATTCGTTTCCGCCGGTTGATATGATAATAAATCACTCTTTATATAACGCACTTTCTCCCGAATCAACTCATCAATAATAAAATAGCCGGGTCTTTCCTGAAGAGGACTAAAATATTTGGCAAAGATTTCCGGAGGGATACGTTTTAATTCTTCGTCAGAATAAATCCCGTCATGAATAATCGTTCCAAAATTCTGACTCTCATCTATATCACTCGCGGTTATCTGAACATTTTTAAATGCAAATTTACCCATGTGTTCTGCCAGCAAAATAGCGAGTGTATACGGTTCTGGACCATTGGCACAGCCTGCATCCCAAATTTTAATTCGACTACGCCCGCTAATAATTGGGACAAGTTTATTAACAGCGATTTCAAGTGTGTATAAGTCACGAAAAAAGAATGTAAATGCCATATAATTTTATACTAATGTTGATTTTTCTTCAATTTCCTGTAATTCAGCTATTTTATTGATATCAAGTGTTAAGGCTACTCTACCATCACCTAAGATTGTAGCACCACTTATACCTTCGACATTTTTATATAATGCTCCCAATGATTTTAACACTGTTTGATGCTGCCCTACAACAGTATCCACAACGAAACCTACCCTAATTCCGTTAATATCCACTACAACAACCTGCTCTATTTCCGGCCTCTCTCCCTTTATGAGAAAGAAATCCCTGAGGCGTATATAGGGTACAATTTCACTACGTATATTTATCAGGTTTCTCTGATTACTCATAACGGTATCATGACGGGTTAGTTCAACACATTCCTCCACCGAAGAAAGCGGCAGAATATAAAACTGATCCTGGACACGAATTAACAGTCCATCAATTATTGCAAGCGTCAGCGGTATCTTTAATGAAAGAGTACTTCCTTTCCCCTTTTCACTTTTTACCTCAATAGTTCCACGCAGATTATCGATAGCTTTTTTAACAACATCCATGCCCACACCTCTGCCTGAAACACTGGTCACCTGTTTGGCGGTTGATAAACCCGGATTAAACATCAGAGCATAAGTATCCGCATCCGATAACAGAGTTTCCGGAGATAGTAACCCCAAATTAACAGCTTTAGTACGTAGAGCTTCTTTATCGATCCCGGCTCCATCATCAACGATCTGTATAACCACGTACCCACCGGATTGGAATGCTTTTAATGTAACTTTCCCGACCGGGTTTTTCCCTGCCAACTGCCGAACTTCCGGGGTTTCGATTCCGTGGTCCAAACTATTACGCAATAAATGTATAAGAGGATCGCTAATCTTTTCGATAACGGTTTTATCCAACTCCGTTTCAGCACCTAAAGTAATTAACTCTACTTCTTTTCCAAGTTCTTTACTCAGATCCCGGATTAACCGATTAAATTTTCCAAATGTTGTTCCTATAGGCAACATTCTAATATTCAGCGCTGAATCGCGTAAATCCCAGGTAATCCTTTCTACAGATTCTGCAATAGCCAGAAGAATCGCGCTCGATGTTTCATTCGCTACCTGAGTAAGTTGTGCCTGAAGTGTTACCAGTTCTCCTACCAGATTTACCAGTTGATCAATTTTCTCAGCACTTACCCGGATACTGGATACTACCTCGCCATCATGATGAATTTTGTGTCTGTCTGCTTCACGAATATGTTGCTCATCAACATTCTTTTTCTGTTGAGATTGTACATACAGGCTAATGATATCGTTATCAACTAATTTATTTAGTTTAGCAGTTTCCTTAAGGAATAATTCAACAGCATCCTCTGAAATAAGCACACCCTCTTTACTCAATACAGTAAAGCACAACGTGCTATCGTCTTCAACAAATATGAAAATATCTTTTATTGAATTGATATTTTTGTTCGACGAAAGAACGATATCCCATGCAGTATAACACTTTTCTGGATTCATCTCCGTAAATGCAGGAATAGCAATATCTCGCGAACGAATATAAAAGGGACCCATTTCTTCCAATTCATTCAAAAGTAATAACGGATTTGTTCCCGATAGAAAAATATCTTCGTTGGGTTTAAAGTGAATGTAATAGATCTGTGTTACCTGTGTATCAGCAACCTGTACAATTGTACCGGAGGTAACTGTTTCAGGCGTAGTACTTTTAGTAGAATTTATCAGTGCCCTAAATGAGTGTAAGATTTCTTTTGTTTCGGTCAGCTCGGAAAATTTCTTGGAAGAACTGTCATCCAGCATCGCCTTAATATAATCGAGAGACTTAAATGTTAAATCGATGATTTGTTTTGAGACGGTTAATTTACCGGAACGAACGAGATCGAATATTGTTTCAATGTCATGAGTAAACATTGAAATATCATCATAACCAAACATACCGCTTGAGCCTTTAATCGTATGCAGCGCACGAAATATCGTCGCGATAAGAGCTTTATCCTCCGGGAATTTTTCCAGTTCAAGGAGTCCAGATTCAAGTTCTGCAAGAAGCTCGAGAGCCTCTTCTCGGAATGCCTGCTTATGCTGGTCTAACATCCTAATACCTTTTTGGTTACTGATAACAGTTGTTCCGGATTAAATGGTTTTACTATCCATCCTGTTGCGCCGGCAGCTTTTCCCTCAGCTTTCTTTTCAATCTGTGACTCCGTAGTAAGCATAATAATGGGAATGAATCGATACTCTGTTTTTTTTCGCAGCTCTTTTATCAGTCCAATACCATCCATATTAGGCATATTAAGATCTGTCACTACCATATCTACTTTCTGATTACTTAGTTTCGCGAGAGCATCCTTGCCATCGCATGCTTCAATAACATTATAACCTGCCTCATGCAAAGTAAATGATATCATTTGCCGCACACTTGCCGAGTCATCAACTGTCATTATCCATTTATTCATGTTTTTCCTCTGCTAACGATATAGCCATCTTATCTAACTGATTTTTGAAATCCGTAAATCCTGATTTATTAATTATTACATAAAGGGGGGCTGCAAAGGAAGAATGGATTTTTATTTTCCATCCCTGCAACAGCGCAAAACGCCAAAAACTTACAAACAGTTGAACAAATGAAAAGTCGATTTCCAGGTCACCATCAGCAGAAATTTCCAGGATTTCAGGTGCGAAGTCGGAAATTCTTTCCAATAAAGCTTTACACTCCCCTATATTTTGAATAGTCAGCGATTTTTCAAGACTGATGGGTACGAGTAAATCATTTTTTTGAACTGTAAACTGAACCATATGTATCCCGATAATTAAAACAACTCTACATTGTCACCAAAGGACGTATCCTTCAGCGAAAGCCTGTCATGCCCGGGTCTCCTGGCGCTATCCTTTTTTCCTTCAAAACTGGCATGAATATCCCGCTCACTCTTCATAGTGTATTTTCCCCGTAAACTCATCAACTCCTTACCGGATGTTACGCCAGCTATGTGTTCCGTCCCGGTAAGTTCTTCCATGCTATGAATAGCTTCCTGAATGCTTTTGCTCACCGTGGCGTCGATAGTGATACGGGCAACTGCCTGGTTTAAAGACGAGCTAAGCGACTTCGATTCATTTTGTAAGTTTCGAATTTTTTTCATTATTTCTGTTTCGGAATCCTTGGCAGCTGCCAACTGTGATCCTAATTGATCATGAATGAGCGAAAGCTCTTCGAACAATTTAATACGATAATTTGCTTCAATATTTGTTTGTATTCGCTCCGAGATATCAGTAATCTTCCGTAGTGAAACAGCCGTAGTTTCAGACTGGTTTGTTGCCTGCGCAGAAATTTTCTGAATTGTATCGGCGATTACTCCCAGGCCTGCCCCTTCTTTTCCTGTATGAGCAGCTTTTATACTCGCATTTAAAGCAATTAACTCTATCTCTGTCCCTATTTCTTCAATTTCAAAAATGAATGTGCTCAGTTTCTCGGCCGTGAGTAAAACATTCTTGATTGAATCAGATAGATCGATCGAAAGTGCATTACTCTTTTCCAAATCGATGTTGACTTCTTTCAGGTATTCTCCAATATCTTCCAGAAACTTAATCGAAGAGGCATCCTTTGACCCGATGATTGATAGAGTATGGTTAAAAACCTCATCTACCTGCCCGCCTATCGCAGAAAGATTTTGCTTAAGATCCGCCACAGCATTAATCAAAGTCTGCTGTGAATTTTCGAGTTGTGAAACTTGTAACCGGCAAACTTTATTTACATAAGCAATAAGGCCTTCCTTCTCTGATTTACCAGATCCTATTTGATCGGTAAGTTCGTGTACTTCAATCAGGACATGCTCTATTTGTTGCCGGGTTATATCATGGAATTGGATATTTGAAACTGCATAACTGGTATTACGAGTGATTAATTCACTATCATCTCGTATCAGGTTAATCTTCGAGCTAAAATTTCTATAGTTATCTTTTAACAATCCCATACAGTTTTCAATTTGAGCCATTATCTCCCTTGTACGCTCATCTTTACCCTTGTGGAAGCCTCTTATTTTATCATCAACTGTTTGGATAGATGCAGTTAACTGCTTAATATTTTCTTTAATTGCATTTACTTTGTCCTGAACAACACCGGAAAGTGAATCGACATTAGTTGCTATTACTTCAAAAGAATTATTCTCATGAAAAAGTCGAACGGATTCGATTCTGGTCGAAATTCCAAGCATCCTTAGATATTTAATTATCCTATCATAACCTTCGAGATCCGTCCTCAGCAAATCCAATATTCCACTAATAATCTTCAAAATATCGGTACTTTCGCTCAGTTCGTTTTCCAAATGTTCTAAGTATGAATTAATCTTACTAAACATTTCTTCGAGGCGGGTATTACTTTGGGCAAGTATTTGGGAAGAAAAAACCTGTGCAATTTCTTCGCAGATTTCTTTTACATGCTTTGAGTCAGCATAATGTGTTTGAAGAATATCCCCAATTATAACAAATTCTTTTTCTGCAATACTGTTTGCCTTTCGCAATACAGTATCAATTTTGCTCAGATTCCCCTGAGCCACTTGAAGAAAATCAGTCGAACTATTTTTACTCATCATCAAGGAACTCTTCGTTAGTTACCATTCTAATCTATACTTAAGCAAGTTTCGTAATTACCTGCTCATTTACCCTGTCTAAACTTATCCCCTGATATCAGGAGAAAGTGCACTTCCTTTCATTCCACTTTATTATCGAAATAGTCTGGTGGGTTTATATAACAAGAAATGGTAATTTTATGGTACTAGAAGTAGGTATATTTATAAAGGAGTCACTTGTTCAATTCCGGAAGGGATAGGGTAGAATTCTGTTAATCGGGGCGAATTCCATGTCGTATAGCGTAGTTCACTAGTTCAGCGGTATTCTTGAGTTTCAGTTTTTTCAAAATGTTTTTTCTATGTTTGCTAACGGTAAAATAACTAATAAATAGCTTCTCAGCTATTTCCTGACTGGTAAGTCCATCGGCAATCAGCCCAAGAATTTCTGTTTCCCGGCTAGTCAGAATAACACCTTTAAGCACCGCTTTGCCTTCTGGTCCCCCGGGGGCTTTTCGTAATGTATTTAATAATGCATTAGAAGCCATTTCATTCACATACTGGTTACCAGCCAAAATTGTTTGAAGGGCCTGGAAGAATTCGTCCATGCTGGCCATTTTGTTCAAATAGCCATTAGCTCCCGCGGTATACGCATCGATAATCGATTTCTGGTCATCGAACATTGATAACACTAAAATTTTTACCGGTATTCCGGCACCTCTCAAATGCTTAATTACTTCGATGCCATTCTTCCGGGGCATATTCAAATCCAATATAAGCAACGAAGGCCGGTATTTGGTGGTCAGCTCGATGGCTTGTAAGCCATCCTCTGCCTCGGCGATAATATCATATCCCGGCTCAGTGAGAATAAGATTTTTTAACCCATCTCGCAGTATTGTATGGTCATCGGCCAGTATTAGCTGAATTTTGCTCATAAATCATAACATTTGGAAATGAAAAGTTGATTATAGTTCCCTTACCGGATTCGCTTGTAAACGCGAATGTTCCTTCAAATAGTTCCGCCCTTTGTTTCATATTCATCAGCCCATATGTGGGACCTTTTCCTGATTTGGAATTCATGTCAAATCCCTTGCCGTTGTCAGAAATCTGAATATAAAGATTTTCATCATCCTCACCGAAGCGAATGGTAATCTGAGTTGCTTCTGAATGTTTAGCGATATTGTTAATGGCTTCCTGCACCATTCTATACACATGAAAGCGGAATTCCTCAACAAATTCCTCGTTCTGTACCTCCTTCTCCCAATAAACTTCAATTTGTGTGGTTTTGGAGAATTGAGATAACAATGATTCAATAGCTTCAAAAAATTTGTCCACCGGTATAACTACGGGATGGATTGAATATATAATATTCCTAAGCTCAGTTCCGGCCGAGGTTATGAGCGATTTTGCTTTGGTAATAGAAGGAAAGGATTCTCTTTGAGTACGTTCAAATACTTCAAGAGTAAATTTTGCTGCAGAAAGAATCTGCCCCACACTATCGTGAAGTTCGGAAGAGATTCTAAGCCGTTCATCTTCCAGCTTGCTGAAGATTCCTGAAGCAAGTGTTCTTTTTTCAATCAGTTCCCGGCTAAATTCTTTGGCTTTATAATATTCCGTAAGATCTTCAACAATATTCACGATACTGAGAATTCTGCCGGATGTATCTTGAAGTGCATAATAACGAAATAAAAAGATTCTATCATCTACCAGGTTTTCTTCAAAACGTGGTGCATCAAAAAAGAGCGGCATAGTTGAAAAAGTACCCCCTTCTGAAAGTAATGCATCCACTTTATCCCACAATTTATAATGTGCTATATAAGGATCGGAATAAATTGTTATTTCGGTATTTTCCTGAAGGCCGAGAAAAGGGAATAGAATTTTTTTTGCAACAGCGTTTTGATAATTTAAACGGCCCGTAGGATCGTAAATTCTTATCGCTAAAGGAGATTCATCGATAAGCGCCGTAAGCTCGGTAGTTCGTTCCTCTACTTGCTTCTCAAGTTGACTCTTTGCGGCAACCAATTCCAATTCAGCTTGCTTACGAGCAGTTATATCCCGAATAATTAAAGTAAAAAAACGATCATTTTCTACATGCCATTGCGAGAATGAAATTTCTACAGGAAACAAAGCCCCGTCTTTTTTTCGTGCGTCCAATTCCAGATGGTCGCTTAATAAAGGGCGACCCAGGTTAAGAAATCGCTTGGCACCCCGCTCAAGATGATTCACAAATGTATCGGGCATCAAAGTTTTAATACTCTTGCCGAGTATCTCTTCTTCATCGTACTGAAACAGGTCAATTGTTTTCGGATTAATTGAGGTAATAAGACCATTTTCATCAAGGGTAAGAACGCTGTCTGTCGCGGTGAAAATAAGAGTGCGGTATTTTAACTCACTTAACAACAGTGCTTTTTCCATCTGGTGACGATATAAAGCGATTTCAATTGTATTAAATAAGTCCTTAAAATCTATCGGTTTAACTATATACCCATACGGCTCGGTTATTTTTGCCCTCTGGAAGGTATCATCGTCTACGTGTGCGGTAATGAAGATTACAGGAATGTTATATAGTTCTTTAACTTGCCGGGCGGCCCTAATCCCATCAATATCGCCTTTGAGCATGATATCCATAAGAATAATATCAGGCAAGCCTTTTTTAAGCTGTAGGAACAGGGTATTTGCTTCTGATGCAACTCCAAGGACTTCATATCCAACTGACTGCAGCCGTTTTCGAATGTCCATGGCAACAATTGCTTCATCTTCTACAATAAAAAGCTTCGCCCTGACACCATTCATAATGTCACCCGTTTTGTTTTCGGTTACGTAGGAATTTTCCTGATAATTTCAAGTAATTCGCTGCTGCTATATGGTTTGGGCAGATAATGATAAAAACATTCTCCAATTTCCTTTTCCAGTTCATCGGTAAGCGAAAACGCGCTAATTCCAATGATCGGGATTTTATCATATCCATCGAGTTTACGAATTTCGCGTGTTACTTCCAATCCATTCATTCCCCTGCCCAAATTAATATCCATCAGAATAACCGCATATTTTTTCGATTGTGCCAATGCCAAGGCAGTGGAACCATCCAATGCAGTTTCTACCTTATAATAATGCTTAAGATACATGCTGGTAAATTTGGCGTTAACAACATCGTCTTCAACAATAAGAATAGCAGAATTCCCTACTGGTGCGGGAAATGATTGTGAAATATTCATCTAAACTCTTTTACTGAAATAAACTATCCTCTCAGTCGCAACACAGAAAAAGATAACTTCTGAATGCCCCAAAGCATACTTCTAACTAAATATGAAAATACTGAAAAAAAACGTAATTATACAATTATACTCATAATTATTTGTCAATCTCCGATAAGCGGCGATACAAACAACCGACCCGCATTATCTGTGATGTACATATCTATTTTGCAATTGAATTTGGGCAAGTAATTTTGTAATTTCTTACGAAACAATCATGAGTTTAAATTAATTGTCTGTACTACCCGCTCGTTTCAGTGCAATTCGGGTATTATATGTATTGCAACTTATTACGCTGCCGCAAAGATTTTATTACCGGTTCCCTTTTGTTGCAAATACAGTAACCAGACAGTTTAGTTTTCCCACTATCTAACAGGAGAAACTATGGCTAAAAACATTTCAAGAAGAAAATTCCTTGAAAATGGGTCGAAAGGATTGTTCGCTGCCGCTGTATTGCCCTATTTGGGTACTTTTGGCAACCAACTCAACAAGAGTCCTATTTCAGGAGAACATATGAAATTAGCAGATTACTATCACCATTTTGGCGTCGATGAAAAAACTATTGCACAGGTAATAGCTGAAGGGCTTTCACGCGGCGGCGATTATTGTGATGTTTATTTTCAGCACTCTATAAATAATTATATCGGGCTGGAGGACAAAGAGGTTAATCGCGCCTATTCGAATATCGATTTTGGCGTTGGTATACGCGTAATAAAAGGAGAGCAAACAGGATTTTCTTTCACCGAAGAAATTACTCCCAAAGCCATGATGTTAGCCGCTAAAACAGCAGCGAATATAGCGAATCAAAATAAGAAAGTCGCCCCGGTTGGCTTTAGCCTGAAAGATATTCCCAATTACTACCCGATTCAAAACCCCTGGGAACAAATTGGCATTGATACAAAGATTCCTTATTTACAGCAAATCAATGAAAAAGTATTCAAAGAAGATTCCCGGGTGATAAAATCAAATGTCTGGTTCACCAATGAAACGTCGTATATATTAATAGTTACCTCCGAGGGTACAGTAACGTATGACTATCAGCCAATGGGCCAGATTTCTGTTTCCGTGACGGCTGAACAAAACGGTAAACGTGAGCAGAATTATTTCGATCTATCAGGAAGACGGGGCATTGAGTTCTTCACACCGGAAAATATAAATCGGCTTGGGGTAGAACCCGTGCGTCGCACGGTGGCTTTATTCGATGCAGTAAAACCGTCTGCCGGTGAAATGGAAGTTGTACTTGCAGCAGGCAGTTCAGGGATACTGCTTCACGAAGCAATTGGCCACGGTATGGAGGCAGATTTCAACCGAAAAAAAGTATCCATTTTTTCCGATAAGATGAATCAAAAAGTTGCCGAGCCATTCGTAACAATCGTTGATGATGCCACAAATCCAAATGTGCGTGGGTCTATCAATATCGATGACGAAGGAAACTCAACAGAATGTACCTATCTGGTTCGCGATGGTATTCTGAGAAGTTATCTGCATGATAGAATCAGCGCTAAACATTACAATGTTAAGGCCACCGGAAGCGGGCGGCGCGAGTCTTTCCGGCATATTCCTTTACCTCGAATGAGAAACACCTATATGCTTCCCGGTCCGCATAAAAAAGATGAAATTATCGCCAGTGTTAAAAAAGGTATCTACGCAGAAACCTTTACCAATGGACAAGTTTTTATTGGAGCCGGAGATTTTACGTTTTATGTTAAATCAGGTTTCCTTATTGAAGACGGCAAACTGACAAAACCGATTAAAGATGTTAACATTATCGGCAATGGTCCGCAAGTGTTAAAAGATATCGTTATGGTTGGTGATGATATGCAAATGGCAGAAGGCGGTTGGACTTGTGGAAAAAACGGGCAAGGCGTGCCTGTTTCCATGGGGCTTCCTACTGTTAAAGTATGCAAAATCACTGTCGGCGGCGTAAAAAGCTGACCATTTTAATTATGTAACGAATAATCGGATTTTATTATGACAAACGAAAATTTAAACTTAGTTGAATGGGCACTCGATTACGCGAAAAACGAGGGTGCCAAAGAAGTTGCAGTGAATTTTTCTCACGATCGAAGTGTTGAAATCGAGTTCCGTGATAAGAATATTGAAACTCTTAAAGAGTCAACACAAAACTCTCTATCATTGCAAATCTACATTGACAATAAATACTCAAGTCATTCTACCAATGACTTACGAAAAGATGAGCTGAAGAAATTTATCTCCGAAGCGGTTGCTTCAACCAAATACCTGACGAAAGATAAATACCGGATGCTGCCCGACCCGAAATATTATTCCAATGCTTCCCCTGCCGATCTTAAAATATTTGATCGCGGTTACGAAAAAATTGAACCGGAAATCCGTTTGAAACTCGTCTCAGAAGTTGAAAATGCTGCGAAAAGTCTGCCGGGAGAGATTATTACTGCATATAGTTCCTACGGAGATGAATTTTATGAGAATATAAAACTGCACAGCAATGGTTTTAAGGGAACCAGCAGCGGAACATATTTTTCATTAGGCGGTGGTGTTACTGTTAAGGATAAAAATGATGGCAGACCGGAAGATGCGTATTACGCAACTTCCCGATTCTTTAATGAGCTCCCCTCCCCTGAACTCATCGGTAAAGAGGCTGCCCGCCGGGCTTTGCGGAAAATTGGCCAGTCAAAAATTGAATCCGGGAAATATTCCATGCTTGTGGAAAATCAGGCTTGTGGACGCTTATTAGGATTATTTTCAGGCGCCATTTCTGCTCGTGCTATTCAGCAAAAGGCATCGTATCTTGATGGTTTATTAAATAAAAAAATAGCCTCTGAAAGGCTTACGATAATAGATAACCCATTCCTCGAAAAGGGTCTTGCTTCAAGAACTTTTGACGGCGAAGGATTAGCCGTCAAAAAACGGTTTATTATTGAGAAGGGCGTCTTAAATACGTACCTTATCGATAACTACTATGGGAAAAAGCTAGGATGGGAGCCAAATTCAGGCTCGTTAACCAACATTATCGTTGAACCCGGTGAAAAATCGCAGGAAGAATTGATGAAGGATATTAAGAAAGGAATTTTAATAACCGGATTTATTGGGGGTAACTCCAATTCTACTACCGGAGACTTCTCTTTTGGTATTGTTGGTCAATTAGTTGAAAACGGTCAGATTGTAAAACCAATTAACGAAATGAATATTTCCGGTAATGCTAAGGAAATTTGGAATCAACTCGAAGCCATCGGCAATAACCCCAATGTCTATTCCAGTTTACGCTGCCCGTCGCTTTTATTCAACGATATCCAGTTCAGTGGTATCTAAATTCTTAAACGGCAGCCATTCACCTCGGTCATGGCTGCCAATTCTATCTATCCGACAATGAATGTGATACCACAATACCAAATGGATGACTTCTTTGAGTCTGACAATCATCATCATTTTGATATTGATGTATTGAATTTACCTGAAACATATTCCTACCCGGATCTGGCTATTCCTCATAAGCACTCTTTCTACTCTATTCTCATTGTTTCAGAAGGTGAAGGAATGCAGGCAATCGATTTTACTTTCTATCCCCTTAAGGGTGGCAGGATTTTTTTTCTTTCACCACATCAATTGCATCAGTGGAAAAAAGTTACGCGGTTAGAAGGATTCGCAATCAGCTTTAGCACGGATTTTCTTGACACCCTAATAACAGATCGTGAGATACACAAAGATTTTCGTTTTTTACATTCGCTTACCACTCTTCCTTTTATCGATATTCCACACGATAGTTTTATTCGAGTTTTGGAAATTATTAAGCATATTCAGTATATATATAGTGAATCTTCTCCTTTTAAGGAAAAAATTCTCGCAGCGAATCTTTGTGGTTTGCTCTATACGTTCATCGAATTTCTTTCTCCACGGTACAGATATCGAGGCAATAAAGATTTACATTTATTCACAAAACTTACAGATCTTGTTGAAGACAATTATAAACTCCATTTAGAGACCGGGTTTTATTCTTCAAGCCTTCATATCACCTATCAAAAACTTAATCGGCTATGCCGTCATTTTTCCGAGAAACCTTTTAAACAGTTTTTAATTGACCGTTTAATGCTGGAAGCAAAAAGGATGATGCATGCCACCGCTTTGCCGGTAGCAGAAATTGCCTTTGCACTTGGCTATGATGATCCCGGTTATTTTGCACGCCTTTTCAAACAACATTATTCTGTCACCCCGACTGATTACAAAGAATCGATAGATTTATCCTGATCTTTTTCATATTTCTCCTCGCCTGATACCTGGTTAGCGCAATATTTTATACATATCCATAAAATAAAATTCAAGGAAGTATGAATCAGAATTTATATAACGCCGGCATCAACAAGTTGCAGGAAATTGATGGTGCCGCAGGAGTTGAGGTTTTCGAAAAATATAAGAGATTTGCGCCTGAGTTAATGACAATGATAACTGAGATAGTTTTCGGCTCTTTATATCAAACAACGAAACTGAACAAACAGGAAATAGAGTTGTGTGTAGTTGCAGCTTTAGCATCCAAAGGTAGTCTTGCCCCCCAATTAAACGTCCATATACGTGCGGCCTTACATGTAGGTTGTACAGTACAACAAATAAAAGATACGGTCCTTCTTGTTTCAGCATATGCCGGCTACCCGGCCACGTTGAATGCTATGCGAATCTTGTTGGAAATAACCGGTACTGCAGAAGAATCGTTGAAAGAATGTGATCGGGAATTGGGAACGATTATACAATCAGGTAAAGATGCCCTCGCGAAACTGGATCCTGCACAGCCTACAAATTTACAGGATGAATATGCTAATTTCTGCCCGGATATTCTTCAGACTTTATTCATGACCTATGGTTACTTACACGAACTAACCAATTTTGATATACGCACCCGACAGCTCATCACAATCGCGGCGCTAAGCGCATTGGGTAACGCTACCCCTCAGTTGGCGTTCCATACAAAGGCTGCACTTGCAAATGAGGTTACGGTTGATGAGATAACAACCATGATTGCGTTGCTTTCTGCATAT
Organism: Ignavibacteria bacterium; assembly: GCA_021286645.1. Taxonomy (GTDB): domain Bacteria; phylum Bacteroidota; class Ignavibacteria; order Ignavibacteriales; family Ignavibacteriaceae; genus JACPGF01. Next base: position 15,700 of record JAJTBZ010000049.1, read on the forward strand.
ATTGGATTTCCGGCTGTACTCAATTCGCTAAAAATCATCAAAGGAAGTATGAGCGAATTTAGCAGTCAAAATGATTCTAACGGATAACAGATTTCCGAATTTTTCCCGTAACCGTTTATATTTTAATGCGTTACGGGGAAAATCCGTCTTAGCTTTTCCAGGTGCGCTTTGAGATTTTTTATTTACATCTCCGCGTGCAGCCGCTCATGAATAAATTAGCTCATTCCATCCTGATAAATTGCCGTTAATCACTCAATAAAAAAAACACTTGACTTATGTAGGTAAAATGTGGCAATTTTACTTTATAAATTAAAGCACTTTATGAAAGGCGTTTTATGTCAGATGAACAACAAGCATTAGATGAACTCGTATTTATCCGAAAAGTCATAGTTGACAGCCGCAAATCGCTTGGCGACAATGGCATGGGATACATCGTTTGGGGTGTTATCGTTGTGTTGGGTTTAATTTATACCTATTTAAATATAAGCCTAAAATGGTATTTTCATATCAATATTTTTTGGACTTTACTCATGGCAGCCGGCTGGCTTTGGTCTATCACCTATTTCAAAGGTAGAATAAGATCGTTAAAAGTTAGCACATTTGCGGGTCGGATCATAGGTTCAATTTGGCTTTCAGCCGGTGTTGGTATGACAATGGTTGCGTTTCTGGCAACTTTTATTGGAGGAGTAAGCGGAGATTATGTAAGCCCCTTCATTGCAATAATATTAATGATGGCATATTATATAAGTGGAGTTGTTTCCGGGTCAAAAATCCTTAAGCTTGCAGCTTTGGGTTGGTTTTTTGGGGCAATTATTTTGTTTATTTTTTCGCATCAGATTATCAATATACTGCTTATGGCTATACTAATGATCTGTTTCCAGTTAATTCCCGGATTGATTCTCAATATACAGTACAAGAAAGAAATGGCAAAGTATAATGCCTGAATTCGATTACCAAGCCATTGATGAGTTAATTCATTCCCGCATCCGCACAGCAATAATGGCTGTTCTGATTTCGGTTGAGCGGGCTGATTTTAATTTCATCAAAGAAAAAGTTAATACTACCGATGGTAACCTGAGCGTACATCTTAAAAAGCTTGAAGATGCCGGTTACCTCGAGATTTCAAAAGAATTCATTGATCGGAAGCCGAAAACCAATTGCAGGATCACAGAAAAAGGTACGCGAGCTTTTGATGCGTATATCCGTCACTTGGAAAGTTTGCTCATGAAATAATTTTTTTGCTTTTTTACTTTATTTTTTAAAGTTCTTTATCACACAAATATAAAGGTATATTACCATGAAACCATTTTTTCGCTATTCACTTTTTTTATTCGCTCTGTTATCGGTAACAGTCAGGGCCGGATCCAACGATTCATTATTGAATCTGTACAGTAAAGATGTTTATACTGCCGCCTACACATATAATACCAAGCTAATGATATCCTTACACGATAAACTTGCTGAATTATATGCTGCTGACACTACGAATGCAGGTACGCTTTATCTTTTAGCGTATACAGAGAATTCATTGTTGACTATGTCAATGAATCCGAAACAGACTGAACTATACGAACTATATCAGGAATCAGCGGTTTTACATGCTAAAACTGTAATCTCTTTTGGAAAATTTTCTGTTGAAGGTAAGGCTCTTTTAGCATCAACATATATGATGATGATCTCGCATAATTGGTCCAATGCAGTTGCTCTATCTCCCAAAATAAACGCTTTGTTAGACCAGGCAGCCGCCGTTGAGCCGGAAAATCCCCGTATTCTTTATATGAAAGGTGTTATGAAATTTAATACACCGGAGATGTTCGGAGGCAGTAAAGAAGCTGGTCTGCAATTGCTTTTACAGGCAAACGGGGCTTTCGAGAAAGCACCTGAAACTCAACCTGTAATTCGTTGGGGCCAATTGGAGACATTGGCGTGGATAGGTCAGGCATATATGGCGCATGAGGACCCTGAGACAGCCATGTTTTATTATCAAAAAGCTCTCAGTATTGAACCGAATTTCGGATGGGTAAAATATCAATTGATTCCCCAGGCAAAAAAGAAATAACTTATTAAGGATATACATTCAATGAAATCAGCAATTATATTTATCCTGGTAATCGCCGCGAGTACGTTTATATTTGGACGGGATACTGTTTGGGTGAAAGGAAGAGTTGTGGATGAATCGAAACATCCATTAGCTTTTGTAACCGCATATATTGCCGAAACAAAAGAAGGTACGGTAACAAACAATGATGGATATTTTCGCTTCCCGACAAAAGCCCGCGAACAAAGCATACTGACATGTTCGCTAATTGGTTACACAAAGGAAGAGATTTCATTTAACCCGTTACAGTCAAAAGAACTGCTAATTACATTAAGAGAAAAAGTTCTTACAATGAAAGAAATGGTTATCTCGGCCAGTTCTTTCTCAAATGTTAAGGAAAAAGGTGTAGTTCTGAATAAAATCGATGTACTTATGACACCCGGTGGAGCTGCTGATGTATATCAATCCCTCAAAACGATGCCTGGAATTACTCAGGTTTCAGAAAGCGCTGAATTATATGTGCGTGGTGGTGATGCTTTAGAAACTATTACTATAATAGACGGAGCAGTGATGTATCACCCTTTTACATTTGAATCCACTACGGGAGGGTTATTTTCGAATCTTAAAACAAATTTTGTCAAAAATCTGTTCTTTTCAAGCGGTGGGTTTTCGGCTAAATATGGAAACGCGTTAAGCGGAGTTTTAGATATAGAAACTAAAGGCATTCCCGAACGGGAAGCCGCAACAGTTGGCGTTTCCATGGCAAATTCTTCTGTCTCTCTCGATTTACCCTTTCTTATGAATGCCGCCGCATTCATGGTAGATTTTGAAAAAAGCTATACGGCCCCTATCTTTTGGCTAAACGGGGGTAAAGAGCGCTTTTCACAAGAACCTTTCTCAACAAATTGCACGTCATCATTGGCTTTAAACTATTCCAGGAGCGGGAAAATAAAATTCTTCGGTATGTATGCCGATGATAATAATGGAGTTACAGTTGACAGAGCCGAGTATACCGGGAATTTCATCGGGAACACGACAAATAAACTTTTCAATTTCAATTGGAGCGATATCCTGCCGGGGAATGTTATTGGGAAAATAAATGCTTCTTTCAATCGATATACTAATAAATGGCATCTGGGCGTATTGAATATAACCCGCACCGATGATAATTACTCGATAAAGGGCGACTTTACCAAAGCCCTTTCTAACTACACATGCATTAATACAGGAATCGAATCAGAGAATAGAGAAGTTCACTATCTGGGGCAAGTTCCCAGCAGCGATTACAATCTTCGGCCGGACGCGCAATTTGATAAGCTAGATGCAACATTTACAGGTAATCGTTTTGGTGCGTATATAGAGTATGAGGCAGCACGACTGGCCTTTGCCGAAAAGATTTATGGTACAGTGGGACTTCGGTATGATAACTTCTCCTCCGTGAAAGTATCCTGGTGGGATCCACGAATGAGTTTTGGCATTCATCTCAGCGAGTCAGATAATTTAATGTTTGCAGGAGGTATATTTCATCAATTACCTGATCCTCGTTTATTCAGCCCCTCGGATGGGAATCCTAATTTACACTCAATGTATGCCAGACATATTATTGCTGCATTTGAGCACTCATACAACTCGCTCAATTCGCTACGAATTGAATTGTACTCTAAAAAATACGAGCACCTGCCCCTGGAGGATAAAGTACTGAACTATACAAACGATGGATATGGAAGCGCGAATGGTATAGATATTATTGCCAAATGCGCCCTGGAATGCGGCCTGGAAGGTTGGTTTTCATACGGTTATATTTCAAGTAAACGATACTGGATGGACTATTCCAATGAAGTAAGCAGCAACACCGATATTACTCATAACATATCAGTTATTGCAAAATACCCTATAACCCCTACTCTTCAATTAGGTCTAAGCATTAAATTAGCAACCGGCCAACCATATACTCCTTATTTAGGAGCCACGTATAATAGCAATATTCAGGCGTATGAACCGATAAAGGGACAAACAAACAGCGAGCGCCTGCCGGATTATAAAAGATTTGATATAAGGTTAACGCACTTCACAAATCTGGCCGGAAAATATCCTGTAGTTTTATACATGGAAGGGTTAAATATTCTTAATATTCAAAACATATTCGGGTATTCATATACACAGGATTATTCGGATAGAATGAAAGTGAAAAGTTATTTTGGACAACGCATGATAGTAATAGGCGGGCAGATAACATTTAGCTAATTTTCTCATCAATGAGGTAATAAGAGCGAAACCCGGAACGATAACTGTTTGTGGTAAAAAGAAAAACCCCTTGCACGTATTATGTTCAAGGGGTTTTAGATTTCAGACTTTTCATGCAGATAAACAAATTATCTGAAGTTTATCTGTTATTTATATGAATGAAGAACTTTCATATAATTTGCGCGCTCAAATTGTGCAGGATCAGCAACGTTTTTATAGCTCATGCTACCACGCATTTGATCTAACGATTCATATTCATTTGCTTCTAGCCAGTAGTTAAGTCTGGTTAACATATCAGCAATATGACCGACGCCGAATTTCAACAGACAGCTAAGAACTTGAGTTACCTGAGCGCCTGCCATAACCATTTTCACTACATCCTTTTCGTTGTAGATACCACTTGTAGCCGCGAGATCAACATTTACGCGACCATACAGCATAGCGATCCAACGAAGAGGTAATCTCATTGCCATCGGTGTAGATAACAATACGTTTGGTACAACTTCCAGTGTATCGAGATCTATATCCGGCTGATAGAATCGGTTAAACAGTACTAAACCGTTTGCACCTGCTTTTTCCAATTCTTTTGCCATCCATGCAACAGAGCTAAAGAATGGCCCTAACTTAACAGAAATAGGTAAAGTCACTTCATTGCGTACTGCACGAACGATATCAAGATATGTTTTTTCGATATCGAGGCTTGACTGATTAAAATCTGTAGCAAGGCGATATATATTTAACTCTAACGCATCTGCACCGGCCTGTTGAATCTGTTTTGCATATTCTGTCCAGCCACCTAACGATTTACCATTTAAGCTTGCAATTACCGGTAAGTTAGTGGTTTCTTTAATTTTCTGAATGTGTTTCAGATAATCTTCCGGACCCGCTTTGTAATCTATCGGCTCAGCAAAATAGCTGGTTGCTTCGGCGCTGCTATCAGCAACTTTTGAGGTATGGTGATATATCTCAAGTGCTTCATGCTCAATTTGTTCTTCAAATAATGAGTACAGAACCACGGCAGCCGCACCGGCATCTTCCATCTGTTTGATGGTGTTGATATCGGCTGAAAGCGGACCTGCAGAGGGAATAATTGGGTTCTTTAATTCCAATCCTAAATATTTTGTTTTAAGATCCATGTATGTCCTTATAATCTTACGTTATGGATTAAGAGAGTCCCGATTAAGAAAAACCTAACCGGGACGTATTAATTATTCAGCTTTATCAGAAGCCATTTGTTCGTACATTTTGTAACGATCTGTTACATCTTTCTGAGCTTCTTCAATCAATCTGGCTGCCATTTCCGGATGCGATTTGGTCAACATCTTGTATCTGGTTTCCAGATAAGCATAATCTTTAAATGGAATCTTTATACCCTTCGAATCGAGGCGGAAAGGATTTTTGCCTTCACGTGCTGTATCGGGGTTATAACGGTATAACTGCCAGTGGCCTGAATCAACAGCTGCCTTCTGGTTCTTCATACCAGTTTCCATGTTAATACCATGAGCAATACAGTGGCTATAAGCAATAATGAGCGATGGTCCATCATAAGCTTCTGCTTCAAGGAAAGTTTTCACTGTATGAGCATCATTAGCACCCATTGCAACTTTAGCAACATATACATTGCCGTAAGTCATAGCCATAAGGCCAAGATCTTTTTTACCCATCGGTTTACCGCCAGCAGCAAATTTAGCTACGGCACCACGAGGAGTTGATTTCGAGCACTGTCCACCGGTATTCGAATAAACTTCGGTATCGAGTACGAGAACGTTTACGTTTTTACCTGAAGCAAGAACGTGATCCAATCCACCGTAACCGATATCATAAGCCCAACCGTCACCACCCATGATCCAAACTGATTTTTTAACCAAATAATCAGCAAGGCTTAAAAGGTGTTCAAGATCAGCCTTCTTATCTGAACCGGCCTGTAATAATTCTTCTATCTTGCTCTTTAAGGCAACTACTCTCTGACGCTGTTCGTAGATACCTGCTTCGTCTATCTGCTGAGCATTTACAAGATCCAGAACAAGGCGATCGCCTAATTCAGCGCTTAATTTCATCAGAATAGTTTTAGCCTGTTCGTTGTGCTTGTCTATAGCAAGGCGGAATCCAAATCCAAATTCAGCATTATCTTCAAATAAAGAGTTTGACCAGGCTGGTCCTCTACCATCTTTATTTTTTGCCCATGGAGTTGTAGGAAGGTTACCACCGTAAATTGAAGAACAACCCGTTGCGTTAGCAACAATTGCTCTATCACCAAATAACTGGCTGACCAATTTAACATATGGAGTTTCGCCGCAACCTGAACAAGCTCCTGAGAACTCGAAGAGAGGTTGTAAGAATTGAGAGTCTTTTACAGCGCCAACATTTAATTTCGTACGATCGAATTCAGGCAGATTAAGGAAGAATTCCCAATTAGCTGCTTCTGATTCACGAATTGGCAACTGATCTGCCATGTTAATAGCTTTCAGACGTGTTTCCTGTTTGTTCTTTGCAGGACATACATCAACGCAAAGACCACAGCCGGTACAATCTTCAACTGCAACCTGTAATGAATAGCTTAAATTATCGCCAAAATCTTTAGCTTTAAATTTAACTGCTTTGAATGTAGCAGGAGCGCCTGAAGTAAGACCTTCGTCATAGATTTTTGCACGAATAGCAGCGTGGGGGCAAACCAGAACGCACTTGTTACACTGAATACAAACTGCCGGATCCCAAACAGGAACTTCGAGAGCAATATTTCTCTTTTCCCATTTAGCTGTATCTGTAGGATAGGTACCATCGATAGGCATCTTTGATACAGGTATAGAATCGCCAAAACCGCCAATGATTTGACCGGTAACTTCCTGAATAAATTCAGGAGCTTCTGCCGGAACGAACGGTTTAAGAACGGTAGTGCTGGTAACTTCTGCAGGCACTTCAATTTCAAATAAGTTTGCTAAAGTTTTATCAACCGCGTCAAAGTTCATCTGAACGATCTTATCGCCTTTGGCGCCGTAGGTTTTCTTTATAGCGGTCTTAATCATGCCAATTGCTTCTTCTTTCGGCAAAATCTTCGAAATTGCAAAGAAACAGGTTTGCATAATTGAGTTGATACGTCCACCGAGTCCAACTTCATCAGCAACTTTATAAGCATCAATAATATAGAATTTCATTTTTTTCTGGATGAGGTCTTTCTGAACCGTCATCGGTAATGAATTCCATACATCATCTTTTGTAGCTTTGGTATTCAACAAGAAAGTTGCACCTTCTACAGCATCTTTCAACATATCCATTTTTTCGAGGAATACCTGCACATGGCAAGCAATAAACTGCGCTCTATTTACCAGATAGGTTGAGCGGAGTTTTTTAGGTCCAAAACGTAAATGTGATACAGTAGTTGAGCCGGATTTCTTTGAATCGTACACAAAGTAACCCTGCGCGTAGAAATCAGTACCTTCACCAATAATTTTAATAGAATTCTTATTAGCACCAACAGTACCATCGGCGCCGAGTCCATAAAACATACCACAGAAAGTTGAAGGATCTTCAACAGAGAAATTCGGATCGAATTCAAGACTGCTGTGTGTTACGTCATCATTAATACCAACGGTATAATGATTTTTCGGTTTATCTTTTTTAGCTTCGTCATAAACCGCTTTAATCATGGCCGGTGTAAATTCTTTTGAGGAGAGACCATAACGTCCGCCAACAATTTTCGGATAAGCAAAAGGCAAGGTACCTTCGTTATATCTTTCAGAGATTGCATTCACAACATCAAGATATAAAGGTTCGCCGGCTGCGCCCGGTTCTTTTGTTCTATCTAAGATAGAGAGAATTTTAACGGTCTTTGGTAAAGCATCGATGAAGTGGTTGATAGAGAACGGACGATAGAGGTGTACTTTTAAGAGACCAACTTTTTCGCCCTGAGCCATCAAATATTCTACAGTTTCTTCAGCAGCTTCCGCGCCCGAACCCATCATAATAACAACGCGTTCAGCATCGGGAGCACCAAAATAATCGAATAAGTGATATTGTCTGCCGGTTAACTGAGCAAATTTATCCATCTGAGCCTGAACGATATCGGGACAGACATTATAGAACGGATTAACGGTTTCGCGACCCTGGAAATAAACGTCAGGGTTCTGGGCTGTACCACGAAGTACCGGAGCATCAGGAGTAAGGGCACGCTGACGATGAGCAAAAACCATCTCATCGGTAACCATTGCGCGCATATCGTCTTCGGTCAACTGTTCGATTTTCATAACTTCATGTGAAGTTCTGAAGCCATCGAAAAAGTGAAGGAAAGGAACGCGGGCTTCTAATGTAGCTGCCTGCGATATAAGAGCAAAATCCATTACTTCCTGAACTGAGTTCGAGGAAAGCATTGCAAAACCAGTAGAACGGGTAGACATTACGTCACTGTGATCACCGAAGATTGAGAGAGCCTGTGCAGCTATTGCACGTGCCGAAACATGAAAAACGGTTGATGTAAGTTCACCAGCAATTTTAAACATGTTCGGAATCATCAGCAGTAAACCCTGAGAAGCCGTAAAAGTGGTGGTTAAGGCACCGGTCTGTAAGGCACCATGAACCGCACCCGAAGCGCCACCCTCACTCTGTAATTCTGCTACAGACGGAGTTTCGCCCCAGATATTCTTTTTGTTTTCAGCTGCCCATGCATCACACCACTCTCCCATATTGGAAGAAGGAGTAATTGGGTAAATCGCAATTACTTCATTCGTGCGAAACGCAACGTACGCAGCCGCTTCATTACCATCAATTGTTACTTTTTTTCTTATCATTGTTTTCCTGGTATATATTAATTAGTAGTTGAATTAACAATTTTAACCAGTCCGTACTCGCAAAAATTATACCAATACTCTCCCCCATTTTGGCGTATTTTTTTAGCTTTCTGAGCCCGCATATCCTACATTTCTCAATATTTTAGATTTTTTTCTTAATTTTTAGAAATATATGCCCCTCCAGCCCGCCATTTTGTATCACTTCTTTCACGCCTGAATACGTCCGGTTTTACTGAATTGAAATGTACAGAAATTCGATGTAAATTGCATATTAACTATTGAGCTACATATATATATCGTTAACTCTTTGTGTTTCTAATACTTAGTCATTATAAACCACAGTTTGCGAAACTCTTTTCTATGAAAGTAAATGTACCCCTCACCTCTTTACCCGTGCTGCTATTGTTAATAAATAACCGTATTCCCGCTTTCGATAAATAATTTTATCTATTTTAACATTGCCATAACCCATTAATATACAAGGCCTTACGGGCTATACATTCGCAATGTGACTTTTCGCATTTCTCAAGTTCCCTAAAAAAATGTAATTTTGCATAGTTAAATCGGAATGTTTGTTTAATTATTTAAGAAGCTTTCGGTATTTTTTACATTATTTTATTTTGCTTACTGATATATTTACACCGGAAGCAGATTAAGGAACTAGTTCATACATGTTATTTGAAGATTTAAACCTTCTTCCCCCGCTACTTAAGGCAGTTACAGAAGAAGGCTACACAACCCCTACACCAATTCAAACACAGGCCATTCCTGTTATTCTTGAGCAAAAAGATGTTATTGGTTGCGCGAAAACCGGCACGGGAAAAACCGCTGCATTCGCTATACCAATTTTACAATTACTTTATCCCAACCGTATTACCGGGAAGGGATACCGTCATATAAAAGCACTAATTCTTACCCCGACACGCGAACTGGCAATTCAGATCGCGGATAGTTTCACCGCGTATGGCAGGCACACCGGAGTTAAGAATACCGTAGTTTTTGGCGGCGTCAGTCAGAAAAGCCAGGTTGATAAACTTAAATTTGGCGTTGACGTTCTAATAGCTACACCAGGCAGATTAATCGATTTGGTTAATCAAAACATACTTTCACTCAATCAGGTTGAAACTTTTGTTCTGGATGAGGCAGACAGGATGCTGGACATGGGCTTTATCCATGATATAAAGAAAGTTGTTTCTTTTATCCCCGCCAAAAGACAAACCCTTTTATTCTCTGCCACTATGCCGGCAGAAATTATTAATTTGGCAAACTCCTTACTCCACAACCCTGTTCATATTTCTGTTTCTCCCGATAAACCAACTGTTGAGGCAATTAATCAACAAGTGTATTACGTAGCGAAATCAGATAAGCGCTCTCTGTTAGTGGATGTACTTAAAGATAAAGAAATTGAATCGGCTCTGGTATTTACCAGAACTAAATACGGTGCCGATAAAGTTGCCCGTATCCTTAGCCGGGCAAAAATCAATGCACTTTCAATTCATGGCGATAAAACTCAAGGTGCACGGCAAAACGCTCTGGACCAGTTTAAAAGACGAAAAATTCGTGTACTTGTCGCGACTGATATTGCTGCCCGCGGCTTGGATATCGATGAACTTTCGCACGTAATTAATTATGAAATTCCTCCAGTACCTGAAACATACGTACATAGAATTGGAAGAACAGGCAGAGCCGGCGCCAGCGGAGTTGCCATATCCTTTTGCGATACCGAAGAGAAATCGTACTTGCAGTTGATCCAAAAAACCCTGTCGCAAAAGATACCAGTTATTGCAGGGCATAAATACGCCAGTGCTGACTCGCATACTGAAGTAATTTCACCGGCAACAGTTAAAGAAAAAATGAAAACCCCGGCAGCATCCCCTGCGTCGCCGAAAAAAATAAAAAAATTCAAGTTTAGGAAACATGCTAAGCCAACCAGATAATATTTTATCCGGGAAACTCCGGAAAAACATAAAAACCGGTTTACACGTTGCCATTATTTTAAAAGAGCATCAAAGAACTGGTGAATTAACCGAAGGCTACGTAAAAGATATTCTAACGAACTCTCCAACCCACCCTCATGGAATAAAAGTGCGGCTGGAAACTGGCGAAGTTGGACGAGTGCAAAAAATTTTCTAAGCCAATCCCCTCAAAAATTTTGCGAGGGGATTATTTTTCTCTTGCATGTAAATGAATGATCATTTATTTTTGACGTATGAGATTCAAAGATGAAGCGAAACAAGAAGCAATAATAAATGCAACGGTTAAGCTGGTAAATGAAATTGGTTTTGTTTACAGTTCGGTTGCAAAAATAGCAAAGGAAGCGAACGTTTCCCCTGCTACACTGTATATTTATTATAAAAACAAAGAGGACCTTCTCGTTTCAACCTATATTGAAATAAAAAAGAGCCTGGCTATGGCGTTAGCCCGTAAACTTAATACGTCACTGCCATTACGAGATATATTCGAACAAATGTGGATAGAGGGTTTCAATTTTGTAAAAGAAAACCCGGACTATTTCCGGTATACTGAGCAGTTTGCAAATTCCCCGTATTCCGATTTAGTTAACAATAAAGAGCTCGAAGCGCATTTTGCACCGATTCATAGGCTACTTGCACAGGGTATGGAACAAAAGGTGATAAAAAATGTTCACCCCGACATACTTACTGTTTTTATCTTTTTCCCGATAATGACACTCGCGAATCCAAAATTGTGTAAAGCAATTGTTCTGGATGAGAAAACAATAAAGCAGGCTTTTAGTTTAGCTTGGGATGCAATTAAATATTAATTTTTTTTCACATTTAATAAATGAATGTTCATTTATATGCACAATATATTTTTATTAGCCTTAATTGGCTTTCTGGTCCTTTCTGCAATGGGAATTCTCTATGCAATGAAAACGAATGGAAATGATACTCTTACCGCGGCAACAGGTACTGCAACTAAAGAGAGCTTTACAAGTATTCACAAGGGGAATCGATTTTTTAATCAAGTCCCCTGGGTTCAACCCCCTATCTTCTTAAATATAAAAGTAATCTGGGAGTTTTTCTTCAGTGGAAAAGATCTAAAACCAGATTACCCGATTCCCACTACCAGGGTTAATCTTGAAACATTTTTGAATCCGGTTAATGATCAACTATCTGCATTTTGGCTGGGACATTCTACCATAATGCTCAATATTGATGGTACGAGAATCATTACCGATCCGGTTTTCGAAAGGAGCATTTCCTTCTTCGGACCAACCCGATTCAATAAATCCTACCCGCTGGATGAGAAGAATGTTCCCGAGTTTGATATTGCAATTATATCCCACAATCACTATGATCATCTAAACCGATACTCAATCGAAATATTACAGAACAAAGTCAGGCATTTTATTGTGCCTCTGGGTGTAGGCGAATATTTACGTGGTTGGGGTGTACCGGAAAATAAAATCCATGAACTCGATTGGGGAGAAACATTTATTTCCTCTACAGGAACAAGAATAACTGCTACTCCGGCTCAGCATTTTTCAGGCAGAGGTATTTTTGACAGAGACGAAACTCTTTGGGCCTCCTGGGTAATTGCCGGACCAAAACACAATGTATTCTTTAGCGGTGATGGTGGATATTTTAGTGGTTTTAAGCAAATTGGCGAAACTTTTGGACCGTTTGATTTATCTTTTATTGAGTGCGGCGCATATAATGAGAATTGGCATCACATACACATGTACCCGGAGGAATCAGTTCAGGCAAATATAGATGTAAAAGGGAAAATAATGATTCCGATTCATAATTCTTCGTTTAAACTGGCAATGCATCCCTGGTATGAACCAATGGAAAGAGCACAAAAGAAAGCTCACGATCTGAACGTTACTATTGCTTTCCCAATATTAGGGCAGTTGGTTTCGCCCGATTCAATTCTTCCTACTGATAGTTGGTGGAAAAATTTACAAAAATAAGTAAAGGAGTTTATATGAAAATTACCCCTTGGAATAGTGATCAGATTACTGATCAAAATAATAAAAAAGTAATTGTAACCGGAGCAAGCAGCGGTATTGGCCTGGAAGCTGCTAAGGTATTAGCGGGCAAAAATGCTCAGGTGATACTCGCGGTGCGAAATTCCCAAAAAGGTGAGGATGCTAAAAAGCGCATACTACAGGTTTTTCCCCGTGCCGATGTTACAGTAATGGAAATTGATCTCTCAAACCTAAAGTCCATAAAAGCATTCGCGAAATCGTTTGCTGCGCAGCATAGCAGGCTTGATATCCTTATCAACAATGCGGGAGTTATGGCTCCTCCTCCATCTCGCACAACGGATGGATTCGAACTTCAGATTGGGACTAATCACTTTGGGCATTTTGCCCTGACAGGATTACTAATGCCTGTTATTGCAGCAACTCCCGATTCATCAATCGTTAATCTTTCAAGTATGGCACATAAGATGGGTAATATTGATTTTACCGATATCAATTGGGAGAAACGGAAATATAAAAAATGGAATGCGTATGGCGACAGTAAAATAGCAAATTTATATTTCACCTATGAGTTAGATCGTCGACTGAAGAAAAATGCAATAGATACAAAAGCCGTGGCAGCACATCCTGGTTATACTGACACCGATCTTCAACGGCATACATCTTTTTTTACTTTTCTTAATAAGATACTGGCTCAAAGTATACCCATGGGGGTGCTGCCTACTCTCTACGCGGCTACTCACCCTAATATCCCGAGCGGTAGTTTTGCCGGTCCGTTATCGATGGGAGGTTGGAGAGGATACCCGGGAGTTGTTTCCTCAAATGCCCTTTCATACGACAAAAATAATGCAAATAAACTATGGGAGATATCGGAAAAGTTAACGGGAATTACATATCTTGGATAAAATAGAAATGAGAAACTTATGATACGAGCTATTATTACCGGCTCTACGGGTATGGTCGGTGAAGGCGTTTTACATGTCTGTTTGAATGATAAACGAGTGGAAAAAATTCTCCTTATTAACAGAAAATCTCTCGGAATTGTACACCCGAAAGTAAAGGAACTGGTAATCAATTCTTATGAAGCTCTTTCTGAACATAAAGATGAATTTAATGGCTACAACGCGTGTTACCATTGCATGGGGGTAACTTCTGTAGGGAAAACCGAACAGCAATACTCATATATCACGTATGATCTGACTATGCTTCTGGGAAGGCTTTTAAGTTCGATAAGCAACGATATGGTTTTCTGTTATGTAACAGGAGCCGGGACAGATAATACGGGGTCAGGGAAATCGATGTGGGCACGAATAAAAGGGAAAACAGAGAATGAACTACTGAAGCTTCCATTTAATGCTGCATATATGTTTAGACCCGCGTATATTCAACCAATTAAAGGTTTGAAGAATACCTATAAGTTTTATAAAATTCTCATTCCTTTGTACCCGATAATTCAGAAGCTAATGCCTAATTATACCTGTTCACTTGAAGAGATTGGTAAAGCGATGATTAACGTTACGAGTACCCCATATACCACAAATATTCTTGAATGTTCTGATATCCGGCAGGTAACCAAATAATTCTTAAGGCTCATTCCGGATTTTTCGGAATGAGCCTTAATTAAAAGCCTGATACGTTTATGAGATTTTTCACCACCGCGAAAATTGTCAGGCCACTGACAGATTTAATACCTGTTTTTACTGAGATGTTTTTTCGGTGAGATATAACAGTATGGACACTAATATTCAATGCGTCCGCTATTTCCTTGTTAGATTTACCGGCAACCAATAACCGGAGCACATCAATTTCTCTGTCACTTAATGCATGTTGGGATGAGTTTTCAGCCTGTCGGGAATAATTTGCAGCTTGCAAAATGGTATCGACAATCACGTTTGGCTCATCTGTGATATGTAACAAAAAATTAAATTGGGAAAGTAACCTCGGATCATAATATGAATAGACTATACCACCCCAGCTGGCTGCTTCCATAGAACTGCGGAGACGTGATATTTGCTCCGGAGCCTGTAATACTATCCCCGGGTTAATGCATACAACATCAATAGTATGCCTTTGCTGTAAATCCCATATTTGTTCAAGTGAATCAACTTTATGGATATAAAACTGATGTGCTGTCGCTTTTAAAACTTGCATAAGTCCTTCACGAATAAGAGTTGAAGGCTCTGCAATGATTATTCGAATTACATCTCCCATATTATCGTTTCTTCAATTGTTTTTCCAATTCTTCAACAAGAGGAATCAGAATGGAATCCTCAATCTGCGAATGTACATGTAAGTCATATTCAAATTCAAAAAGACTAAATAACAGACGTCTGCGAATCTGACGATCATTTTGCTGTGGCATGTATTTGATAAGCAGGTTCTTGAGGTCAGTTAGTTTTTCTTCAATATCCTTATGCTGGTTCTTATACTCGGTAACCGAGTAATTTCTGGGTTCCGGTGTAACTATCGTTTCCCTGGATTTACTGAAAAGTTCAAGCATATAAGGAAATACAATAGAGTTTTCATAATTCAAATGTTCGGTTACTTCCTGAACATATTCTTCAAAGAAAGTATCGAGCATTTTTATTTCCGGAGTATTATTCACTTCAGAAAGTTGTTTAATAAAGTCATAGATCCCCGGGCACTTCTCTTCCAGGTAATATTGATGGCTCCTGCGCAAATACTTAATAATTGTATCTAAATCACCTGCAGAGTAAACATTAATTGGCCTGTAACCAAAACCATTAAATAAATTTGCAAAAGCGAGAAACACTTCAACATTTATATTATTTTCCTGACAGATTTCTTTGATTGTCTTTTCCTGCACAACCAGGCTCATATCAAAATGTTCAAGCATTATCAATAAATAATAATTATGCAGAATGACATCGGACATTTTCATATCCTCTGAAACCAACATTCCTTTTTCTCTATACATTCAATTTCCCTAATGCTTTAAGAAATTATTAATCCAATTTTTACCAATAAGGTTCCCATACGAACATTAAAAGAAGTTTACTTCAGCAATGCAATTTTATGGCATACTGTAACTGAGCCGGCGATAGCGCGAACAAAGTAGATGCCAGAGCTAAGCTGATCTGCTGTAAGCGCATATTTATACGATCCTGCATCCATTTCCTTATCAATAAGAACGGCAACCTCTCTGCCAGTACAGTCGTATAAACGTAATGATACTTTGGAGCGTACCGGAACATTATATTGAAGTATTGTAGTTGCATTAAACGGATTAGGATAATTCGACATTGTAAAATTCTTACTTTGGAGCACGCCGGAATGTTCCTGAACATTACTGCCCGCAACGAACATATTATATAGTTTATTCCACAACTCGTTCCTGCTGCCATCATATCCCAAGGCCCACATACCAACTCCCCGCAATGAACGGTACTGAGCGAGAGCATATTTAATTGAAAGGCTGGAATCATTTTCGAACCAGGTTTGATGATATCCTGTATCAGCAGCGAAAGAATAATAAGGCACCTGATCATCTGTAGCCCATTGAGTTCCATAATTTGCCGAGAGTGTAACATCATCCCTGAAAAATGTATGTTTCTCATACTGAATAACCTGAGCATGAGGCCCGGTAGTTTTAGCCTTCCAACGATTACCATAATATGGAACACCGAGTATAAGTTTCTTGGGATTATTCCGAATAACATTGGCATAATTATTCTGAATTACTGATGCAATAGATGGAAATGGCGCACTGGCTCCGGTTGTTGAGCTCCAGGAGCCATAAAAATCATAACCCATGATAAATATATAATCCAGAGAGTTGGCGAGCTCAGCAACATTCCACGTACCAGTTAACGCCGGACCGGCAAAAGATATTTCGTAGGCAGTTGAAAAAGATTTTAGATATGTGGTAAGATCTGCCATAAATGAATTAATAACAGTGGTACGATCCGAAGGATTGAGGGCTTCAAAATCGATGTTCACGCCATCCATCTGGTACGATTGAATCATCTGTTTAACATTAGCAAAAAAATTCGCTTTTGCAGTTGTATTTATAAAAAGTTTATGCGTCTGAACACTATCAAAACCGGTAACACACATTATCACTTTAACACCATTGCTATGTGCAGCGTTAATAACATCAGTCCAGGGCCACCATGAAGGGGAAGAAACATTACCGGCAGCATCAACTCCAAAATCGAACATGGCGATATGCGTTAGTATATCATATCTCAGGTATTGTCGATCCGCGCTATATTCCCAATATGGTAAGTAACCAAAAATAGCTGCGCGATCAGCTTTCCCGGGCTTCACTTGCAAGGGGATAATCTTTTGGTTTGACGAGAGTTGATTGGGTGTAAAAGTAAGATTAGAACCAAATATTTGCTTGTGGTACGCGTGTACAGAAGTAGTATTTTGGGCAAAAGCAATAAAACTTGCCAGAAAGAGTAAGATAGAGTATTTCATAAGCCATTTTGTCAATAATTAATTGATGTTCTAAAATAATCATTCCTCCCCAAAAAGTTTAATAAATCGTTGTGCTTCCGATGATAAATCATGTATTTTCATGGCTTCATCATCGCTTGCCCGTGCCATTTTCATCTGGACAACAAATTCTTCTGATGGAATGACTGTACAAGAGCATTTTCGTGCAAAATTTAATAAAGCCAGATCAGAGGTTACAACACAAAGTAATTTCGGATTAGTTGAATGTTCGATAAATTTACGTATGAGGGAATCGGCCTCATGAAGGTTGGAATAATGAATTTTGAAACGTGATAACGCGATGGGATCTTTCTCGAATCCATCAAAAAATACGCTAACCCGATTTTTTTTCTCACGAAAATATACATCCAATACTCTAATTAAACCTTCACGTGAACCTTGGGGGTTAGAGCTTTTTAATCGTTGCAAATCAGGAATTTTCCCGATAAGATTATTTCCATCAACGATGTAATGGATCACCTTGTCCTCGCTTATTAAAAATTTTCCCATAAATAATGAGCGCGATGGCAGCCGTTGAACCGATTGCAGCAAAATAGTACCAGATTACATGCGCATGCTGATAGGCAAAAGGCAACTGGGCTGTTGGAACTGTAGCCGGATCGGGGCAGTAAGCAGAAAGCAGGTACCCCGAGAGCCCAAAACCGAGTATTGATGCAAAGAACGAGTGTATCTGTGCAAAACCCAAGTACAGCCCTTCCTCCCCTTTTGGAGCCTGTAGTGAAAAATACTCAAGGTACCGTGGAGAGATAAAACATTCCGCCAATGCCTGAAAAATTATTCCCGCTATCAGGGCAAGAGTCACCGGGTGGAAATGAGATGATTGAACAGAATCTCCCATGAAACGAGCTAAAACCGGGCTTAACGACATGCACAATGCGGATACAGGCATAAGCAGCATACCAAATGTAATTGATGAAAGCGCGCTGCGATGTTTCATCAATCTAGTTATAAATACAACAGCTACAACCACAATAAATGGATTAATGTTCGCAATCCATTCCGGGGATGCGTTTTTCCCTACCGTTCGAATTATATATTTTGGCATAGTAGCATAGAGTTGCTGCTGAATCATCCAAAATCCTGTTACAATTAGAATCAGTACAAAAAGACGCACATTAGTTAATACACGCACAAAAGCATTCCAAACATCTCGCAAACTACTCTTCCTTGTTGCGAAGTTGTTGCTTTTATATAAAAAGAACACTACAATAAGCGCTGTGCCGGTACATGCAGCGGAGAAGAAATTAATATATTCCACTCCCAATTGCAGTCGTAAGGGATAGGCGATTGATTTTCCTGCGAAAGCACCAATATTCACAATTGCATAGAATATCGAATACCCCCTTGCACGGTTACTTTCAGATGTAGTTTTTGCAACTGTACCGGTAATAACTGATTTAATAAAGGATCCGCCGATCATACAAAGTATCAGCGCAGGCAGCACAATGCTCTTTACCGGCAAAATAGCGAGGGAAATATATCCGATGGTAAGTAGAGTAAAAGCAAGCAATAATGCCATTCTAAACCCGATGCGATCAGCCACGGCTCCGCTGAAGGGAGGAAGAAAGTACAAGCCGGCTGAATAAAAACCGCTAATCCATGCCGCCTGTATATCGTTAAACCCGACAACATTTGTAAGGTATAATGTAATTGAAATGAATAACGCGTAATGCGCGGCTCGTTCAAATAGCTCAACTGTATTTGCCGACCAAAAGGAGGCCGGGAATTTTTCTTTACCGGTAACCATAAATCCTGTTTTTTTTACTATTGCAAGATATTATAAATATCGAAGTTATCTACATATCGAATATTCCCATTTTTCAATTTGGTATTTTTTTGCACCTGTGTTCTCTATTAACATCTCAATAAAATAATTTTCATTCTGGAAATTGTATACTATATTTATAACTCCACATATAATATTTCAGGTCATTTTATGAACAAAAATTTAATGAAGAAATGGTCACCGGCAGATTTCGAAAATGTTCGATCTATTCTACGTGATACATGGTTGGCAACATACACTGCCCTGATTCCCCGGGAAGATATTCTGGAATACTTAGATAAGACATACAGCACCGATAAACTGAATGATTTATATTCAAAAGATGGTTGTTCAGGTCTACTTCTTTTTGTAAACGAAAAGGCCGCCGCCTTTATGCGTACGCAAATATCAGCCACGGAAAACCGTTTCTATATTTCATCGCTATACGTGCTGCCTGAATTTCAGGGATATGGCCTGGGTAATGAACTACTTCAGGAGGCGGTTAAAGAAGCAAAGCTTAATGGATTTAAAAAGATTCATCTGGGAGTAATGTCAGGGAATATCAAGTCAGTAGAATGGTACAGGAAGCGTGGATTTATTTTTGAAACAGAAGAGCCATTTACAATGGTAAATACAACTGTATTACATTTAATAGGCTACCTGGAAGTTTAAAGGATTGTAAAAATGGAAGAGTTCGAAATGAAGAACTAATTACTAATCGTCCTCTTCCATAAAAGTATCTTCGTTCTCTTTTACGATAAACATTTTAGAGCACATTTCGCCGTTAAATTTACCGGTATCGCGACATTTTTGGTGACGCTTTTGAACGCGTTTTGTATTTTTCGATTTTTTCGAAAAAGTAAACTCATCGAGTTCATCTCCGCACTCTGTGCAGAATTTTATATCAAGCCGATCTACTTTATCTGTCAATTTGTTCATTTTTCTCACTTCAGTACCTAATAACTAGCAACTATAAACAAAGAATTTGTGAATTACTACTGTCCCGCATCCTGCCAAAGAACTAAGAGACGAAACACCTGTTTTATTCAATCCCAACAAAAGAATTAATCCGAAAGTTCCTGAATTACTATCTCAACAAGAACATTATTTCGGGGATTCCTGGCCAAAATCTGCCCACTCTTCCCTGGAAGGGCCATACACACCAGGTACTTTTAACCCGGCTTGGCGCATCAGGATTGTCATTTGCCCACGATGGTGAATCGTGTGTGCCAATACAGCTTTTAACAGGCCTCCTTTGGGCCAGCTTTCACCATATACCGGAATCATTTGAACTAAATCTGCATCGGTCCAGCCAGTTTGAATGACCTGCTCCAATTTTTGCCCAAATCTTTCAAGGTCTGATATAATGGATTGTAAATCATGCGATTTATCAGCATGCTCGTCAAAATCAGCAAATTCTATACCTGCCAATTGCATCATTTCGCCGATACTAGCCACTATATGCCATGCAATAAATCCTAATTCCCTACCTTCGTTGGTGACCTTCACGGATAACGATTCCGGAGTGAGATTATTAAACATCTTTAAAGTAGCTTCCTTTTCATAGCTCCAGTCGGTAATGAAATCTTCTACTTTTCTATACATGGGAATGCCTTAATATTTTATTAATTGAATCGTTTAAGGGAATACGTAATTTCTGCTTCATAAAAGTAACTAATTTACGTATTTTGAGAAATATGTTTGTTCAATTAATTATGACATCAATGAAAAGATTTGCATTTATCCTACTCTTTTGGGCAATTGCCATGCCACTGTATTCTCAGAGCGCACAGTCATTAAGCAAACTTCTACCGGAATCATCTAATCTCGGATCCATTAATGTTACTATTGGTGGTAACTTTGTGATGAATGGCTCTTTTTCTGTTTTTGGCGCAGAACGATTCGATCAGTTTATTACGCGTTTATACGAGAATTACAAAGCCGAACGGCTAAAAGCTACAAATGGGAAGACTACATTTATAGAAAATAATATTACTGATTTGGATATCGCTTTACGCGACATTACTCTGAAACATTCCAATGGCTCAGTAGAAAAAATTGATCTGGCTAAATTTAGAATTACCGGAGATATGAAGTATAACCCGTATTTACGGTTAGATGATTTTATATATTTCCCAAAACTTGAACTTAATCGAAATTTCTTCGCCATTGACGGGGCAGTGTACGCACCCGGGAAATTTCAGTTTGTTGATGGAGACAAATTACAGGATGCAATTCTACTTGCACAAGGTTTTGATAAATCTTTCGATAAAATTGATAATATAGTCATAAGTCGCTTGAGCGCAGATGGAGATACTGAAACACTGATAAAATGCTCCCCGGACGACAATCCGGAATTAAAACGCGGTGACCGTATAGAAGTAGTAGCTTCTGAAGTATATCGAAAAGATTTCAAAGTGACGATTAATGGTGAAGTGAATAATCCTGGCAGGATTTATATAACGAAAGGTAAAACTACGTTACGTGAAGTGATTCAGAAAGCAGGTGGATTTACATCGAAAGCCGATCTCTCAAAAGCAGAACTGCTTCGAGGGGGCAACGTATTCAAATCAAACTTCTTTTCAGAAGAATTTGAAAAATTGATGATGAGTCGTATGGCCGAAATCGCACCAGATGATTCCATAACTTTTTTTGTCGATAACAGGCTCCGTTTTGCACGCGCTAACGGGGTTATTGATTTTTCAAGAATAAATAGCGACACAGCTTCATCCGGTGGTTTCCTCGTACAAGATGGAGACTATATTTCAGTTCCCGAAAAAATTGATCTGGTTTATGTGTTCGGACATGTTTACAATCCGGGTTATTTGAAGTTTGAACAGGGAAAATCTTATACATACTATATTGAGAAAGTCGGCGGTATTGGTCAAAACCCCAAAGGAGAAATCTATTTAATTAAAGGGAAAACAAGAAGCTGGATTAAAATTGATGAAAAAAATCCCCCGGTTATTGAGGCTGGTGATTACATTTGGGTACCCAAACAACCAACCAGAACATTTGATTATTATTTGACAAGAGTAACAGCAGTCGCCGGCGTAGTTGCTGCTGTGGCTACAACCATTCTCCTTATCGTTCAACTCAATAAATAATTTTTACTATCAGGGGCAGGACTTATATTCTGCCCCTGATACAATTCCCGAAGTCGTATCTTAAGACCTCACTGATAACAAACATAAACATACAACGATCCTATATCGCAGAATACCTGCATATACGACCCGTTAATTTGTACAGGATTAAGTCAGAAGAGCAGAAATAAAAGGTCCGGGCATAGCCCGGACCTTTGGGGAATTAATTTATCGCTGGTAAAAATGAGTATTTTTTCGAGTAATCTAACATTTGTCCGGGAAAATCATCAATATATTCTATTTTCACATCGACTATTTTACCATTCTTTGTAACCGGTTTCAGCACAGGGTTTACAAAACCTTTATAGGGGGCAATGTGTAAGTTCTCGAATCTTTTTAACACCTCAGCATGTAATTCTTTATCTACCTTCACACCGTAGGTTTCAACCAGATTTTGAGCGGCAGCAAAATCGCCCTCGGAAGTTACTCTTTGAATTTCACGAAGCATTTCGCCAAATATTACCCGTAATTTTGCATAATCCCGAATCACAAAAAATGTTTTACCATCTTTCTTAACTCTCTCGATAACATTGGAAGCCTTTCCTTTTTCATACGCCCACTGTGCAATCAATTGACGGTTACGCATATGTGCTTCTTCAATATTCTCACCCGGTTTAACACGATTTAATTGCGTCATAATTCCGTTACGGATATACTTATCGTATTCGGCTTTACCTGCTTCTACTGAAGGTAATACACCTATTTCAACAAGTTTCGGATCAATTATATAATATAATGCAACTAAATCCGCCCGTGCTTCTTCAATAGTTGAGGCATAATTTTTCAGGCTTTCCCGTGGTGTACCGACTCCCGGTTTAATCTGTCCTGATGCATGGCCAATAACTTCATGCATATCTGTATGCAGATCATCGGAAAGGTTGGCATATTTCTTAGCCAATTCAATTTCCTCATTACTGAATGCGAATTCATTGAGCATTCCTTCTGAAGCGGCTTGGTTATATGAGTGAACAATATTACCAAGGTTAACTGACTTGGACCCATGTTCCTTACGTATCCAGTTAGCATTAGGTAAGTTAATACCTATAGGTGTGGATGGAGAAGCATCACCCGCCTCGGCAACAACGGTAATTACTTTAGCAGATATTCCCTTTACATTTTTCTTTTTATGTTCGGTGCTAATAGGAGAATTATCTTCGAACCATTGAGCGCACTTGCTTATCGCATCAATTCGTTTGGACGCCTCAAAATCTTTGAAGGAAACTATTGATTCATACGTAGCTTTATAATTTAGAGGATCGCCGTAAGTTTCTATATAACCATTCGTTAAATCAACAACAGATTCTACGTCCTTTACCCATTCAATACAGTATTCATCGAAAACCCTCAAGTCACCGGTTTGGTAGTATTTAATCAGCAGCCCGAGTGTCTTTTTCTGTTGTTCATTTTCTGCAACCGGTAATGCTTTCTTTAACCAATACACAATTTTCTCGATTGCCGGTGAATACATCCCCCCTACTTTCCAAACTCTTTCAACGAGTTGCCCGTCCTTTTTAATAAGTTTCGAATTCAGTCCAATAGAAACGGGATGCGGGTCTTTTGCATCAATCTTAGATTTATAATAATCTTCGACTTCTTTCTGTGTTACGCCCTCATAAAAATTATTTGCCGAACCTGTAACGACATCAACATTAGCAGCCTGATTAACCTTTATAGGCATTATTTCGGGATTAAACATAACCGGTATTATTGTTTCAAGTACCGATTTCCCATTCTCTCCTTTTAAAGCCGATAAGTATTTAGCAGGTGTGTTGCCAAACAAATCCCTAAAATAAGTTTCGCTAAACTGAGGAAGAATTTTTGCTGATGAATAATGATGATGAATACCATTGGCAAACCATATTTGCTTACAATACTGCACGAATGCAGCATAATCCTTTGTATCGCGCTGCGCTTTACCATGAGTATAAATAGCTTCCAGACTCCGTCTGATCAAGAGATTGTATTTACAATTCTGATCCTGAAAAATCTCTCTGCCGGCATATGCTGCCTGAGAAAGATAATACGCGAGCTCTTTTTGTTTCGGTGAAAGTTTATCGAAACCAGGCACTTCGTATTTCAATACGGAGATATCTGCGAAACGATCTACTTCAACGTTATCTGTCTTTTCCTTTTTAATTTTTTGTGCATCCATTCCTATTGTTCCTGCTACTATAAGGCAGAATAATAAAATAATATTTTTCATGATTTTACCTTTATTTTCTATGTTTTGCAAACCATTCAGCGACAGTGTTCCACCACAATTTTGCATTTTGTGGTTTTACAACAAAGTGGGTTTCATCGGGGAAATATAAAAACTTGCTTTCGACACCGAGACACTGCAAAGAAGTAAACAACTGCATTGCCTGCTCTTCGCAGACTCTGAAATCATTGGCTCCCTGTACAATCAGCATCGGAGTCTTACAGTTTTTTATAAATTTATTCGGTGAAAATTTTGCATAAGATTGTGGATTGCTCCACGGTGTACCCTTATTTTCCCAAATCGGGAACCAAAGTTCTTCCGTAGTGCCAAACATACTTTCGAGATTAAAAACCCCATCGTGAGAAACCAGCGCGTTAAATCGATTTGAATGTCCTGCAATCCAATCAATCATGTAACCGCCGTAAGATGCTCCCGCGGCAAAAGTATTATTTTTATCGAGAAATTTAAAATTCTTTAATGCATAATCGGTTGCATTCATTATATCTACATAAGGTTTACCACCCCAGTCACCATTTATCTGGTCAGTGAATTTCTGCCCGTATCCGGTACTACCCCGAGGATTTGGAGCTATAACAACATAGCCAAGCGCCGCAAACATTTGTACATTCCACCGGTAGTGAAAATCATCAGACCAATGCCCCTGCGGGCCGCCATGAATGAGAACCAACAGAGGATATTTCTTATTTGCATCAAAAAATGGTGGTTTAATTAATAACGATTGAACCGGAGTACCTTCTGCACCCTTGCACCAGAATGTCTCCGTAGCGCACATTTCAAGTTTATCCAGACGCTGCTTATTTAATGTAGTCAGCTGATCAAGTTTCTTTTCAGTAAGCGAGTACGAGAACAGTTCGTACGGTAAATTTGTACGCTGAATCCGGAAGTATAACTTTTTCCCATCAGGACTGATCATCAGGTTACTATGATCGTCTTCCTTTATTACTGTTTCAATTTTACGAGTTGTGAGATCGACTTTATATAAGGTTTCGAAAATTTCATTAGAGCAGACAAAATAAATTGATTTGCTATCCGGCGACCAGATTAACTCACCAACTGAGCGATCGAAACCAACAGTATAATCAATAGTTTTGCCAGTTTTTCTATCATAAATCATCAAGCGCTGCCTGTCAGCTTCATAACCGGCTCTTTCCATTGAACAGAATGCAAGGTATTTTCCATCGGGTGAATAGACCGGCTGTACATCTGCACCTTTGCTGACGGAAATTCTTGTCGCGGGAGCCGCGGCCCCACCGGTAATATCAGCCACTTTAACGGTATATATCTCGTTATTTGTACTGGTTGCAATCACCTTTTCCGGGTTCATTGAATATGCTATTTCCAATCCATCGGGCGAGAAACTGAAATCATTCGCGCTTCCGGTCGCAAGCGGGGGCACATCTGCCTTTGAGAAAAGGTTAACATCTTTATAGGTTTTTCCGGCAATATCAAAAAGGAATAAATGGCTGCGTTTTTCACCTCGCCATGCATTCCAATGCCTATACATTAATTCCGTAAAAATACTCGCTTTAACTTTTGAGCTTTCTTTTCTGGTATCTCTTTCTTTATTGCATTCGTCACCACTGCAATCGGGATAAACAGCAGAACTAAATAACAAGTATTTACCGTCGGGCGACCATACATACTGATCCACTTCAGAATAAATATCGGTTAGTTTCTGTTGATTACTCCCATCGGTATTGCACGTCCAAACCTGTCCACCGGCCAAGTAACTAATTTTCTTGCCGTCCTTAGTGAATTGGGGAGCTGTCTCTTTCACTTCCGAAGCAACTATTTTCTTTACATTGCTGCCATCAGAATTCATGATATAGATATCAGTATTTCCCTTATTTAAATCCATACTATACGTGGTTGCAGCAAATACTATTTGTGAACCGTCGGGAGATAATGCAGCACTTTCTAATCTTTCCATAAGCCACATATCTTCAACCAGCATAGCCCGCTTCTGTCCATAGCACATGCCTGCAACAATGAGCAGTAGAAACAACGTATTTCTCATATTTTTCCTCATCTATAATTAAATTTATATAGTTCAATCCCGGAGAACTATGGTTTCGCAATATGGAAAAATAAATATATCCCCTGTAGGAACGAAATTATATTCGATAAAAGGCATGAGTAAGCGCCGAAAAATTGATTTGATAAATGCCTTGCTCAGTAATTACATTTACCGGAAATTAGTTTATCCGTATTTTACAGGATAACTATGAATTTCTTTATGCGACATACAATAATTCACTTTATTACACTACTCATTATTACTGTTCTATTAAGCACCCTGCTCCCCGCGCAACAATTTGTTTCCGGGGTTGATGTATCTTTTTTGCCGCAAATTGAAATGAACGGAGGTAGTTTTCGCGTTAACGGAATTATTTCTGAACCATTAAGTATTTATAAATCACACGGAATAACTTATGCGCGATTACGATTATGGAAAAATCCGGCAGATCATGTAAATGATCTGACCTCAACGGTGGCACTTGCGCAACGTATACGTGCGGCAGGTATGCTATTGTTACTCGACCTTCATTATTCCGACACATGGGCCGATCCGGCACATCAAACAAAACCGCTTGAATGGACCTCCACGTTTGGCCAAGCACTCCAAGACAGTGTGTATACATATACGAAATTGGTTATGGGCCGACTGAAAAATGAGGGCTGTGTTCCATCTATCGTTCAAATAGGAAATGAAATATCCTGTGGTTTCCTTTGGGATGACGCGAAAGTATGCGGTGCCCAAAATACCCCGGCGCAATGGCAAAAACTTGGATCCCTCATTCAGGCAGGGGTCCGGGGTGTACGCGATGTTTTTCCCGATTCTACTGCAGTAAAGTTAATGATACATATCGATAGAGGTGGCAACCTGGCAGATGCTACATGGTTCTACGATAATTTATTGCAATATACCGCTTCCTTTGATTACATCGGTCTTTCATTTTACCCCTGGTGGCATGGTTCATTATCTGATGCCCGGAACACTGTCAGCGGTCTCATCCAAAAATATCATAAAGGCGTTTTTATTGTTGAGACCGCGTATCCATGGACTCTTTCATGGAAAGATTCTTTTACCAACATAGTCGGGACGTCCGATCAGTTGTTATCTGGTTATCCGGCTACTCCGGATGGCCAGGCAGCTTATATACATGAGTTAATTAATACAATAAAAAACTGTCCCGAAAATCTTGGGAAGGGTGTTTTTTATTGGGCGCCCGATTGGATCAGTCTGCCCTCATTTGCTTCTGCATGGGAAAATCTTACCCTTTTCGATTTTTCCGGCAACGCACTTCCGGCATTGGATGCATTGGGTACAACTAATTCGGTAATAAAAGCATCGCAGAGCGCGAGTGAAAGAATTACCATCGGGTGTTTTCCAAATCCTTGCAATGCAGGAACAGAAATTGTATATACACTTCCCGGAGCCGGATTTACTACTATTAAGATTTATTCACTTTTGGGCGAAGAAATTAGAACGCTGGTAAATGGCTTTCAGCAAATGGGCAGGTATAAAGTAATATTCAGCGCGTTAAGCCTGCCTTCCGGAGTATATTTCTGTTCTATTCAAAGTAACTCATACTCCTCAATGCATAAGATTTGCCTGATAAAGTAGCAATTAACTCATCATTACAGAGAAAATTAGTTATTTTCAGAATTTGCGCTTCATTATTCCTGCCTTTAACCGTCATTTTTAGTAATTTTACAGTTCATCAAATTATGATTATTAAGTTTTGATCTATAAGCAAGATTTGTAGCATTTACATTATGACCCGATTTCAAATACATCGCAGCGTTTTATTAAAAAGCGGAATCTTTATCTGTATCACCGTAGTTTTTCTCATAATTGTTGGTTGGGTAGTACGCAGAACTTTATTGCACACCCTACCCGATTATGACGGGAAACTCAGTGCTTCGGAAATTTCGGCACCAATTGATATTTATCGTGATGAATGGGCGATCCCCACGATACTCGCGGCTAACGAATCCGACGGAGCGTTTGCTCTGGGATATGTTCATGCACAGGAACGGTTCTTTCAGATGGACCTTATGAGGCGCGCTGCCGAAGGGCGGCTTTCTGAAATATTCGGAAGTAAAGTTTTGGCATTCGACCGTATGTTTCTTACTATCGGGATTGACAGAACAGCTCAGGCAATTTGGGCTGCAGCTCGCCCGGAAACCAAACATATACTGACCGCTTATGCAGCCGGGGTTAATGAATATTTACATACACATAAAAATACGCTTAGTATTGAATTCGATGTTGCGGAATACCAGCCTGCCGACTGGCAGCCGGTGAATAGTATTGAAATAATAAGGCTTATGGCCTGGGAATTAAATATTGCCTGGTGGGAAGATATGATTTTCACCAATATCGCCAATAAAGTCGGGCGTGAAAAGGCCGAGAAAATCTTCCCGTTCTATGATGAAAATGGCAGCACGCGCGAGATTCCCAAGGATATACCGCAGGTCAACCCGAAGGATTTATCATTTTATAAAACAGACCGTGATTTCCGACAATTTGCCGGCATGTCAGGAACGCATATAGGCTCAAATAACTGGGTACTAAGCGGAAAGAAAACGTACTCGGGTAAGGTTATAATGGCCAATGACCCGCACCTTGCTCACCAGGCTCCCGCGAAGTGGTATATAGCCAATATTCACGCCGGCAACTATGATGCTTGCGGTGTTACCCTGCCCGGCATACCCTGCGTTGTAATTGGCCATAACAGAAACATTACATGGTCGTTAACCAATGTTATGGCTGATGATGCTGATTTTTATGTCGAAAAGATCAGTCAGGACAAAACACAATATATGCTGGATAATGAATGGAAACCATTAAAAAAGCTTGTGTACAATCGAAAAGTAAAGGACTCTTCCGATGTGAAGATTGAAGTATTTCTCAATCATCGGGGACCAATAATTTCGGATATTCATCCAGCCAACCTGTTGTATCCTCAACAAAAATCAGTACAAACGGCAGTAAGTATGCGCTGGACAGGTAACGATATCAGCGACGAGTTTTTCGGATTTTATTCTATTAATATGGCAAATAACTGGGATGATTTTCGACGTGCCGTCAGTCATTTTGCAGTTCCAGGACAGAATTTTCTCTACGGGGATAAACAGGGAAACATTGGATATATTTGCGGGGCAAAACTGCCAATACGAAACGGCGGTAATGCGGGCTTTGCATTGGATGGCACAACCAGCGCGCACGATTGGAAAGGATATCTGCCTTACGATCAAATGCCGACAATATACAATCCTGAACAGGGATATATAGCCACGGCGAACAATAAGGTAGTAAAAAGCTTTTCCACTTATATTAGCAACCTTTGGGAACCTTCTTCACGTATTACAAGGATTAACCAGTTAATACAATCAAAAGAAAAGCTTACTGTTCAGGATGTAAAAAATATGCAGATGGATGTAAATTCACCCTATGCATATAACCTGACACAATATATACTTGATGCTTTCAAAAACGTAAAAATTACCGATGCTCAGCTTCAGGAAGCAGTAACGGTGCTTAGTACATGGGATGGTGAATTCGATGGAACCAGTCAGGCGCCGGCTATATATGCTATGTGGTTTAAATATATGCTCCGTAATACATTAATGGATGATTTGGGTAAGGACTTATTTAATGAATTCTGCTTTGTCGCCAATGTACCATATAGGGTTATGGAAAGACTATTAAAAGAAAACCCTGTTGATATATTTGATAATATATCAACACCGCAGGTAGAAACAAGAAATGACATAATACGGAAAAGCCTTTCCAATGCCGTTTCCGAGTTGGAGAGCACCATGGGAAAAGATTTAAAGACCTGGCAATGGAACAGATTACATACGGTAACATTTCGTCATACATTTCACGGCACTTCCCGTTTCATCGATAAAATTGTTGATATTGGTCCTTTCCCTATTGGCGGTGACGGCACTACTATATTTAATACCGAATACCCATTTTATGAATATCATGGCGAAATGAGTCAGTTTATTACAAAGCCATTTGATAATGTACTTGGGCCTTCAATTCGGTTTATATATGACTATGACAAACCGGAAGAAGTGAGTTTAATATTGCCCACGGGGCAATCGGGTCATTTCTTCAGCGCGCATTATTCCGATATGACAAAGAACTGGTTATATGGAGGGTATTGTTCGCTAATAACAAATGGTGACCCGGAAAAATACCAGAAATACCATATAAAATTTATACGGAGATAAAAGCGGGGCTTCTATCTGTTAAATATTTATCGTATATTCAGAATACCTATTTATCAAAAAAACATAACCCGGAGGTACGATTTAATGAAAAAAGGATGGATTATAGGGCTATCTATAGTCGGGGTGATACTTCTGACACTCATCATTTTCATTTCGATGGGCGTGAAAATGTATAACAATTTTGTTACATTAAACGAAGATGTTAATACATCCTGGGCACAGGTACAGAGTGATTACCAGCGCAGAGCCGATTTAATCCCGAATCTGGTGAATACCGTAAAAGGGTATGCAAACTTCGAGCAAAAGACCATTACCGATGTAACAGAAGCACGCAGTCGGGTTGGTTCGCTAAATATGACAAAAGAAGTACTCAACGATCCTGCTGCATTCCAACGATTCCAGCACGCGCAATCTGAGTTAGGTGGAGCAATCAGTCGTTTACTTGTTACTGTAGAAAACTACCCTAACCTAAAAGCGAATGAGAATTTCTTAAGCCTGCAGGCGCAACTTGAAGGAACAGAAAACCGGATTAAGGTAGCCAGAAATAAATTCAACGAAACCGTGAGGACTTATAATACATATATAAAGAAGTTTCCGGAAGTAGTATTAGCAGGTATTTTTGGTTTTAGAGATAAGGCTTATTTTCAGGCCGCAGCCGGTTCTGAGAATGCTCCCAAAGTAGAGTTTTAAGGTTGTTCTGCCGTAAGGCAGCATGCAACTATATAAGTAATTTTTCCCAGTTTTTACCGAAGCCGTTATGGAACCCGAACAGGTTCCATAACGGCAATTTTTTTATTCATTCGGGGTAATAGCTTCAACAGGGCATACTTCGGTGCAGCTTTTACAATCGTCGCATAATTCAGCAACAACGAAAGGATGGTCCTCTGATAACGCAGCGAATGTCTGTCCGTTTACTTCATATTCAGAGCCGGCATTCTGGATTGCGCCACTTGGGCATTCATCGATACAAGCTGAGCAAGCAATGCATTCATCACTAATCTTCATGTGTCTTCCTTTTGTGTTAATATTGTCGCCTAATATCTACAAGAATAATGCCACAAAAGTTGTTGCATTTTTAAACATTTTGCCCGGTAATTCTATTTTTTGAGAAAAATGCCATTCTAATCATTGGCAAAGGTTCGTTATGCTGCATTTTTCTCTGCACCGGCGCAGCAGTACAATTTACTCAGAATATGGCTGTCTGATAATCGTTTTAAGGTTTTCAGCGGCAACCCGGCGTGGGTCGTTCAAATATATTTCATGGTGCTTACCGGTGAGGTTGCATCCTTTTCCTAAAATACAACTGTGCAGTTGAGCAATGGTTTCTGCTTCGCCTGAATATGGCCCCCGGTATAGCACCTGCACGCACTGCCCTTCTTCCAGCTTCTCAAGCCGTACTTGTGGTCTAAAGTTAAACTTTTTCTTTGCCAGCAACTTTGCACAAGCCTCTTCTACATCCGCGGGAGATATAAAATCCGGCTGCATTATCATCAGTGTCCACTTCCAGTCATTTTTATTATCCAGGCTAAAATCTTCCATTTTCTCACACCACCATAGCCCCTCTAACGCCGGCACGGAATAGTCATGTGTCCCTTTATCTTTGGAATACATAAACTTTATGGTGTACGCCACGCTATATAATTGCTCAAGTTTCGCCCCGAATAACTTCTCGTCATTCGGGTTTCCTTCACCATCGATCATTAAATAGAGTAATGGTGGAACAATAACCTCGTTAAAGACACCTTCTCTACCTGAAAAAAGGGTTTTATACTGTTTCTTTAAATCAACTTTCTGCATGTTTTTATCTTTCAATTTTTTCTATTGGAATAAAAATATCCATTACAAAATGTCGATCAGGTGTACTTTCCGGTGACTGGTAGTAATATTCAAACCGGCAACTATCAGCCGGGATTACATTACTTTCGAGCAGGTATGTACCGTAAAGATAGCTATATGCCTCCGAAATGCCGCTTTCGGGACCATTGTACGAAAGCACCGCGTACTGCATAGCCGGAATTTCAAAAATCTCTATGGGGCCTTCGGCATTTGCAATCCCGGGAACGGGAACGCAGGCCTTATAACGGCAGCGCTCAGAATTGGTTATATCCGGGTTATCGAGCGGGATTCCGAGGCACCGGGTTTCCGGGCCAACAAATCCATTTTTCCCTGCCCAATGCATCAGGATACTAAATGCCTCTCCTACGCTTTTGTTATACCCGGTTGCAGAAGTAACCGCCGCGACCCTGCACCCTTGAAAGAATCGAACTTCAACGGTGTAGCTGTTCTTTATTGAATCGACTGTACCAAAATCGGCTTTTTTAGGAGGGAAAACTTGATGATTCTTGCTGTTTTTTCTATAACGGGATGGAGAAATACCAAAATACTGCCGAAAGGCCCTGCTGAATATTTCAGGAGCAGTAAACCCATTGTCAAACCCGATAGATTGTACTGTAGTATGAGGCCGGAGCAGAATATCCTGAGCAGCTTTTTCTAACCGCAGCCTCTGAATGTACCCCGCCGGAGTTTCACCGGTAAATGCATGGAACAATCGATGGAAATGATATTTGGAGATACAGGAGCAGGCCGCGAGATCATCCAACTGAATTGGTTCGGCTAAATTATTCTCAATATATCGTATCGCGGCATGCAACCGATTATTGTAATAATCGCGTGTTTCCTGTAGTGGTTCCTTAATAACACCTGCCATAGCTGATTCACTTATTGGATGTAAACAGGGCAAGCATTTTGGCTAATAATTCATCGCCGCCTTTGGAAATGATGTCGTTGTGTGATGCATTTTTTATTACCATGAATTCAGCCTGAGAACTCGCGAGGTTCTTAAAATTGGTAACACCATGATACAGTGGTATCCGGTCATCTATTTCGCCATGTACCATAAGGATCGGCTGAGTAATGAGCTTCGCAGCGTCTTTCGGATCAAGGGCATTTTCCGGAAAACGGGCAATACCGGCTGCTTTTGTAAGGGCATACTCGGATGGGTACCTGAATCCAATATGAAACATTCGTTTCCCGTATTCATAAATTGTTTCGTGCAAATCCGAAAAAGCGCTCATAATGACGCCTTTTTTAATTCTCTGGTCATGCGCCAGCGCCTGCATTGATACCACAGCGCCCAAAGAATGCCCCACGATGTAAATGCTGTTGCAATCAACACCTTTCCCGATAAGCGTGTCCACCAATCGCTTTATATCCCCGGCTTCGTAAAACCCAAAAGTGGTATATTGCCCGCCGCTTAAACCATGCGCGCGAAGATCGGTAAGAACTACACGGAAACCCTTTTTTTGAAAAGAGGAGGAAAGCTTAATCTGTGATGCAGATGAAGATGCTATACCATGCACGAATATAATTGTGCCTAAACATGATTTGTGTTTATCAATCGGTTCGCCGATAAAGCCTTTCAGAATAACCCCGTCAGCTGCTTTAACATCTACGGGCGTGTAGCCTGTAAGGAGCGTTGTTATCCCCTGCCTGTCAAGTACACGGTACGGTTTTATAATGCTGTACGGCAGCACGTAGTTTAACTCGTAATAGCTGCCGGCTATGCATAATATAATGATACTGCCAAATAGCCAGATGAGTATGGTAAATAATTTTGATTTCTTTTTTTCTCCCGCCCCATTCCTGTTTAGCTGCATGAAGTGTATCCATTTCGTATATTTTGATATTGACAAAGCAAAAATCCTGAAAGCATGCTTCATTTACAATAAGAAAAACCGGTTGGCAATAAAAAAAGCCGGCTTGAAGCCGGCCCGGGTTGTATAAATATTAATTTAATTATCGTTTATTTAATCAGATTCATTTTTTTATTTAGTACCTGTCCGTTTACCCTGAGCGAATATATATAAACTCCCGAAGGCAACTTTGAGGCATCAAATTGGACTTCATACGTACCAGGGCTTTTTACATTGTTTACCAACGTTGCCACTTCTTTCCCTAGTATATCAAATACTTTTAGTGTTACCTGCCCGGCGCTTGGAACCTGGTAACTTATCTTGGTGACCGGGTTGAACGGATTAGGATAGTTTTGTAACAGAGTATACCGAAGTGGTGTTATTGGTACCGGCTTCTTTACACTACTGCTGCTGCGATAGTAACCGGTAAAAGAACTACCGTACATGCAGACTACCTCCATTCCCGGGTTAAATAATGTTATTATGTCATTAATCGGCTGCCACTGCTGATTAGTCCACTCATGAACCTGCGTTGAAAGCACGTACCCGGCGGGGTTATAAGCCCAGCGGCACTTTAAGGATGGTACTAAATCTGAACCGGAATACAGATATCTTACCATTGATTCAGGCCGATCCAGGGTAACCGCATAATACTCATCCTCACAGAAGGGTTGCCATTCATCATTCGCCATGGTGAAAATATCGATCATCACTTTATTCTCGGACGAGCGTTTCCAAATATATTTCCTCCATGGCAACATACGATCATTCTGGAACGTATGAATTATCATCGAGTCAATTCCTTCCGAGAAGTAGCGGAGAGTTTTCGAATCATTTACATACTGATTGTTGATAACAACCTGATATAACGTAGAAATTTCATTCCCTGACTCATCAAATTCATGTATTTCCCGGTCGAACCCGACCCAGGAAACCTCTGCTTTCACCTGATGTTCGGTCATGGTTCGCCTGCCGTTTGTATAAGAATGATAATCGATTGCCACCGAATCATACTGATTTGTATATGGATTCCATTTCATTAACAGTTCGGCTTTCACGGTGTTATCGGCGTTATACACGTAATAGGTTATTAAGGAATGGTAGGTAACGGTATCCTCTACCTGTGTATAATAGAGAACTGACGGCAGCCCCTGCTCGTTGTATTTAAACGTGCATGTACCCCGGATACCTTCCGTGGTAATGGTTACTAAACTATCAACATAATAAGCCGGTTTATCGGTTGCACGGGGAATGTAATACTTTAGCGCCCCGGCGTATTCTTTGGATAAAGTATGCTTTTTTCTGCCGCGCTTTTACCGGCGGCTCCCGGATAGAACAACGTTTGTCCATAGCCATTGATACAGGCAAGGTACAGCAGTGTTACAAAACAACAGATGGATTTTTTCATTTACAGCCACGAAGGTTAATTGTTATTACAAACTTACCGATTATCATTGAAAATAAAAGTGCATTTCTGCTTCCCGTAAAAAGCTCTGTACAACGTGCCAACAGCAGCTGCAATGCATAACCAATGGGCTATAACAGCGCATTGCAATGAGCTATATTAACCCGTAGTTATTGCCGGGAGAGATTAAAACTGGGATAGAAATAGCAGGCATATAAAAAAGGGGCTGCTCATAAAAAAAAGAACAGCCCCGGGGATAAAAAGCGATACGTTTAATTATTTCTTTTCCTGTGCTTCCACAACTGCAATAGCGGTCATGTTAACGACATCGTTCACTTCGGCACCTTTTTGCAGCACGTGAACTGCCTTGCTTAAGCCCATAAGGATCGGGCCGATAACTTCTGCGCCGCCAATGCGGGCCATCAGTTTATAAGCAATATTACCGGAAGCGAGATCAGGGAAAATCAGCACATTCGCTGGACCTTTAAATGCAACGAATGGAAATTGCTGCGCTAATATTTCGGGTACAACCGCGGTATCAGCCTGCATTTCACCATCAATTGCCAATTCAGGCCATTGCTTCTTAACCAGTTCAGTTGCTTTAGCAACTTTAACCGATTGAGGATAGGGCGCGCTGCCAAAATTACTAAACGAGAGCATGGCAACCTTGGGTTCAACGCCAAATCGTTTTGCTGTTTTTGCAGTCTGAATAGCAATCTCGGCCAACTCTTCAGCATTCGGATCAACATTTACTGAAGTATCGGCAAAGAAGAATAATTTATTCTTAACAATTACCATATAGCAACCCGACACTTTTTTTACGTCATCAGCGAGTTTTACGACGTGTAAAGCGGGTTTAATTGTATTCGGGTATGAGCTGGTCATACCGGAGATCATACCGTCTGCATGCCCCATGTGCACCATCATAGAGCCGAAGTAGTTCGTATTCTTTAACAGAGCATAAACT
Organism: Ignavibacteria bacterium; assembly: GCA_021286645.1. Classification (GTDB taxonomy): domain Bacteria; phylum Bacteroidota; class Ignavibacteria; order Ignavibacteriales; family Ignavibacteriaceae; genus JACPGF01. The sequence continues at coordinate 52,642 of JAJTBZ010000049.1, forward strand.
TCATGACGCAACAGGCCGCGACGGCGGCGGAGTTTATAGAGTTCTTCTGCATAGCTTTCCAGCTCGGGGAAGTTCTCATGATCAACGAATTCAAAACCTTCCGTGTTAATGTGATGTTCTTCAACCAATTTATCGATGCGGGCTTTGTTACCAACAATAATAGGTTTGGCAATACCTTCATCGACCAGTATATGTGCTGCTTTTAGAATTTTAACCTGCTCGCCTTCGGGGAATACGATTCGTTTGGGATTCAATTTTGCCTTATCGATAATACGGCGAACGATTTCTTTCGAGATTCCGAGACGCGCGAGTAACTCTTCACGATATGCTTCAAAATCTTCAATTGGTTTTGTAGCAACGCCGGTATCCATAGCCGCTTTGGCTATTGCCGGAGCCACATGGGTAAGCACGCGGGGATCGAAAGGTTTCGGTACGATGTATTCTTTACCGAATTCAATTTCCTGTCCGCCATACGCCTTTTTTACCATTTCAGGAACTTCTTCTTTCGCAAGGGCAGCAAGAGCATACGAGGCAGCAATTTTCATTTCTTCATTTATCGCGCTGGCGCGAACATCAAGCGCACCACGGAATATGAACGGGAAACCAAGCACGTTATTAATCTGATTTGGATAATCAGAACGGCCTGTAGCCATAATAACATCAGGACGAGCGTCAACTGCATCCTCATAGCTTATTTCCGGTGTCGGATTAGCCATGGCAAACACGATTGGATCTTTTGCCATCGAGCGCACCATGTCTTTTGTTACAACATTTCCTACCGAAAGGCCGACAAAAACATCAGCGCCTACAAGCGCTTCAGCCAAAGTACGTCTGTCGGTTTCAACAGCGAAAGCTTCTTTAAACTCATTCATATGAGCAGTACGACCGAGGTAGATAACTCCCTTGGTATCGCACATAAGTATGTTTTCTTTTTTAACGCCCAAGCGTATATACAGGTTTGCACACGCGTTCGCGGAAGCGCCTGCACCATTAAAGACAACCTTAATCTTGGAGATATCTTTACCGGAAATTTCACATGCATTTAACATAGCTGCACCGCTGATAATTGCTGTCCCATGCTGATCATCATGGAAAACAGGAATCTTCATCGATTTTTTCAAGGCTTCTTCAATATAGAAGCATTCCGGGGCTTTAATATCTTCGAGGTTAATGCCGCCAAAAGTTGGTTCAAGCATTTCAACGCAACGAATAATTTCGTTAATATCCTTACTACGTAATTCGATATCAAACACGTCAATATCGGCAAACCTTTTAAAGAGAACGCCCTTTCCTTCCATAACGGGTTTGCCAGCCTCCGGGCCAATATCGCCCAAACCAAGAACTGCGGTACCATTGGAAATAACTGCTACAAGATTTCCTTTTGCAGTATATTCATAAACGGTCTCGGGGTTATCATGGATTTCAAGGCAAGGATCGGCAACGCCGGGGGTATATGCGAGCGACAAATCGCGCTGTGTGAGACAGGGTTTCGTGGGAACAACTTCAATTTTCCCTTTTCGGCCGGTACTGTGGTACTCCAGGGCCTCTTTTTTGGTAAGTTTCATGACGCCTCAAATAATTATTGATAAAGTATGGGTTCTGTTTACTCTATAGAAAAAGCACTAATTAACTCAGTCATTTACCGGCTCTAACCCGAGCCGGAACGGGCTTCAGTCACTTAATCAATTTATATGTCAAAAATCATTCCGGAAATTTGCCTAAAAGACAAATGACCAGAGGAGGTAATCAAGTATTAAAATCATGGCGGAAGAAAGTACAAAAGAACGTATGGTAGATATACCAACTCCTTCTGCCCCGCCTTCTGTACGCAGCCCGATATGGCAGCCCATTAACGATGTTACACCGCCAAAGAAAACTGTTTTTATGAGCCCGTAGAAAAAGTCATTTAATACAAAATATCGCTTTACCGAAGTAAAGAATACGGCAAACGATACATTTAAGAAATAGTTTGATACAACAAATGAGCCGGCCACGGCAATAAGATTTGCAAATACAAGAATGAGCGGCATCATGGTAACGGCCGCCAGAAAACGGGGCATTGCCAAAAAACGCACGGGACTAATAGCCATTGTTTCAAGAGCATCGATCTGTTCGGTAACTTTCATTGTACCCAGTTCAGCAGCAATCGATGCACCTACTCGGCCGGCAATAACAATACCGGTAAGCACGGGTCCTAATTCAGTAATAATAGCCCGGGTAGTGGCACCACCCAGAAATGAAAGCGGGGCAAGTCCTTTCAGTTGGTATGCCGCCTGCCAGGCGGCAACCGCGCCGGTAAAACTGGCAATTATCAGAACAAGCGGCAAAGAATTAACTCCGATATGCTCCATCTGATAGAGCACGAGGCGACGGCTGCGGGCAACATACCGCAACTGCTTCAGTATATCCAGGAAGAGAAGGCCGATTTGCCCCACTTCCTGGATTAATTGTAACACGATACGACCGATTTTCGATAGTGCTCTTGTTAACACGGCACACCGTTTATTGTTTTACTTCGTCAGCCACATCAGTCGGAACGATAAAGCGACCGCAGGATTCACAGGTAAATAATTTATCCATTCTGCGAATTTCCAGCTGGCGCTGCGGAGGAATTACATAGTGGCAACCGGTACACGCTTTACGATCGATGGTTACCACGGCTTTACCGCCTTTGGCTTTGCGAATATGCAGGTACTTTGAAAGATCTGCTTTTTTCACTTTAGCTTCAACTCTTACTCTATCCTCACGAATTTTTAATTCTTCACGTTCGCTGGATTTAATAATTGTCTTTAAATCGGCTTCTTTTGCTTTTAATTCTTCCTTAATTTCATCGCATTGCGGGGCAACAGATTCAATATCGGCTTTCATTGCAAGTTCACGTTCAAGAAGAGCCGCATTTTCCATTTCGCGCTTTTTAATTTCTTCATCCGCCTGATCGATAGATTTAGTAAGGGCATCATATTCTTTGTTATTTTTAACAGAATATAATTGGGCTTTATATTTCTTCTGATTCTCAAGGAATTTTTCCATATCCGCTTCATTGAGTGCCCTTTTAGCGGCCGATTCATCGATTTCGGCTTGTTTGGCGTCAACGGATGATTCGAGTTGAGAAAGTTTTAACTGTAATTCTTTCACGTTATTTGGTAAATCACCACGCAACGCTTCCAGTTCGTCTAACTGGTCATCAATTAATTGAAGTTCATATAATGCTTTTAATCGATCTCTCACTGTATTATTCCTTATATTATTTAAAATACTTTATTGGATTGGTGGAGTATTCTGTTATAAGAACCTGATTTTCCGCTTCAGTCAGTTTGAGGAACGCGGTAAGTTCACGCGCGATCGCATCAGTAATAAAAATTTCGGTTTCAAAATGCCCCGCGTCGATAAGGTATATTTTACGTTTCGCGTCATGGAACGCGTGGTAACTAATATCGGCGGTAATAAAGGCATCAGCTTTTTGCTGAACCGCGGAAGGCAGAAGGTCGCTGCCGGCTCCACCACACAGAGCGACTTTCTGAATCTTGTCGGCAGCCCCTTCGGCATACCGGAAGCAAGTCAGGTTTAACTGTTCTTTAATAAACTTTAGGAATTCCCCGGCAGGCATGGGTTCGGGTAAAGCACCAATAACACCGGCACCATAATTTTTTGCCGCATTCTTCATCGGATACACATCAAAAGCGGGCTCTTCGTAAGGATGGGCCCTGTATAAAGCCTGAGTAACCCTGGTAAGCTGCCATTTCGGCAATATTACTTCAAGGCGTACTTCCTCAACCTCTTCATAGCTGCCCCGTTTACCGGCGGCAGGGTTTGAATTTTCGGAACCCAAAAAAGAGCCTGTTCCGGATGATCGGAAGCTGCATTTCGAATAGTCACCAATAGTGCCCGCGCCGGCTTCATAAAGGGCTGCAGCTACTAATTCCCTATGATCTTCAGGCACAAAGACACTCAGTTTGTATTGGTTGTCTTCGAAACCGCGTAAAAAGCGAACTGATTGTAACCCCAGCCTGTACGCTAGTTGGTGGCTGACACCATTTCGGGAAAAATCAATATTCGTATGCCAGGAACAAAGCGTAATATTATGTTGCAGCAGGGCGCTGATGATCGCTGAGGTTGTATCGGAATCTGGGGTGATGCGTTTGATGCTATGGTACAGTAGCGGATGATGCGAAATGATGAAGTTGCAGTTCCTTGTTATGGCTTCCTTGACGACCTCGACGGTAACGTCCAGACAGATAAGGATATTTGTCAGTTCCTTATCTAAACTGCCAACCTGAAGGCCGGGATTATCTTTCTCCCACGCCGCTCCAGGAGGCGCCCAGTCATCTAAAAAATGAACGATTTCTTTTATTCTCATAACAAAAAAAAAGCACTTCACGTTTAAACATCGAAGTGCGTAGTCACATCAAACTAAAAAATATTATCCGAATTTAATTTTCTTTTAATCAACCTGTTATTCATAACTCCTGAAAAGTACAATTTCTCAGATTCTTTTCAAATAAGTAATAATTGCTAACATTAAAATATTAAATATTTACACGGCAAGCAAATTTAATTGGAAAAAGTACGGTTATATAAAAATCGCCTCCAGAATTAAGCATCCCAGGTCCTCTTCAAGTCATCCAAATAAAAAAAATCAAAAAATTCTATTAAATTCTATAACAAAAGGAACTCCATCCATTTGATATGAGGGAAACGTCCAATTATATCAAGTGCACCAACGAAAATTATGAATAAAAAAAATGCAAGACAACCTGGTTTTTCAAGGCATCCAAATCTTTTTGAACGAATAGAGCTTTTTTGTTCACTTAATAAAACGGCCATCTCAGATTGTCTTTTGAGATGGCCTCATATTTCATTTTATAAATAACATTTTTTTCGTGGTTGAGTATGTTCCAGATTGTAACTTATAAAAATACACGCCACTGGATAATGATGAAGCATTGAATTGCAATTCATGAATACCTGCAGATTGGTACTCATTTACCAAAGTTTTTATTTCACGGCCCATTATATCGTATATTTTGAGTGTAGTATTGGCACTAGATGGTATTGAATAAACGATTTTTGTTGAAGGGTTAAAAGGATTTGGATAGTTTTGTTCTAAACTAAATATCCTTGCTAAACCATTGTTTTTTTCGTGAATACCAAGAGGTTCCTTAGGAAAATTAGCAAGAAATAGCTTCCTTGCGTATTGAACCTTCTTTTTAACCTCATTAACAGAGTACAATGCACTATAATTGCTTTGTCCAACACAATAAGCCGTTAAAATATCAACAGGTTGATTTTTTACTAACTGAAACGGACCACAATTGAGGAGCATTCGTTGATCAATTGGATTATTGTTAAGCCATCCGGTACCGGTTACAGGATCACCCGAATACATATATTTAGGGTTGATTTGCGAACAATTTTGCAATGTGTTACCGTTGCCATATAAAAAAGTACACGCAGAAATGGGAGTCCCCATCTTTGTTAGTCCGCCAAGTTGGTAGTTTCTTAATTCTTCTGCAGTAGAAGGATCACCGTGAGTAGGATGATTTTGCATATATTCAGTAAATGAAGACATCGGTAAATTTCTAGCTCCAGGGTATTTTTTTGTTCCTAAAGTTGGACCATTTCTTTCAAATGCAGTATCAAGTGCGATATCACCAGTATCATAAATGCCGTTATTATTCTTATCAATGAATGTCACCCCAGGAATATAAGAGACTGGTCCCTGCAAAAATGTAGCAGCAAAGCTTGGTGGACATGAACCAAAAAGTGCATCAGGTCCATTATTATAACAAAAACCCGTTTGTAATAAGGTATCACATCCAACCAGATCGTCTGAATAACTTCCTAAATCCGGATCGCAAGCAATGGAAAAATATACTGAATCAAGAGTATTCGCTGTTGTCCCTGTATTCGTTAAGCTATATTTTACGAAAATAATATTAGCTGCATCCAAATTCGGCTGGTACGCAAATACTGTTTGGCGAATATCAATACCAATTGGTGATATGTCCTTAAATCGACGACTGGCTGCCGGAACACAATCGTTAAATATACACCAGGTGGTTGTATTTCCCAAAATGTCTGGCTTATCTTCATTTAAATCCCACACTCCATTATGATTCTTATCAATAGGAGAATAGATATTATCATTATCTCCATCATAGAAATGGGCTCCAAACGTTACCGCCTTTTTCCATGTAAGCCATGATGAATGGAAATCCTCAAAATACGAATTGAGTTGATAAAGTGGCAGGTTATCGGTAAAGCCGCCAGATCCGGATATATAATCCATAACTAAGGACGCTCCCATCATGCCATTAGCCCAAATCTTGCCATTTGCAGTTCCACTAAGAAAAAAACCAGCACTAAACAAAACAGGGACACCATTATACGTAGCGCCTTTTGCCCCAGAACCCATATCGATTTCTGCAAGGATTCCACTATTGTCAATTGGTAGACAAAAACTACCTGATTGGATTATTGCCGTTCGATTGCCCGAGGTATCTAACGATGCAGAATTGAATGAAAAATTACCAAGATTGTCAATAAATACCGTACTATCGATGATACCCTGTATTCTAAGTTTGCACGTTATTGACCTTATCGATTGTGTTGTAGAAAAAACACTTGAGGAATTGACTGAATCTGAAAAAACTTCTGCAAAACTCATCCATGAAGTTCCATTATCTGTAGAAAATTTCAAACGGAGTTTCTGTTCCCCTGCGAAAATCCAATTAATAGGAATTGTTTTTGTATATACGCCATTCTGAACAGGAGAAAACATAAATAATGCTTTGGGATTATCAACCTGACTAAATACTTCTTTATAGTTTAATTGCCAACTTGCATTTAAGAGTTGTTCCTGAAAATGGACAGATATTTCACCATTCCCGGCATAAATAAAGCTGTCCCTTACACACAGAGTATCGGGTGATAATATACCTTTCCGAACGTATGAAACCAATTGACCGGTGGCATTATATGAATAATATGTTACACCCGAATTTTTATATTGAATTAATGCATTTTTGGCTTCAACCATTTTGGAAAGTTTACCATCTGGGAAATATTCGTAATAAAAGCGAACAGAATCTTTCCCTAAATTGTAAGAGGGGACTCGTACATGAAGTTCGATTAACTGGTTTTGTGGATTGTAAAAGAAAGAATCTATTCTGTGAATTGTAGTATCCCCAACGTAATTATATTTCACCACCTGAATTTGTTTGCTTGAATTATAAGATAATACTGCTGTATATTTTCCAATTGCTATTGTTTTAGTTTCAAGCGAATCGGTGTACTCGTGTAGAATTATATTTGACGATGTACTTACATTTTCCTTTACTAAAAGATGGTTTTTATAAATTCTAACATGGTTCCCCAGAAAGACATCGAAGCTATTATATAGTTTCCCTAGCAGGCAAACGTTTGAAGGGAGCTTAACTGTTTTGTTTACTAGCTGCCCCAAAGGATCCATATTTAAGTTTTTAATTTCTAAAGTATTTTGTGCAATCAAGTTACAAGATACCAGCATTAAAAAGCCTAAAATGTAAATTACACTTAGTTTTCTATTCATATTGTCACCCATTTGTTAGTTTTAACTACCTTTTGCGCTAATTATTTCGGACTGTTTTGTTCCCATTAATTTCGATACTCTATTTTCCTGCTCCGTATCAATAGAGTTTTCTTATAATATCGGTAACTTTTTGTAAAAAACAACTAGGAAATACTATTCATTTCTCGCATTTTTTATTGTAAATTTTCAATAACCGAGGAAAATTCTCCAAGCTATTCATAAGGTTTTAAATAATACTTCAGAAAGCAAAAGGATTGATTTTCTTTTGAGCTTAAGCGGAAATATTGTTTTTGAGATCTAAATCAAACAAACCACAATAGGTATGGCGGACCACAAATATACCCTAGTATTTTTTCAATTCCTTTGATTAAACAATTAACAATGATTTTTATATGACCACATTGAAATATAGCTAATTCTTAATGGATTTCAAATAATTTCCACCAGGAGTTTACCCTGTTTTTTATCAAGAGAGATCAGCGGAGATGCGGTAATCTTAGCAATCAAAAGTCCTTCTATACAATAGAGTAAAACAATCCGTCATCTCGTAGACCTTTATCTTATTCATTGACTTCTTTAGTTATAACCGTATATTATTTCTAACTGTATAGATAATTTTACTGACCAAGAATAGACCGCCATCATCACAGCGAAATCATTTGTCATTCGTATATAATTCATCACCCGGATATCTTCAATATTAAATTTTTCTTTTATTACACGATAAACTTTCGCCCTCAATTGTAATTTACGATTACTACTCAAATGAACGATGTACCAAAATCAATGCAAATGGAATTAACGAAACAGTTTCTCATCATCATATCCACGATCGACTACATGGGAAATACCCTTTGTCTTTCTGCCACCAACAACTCATCCGGAGCTTTGTTTTCTATTGTGTGAGAATTCATATAGGCGGGATCGGCTAATGAATAAGACTCTCAGTTCAACGGCCATATATTTTCTTTTCCTTTGGCGTCCACACAAAACACTGATATTCTTTTGCTTATTCCTTACGGCTCCCATCATAATATTATGAAGAATCCCATCTCTTGCACAAAATTCTTTTGAATATCGCCCCCTCATTGGCGATAATTTCTTCTTCTTTTTCGCTGATAGTTATTTCACAAACTTCCTTTATCATTGTACTTTCTATTTGGTGTTATTCCTTCACTTGTTTAAGTCGATTTAGTAATCAAGGAAAAAAACCAATTTCATTTTTTTACTTTTTCTAATCCCTTTTCTTCTTAACACATACAGATCTTCCTTTTTCTATTTTGGTGTCATATACTGAATTTAATTGGAAAAAGTACGCTATAGTAAAATCTTCAGAAATGATTATATAAATTCGATATCCATCGGTAAAAAAAATAATTTTTCTAATAGTAGCCAGGCTCTTTACTTTTTAAATTTTTGCCCGTACATTATGACTGGTTACTTAATTTATTAAAGAATTCCTGGCATTGGTAGGGGTAACAAATGCGAAAGTGGAATCAGCAAAGAATGGACATCGAGCCACTCTGGCAAAGAGAAGGGTCGTCTGATTTACGATCAGAGCCGATTAGTTTTTTGTGCATTATATTCAACCCGTCACACACATCATCCGCAAAACGATCAAACTGCATTACTATCAGGCGTACAATTTATAGGAGTCAAAAGAAATTAAACCCGATGTGGTTTCCGGTTGTTATATATGAATTTTCAAAAATAACCGACAGTTGCAATAGCGAAAATCATTTTACAAAAAATTTCCTATATTTTACGAAAGGATGAACATGGGTCAAAACTCAGTCAGTCGAGTGCTGTGGCTGATATTGGTAATGGCATGCAGCCTTTTTTCTCAGGATTTTATTCTTGATGCCAAAGACACCATAATGTATGGTACGTACTATTTTAATAACTTTACCATGAAGAATGGAGCTACAATAATCATTGCACAATTTGAAGCAGGAACGCAAAAGGGGAAGCTAACCATTTATGCGCAAAATATTACGATAGGTGCCGGATGCACAATTCAAGGAGTAGGGAAAGGCAATGCCGGATTGTCAAACGTTTCTTGGATCAACGGCGCAGGGCACGGTGGCTGGGGTGGTCCGGGATCTTGTGGCGCAACTTCCAGCGCAAACACTTATGGTGACAGCTATAGCAACTTTGTAAACATGGGTTCGAAAGGTCAGGACGGAAACAGTTATGGAGGTTATGGTGGCGCGGCAGTATGCCTATGGGCTCAAAACTGTATTCTGCTCAATGGCGAAATTAATGCGTCAGGGGGATCAGGCGGATCTGTTGGATATAATAGTGCCAGTGGAGGAGGCGGAAGTGGTGGCGGCATTCTTTTGAACGCAAATCAAATAATTATCTGTGGATCGTTGACTGCCAATGGTGGTTCGCCCGGTGGATCTGACAGAGGTTGCCCTGGAGGAGGTGGAGGCGGTGGGCGAATTAAAATCTTCTCAAACTACAAGAACATTCTTGGTCAGATTACAGTTAACGTGTCTTATTCGGGAGGAAACGGAACTATAAACTTTGACAGATATCCGTTAGAGCCACAATTAATATCACCTAGAAACAATGTACTACTTAATTCAACCCCAATTTTCCGTTTAATGGGAAGCGATCCGGATTCTACGAACCGGTTACAATATAAAATTCAAGTGAGTCGGTATTATGACTTTCATGAAATTAGTTACACTTATGATCAAACGAATCAACTTATTGGATGGACTGCAAATATATACAATCAAAATGATACCGCTAAATTTATCCCGCCCGATCCACTTCCGGCCGGTCATTATTACTGGCGGGCTTCTACATTTGACGGCAGCGTTTGGAGTAACGGATGGAATTGGCAAAACCCGGCTTCAACAACATATGGCGAATTTACTGTTACGGGTAATGCATCTTCAGTGCTTTGGCAACAAACCATAACAGCAACCAATAATCAGGGTTTGATTAAAACTCTGGAATTTGGAATGGCCCCGGGAGCGACAAATGGAATTGATCCGACTCTTGGCGAATATGAACTACCGCCCCTTCCCCCATCAGATATTTTTGACGCGCGTTTTATATTGCAGGTTCCAACACAATTATATGCAAATATCGATATCAGGGACAGTTCTTCTACCAGTAAAAAGTGGAAAATCCTTGTACAGCCCGGAGGTTCCGGACTGCCCGTTACGCTCTCTTGGGATCGCACAATGCTCCCGGCCGGTATTTTTTTCTTGCAGGATACTAGTGGCGGAACTACAGTTAACATAAATATGAAGCAGATTGGCGCTTTTACGATAACAGCCGGGACGATGACGAGTTTACAAATAGTTTATACGCCCCCACGTTGGATGAGTATACCGGCGAAACAGAACTGGAGTCTCTACTCATTATCCATAAATCCTTCGAATCCAGCCGCCATTACTGTCTTTCCTCAGTCTACTGCTCCGGTTTTCTGGTTCAATGGCACGAATGGCTATATTATCCAGAACACCGTTACTCCCGGCCAGGGTTATTGGGTTAAATATCCGAATGATGCAATGATTAATATATTGGGGGATAATGTAACGGATCGGTCTATTCCGGTTAAGGCTGGCTGGAATCTGGTCGGACCTTTCGCGGATAGTGTAAGGACCGATAGCATAACAACAACAGGGACTGTATTAAGCTCGCCATTCTATGGTTATTCCAATGGATATGCCAATGCCAGTTCTTTGTATAGTGGAAAGGGTTACTGGGTAAAAGTAAGTGCTGATGGATCAATAATTCTTTATCATCAGGCAGGGCTTGCAAAACACGGTATGCCGGTTACACCTATTGAGATAAATTCCACCTGGAATAAGCTAACTTTAACAGATGCAAGAATGCAAAAATCGGTACTATACATCGCTAATCAACCAGTCATATACTCGCGCTACGAGTTACCGCCATTACCTCCTGCCGGCATTTTCGATGCCCGATTCAGTAATGAGTCAAATGTTACCGGAACAAATGATGAGTCGAAAGAATTAAAACTTACCTCGGCTATATATCCGGTTACAATTCACTCAGATATTCCGATCTACATAACTGATAAAGCAACAAATGGAAATTTGGCAAATCAGTTGATTACACCCGATAATGCTCTGGTCGTTGGCAACCCGGCAGTTACTGCTCTGTTACTAAAGAACTTAGTAGTACCCGCCACCTTTGCAATGGAACAAAATTTCCCCAACCCGTTTAATCCGGTTACTACCATTAAATATTCTCTTGCAAAGAAATCCTTTATAACAATTACGATTTACGATGCACTGGGAAGAAAAATCGAGACTTTATATTCAGGTGAAAAAGAAGCCGGAAATTACATGATTGAATGGAATGCCGCAAAATATGCCTCGGGAGTTTATTTATATCAACTCTGTGCGCCCGGAATAGTATTTAACAAGAAAGCTATTCTCGTTAAATAACTAGTATTTAGGATAGTACATTTTTATAACATAAAAAAAGCCGCGGGTTTTGACAAACCCGCGGCAGGCATTTATAAAGTGTTCTTTATTATAAGTTTTCGGTAAGCTTCCGTAACTCAATTGACTTTGTATAGAATTCTTCCATCGTCAACTCTTTCAGATAAATAAGACCATGAGCTGCACGTACACGTGGAGATTCATTCATCAGGAAGAAATCTTTACCGATGCACTGACGGATAGTCTGGTATTGTTCAACCTGAATTTTTTGAGCCAGGCGGCTAAACGGAGCATCTACTTCCCAACTTGGGAAACTGGCAGCTCTCTGTGAACCATATCCATTCAGGAATATATTTTCGAGAATAGAAAATGAGTTAAGGCTTACAGGAATAAACATGTTTGCTTCTGCAGGATGGAAACGATACCATACGTTTCTGTATCCCCAAACTTTAATATCACTTATTCCGGTTTCTTCCTGGTACATCTTCAAGGCTTCAGAAACAGCCTGCAGTACTTTATAATGAGTATCCGGTCCACTGCCTTCAGGATCGAGAGCAACAGTTACAATACTTGGTTTTACCTTTTTCAGTAACTGTAATACCGGCAATACGTCACGATTTAATGTAGGATTCTCAGTGAAAACTTCACCCTGATAAAAACCTAAACGCATATGCAGAACTGAATCGGCATTAAAGCCAAAGTAGCCCCATACGATTTCCTCTTCCCACTCACGTAACATACCCTTAAGTTTTTGTACGTGCGGGATATCTTTTTTACCGGGATACTGAGTTTTGAAATAGTTAATGAGTTCATCAACCCGGTCTTTGAGGTAGGTTGGATTATCTTCTTCATATATTTCAATGATATTACGAAGCAGCCTGCGTGAAGTCGCTTCGTTCTTCATTGTCTTGGAATGCGAAGCTAAGCCATCTAAATAAAGGTTAACATCCTTATTTCTACCTTCAACAAATTCAGGATCGAAATACCGAGTCTGGAACCGTGAAACGAACTCCGTATTGTTCATCATTTCCCGTAATTTCTTCAGGAGCTCAAGCATATACATGTTAGTAACAGCCGTAAAACCGCTGGTAAGCGTAGCAAAGAAATGCTTGTTTGAAGGGGTTCGCACAAGATGATTGATATACGGCAAATAGCCAAGCATAATATCATCGTGATGCGGCGCCGTATGTAGGATTACCTGGTTTTCAATGGGAGCCATACCTTTTTCTATACGACTTAAGAATGACTTAGACATTTCTCCGGTAATCTCTTCAGCGCTTCTGCCCGTTTTATTGAGAATATAGGCGCCAAATTTATCGGAACGAAGATCCTGCTCAGACATTTGGGGAAGTGATTTGCTTTTCTCAAGACATAAGTTTACAATTGCCCGTTCGACAGATGCCTGTGAAAGCGGCTCTTCATGCTGCAAATCAATAAAACGCCGCTCAAGTAAGCGGAGTGCTGCACCATTTGTAAGATAGAAGCGAGCGTTCTTCAGGCCCTGCAAAGCGGTTGCGGGGTATTTATTGCTCTTCGGACTTTCAACAGAATCGCGAACGATACGGGATTTTGCCTCACCCGCAGCAATAATAATAGCAGTAGCATCGGGGTTACGCGTGATAGTTTCTAACCCTATAGTGATAACCAGACGGTTACGGGCGATCTCGATACCACCTAAGTCAGTGGCTGCCGCGGCCTGAGTTTCATAGTTTGTTGCAATTAACCGGGTTGTAGAGTAATGGTCTGATCCCTGAACATTGAATCCGATGTGGCCATCGGGTCCAATACCGCCAAGAAAGAATCCAATACCGCCCATCTCGCGGATTTTTCTTTCATATTCTGTACAAAACTGATCAACCAGTTCAATGGTTTCTTTTTGTAAGCGTTCTTCACGTGATGAAGCATACCGGGTGCGTAAAGACAGGTCAACAGCTTTTTCGGGAAATATATGAGAAAGGGGTAAGCCTTCAGCAGTACCAATTTCATTTACATTAATAAATAATGCCTTCTTTGGATCAAATGGTAATTGAGAGAAGTAGTATTTATGGATATAATAATAAAAACTGTTGTGTTGGAATGAATCAATCGGGTAAAATTCATCAATTTGCACGAAGTGCAAACTGGCAATATCGGGTTTTATTGAGCAATCTATACCGTAGGCTTCTAATTGCTCGCGTGCTTCTTTCTTTTCCCAGTTCTTAAAGAAATAACTTACCCAGCGGATAAAATGCTCGGGGGTTTTTCCTGTTGGTAACGAGATAACTCCTCCCGGGTTGGCTTGAACCCACTCAAGGAATCTGAGTGCGGTTAACTTACCGAGTTCCGGGAAATTATCTACCTGAATAATGGGAATTTTCTCAGTTGGGGCATACATTAATGATTTACCGGATTGCTCCAGGTAATATTGTTCTATTTTTGATAACATGGGATTACCCTGTTCTTTTTTGGGGGATATATTTTTTGGGGAAATATTCTTTAGAGGTTTATTTTTTTGGGGTTTATTTTTCATAGCATCTACAATTAATGTTTATGTTCTTTAAAAATACGTACATAATCAGAAGATTCAAAGTTAACAGTAAGGGGAATTGCAAGAAATAGGATGAAAGGCTGAATATATTGATAAAAAAACTGCAATTTTTGAGGGATTTGGCCCCGCGAAACCGGAAAGTGCGTAAAGGAATTCACGTTAAGCGAATTCCTTTACCGCAATAAGATCTTTCAGCGTCGTCTTTTGTAAAACACCATCCACTGCGTGCTGAACAGAATTCCAGAGCGATTTTATAGAGCAATCAATAGTATGAGTGCAGATAGTAACCTTACCGGTAAAATCGCTGCAGAACGATGTTTCAAAAAGTTTTCCGCCTAATTGAGCGAGTACATCACCAATAATGATATCCTCGGCTGGTTTGGTAAGTTTATACCCACCATAAGCGCCACGGGAGCTATCAATATAGCCTCCCATACGTAAAATTCGAAGTAATTTAGCAACATTCGCCTGTGTAAGGCCTTCTGCCTGGCTTATTTGAGGAATTGTAAGCCCTTCACCCGAGGTATCCTTTGCAATACGGAGAAGGCACCGAAGCCCATATTCTTCCTGCGCGCTAAATTTCATAGTTCTGTCTTACGCGTTTTGGTTAAACAAAGGGATTTTAGACCCGCAGGCTTTTGCATGCTGTACCTGTTTAAATTGCTCCGGGGAAATAGAAGGCCCAACCCTGGAACATTGTGAGTCAAATACTTCCGTAAGGTTCCCGGCAATTTGCTCTGCCGAATAGCCTTCAATACCATGACGCGGGATAAAATGTACCAGTTCACCTTTTTTGAATAAAGCTATACTGGGGGATGACGGCGGGTATCCTTTTATAAATGAACGGGCCTTATCAACTGCATCCCTGTCTTGCCCCGCGAAGACTGTAAATAATTTATTGGGAATAATCGGGTTCTGTAATGCAAGACTGATACCTGGCCGGGCACTGCCTGCCGCGCAGCCACATACGGAATTAACCATTAGTAAAATCGTTTCATCGTTCGAGTTGGTAAGAGCGTTTTCAACTGCTTCAGGGGTTCGTAATTCCTGAAAACCGACGGCAATAAGCTCATCGCGCATTGGCTGAACTGCATCTTCGTCATATAAAGGCGGACGAGATAAAATATTGAACATTTGTTTAGTACTCCTTATTTGTTATGCAGCGGTTTTATACCGCGTTAATCATAAAACTTACATGAATCCCAATTCTACTTTGGCAACTTCACTCATCATGCTCATATCCCAGGGTGGGTTCCAGACAAGTTCAATTTTGACCTTGCCTATACCGGGAATCGCCTGTAGTTTATTCTCAACTTCCGGCGGCAGAATACCTGCGACCGGACACATGGGTGAGGTTAATGTCATAATAACCGTGAGGTTCTTCTCAAGGTCAAATTTCAATTCGTAGATTAATCCCAATTCCCAGATATCGACAGGAATTTCCGGATCGTAACAAGTTTTTATTACCTGAATTGCTTTTTCCTGCAATTCCTGAATGGCTTGCATTTCGTTACTCATTCGGTTGATATTGATTTGTTATTGTTATCAAGGGCTGCTATCATTGTATGCCAGGACAAGCTGGCGCATTTTACACGTACAGGGAAATCTCTTACCCCCTGAAAAATGGCAAGTTTATCGAGATCTTCAAAATCATCATCTTCAGAAGCCTGACCGGTAACCATATTATGAAATCGCTCGAAGAATTCTTTTGCTTCGGTAATACTCTTCCCTTTCAGTGCTTCAGTCATTAACGAGGCCGATGATTTGGAAATAGCACAACCGCCACCTTCGAAAGATATATTTGTTATTACATCACCTTCAGTCTGTAAATAAATAAACAGGTGGTCACCACACAACGGATTAAATCCTTCGGCTGAGTGATTATGCGGATCAATTTTACCAAAATTCTTTGGATTTTTATTATGATCCAATATTACCTGTTGGTATAGCTCACGTAATTCAGAGTTAATCACGAAAACACCTCAAAAACTTTATGGATAGATTGTACGAAGAAATCAATTTCTTCACGCGTATTATAAATGCCCAATGACAAGCGCGCGGTTGCCGGTATACAGAAACGTTGCATTACCGGTTGTGTACAGTGGTGGCCTGTTCGAATGGCAATTCCATCAAAATCGAGTATTGTGCCAATATCATGCGGATGAATACCATCCAGTATGAAAGAAAATGAGCCTACCCGTTTTTTTGCATTACCTATTAACTGTACTTTATCAATATTGGTAAATTTCTCAATGACATAATCTGAGAGCTGATGCTCATAAGCAGCAATGGCATCCATGCCAATTGTATTCAGATAATCTATTGCAGCACCTAACCCTATTCCTCCCGCGATATCGGGTGTACCGGCCTCAAACTTATAAGGGAGCTCATTGTAGATGGTCTTATCAAAAGTAACCGAAAGAATCATATCTCCCCCACCCTGATACGGGGGCATGGCTTCCAGATATTTTGTTTTTCCATACAGCACACCTATACCGGTAGGGCCGTACAACTTATGGCCGGAAAAAACATAAAAATCGCAATCGAGCTTCTGCACATCTACGGGCATATGTTGAACTGCCTGGGCTCCATCAATAAGTACAGGAATCCCATGGGAGTGTGCCAGAGCAATTATATCTTCTACAGGGTTTACCGTACCTAACGAATTTGAGGCATGCACAACAGAGATAAGCTTTGTTTTGGCAGTAATCAATCCTGGTAATTCTTCCATTTGCAATTCACCGTTCAGATCAAAAGGAAGAATTTTCAGTCGGGCACCGGTTCTCTCGCAAAGCAGCTGCCAGGGTACAATATTTGAATGATGCTCCATCCCCGAAATTATTATTTCATCATCCTGTGCAATAAATTTAGCACCAAATGACTGCGCAACCAGATTAATACTCTCTGTTGTGCCACGAGTAAAAATTATCTCCTTTTCCGAAGATGCATTAATAAATTTTTGGATGGTGCGTCTACTTTTTTCATACTCGCCGGTTGCATGCTGACTAAGAGCATGTACACCCCGATGAATATTAGAATTTTCATGTAAATAGTAATGCTGCAACCGATTAATTACCTGAAGCGGTTTGTGTGTTGTTGCGGCATTATCAAAATATACCAACGGTTTACCATGTACCGTCTCGGCAAGTATCGGAAAATCTTCACGAACTTTCCGGACGTCGAACGGCACGGTGTCGGTTATTTGTTTATTATCGGAATTCATTTTTGCCCTAAAAATTAAAATTCAGTTTTTCGTTCAATTTACCTTCAAGATACTCTACAACGGGTGCCAGCTTTATCGACCGGACCACATCTTCTGCAAAGGCAAAGATAAGAATCGATCGCGCGAGGTCTTTACCAAATCCCCGGGAACGCAAATAGAACAACGCATTTTCATCCAATTGGCCTACAGTAGCTCCATGCGAACATTTTACATCATCAGCAAAAATTTCCAACTGTGGTTTGGTATCTACAAGCGCCGTTTCAGAAAGCAATATATTTTTATTTTGTTGGAACGCTGCTGTCTTCTGAGCGTCGGGGCGAACCAGGACCTTTCCATTAAACACACCACGTGCATTTCCGGCCAACACTCCTTTGTACACTTCATTACTCTGGCAATTAGGTACCGCATGATCTATCATGGTATGGTTATCAACCAGTTGTTCACCACCCGCGATGTAAAGTCCATATAAATGCGATTCTCCATTCTGGCCTTCAAAATGAGTCTGCAAATCGGTTCTGCTTAACCTGCTTCCGAAAGAAATATTGTATGAGGTATATACTGCATTTTGTTTTTGGCGAACCTGCGTATTATTTACAAAATATGCATTAAGGCTTTCATCCTGAATGCGAACGTGAGTAAGTTGTGAATTTTCGCCAACAAAAATTTCGGTCACACTGTTGGTAAAATATTCAGCGTCACTGGTTCGTACATAATTCTCTATAACAGTCGCCTGTGAATTATCTTCGAGCATAATGTAGTTACGAGGATAAATAGCAGCATTTTCCGTTGTAGTTACATGAAGAATATAAACTGGTGTTTCAAGTACAGTATTTTTCTTCAATTGCAGCACTGTTCCCTGATTCATAAAAGCGCTGTTAAGCATCGAGAAATAGTTTGCAGTATCTAAAGTGCTGCCAAGTGTTTTTCCCGAAGCCGCGCTCAATGAGTGACTAAGAGTAACACCTTCAGGCAGACTACCGAGCTGAGAATTCTTCTCATCAAAGAGTCCATTCACGTAAACCAGTGTTATATATTCACTTTTTTTGAATAGATATTTCCTGAGTGCTTCTTTAGAAATTTTTGCTTTACCGGTAGCAGAAAACCTTTTATCGTTTAAGGAAGAAACATCCGTATAACGCCAATCTTCATCCTTTAATGTAGGGAATGGAAGAGCGAGCAGTTTTTCCAATGAATATTTACGTTGTAGATGGACCTCAGACGAAGACTCGCCATTTAGATTCTTTTCCAAATTTGCGAATTCGCTTTTGTACCATTCTTTTATATCTATATTATTCATATATGGCTCCCGTTCAACCCGCTACGAATTCGGTTTCATGCTGCTTAATCCAGTCATAACCGCGTTCTTCCAATTCAAGAGCCAATTCCTTTGTGCCCGATTTTACAATTTTACCGGCTGAAAGGACGTGTACAAAGTCAGGAACAATATAATTAAGTAAACGTTGGTAGTGTGTAACAACAATAAACGCGTTGTCATTGCTGCGAAGTTTTTGCACACCGCCAGCCACAATACGCAAGGCATCAATATCAAGTCCTGAATCTGTTTCATCAAGAATTGCAAGTTTCGGTTCCAGAACAGCCATCTGGAATATTTCATTACGCTTCTTTTCACCGCCCGAAAATCCTTCATTAACTGAACGGCTAAGCAAATTTTGTTGCATCTCTACGATTGGCATTTTGCTTTTAACCAGTTTCAGGAATTCCATTGTATCAAGTTGTTCCTGCCCTTTATACTTTCTAATTTCATTCAAGGCATTTTTCAACAGGTTTGTATTCGATACACCAGGAATTTCAATCGGATATTGGAATGCCAGAAATACACCTTCGCGGGCGCGGTCTTCCGGTGCCAGATCAAGTAAATTTTTACCATCAAGTAATATTTCACCGCTTAATACTTCATAATCTTCTTTCCCGGCAATCACCGATGCAAGAGTAGATTTCCCCGAGCCGTTTGGCCCCATTATCGCGTGTACCTCGCCCTTATTAATTGTTAAATTAATACCTTTCAGGATTTCCCTGCCGTTAACTGCTGCATGTAAATCTTTAATTACTAACATTATTGCTCCAAACTGCTTTTCTATTCAAATTTCATTTTTTATTAATATCAACCGACACTGCCTTCGAGGCTTACACTTAACAGTTTCTGCGCCTCAACGGCAAACTCCATCGGAAGTTCTTTAAACACCTCTTTGCAGTAACCATTAACAATCATGTTTACTGCATCTTCAGTTGAAAGGCCGCGTTGATTCAGATAAAAAATCTGGTCCGAACCTATCTTTGAAGTTGTTGCCTCGTGTTCTACAATTGCCGAAGGATTATTCACCTCCAGATACGGAAAAGTATGGGCGCCGCATTTATCGCCAATCAATAGCGAATCGCACTGCGAATAATTGCGTGCATTCTCAGCTTTCTTGCTTACCTTCACCAGTCCGCGGTAAGCATTCTGGCTTCTACCGGCAGAAATACCTTTTGAAACGATAGTGCTTTTAGAGTTTCTGCCAATATGAATCATTTTCGTACCTGTATCGGCCTGTTGATAGTTATTGGTAACGGCAACAGAGTAGAATTCACCAACCGAATTCTCACCAATCAATACACAGCTTGGGTATTTCCACGTAATAGCTGACCCTGTTTCAACCTGGGTCCACGAAATTTTTGAATTTATCCCTTTACACAAACCGCGTTTTGTAACAAAGTTGTAAATACCGCCTTTACCTTCTTTATCACCTGCATACCAATTCTGCACAGTACTATACTTGATTTTTGCATTATCCATAGCCGCCAGTTCAACAACTGCAGCATGAAGTTGGTTTTCATCGCGCATAGGAGCAGTACAACCTTCCAGGTAACTAACGTAACTATCGGAATCCGCTATTATCAAAGTGCGTTCGAACTGACCGGTTTTAGCGGCATTTATGCGGAAATAGGTTGAAAGTTCCATGGGGCAATGAACACCTTTAGGGATGTAAACAAAGGATCCATCGGTAAACACAGCGGAATTAAGAGCTGCATAAAAATTATCGGTATAAGGAACAACAGAGCCGAGATATTGTTTAACAAGTTCCGGGTACTCGTTTACTGCTTCCGAGATCGGGCAAAATATAATACCCATTTCTTTCAATTTTTCTTTAAAGGTGGTAGCAACAGAAACGCTATCGAAAACCGCATCAACTGCCACATTTGCAAATACCTTTTGTTCTTCAAGCGGGATACCTAATTTTTCAAATGTTTTACGCAATTCAGGATCCACCTCATCCATACTATTCAGTTTTTTAACCGCTTTGGGGGCTGAATAATAAATAATCTCCTGAAAGTCAATCTTAGGATAATGGACGTTTGCCCACGTGGGTTCGGTCATACCCAGCCAATGCCTAAAGGCCTTTAGCCGCCAGTCCAGCAGCCAATCCGGTTCATTTTTTTTACGGGAAATCAATCGAATTGTATCCTCGGTTAAACCCTTCGGAGCACTTTCCGTTTCAATTTCCGTCACGAAGCCATATTTATATTCCTGATTGGCTATTTGTTCTATATCTTTTACTTCTGTTGAACTCATGATCTTTCGATAATTCCTTGTATTTACACATACAACATATTTAATCTATACAAAAAAGTCAAGATTAAAGTTCCATTTTCACTGCCAAAAAATTTCCTCGTAAGATTCTCTATAAATTTTCTCCTGTTTACTCCTCTCAAAGAATACCCCCTCCCGTTGTTATTATCACAATATTGCCTGATGAACAGCCCGGTAGTTTTCGTTCTCATCTAATAAGTCCTTTTTTTTCAAACAGTTATAGCAAGTTTGTTTTTTTATTTGGCACTGAACAGATCATACAGGTCCGCCAACAACACCGTGACCATTATCGGCGAGACTTACCAATATATAGTAAAGGATTTTCCTATTTTTCCCTTGACATTAATGTAACAATCATTTAAAATAGTGTACGTTTGTACACTATTTTGTTTTTTATGAATTCGCCCGTTCTCTTAGATTTAAGCAGCTATAAACTGCCGCAAGACCGTAACGGCCAGGCACGCCTGGCGACACTATATCCTGCCCTGCCGCGAAACAGCGAGCAGGTGCCGTTTGATGTATATAATTATGAAATGCTGTTTCGGGACCCCGGCGTACTGGATATTATCCGCACGGGCAGAACCATTGGCTGCTTTTACATTGAATCCCCCGGCATGCGTTCCCTATTACGCAAATTATCGGTCGACACCTTCGAAATGCTTACTGCCGCCAGTTCTATCATTCGTCCCGGTGTAGCCGAAAGCGGCATGATGCAGGAATTTATTGCCCGGCATAAGGAGCCTGCACGCCGAACGTACCTGGTGCCCGAAATGGAAGCTATTCTGGGAGAAACTTATGGTGTAATGATCTACCAGGAAGATGTAATAAAAATCGCTCACCATATTGCCGGGTTATCGTTAGAAGAAGCCGATCTGCTGCGCCGTGCTATGAGCGGCAAAATGCGTTCGCACGATGCCATGCTGCACCTGCAGCAAAAGTTTTTTATTTCCGCCCAGGCAAAGGGATACCGCCTCCCGATTGTGCAGGAACTATGGCGCCAAATAGAATCCTTTGCCGGTTATGCTTTCTGCAAGGCACACAGCGCCTCTTTTGCACTGCTTTCATTTCAGGTGGCATTTCTCAAAGTACATTACCCCGCAGAGTTTATGGCCGGGGTGCTCAGCAATGGCGGGGGGTATTACTCTGCCGCGGTATATATTCAGGAATGCAAACGGCTCGGCCTTACCGTATTGTTGCCTTCGGTTAACCATAGTGAATACGAGTATACCGGTCAGGGGGTGGTGGTTCGCATTGGATTAATGGCAATAAAAAACCTGCCAAAAACTTCGGCCGAAACCATTGTACAGGAACGAAAAAAATACGGACAATACACGGGACTCGATAACCTTATAGCACGCACCGCCTTGGGGTTTGAGGATTGCAGTAAACTTATCCGCTGCGGCACAATGGAATGTTTTCATCATACCCGGCCTACCCTTTTCAGACTGTTGGATATGCACTTCTACCGGAGAAACCTTCGCGGCGGTTTTTGCGCGGATCTTTTTGCCCATGAAAGTATTGAACTTGAACAACAACTCATTACAAGTAAAGACTTTAGCCTTGCCGAAAAATGCACTGCTGAAATGGAAATATTTGATTATATGATCAGTAGTCACCCGCTGCAATTTTTCCCCGGCTTTATTTCGCAGCCCGGTATAATCCAGGCTGCCGACATGGATAAATACCACGGTAAATTTGCCCGCATGGTTGGCTGGTATATGACCTCAAAACGTGTGAGAACAAAGAAAGGCGAAATAATGAAATTCCTTTCTTTGGAAGATTTAAGCGATACCTTCGAAGCGATACTGTTCCCGCGGGCCTATGAACAATTTGCCACCGATACACTCACCATGGGGCCATTTCTGGTAAGTGGCACAATTGATACAGAGGGAGG
>JAJTBZ010000056.1 GCA_021286645.1 Ignavibacteria bacterium
CAAATATTCTGCATGAAACCAATATTATTAGATTTTGATGGTGTTTTAGCCATTGGCACTTCATACGCCCGCGATTTACAGGGCTTTTTCGATTTTACATCTTCGCACGATGTTCCTGTTTTAATACTAAGTAATTCAACGCTTCGTACAGGAAAGGATATACGCTTTATGCTCCAGAGCGCGGGTGTAAAGAATATCCCACCGTCCATCACCACCATTGATGCTGCAATGTATTTTTTGCGAAGAAAAAATCTGAAGGTAAAAATATATTGCGATACAGCCACCCGTACAAATTTTAAGGAATTCGAGGATAATGAGAGCCCCGACGCTGTTGTAGTTGGAGATCTCGGTCCACACTGGACATTCGAAGCACTCAATGAAATTTTCCGGCTGGTGCACTCCGGCGTACAACTCATCGCGCTGCATCACAACAAATTTTGGTATCCTGACGGAAAAACTATTACACTAGATGTCGGCGCTTTTATTAAAGGCATAGAATACTCTACCGGCACTACTTCTACATTAATTGGGAAACCTTCACCCGTCTATTTTGAAACGGCGTTACAAAGCCTTGGATATGCTGTCGATAATGGATTTATCATGATTGGCGATGATCTGGAAAACGATATAGTCGCCGCACAGAAAATCGGTGGAACAGGAATATTGGTAGGCACCGGGAAAGAACGTCTCCCTCTCCCCAAGGCTCAGGCTGCAATTCCCAATGAGATTGTTCAGGAGTTGATTGATGTTATCCCTATCCTGGAAAAGAAATACTTATGATAACGAGCTCCCGCAAGGGAGCTTTTTCATTTTAACCGGGCAATACGTTCCCGCTGCGAGATAAAAATATTATCATCAGCCAAAAAAAAATTGTATCTTTGCAGGTTAATCAGATCTCAAATAGCTTATGCAAAAAACGATACGTATATTGATATTCGATGAAACAGATCAATTGAGCCGGGAACTGCAACAATTGCAGGTTAAGTTCCCTGAGATTGATATACACCATGCATCGCATATCAACGATTTGATACTCAGCCTCGATGATTTTCAACCTCATATTGTCGTTGTTAACGATAAACTTTCCACATACGAAAGTTTAACCGCACTTGCTTTGTTGAAAAGAAGACGCCCCGGTGTTCCCCATATTCTCTACTACGACAGAACTCAATCGATTCGCGAAATCAGACAAATACAACTGGATTTTAATTCCGGAGTTCCTAACCTGGCTCCTTTGGTGCACGCGGTTGATGAGATAATTGAGCAGTTATCCGAGCAGCAGTTTTCTCAATCTCCGGTAACATTTGAATCGCTCCACGAAGCAAAAGCACTCGAAGCTGCAATATTAAAAGAATATTGTGATCTGTATTTTATTCTTACCTCAGAACAAACCATTGAGTCCTGGGGCAGGAATGAATTTTCACCAATTCAACTTCCCAAGATCGATATAATCGAATTACATATTGGCAGAATATTACCCTCTTTTCTTGAAAAGCAGGGTACTGAAGAAACTCTTAATTCTCTACTATCCAGGAGCGCCAAGGAGTTTGAGATACACGGTGATGATGAAAAAAAAGGTGTCTATTCAGTAAAAATAATCCCGCTACAAAACGGGAGAAGAATACTTACATTCCAGGATCTTTCTGCTGTAAGGCAAACAGAAATTGCGCTGATTGAACGAACCCGGCTTCTGGAAGTTCTGCCCTGGGCAATTGTAACGCTAAACCTCGATGATAAAATCGTGTTCATCAATCGGGAAGGCGTTGCTCTTACGGGGAAACAGAAAGAATATGTAACCGGAAAATCTTTTGAAGAAGCTTTTCCCGTGGTATTCCCGAACGAAAACCCCTTCGAAATAAAAAGGACCGTGTTTACAGAAGGAAGCTGGTCCGGAGCCGTTTATCTCGCGAAGCCCGATCTGACAAAAGAATTATATACTCTTCGGGTAATCCAATTAAAAAATCTGCATGATAAGGTAACCGGATTGATATTTATTATGCAGAAAAATACTGAAAACAGAACCGTAAACTATCAGCAGATTATTGAGAACATAGCCGAAGCTTTATTTATATTAGCAAACGACAAAATTGTATATGCTAACGAAACATTTGGGAAATTGCTTGGCTACACAATTGATGAACTGCTTGATCAATCGATATTCTACTTCCTCGACAAGGAAGACGTAGCCTCATTTACTGAGAAATATTCTGAAATAAAGGAATTTTTAGAACCTGAGCATTTGCTCGAAACAAAATTTGTTCACAAAAATGGAATTAACCGGGTCTACTGCGATCTTCGGCTAAACGTAATGCAAAATCCTTCGGGCATGAGCATACTGGGAGTTGCGAGAGATGTAACAGAAAAAAAATTACACGATCTATTATTTCAAAATGAATCGAAACCCGCTGCACCTGTTCTCGGAACAAATACGCAAGATTTAAAAGACCATGACTTCAGAACATACCTCAACGCGATTCTGGGTTTTGCCGATATACTCCGTGACCGATTTCGCGAATACTACGATGATCAGAATCTATTCTTGTATGCAGAGCAAATACACTCAGCCGGGCAAAGGATGCTCCGTTTAATGGAAGATAATCCTGCTGTTACTGAATTAGCTGCTTCTCGGGCCGGAGTTGTATTGAATTCATTAAGCCTCCCGGAATTTGTTAATGAGTCACTCGGCTTTATCAATGAGAGTACTGCCGGTGTAAAATTTTCTGTTCAGCACCATACGAAATTCAAAGCAATGGCAGATAAACGATTCCTTCAGGAAGCTTTTCAACTACTCATCGCCAATTCTGCCGAAAATTCACGAGGTGGATTCATTTTAATCGATTCGGGTTACGATATGCTCAAAAATATGGTTTTTCTGCGGATAAAAGACAGCAGCGAAGGAATCGATGAAAATGTTTTGCCCCTTTTGTTTAATCCTATTATTGATAACCCGTCGATAATTTCAGATGCCCTTAAGGCAACAGCCGAAACATTTGTTAAAGCAAAACGACTAATGCACATTATGAGCGGTAGGCTGGAGGTTCAATCATCACGTATGAAGGGTGTAAATATGACACTTTTTCTCCCCTGTGACGAGCAATCTAAATCTACTGAAACACAAGACCAGAAGAGCAGTGTATTCTATACTGTTTCACCCGAGCTCTTATATCTTAATGAATTGCGTCCCTATTTCCTCATCATTGAAGATGATCCGGGTAGCAGCAAAATGCTCGAGATTACCCTAAAATCGATATCCCGCCTGGATATTGCGTCGAACGGGTACGAAGCATTGGAGTTAATTGAGAAGAATCATCTGCGCGGAGTTCATTATGATCTGTTGCTGCTTGATATCGGGCTGCCCGACCCTTGGGACGGGATGTCTCTTCGAAAGCACATTATCGAAACGTATCCTGTATACCGGCAGATACCTTTTATTGCTGAAACGGCGTTCGTAACACGTACAGAAAAAGAAAAAATTATTGAATCCGGTTTTGATGGTTTTATATCTAAACCTATAGACAGACGATTTTTAATAAAAACCCTCACTTCAACTCTGAAAAGAGTTCGGGGTGAACAATAAATAAAGGACCTATTATGGTAGATTTCGAAATCCAGGATTTTCAAAATGATATCGTAGAAGCCAGTTATACTGTACCGGTAGTGGTAGATTTCTGGGCTCCATGGTGCGGGCCTTGTAAAATTATTGGTCCTGTTCTGGAGAAATTGGCTCAGAGTGCCAACGGCGCCTGGAAGTTGGTAAAAATTAACACCGACGAGAACCAGGAACTCGCTGCACAATTTGGCATACGCAGTATTCCAATGGTAATGATATTTGAGAACGGTGAAAAAAAAGATGAATTCATTGGTGCCCTGCCGCAACCACAAATTGAAGCCTGGTTGAAAAAGAATGTTTCAACCAAACAGGCTTCTGCTGTCGATACGGCTCTCGAATTACTTGCTAATGGAGATTATAAATCAGCCGTAGCAATGTTATCTGAGTTATCCCAAAACCCGGAAGATAAGCGTGCCCGCATTCATTATGCAAGTATTGTGTTGTTTGAAGATTTGCAATTGGCTGCCCGGCTACTTGAAGGCATAGAACCTGACAAGGCAGAATTTGAATTATTCACCGCTTTAAACACCCTTATCTCAGTTCTTTCACCTGTAAAACCCTTGCCGGACGGCGCGATTAAGGAAAAATATTCCGGAGCAATTGAGAAGTTAAAACTTGGGGAGTTTGAATCAACGCTTGCAGATCTTATTGAATGTATTCGTGAAGATCGATATTATCATGACGACAGCGCGCGTTCAGTCTGCATAGCCATTTTTAAGTACCTGGGAGAAGAACATCCCATAACTGTAAAATACCGGCGCCCGTTTGGCAGCGCCCTCTATATATAAACCGGAGATTGGATGGCAAATCCTGAATTCTATAAACTCGCCGAAGCTTACGACATAGCTTTTTCAGACAGAAACTTTGAGGATGAATGCAATTATTACGAGTGGTGCTACAATAATATTGGCAAACCGAGAAAACGGGTAAAGACCCGCTCTTTTATGGAACTTGCCTGCGGCCCGGCCAACCATAGCAGGGTATTTGCCCGGCGCGGATGGAAAACATCGGCACTTGACCTTTCTGAAGCAATGCTGGAATATGCGGCTGATAAAGACTCTGCACTAAATGTAAAGACAAAGTATTTCTGTATGGATATGGTTCGTTTCCAAACAGGTGAGAAATACGATCTTATGGTAACGCCTCTGGAAAGTATTTCGCATATTCTTACCAATGACGATATCATTACCCATTTGAACCACGCTGCCGATCATTTACATGAAGGCGGTGTGTACATTATTGAAAGCACTCACCCCCGTTTCTTTTTTCCGGATGACGAACCTAATTCATGGTCCATTAAACATGGTAACAAGCGTATTGAAGTATTGTTCGGGAACCCGGATGACGCTTATAATACCGTAACCCATGTTTGGGATGTTTCAACGGGTATAAAAGTTTTTGAAAAAGGGAAATTGGTCACAAACGTTGAAACTATCAGCAAACATCGTTGGTACCTTAATCAGGAAATGCTCCTCTTTATTCAGCTTGTTAACCGATTTTCGGATTGTAAAATATTCGGAAACTATAGAATTCCACCCGACCCGATTGATGATACGGAAAACTGTGATTCACTTATTGTTGTTTTACGGAAATAAAAGTAGATGAAAAATTGAAAGGAGCAGTACCGGCTTATAAAACCGGTACTGCTTTTTATTATAATTCTTTATAGAATGTATCGCGGAATAAACCTCTTGCACCGAAGTTTTCTTTAAACCTGCCCAATCCCCAGTTCGGTTCCATATTAACAGTAAAGATACCAAAATCGAGATACTTGAATCCTTCCTGGCGATATCTTTTCATGATTTCGAAAAACAACAGATTTACGGGCCTATACTGCTGATACTCTTCGTCATGACTGATATAAAAGGCCAGCACAACATCTTTATTCGCGCTAAAATTACAAACCCCTGCCATGAGGGTGTCACCCTTGAAAGCTCCAAAAAGTCGGATTTTTGTAGGGAACAACAATTTCAATTTCAGTAATTCTTCCAGGGTGTGAGTCGGATTTACATTATGACGCATTTTTAGGTTTTTCTTCAGAATATCATAATAATCGCCGAAGCGTTCCGTTTCAACGATCTCAACTCCCTGATGGATTGATTTTTTTACAGAAGTACGGGCTTCAGCACGATAGGTCGAAAGCAGTTGCTCATCTGTTTTATCTAAAGGTACCACGCTGGAAATTTCGCGTTTCATATACGTGAAACCATTGCGGTACATAGCAAAATCCATATAGTTGGAATACTTGCTCTGGTAAATCATCGGGGCATGGGTAATTTGAATAGCATCGCATTTCAACGCCTTTGCATACTTAATGAGCCCTGTTGTAATATCATGGGCATCTTTAATGTTCAGGTCCTGATAAACCACACCGCCATACGAGGCGCCGGAGTGGGATGAAAGGATTTTTTTACCATTCCGTTCTACAAGTACCGCGGGCAAAAGTGCATTCAACTTCCCTTCTTTAGTAATTACCGCGCTTACATCATGAAAGCGATCTTTGGGGTGATAGGAAAGGAAACGACGTTTTTGAAACATTGTGCCATTGTCTGATTCTTCAACGAAAGTATCCCAGGCTTCGTCGGCTAATTTAAATTCGGAGTTTAAATGGAATTCGATCATTCACGTATCCTTAAAAATCTTAGGTAAAAAGTAAAATTACAGCTTTTATTCATTAATGAAAAGATACTTTTATAGTATGCGATCGTTCTCAGTGAAAAAATTGAATAAACAGCAGGCAGATTGAATCAGTCGAGGTAAAAAAAGAGGGATGCAGATAGTCGAACTGCATCCCTTGGATAATACTACAATTCTTTGAGAATAAATTCTGTAATCATGGTAAAAAGTTGTTGCCGGGTACTACCGCCATAGATACTGTGTTCTTTTTCAGGGTAATACATAACACGAAACTGCTTTTTTGCATCGATAAGTTTTTCCACCAAAGCAACTGAATTTTGGAAATGTACATTATCGTCTGCAGTACCATGAATAATAAACAGTTTGCCTTTTAGACGATCGGCATATTGCAATAGTGAGCTTGCTTTATAACCTTCGGGATTGAGTGCCGGTAAAGACATGAAGCGCTCGGTATAAATATCGTCATAATACCGCCAATCCGTTACCGGAGCAACTGCCACGGCAACTTTAAAATACTCGGAACCGCGAAGAATTGCCGAAGCGGCGGCATACCCGCCATAGCTCCAGCCCCAGATACCAATGCGGTTTTTATCCACATACGGTAAGTTCTGAAGATATTTCGCGCCTTCAACCAAATCGTTAACTTCCCAATAACCAAGATTTTTGTAAACCACTCGTTCAAAATTCCTGCCTCTTCCACCGGTACCCCGATTATCCATTATGAAAATGATGTAACCCTTCTGGGCAAGAAGGTTATGCCATATTCCCTGCCTGTCCCATTGATCTTTTACCGATTGAGAACCGGGACCGCTATAATTATAGAATAATACCGGATATTTTTTATCAGGAGAAAAACCAACCGGTTTAATCATCATGGCCTGTAGTTCCACGCCATCAGAAGTTGTAAACCGGAGAAAATTTGTCTCGCCGAAATCAAATTTATCCTGAGGCAAATTACTTATTGAGGTTAAATCTCTTAGTTTTTTTCCATCAATGGCATTTAAGGATTTGATAGCCGGTGTACGGATATTTGAGAATTCATCAGTAAAAAAACGGTTATCCGCGGATATAGAGATTGAATGAGTCCCAATTGCTTCAGTAAGTCTTTTCTTGTTTTTACTGTTAAACCCAACGGAATACAAATCGCTATACAACACTCCCCGCTCGTTTGAGGTAAAGTAGACTTTTTTCTCTTTTTCATCAACAGCAAGAAGCTTACTGACTTCATAATCTCCACTCGTCAATTGCATATCCAGGGTACCATCCATATTATATAAATATAAATGAGCGAAATTATCCCTTTCAGACTGCCAAATGAACTTTTTACCGTTGCTAAGAAAATACCAGTTGTCGGTAATATTTAACCAGGCTGTGTCTTTCTCGGTTAAGATGCAATTTGTTTTCCCGGTTTTTCTTTCTGCAAATAATAAATCCAGTTTGTGTTGCAGCCTGTCCAGCCGCTGAATAGCCAAAATTTCAGGATTACCGGTAAACTGAATACGAGGAATATAAATATCGGTATCATTTCCTAAGTCTGCCCAAACTAATTTTCCGGTCGCAATATCAGCCATACCAATTTTCACAAGAGAGTTAGGGGCACCGGGTTTGGGGTAATGGTAAGTGTAAACGTATGGATAGAGTGAATCATACTTTTGCAGAGGCACAACGGGAACAGAACTCTGATCCAGATGCCAGAAGGCTACTGTTTTACTATCAGGCGACCATTCAATGGATTTGATAACAGAAAATTCTTCTTCGTAAACCCAGTCGAATTTACCGTTGATAATTTCCGGATTAGTATC
The DNA here is from genome assembly GCA_021286645.1 of Ignavibacteria bacterium. Classification (GTDB taxonomy): domain Bacteria; phylum Bacteroidota; class Ignavibacteria; order Ignavibacteriales; family Ignavibacteriaceae; genus JACPGF01. Next base: position 8,050 of record JAJTBZ010000056.1, read on the forward strand.
GAATGTTAACTGGGTAATTTTATCTGAGGCAATATCATAAACAAACAGGTTATTACCACGAACGAAGGCCACGTATTTCCCGTCCGGTGATAAATGTACATTCGATTGGTCATCCTTCGATTCAATCAATCGGGTAGTTTTCTGCTGAGCGAAATCATATATCGAAAAATTACCTCCTGTTTTTAATTTACGGGCGGGTAAAACTCCGGTAAACAAAATGTAACTGCCATCGGGGGCCCATTGATAATCGCCGGGGTCTGCCTGCCCCCAGGCAGTATGTTTAAGCTGCTCGGCATCTATAATCACCCGACGCGTTCCGGTAATTATATCCTCCCGCCATATCTCCGGCACTTTAGTTTCGGGATTCATTTGAACAAATGAATATGCCTGCCCGCCGGGAATCCATTTAAACGAATTCACCCTTGTCGAGGTATAAATCTTGTTCTTATAGATATCCTCGATGCTATAGCTCTTATTCTGCGCCCAAAGAATGGCGCTGGTGAATAACAGAACCAGAAGTATTTTTCTTCCCATATCCTTCCTTTCTTCCACTGCGTAAAAGACTTTCTTTTACCCTACTAAATTACTTTCGAAAAACATTTGTGGCTGATCCCTGTGCAACGGGGGTAACAATTACTTCGTTAATATTTACATGCGACTTACGCGTTGCAGTATATAAAATAATATCGGCAATATCTTCGGCAACTAACGGATCAATTCCTTTATAAACTGCTTTTGCCTTTTCCACGTCACCATCAAAACGTATTACACTAAAATTAGTTTCTACCAATCCCGGGTCAATGCTTGTTACTTTTATACCGTATTCCAATAAGTCGAAACGCAATCCTTTACTTAAGGCATTAACGGCAAACTTTGTTGCACAATACACTGCTCCTTTGGGATATACTTCATGCCCTGCAAGTGATCCTAAATTAATTATATGCCCGCCTTTTTTTTGCATCATCCCTTGTACAAAAACTTTTGTTACGTAAAGCAGCCCTTTCACATTCGTATCAATCATTTCGTTATAGGCATCAACAGAAAGCCCCTGTACCGGTTCCATTCCTCTGGCCAATCCGGCATTATTTATCAAAATATCTATTTGCTGCAACTCTTCGGGGAGTTCATTGTAAAACTTAACAACAGCGTCATAATCGCGGACATCTAACTGACCGGCATAGACATTAATACCATATTTTTCGCATAAATTGGCTGCTAACCTCTGTAATTTTTCATCATTCCTTGCGGTTAAAATAAGTGTCGACCCTTCAGCAGCAAACTGATGAGCACAAGCTTCTCCAATACCCGATGAAGCTCCCGTAATAAGCGTAATTTTATTTTCTAATTTTTTCATGTACTTTCCTTTTATTCTCTGGTTCTGATGATGAAAAGTGATTTTTCAAACGTGCCAGCACGAGGCTTTGATATCCAAATATAACAAACGTAATTAAGAACATTACCAGCCCCTTTTTTTGCAGTCCCCAATCCAGCTTCCTGAACAGCAATTGCCACTCCATACTAATAGAAAGATCGAAAACGGCTGTGAGAATGAATAACACGAGACTGAAAATTAAGAAGGTAACAAATGACAGCTGAGTGAATAAAAAATACGACCGCCAGGGCTGCTGCGAGTACTTTTTTATTAAAAATGTCAGAATTTCAACCGTAACTATTGTAAAAATATATGGGTACATTATAGCATATACATGTGACCTGACTGAAATCTCCATCAGGTTATCAATTGTTATGGCCGGAAAAACTGCAACGAATTGCAATGATGCATGGACTGAAGAGTCTAATTGTAGCAGCGCGAATCTGCCAATCTGGAAAATAAAAGCAATTAATGCTACTGAACTCAGAAATCCCGCGAATGCTACGACTGCAGGCTTTGAAAAGAAACTATTAGATTTTGTTGTTTTAGCACTATTCATGCAGAATATATTACCTCTACCCGGTTTACCGACTACTGTTCAAAATTGTTGGACGAAAAATTCGGTAAAATTTCCGGGATTACAAAATTATCGTTAACATTGTCAGGTTTCTATGAAACGGAACTACCATAATGAGGGTAATCGACTTACAACTCCGACACAATACGCCTGCCAATAAATAACTGTTGATAGAGTGAAGTTTTTTTATTCATTCGTAATTGATTGCCGAAAGTATCCACAGCCTTTAATAAACGTGTTTTATCAAAAAATGGCGAGTCAGTATAAAAATGCAGTTGCCCGAAATTACCGGATAGAATAAAGCTTAGCATCATAGCATCAAAGAATTTTTCATTTTGCAGCGATTGTTGTAAATCGTTGAACAGAGCCGCGGCTGAACGAAATGCTTCTTTTTTATAATACACATCCGTTATGGAATTAATTATTGTATCGGTAACAGTGAAATGCTGTACAATATATTTTGCAGTCGTATCCGCCTGTTGCATTCTGCCAGTGTTAACATTGTACTGTAGCAGCCCTTGATATCCGGCACATTGAGTAGGAGTTGCCTCTATAACCGAGTGCCAAAAATGTTCTCCTTTTTCATATTGCATTCCCTGAAAGATCATTAATACAGCTAAACCACCTACCACGGTAAGTGCAATCGGCGAAGCGAACTGCCGGATTTTATCGTAGAATAATTCAAACATCGTGGCCAATGGAAAAATAAACCCCATTAGCGGAACATAAGAGCGACAGTCAAAATACCGTAGTTCACCAAAAACCATAGGGGCCGCAAATATACCGGGCAGGAAAAATGTAAAAAACCAGATTAATGCGATAAAAAACGTAATTACATGATTTTTTTTATACAAGAAAAACCCCAACAGGGGCAAAATTATTAAAAATGAACATCCTGTAAGTACCTGTACGTAATCTGCTACCGGAAGAGTATATTGCTGAATTGGCACGAAGAATCGGGCAATAGTTTCCGGTATCTCGTGTACATTGCGAAAGCCATTCCAGAGTGAAATAGGCGGGGCACCTTCCGAAGTAATGCCAAATACCCGTAAAACAGAGTATAAAAACAACGGGATGGATAATACTATTGCGCCCCACAATAAAATGTGAAAATTCTGTTTAAACTTTAACCGAACTCCTAAGTATAAAAACATAATCGCGGGCAACAGTATCATTTGCTCTTTGGCCAATAAGCTGAAAAGAATCGGCAATGTTGCAATAATGAGTATATATATCTTCTTGGTACGTAAGTATGAAATGAATAATAGCAGTGATATCATGGCAAAAAAGCCTGCAAGTAAATCTGCCCTGCCCGCTATCCACCCGACGGCATTCATATGAATAGGATGCAAAGCAAAAATTAAGGTACACCAAAATGAGACTTCCACAATAATTCCCAGCATACAGAGGAGGTAGAACAACCCGACACATACGAACCCGTGCAGAAGTATATTGGTAATATGAAAAGTTGCTATGTTTCCGCTTCCGGCAAAATAATCCACTATATATGAAAGAGCCGTTACGGGGCGGTAGTAGAAGTCGGGATAATAAGCTTGTGAGAAGACCCGTGTAAAAGGCGTATCGCCCTGAACTACTTTTGAAGCCGACTCAATATATTGATGATCGAATAAATAAAATACATCACTGTTCCACAAAGGGGCATAAATTGCCACGACGGTAATCAGAATAAGTATCGCCGCAGGATGCTTAAAACGCTCTAACATGTTTTCGGCCATATTTTCTCACAAAAATCGAAAAATCATGATATTTTAATTGAAAAGAAAATAAGTTTCAAGTAAATTACATAAGTTATGATAAAATATTCTTTTACAAAAATGAACGGGGCGGGAAACGACTTTATCGCTCTCGATTATGATGAGAATCCCCCGCTTCAGGTTACACCGGAGCTAATTCGTCAATGGTGTGACCGGCGCTTTGGTATTGGCGCCGATGGTGTTATTACCATTCGGCAAACACCCGGGTATGATTTTGCAATGGAGTATTTTAATGCCGATGGTTCAGGTGGTACCTTATGCGGAAACGGAGCACGATGCGCAACACGATTCGCGGTTCTGCAGCAGAAAGGGGCACACAAACTGAAATTCACCAGTAATGGTGTCGAATATCGGGCAGAGGAAGTTGAAAATAACGAAATTCGTTTCTACTTACCTCCCCCGGCAACCATTGAAACATCCGGTGTAATTGAAACAGCGGAGTATATAATAACTTCGCATTATTCGCATACGGGATCGCCCCATGTAGTGATCTTTCTCGATGACATTCGTTCCCGTGCCACAGGAAGCCCTGCGTTTACATCGATCAATGATGTACCGGTAAAATCCCTGGGCAGAGAAATTCGCTATATGGAAAGATTTCCGCATGGTACAAATGTAAATTTTGTTGCTATAACGGATATAGAAATTTTAATACGCACGTACGAACGCGGCGTAGAGGATGAAACCCTTGCTTGTGGTACCGGCAGCACTGCGGCTGCAGTTTTGTTACATATAGTTAAGGGGATATCCTCACCGGTTTGCTTAAAAACACGAAGCGGGTGCTTATTGAATGTTGCTTTCGAAAGCAAAGATGGCTTATTCAAAGAGCTTAGCCTGCAAGGCCCGGCAGAGGTCAATTTTCGTGGAGAGATCGAATTTAATCAGAAATACAAAATAATGGAGAAGTAATGGCAAAAGTATTATTTACCGTACAATACGAAGTCCTGCCGGAGAAGCGTAATGATTTCCTTTCGTCAATGAATGAATTAAAATCATTAATCAGCGCCGACGGTCTGGAAAGTTATTCCCTTTTTGAGGTTAAAGGAAAAAACAATACCTTTAGCGAAGTATACATATTCAGTTCTGCAGATGCCTACGAAGCATTTGATGACGCTGAAAACGAACGCGTGAACATCCTCATTTCGAAAATTGAAGGATATAAAGTTCACGGCTCAACAAAATATACTACTCTTTCAGAAATGTAATAGTTCTTTGTGCGCCTTGCGCATATAGAATTATTTGTATGTTAGTGCTCTTGTCGGTTATTTCAGGCAAGAGCATTTTATTTTACTGTTCTATTTTTACTTTTACGCCCGATAAAAATTCAGAACTGGGCAATCAAACCACAAACGTACCGGAACTGAATTACGAGTGCAATTGTTTCGAAATTATTGATATGTACTTTTCGCCTGGCAGCTCGTTGAAGAATTAATCCGGTGCTTCCGGGTTCCAAAAGAAATGATTTTTGAAAGGATAATTAAATGAAACTTAACAAACTTACTATTTACGCGATAGTAATTGTAATATTCGTTGCCGCGCTCATTATCGGAGTGATGCTTAATAAGAATAGTAGTAAAGAAGCTCCCGGTAACTTAGCACAAAAAGAAATGCCAAACGATGAAGTACATAAAGGGCTGAAAAATGGCGCTGCAATGCCTCAACCGGGCAAACAGACTGAAGAGATGAAACACCAGATCGCGATGATCCAAAAAACAGTTGAAGATAACCCGAATGATACCATGAAAATTCGCCAGTTCGCGGATGTTCTTGCCCAGGGGCATCAGCCAGAGGAAGCTATTAAGTATTATGAAATGATACTGAAAAAAGATCCCAAACGTGCCGATATTCTCTTTTCACTGAGCTATATTTATTATATTAAAACGGATCTGAACAAATCTGCCGACTATCTGTTACGCATTCTCAAATTTGATAAATCTAACTTGAATGCCGTATACAACCTCGGACTCGTTGAAGCCACCCGTGGAAATAACACCGAAGCAAGAAAATACTGGGAAAGTATTGTAAAACAATCCCCATCCTCAGAACTGGGAAAACTTGCCGCGGATGCCCTAAAAAAACTGCAATGACCGGATTTTACCCTCCCGCGGCGATTATTATATTTCCCGCGGGAGCATTTCTTACCCTTGCTTAGAATTCCTGCTAACCGTGCTGCCTTTATAATTCTCCGGTAATTTAGTATAATAAGTATTGTATTTTTTTAGTTTTTCAATATTCATGGTTACGAGCCAGCACCGCTCAGTAGAAATTACAGGTATAAGGATAAGCCGCCTATGAGTCATATGACATACAATGCTCATGAATACATTGGGGCTATCCATATCCATTCACATTATTCTGATGGCACCGGATCGGTTGAAGAAATTGCCCGGGCAGCTTCGGAATTAGGTCTGGATTACATAATACTCACCGATCACAACACCCTGCGAGCTAAAGACGAGGGAGCGGAAAAATTCTACGATGGAACGCTGCTCATAGTCGGCTATGAGATTAACGATAAAAAAAACCAGAACCATTACCTGGCACTACGCGTAGATAAAACGCTTCCAACCCGTTTAAATGCTTCAGAATATGTTCAGAAAATTGCAGAAGCCGGCGGATTCGGTTTTATTGCTCATCCCCACGAGAAACGTGACAGTATGAAAGAGCACCCCCCCTACCCATGGACTGCCTGGGACTGCCCGAATATTACGGGGATTGAAATTTGGAACCATATGTCCGAATGGATGGAAAACCTTACTGAACAAAACAAGTATGAGGCATTTCTGCATCCGCTTCGAACAATAGAAAGCCCGGCTGCAGAAACCCTGCAAAAATGGGATGAATTAAGCCTGTCCCACAGGGTTGTTGGTATAGGCGGAGTTGATGCACATGCCCATAAAGTAAACGTAATGGGCATTTTTGAGGTTGAAGTTTTTCCCTACAAAGTATTGTTCAAATCGATAAGAACCCATATTTTAACAGATTTGAAATTTGTAATTACGGATAAACCGGAGGACATCTTTCAGGCCCGATCAATTTTGCTGAATAGCCTTGAATCGGGGAATTGTTTTGTCGCCAATGATTACCTGTATAACTCGTATGGATTTCGCTTTTATGCCCGTGTAGATACCAAGTTTTATTCCATGGGCTGTAGTTTACCGTTGCAAAACGGAATACGATTTTTTGTGGAAGTTCCGGCAGGTAGTATTACGATAAAGTTGATAAGGAATGGCAAAATTACGGCTGTCTCAGAACAGCGATCATACGTGTTCGAATGTACAGAAGCAGGTGTTTACCGAATTGAAGTTTACTACATGAATAAACCCTGGATTTTTTCGAACCACATTCATATTGAAGAATAATTGAATCAGAAAATAAATATTAAGGAAACTTTTAATGCTGCAGAACAATAAGAAGATTTCACGTAAAGAAATCCGCCAGGATAAACTGGTAACCTTCTACTATAAGGCGTTGGCATTTATTGAAGAGAAGAAAAACATTCTTCTTTCAGTAGTAGGCGGCGCAATAGTTGTTATTTTGGTTGTAGTATTTTTAAACTATAGACAAAATAAAAATAATGATGCTGCCAGTTTTGCTTTTTCACAAGTAATGAAAATTTATGAAGTGGGTGCATATCAGGAAGCTATCGATGGCCAACCGGGTACAAAAATAATGGGCCTGAAAAAAATCGTTGATGATTTCGGTTCAACTGATTTCGGCCAGGTTGCTAAAATTTATCTGGGGCACAGCTATTATAACTTAAGAAAATTCGACCTCGCCTTGAAAGCTTATGAAGATTTTAGCGGCGGTAATGATTACTTAAAAGCTGCTGCATATGCAGGCGAAGCTGCTAGCTACGAAGCCCTGAATAATCCTGAAAAAGCTGCCGGTTTATATGTTAAAGCTGCTAAAGTAAGCAGTAATAATGTATTGAATCCGCAGTACCTTATTAATGCAGGCATCAATTATATTGCATTAGGTAAAAAGGATGACGCGAAAGAAATATTCGAAACCGTAAAAAGAGATTATTCAAAATCACCTTATTCACGTGAAGTCGATCGTTATATGGCTCAGGTTGAATAACCAGTATGATTTTTATGAAAACCGCCTCTCTGGCGGTTTTTTTTTGCCCGAAAATTAAATACCGTGTTATTAGTAAATACATTTATCTCTTCATTGACATCATGAATGATATACAGGCCTACGGTATAAACCCGTACCCTATTCCTTTCAGGCTTAAAAAATTCCATAATCCATTAATTCCCCAAAAGCCTTACTATGCCATGACTTTCTGTTTCCTATCGGATTCTGATTTAATATAAAAAAAAGAGGCTGCCCATTTTGAAGGCAACCTCTCTACAAAAAATTTCATTTGCGGATTATTTAACTTCCCAATCCATCGGTAACATAAACAAAGGTCTGTTGTTATACTGCATTCTGAATTTAATTTCCTGAATGGCTTTATCTTCCGTAACAACGGAGAAGTTAAATAACTTTGGCATGAGTTGCGAAAAATCGAATAGACCGGGAGTGGGCATTTCAACTAATTGATAATCTCCTTTTTTCAGCCGGGCTTTCTCGACAGCGATATTGATAGCCGTTTCCAACCCGCCAAGTTTATCCACCAATCCATTTTTCAAACCATCGTATCCGCTCCACACCCTACCCTGAGCAATGTCGTGAATCTGATCATGCGTTTTATGCCGGCCTAAGGCAACTTTATCAACGAACTCCGAATACATGCCGGTAATCATAACCTCAACTTTGCTCCTTTCATACTGAGTCAGTTGTCTATCAGGAATACCCAAATTGAGCAAAGGTAAAACAATACCTGTTCCTATATCGGCATGCTCACCCTGTTGCACTTTATCAGTCGAGAACCCGATCATATTTTTGAATCCATTATCGTAGAAGAAACCGCCTATAACCCCAATCGAGCCGGTAATAGTAGAAGGTGCGGCAACAATTGTATCCGCGTACATTGATAACCAATAGCCACCTGAAGCAGCTACCATACCCTGAGATACAATAATTGGTTTCTTCCCTTTTGCCCGCAATAGCACAGCGGCGATATAATCCGAGGCAAGTGCATCACCACCCGGAGAGTCGACTCGTAAAACAATTGCTTTTACGTTATTATCATCTACAGCTGCCTGTACATCTCTTCTAAGATTGTAGGCATTAATTCCTGATTCCATAGCGCATTCACCCAGCGCGTAAATTACCGCTACTTTTGGCTTTTCGCCCCAATAATTATCATGAGGCAGCATATTGGATAGCAGCAAATTACTTTCTATTAGCCCGACATGATCTTTGCCGAACCGCTCTTTCAGTTCATCCCAACGCACAATTTCATCTATTAAATTGTATTTTTTTGCATCAGAAGCTGTAAACATCATTATGTCATTCACCAACGAATCGAATACTACACCGGTAATATTCCTGCTTTCCGTAATTTCATTTTTGGCAAGCTTATACCAATCATCTACCAACTTTTGCCGCTGCTCTCGGTCTGCTTCGCTCATTTTATCACGTGAAAAACTCTCAGCAGCTGATTTATATTTAAAGAATCTGAATTCATCATAACCAATGCCTAGTTTTTGCAAAGCGCCTTTATAATACGTACGGCGATTTAAAAAGCCTTCAAGAGCTATGGTTCCAAGCGGATCCATATACACTTTATTAGCTACCGATGCGAAATGATACTCGTTTATACCGGCCCGATCGAGGAAAATATGGATTTTCTTACCGGATTCTTTCAGTTCACGTAGTTTTTCACGTACCTCCCATAACATTTCTCTGCTTCCGGAAATACTTGTCATATTCACAAAAACACCGGAAACCGAAGGATCTGCCTTCGCAGCATCCAAATCCTGAAGCAGTTCCATTAAAGTCAGGTGATTATCGAAATACCGAAACTTTAAGTATTCAACCCCGCGTGACATGCGCACGTAGTACATATTGGATTCATTCCCTGTTCGCATAGATTCCAATATATTTCTGTCGTACGCGCCCAAACGAATACCATAAGAGTTATACGAATATTTCTGATCCGTATTAAAATAACTTTGCGTAGAAACTCCGATATTGCCCAATTCAAGTCGTACCCCGGCGGTAACCGTTTTGTTTTCAAAATACCTGCCGGTAATACACACTCCGGGCAGGGCTTCCATACTGGCGCCAGCCGACCACTTTGAATCCAGCGGGCTGTATTCTTTTAACCCCAAATACTGCCCAAATAACGCAATCGTTTCATTTTTAAATGGCCGGATCGAAAGCTCAGCTACCGATTCAATGTTACCATTGGATGAAGGCACGTATTCGGTTAAGCCAAAACTTGTATATGGATTTGGCCGCAACAACATACCAAAAGTCCACAACGAGGAATAGTCAGGATATAGATCCCCTTTCATCCAGGAATACCCGACACCGAAAGCAGCAGACTGAGTACCTTCGGATAGCATAACTGAGTATTCAGTTGCCGTAATTCCATTCTGCCGTTCATTCCGAATTGAAACCCCGAAGCCTGGAGCCGCGAAATGGATTCCGATCTTTTTATCATCACCCTGCTTCTTATTGTACGTTGTCCAATTGATTAGTAAATCAGGGCTCTCAAGAAATTGCAAAATCGCCGGGTTATCATATCCATATAGTCCGTATTTCATTGTTCCGGCCGGGGCCTGCCCCATATCGGAATGAAGTGTATAACGGGATTGACCTAATCCGCAGGCGGTGATGAAAAAAACAATTATCGCAAGTAACCGAAGTCTCATATTGTCCTCTACTATTGGTATGTAAAATACATCGGTGATAATAAGGAAAAATATTGGTTTCATCGGCTATTTCCTATGCTTTTCTGAACAAACGGTTAAAATCCATGACAGCCTGTAAAAGGATTATGTAACTAGAGTTTTTTTCGTATTTTAGATTTTATTTATTGTGCTTTATCTATGATTATAACAGCTGACAACATCCATAAATCGTACAACACCGGGAAACAGGAAGTACGGGTCTTAAAAGGGGTTTCCTTACAGATACCACGTGCAAAAGTTTCTGTGATAGTTGGAGCATCGGGCGCCGGTAAGAGTACGCTTCTACACATACTAAGCGGGCTGGACAAACCGGATTCAGGGTTAATCCGGGTAAATGATACAACGATAAGCGCGATGAATGATAAACAGCTCTCTAACTTCCGCTCAAAAGTAACGGGCTTTGTATTCCAATTTCATCATCTTTTACCTGAATTCAGCGCTCTGGAAAATGTGGCCATACCTTTGATGATCGGTGGAGTACATAAAAAGAATGCACTGAAGCGTGCAGCTGAATTGCTCGATATTGTAGAGTTGTCACATAGAGAATCGCATCGCCCGTCAGAGCTTTCCGGTGGCGAGCAACAAAGAGTAGCTATCGCGAGAGCTTTAGCAAACGATCCGCTGATAATTTTCGCTGATGAACCTACAGGGAACCTTGATTCCGGCAACAGCGAAGCGATTCATCATTTATTTCTTGAACTCCGGGATAAATTACAAAAGACTTTCGTTATTGTAACTCATAACCCCAGCCTTATGCAGCTGGCAGATCATATTTTTGAAATTCAGGATGGTGCTATTCTTCTTGAGAAGAATCAGGAGCTGGTACCTCACCCCGCGAGTTAAATTCAGATACCCTACAAACGGAGCCCAGTTCACAAAATGTACAGGCAAATTGAGTATTTAAAGTACCGCTTAGTGAAGTATGTGCAAAGTTACCCGAAATAATAGCATCAACATAACTTCGTATGTACTTTGCCGTTTGAAGTATCATTTTTTCTGTCTTGGCGGCATGTTCAGCATTTATCTCTCCTGAAATCATTTCATTGGGTTTGGCAATAATACTATTCCAACCAAAATTTTTCTTCTGATATGCCAACGAAAAAATTATAGGATATAATGGTAAATAACTGGAAAAGTCCGGATTAGCTTCTGCCAACAACGTGCGAACAACAGCCATATAAACAGGTAATTGCAATTGCAGACCCTGATTAACTGCATTTTTAGTGTATTTGTTCTTTCCGGTCTTATAGTCCAATACATTAAAGGAGCGATTCACACTATCGATATCTACCCTGTCAATTTTCCCCCGTAGTTTTACCCCTTCGATTTCAATAGCTCCTACAGAATGGAAACTGCTGCTTGCTGCTGCCTGCGGTGTAAGTGTACCAAAAGAAGCCTCGAATAAGTATGGCGAAAATGGATTAGCAAATTCAATTTCTAAAAATTTACTGAGAATTGAAGCATCTCTGCTGCCCTCAATACCAAGCAACAATTCCTTATCCCATTCGGTTAAAGCTTTGCCAGTAGGAGTAAACTCGATAAGTTCCTCAGCTATAGAAAACAGCTTTGCAGAAACAGTATTTTTTAAGGAATCATTTGCCTGAAACAATCGGATATTTTCCTGCTTTACCCAAACCATGAACTGAAAAAGTATTTTATGCAACAACGATCCAAATTCCATACGAGTTGCATCCTCTTCCGGTTCCTGTTGAATCTGAATTCCCATAATTCGCTCTAAGAAGAAGCGCATTGGGCATGCAGCGTAGGTTTCCAATTGCGATATAGAATATTCCTTTGAATAATAGTCGGCAAGTGTTTCTCGTGATTTGTCATCGAGCCGTTCCAAGTTCAGGATACCATTATATTCCTGAGCCGAGGGCTGCCGATTTATTCTGATAAAATCGGTCAGAAAATCATTTCTAAGCTGTTCTGATGTAAACGAGAAAAAATCTTCCGGTATAGCAGCATTAGAACAATCATCGTTGCCATATGAAAGAGATGAAATAATATCCAATTTATCGGTAACAACCGCACTGTTTACCATTGATTCCCTGGCAGTTATTTCAGCAATATGCGTGAGCGATGAAAATAAATGCGAGGCATTCAGGTATTTTTCACCATCGCTTTGAGGTATGCTGAAATATAAAAATTTTCCGCAGCACAATGCCTGGTAGAACAGGTATTGCTGCTCAGCTATGTAGCGTTTTTCATCACGCGATAATGCTTCAGGAGAAAAAATCTCGGGGCTATAGCGAAATGGGAAATTGCCGTCATACAACCCGCCGATAAAAACATGTTTATACGATAGGCCTCTTACTTCCTCGGGAGTAGTAACTAACACCGTATCATAGGGCTGCCCTGGCAGAGTATAGCGGGTATTGCCGACAGTTGACAGTATTTCATTGATTATATGCCCTGACCGGAAAGTTGTTGCGGGGCCCCTTTCCGCTTCCAGGATACTGCAAACCTCCTGCACTGTATCCACAAGTGCATTAACCGCACTGACTATCAATTGAAGTTCATGAAGACTTTGCCTGTTTACACCAGCCTGCAATTGCAGGCTGCTGACAAATTTCACGAAATGAGTTAAAAATTGTGCAGGTGTAAGATTTTGATGAAAAACCTGCAATTCAAGATGAACGCGCTCTATCTCTTTGGAGCATCTTACCGCTGCCTGAATTACTTCATCGGATAAGAAATCATCATCATCATACGGTTCCCTGTCATGAGCCGTAATCCACTCATTGAGTCCGCCGGTAATACGGTAATTTGAGGCGGTTAACAATATATCATCAAATGAACAGAATTGAGGCTGTATAAAAGACGTTGAAAATGCCCTCAGAACATGGCGAAAATAATAGTCGCTATTTTCTAGCTGCAAATAATTAATAATTGCATTTACTACTACCGAAGAGCTTAATAACGGCCTGTCGGTAAGATTGAAAGGGATTCCGTAACGGGGAAAAATTTCGCGTACTAAAGGAGCGTATTCTCCAATACCTTGAAAAAGAACACAAATATCGGCTGCAGAATTTTGCTTATCTTTTAACAGCGTTCTAATCTGCATTGCCAGGTGTTTAACTTCCTCTTCGGCGTTTGCAACCTGAGATACATGCAAATAGTCCGAAAACCTTCGATCTTTTTGGCCTTTACCCCGGTATAAAAATAAATTATTCCGAAGGAATTCAATGAACGAATGCAATTCCGGTGGCTTAACCGGAGCTGATATTGAAAACCCCTTGTTCTTTAACTCAGTTACACCATCCTGCAAATGACCAAATAAAACTACATTATTTTCATGATAGTCCATTTCAATAAACATTTGCCTGTTGGTTTGTTCAGCGCAATAATTCAACAGCTCGATCTCGGGAGAGGAAAATTCCGAATACCCGGTGATAACTATAGTTTTTGTTGAGCTAAAAGCCCTGTCAAAAGCGAAAAGAAATTTCTCCTTATTGTTCAATACTGCCTGATAAGCGTCACCGGTTTCATATCGGTGAAGTGATGCCAGTTTCTCACAATACAGGCTATATATCTGAATTATTTCTGTTGCTTTTACATGCTCAAAAACTGCTACATTCGTATTAAGTTGTGCTTCGATTTGCTCAGCAGACAACAATTGTCGTTTCCACTCAGTAAACATAGCTCTCAGAATACGAAGAAATCCTTCGGGCAAATAATCTTTGTATCTGCTGAAATATCGCAGATCATGTAATTCTCTGAAACACTGTTTTAACAGCAGCACCCCGGCAGGTTCGGTTATTAAGGGTGTAACATCACCCATTTCAGTTAGTAGTGCCCGGCTTAAAGTGAGCAGTGTTTTTATGTGCAGCGGGTGAATAGCCCTGTTCGGGGCATTTTGAAGAATTTCCAATTTAAGTTGGTGTGCCCTGCGGTTTGTCGGAACGATAAATAAAAACTCACCCAATGTGTTTTCGGACAATGCCTTCCAAATCAATTCGGAAAGATCAACTGAATCCACTGCCGGTTTCGATAAAATCATCGGGGAAGGCCTTTAAGCATTAAATCACGATAGGACGTGCGTAATTCAACCTCGTCATCGAGTCCCAGCATAGATTTTACTGTCGCGAATTCTTTTTCTGCCTGCTTTCGTGAGCCTTTAACCACTGATTCCAATTCAATAAATGTGCCCAGGCCTTTAACAGTATCAAGATGAATACGGGTATTTTTATACATATAAAGGACCCTTCGTTTTTGCACAACGGTTTCCACCGGGAAAATCCCGCGGAAAAATTTTTCAGAAGATTTATCTATTATGGGCAAAACATAATATTCAGACCATCTTTTGGCTGAATTTTCCGGCCTTTGATAATGAATCATTTCCTGATGATCATTCACAATTCGCAGTTTTAGCAAACCTTGCTGTGCAGTAAAATACACATCCTTTTGAATAAGAATCGCTGTTTTAACCGCCTGAAGTTTTTTCAAACGCGCGTAGATTCGTTGTAACCGAGGATAGAGTACTTTTATTTCTAAATTTACCGGCATAATCATCCATTGAATATAAGAAACTACAAATTTACGGATAAATAATAAAAGAAGATTCTTTTCAGATTTAGGCAAACGTTCTTACCAGTAAAACAGTAATACTACTCCGCGCGCTCAATCACCAATAAAGAAATATCATCAGAAAAAGCTGTATGACCACGCCAGTCTGTCAACTCGGCCTGAAGCAGAAAAACTACGTTTTTCAGTGGCATGGAAATATTCTTAAGGAAGAAATCTTTTAAGCGTGCTTCACCGAATACTTCACCTGAAGGATTCTGCGCTTCAGTAATACCATCTGAATATACATACAACCGATCCCCGACTTCTAATGAGCAAGCTGTATTCTGGTAAGTAGCATGTTGAATAATGCCGATAGGAACACCTTTGAGATTTACCAATTCACTGCTACCGTCATTTCTGATCAGCATAGGATACGGGTGGCCTGCCCGGCTAAGTTTCAATTCATGTGTTTTCAAGTTAAGAGCGCCAACACAGATGGTAAAAAACTGCATGGCATCACTTTCTGTATAGAACATTTCGTTCAATCTATCGAGAATAACTGAGGGGCTGTTCATATAACTGACACTACTCAATTCACCCGAGAGCAGCAGATTATGATTCCCGAGGTGCGGACTAAGAAACTTGCTTAATGTATATGAAAGCATTGCCGATGCTATACCGTGACCGGCAACATCAAGCTGATAGAAAATCAAGTGATCCTCATCCGGCTGAAAATAGTTAAAAATATCTCCCGCAACTACCTGAGAAGGCTCGAATAACCAATATACATTATATCCGTTGCAGTGCATAAAATCGGAAGGAAGCAGCTCTTTTTGGAGAATTGCTGCCGCTTCAAGATCGCGGGTAATAATACTAAGGGCGCGTTGCAGAATTGCCTGGTTTTCCTCTAACGCCCTGTTTTTGTCTTCAAGCTTACGTTCCAGTGCTAAAATTCTGGCACCGGTTGTAATTCGGCTTTTTAATTCAAGTGGAATAAACGGTTTAGCAAGAAAATCATCGGCGCCCGCGTCAAGTCCCTCAATAATTTCGTCTCGTCCGCTGCGGGCAGTAAGCAAAATAATATAAACATACCGATCGAAAGGATAACTTCTAATTTTTTTACATAGATCTACCCCGCTCAAATTCGGCATCATCCAATCTGTAATCAGAAAGCTGATCTCGCTGTTCACCAGGGTTTCAAAAGCCTGGTCACCATCTTCCACAGAGGTAACCTGATGCCCCAGTTGACGAAGATATCCTTCCAATAACAATCTGCCTTCTATCAGATCATCGGCAATTAAAATATGCATATCCCTCACAACCCTTTAATTTTGCACCCAAAAACAAAACTCAACACTTAAATAATTTATAAATAATACGATAATAAGACAAGGGCTAAGATCATTCTCTTACATTAGCTCTCAACGCCGGGAAATGCCGGCATTACTTCGCAGGGCAAGATTAATAGTACCGTAACACAAAAAGTACTAAAAACAACACATATGAAACGTGATTAAGCGAACAACATTCTCCGGATTGAAAAAAAATTACTGTTTCTTCTCAACAATGAGATCGGGTAAGTAAAAACACGCGCAATATTTTACAGTTAGCAACATTTACACGATGGCACTATTTTTGATGAATTTTTCAACACTTACTAATAAACAAATGGGTAAAAACCTATGAAAAACGTCCTCTTATACCTTCTGACAGCAGTCATGATTGTCGCTCTTTACGGAGCAGCTTTTGCCAACACCCCCGATGAACCTGCTGGCAAAAAAGTATTTACTGATGCAAAATGCAGTGCCTGCCACAGCGTGCAAACAGCTGGAATTGAAGCAAAGATGAAGAAAAAAGATACTCCTGATTTAGGTGGTATAGTAACCAAGAAGAATGCTGAATTGGTTAAGAAATACCTGGTAAAACAGGAAAAGATCAATGATAAGAATCATCCTGCTCAATTCAAGGGCACACCGGAAGAACTCGCTAAATTAGTTGAGTGGTTAGGAACTGTAAAAGAGGCTCCTAAGAAATAACTTATTAACTTCAAAAAAAAATGCTATGGCAGTGAACAATCTAAAAAATCCCCTCCCTCTCAAATGGTTAGTGATAATAACCTCAATTATTATATATATTGTAGCACCAACAATATCTGCTCAAACGAAAGAAGATTGCTTAACCTGCCATAGCGATAATACTTTAACAATGGAGAAGAAAGGGAAGCAGGTTTCCCTTTTCGCCGATGATAAAGTGCTTTCAGCTTCTGCTCACCGAAAATTACAGTGCACCGCCTGCCATACAGGTTTCGATGCCGAGAATGTGCCGCATAAAGAAAACATTCAACCGATTAACTGCCTTACTTGTCATAAAAATGCACCGGTTAAACACTTATTTCACCCACAAATGTTCAAGAATGCCGGCAAAGATGGCCGCGATGTGAACTGTAAAGGCTGTCATGGTACGCACGATGTTAAAAATGTCCGCCATTCGGCCTCAACAGGTGATGGAACCGCCTGTGCACAGTGTCATAATCAGCAGTCTGCCAGGTATTCTAATTCAGCTCATGCCGCCGCGAGAGAAAATGGAATTAAAGATGCTCCTGCCTGTATTAACTGCCATAAAGAACAGGTCAGTTTTAAGAGTTTTCAACAGGATACGGTAAAAGCAAAATTAGCACAGGAAAAGTTATGCCTGAGCTGTCATTTAAATTCACCGGAAGTACGTGAACGCTTTTCATTTACCCGGTCATTCATTGATGCTTTTGAAAATAGCGTTCACGGCCAGGCCCTGAGAAAAGGCAACACGAAAGCCCCGGGCTGCCCCGATTGCCATGATGCACACATGGTACAGTCAAAAATGGATAGATCTTCCAGGATTTTCAAAGCTAACATTCCGCAGACCTGCGCGAAATGCCATCCGAAGATAGCAGCTGAATATAATGAAAGTATTCACGGTGCCGCGATAAAAAAAGGAAATTTTGACAGCCCTGTATGTACCGATTGCCACGGCGAACATAATATTTTACGGCATAATGACCCCAATTCACCTGTTTCTTATAAAAACGTATCGGAAAAAGTTTGCGCACAGTGCCATTCATCGGTTAAGTTATCGCAGAAATATGGAATAGCTTCAGACAGAATTAGTACATTTAAGGATTCCTACCACGGGCTGGCTCTAAAAGGCGGCTCGGCAGCAGTTGCAAACTGTGGCAGCTGCCATGGTGTGCATAATATTAAGTCATCATCGGATTCCTCTTCAACGGTATTCAAGGGCAATCTGGCAAAAACATGCGGTAAATGCCATCCCGGTGCGAACAGCAATTTTGCAGTTGGTAAAATCCATGTGCAAATAACAGAAAAAGAAGAGCCTCTCCTCTATTGGATTTCAAACAGCTACATAATCCTCATTTTCCTTACACTTGGTGGTATGTTCCTGCATAATCTGCTGGACTTTATCAAAAAAGCCAAGATAAGAAAAATGAAACAGCGCGGTTTGATTGCGCATGAACAACATGGACATAAACTCTATCTGCGTATGACCCTTGCTGAACGAATTCAGCACTTTTTATTGCTCAGCAGTTTCTTCACTCTGGTCATAACCGGATTCATGCTCCGTTTCCCCGATGCATGGTGGGTACGCCATATTAGAGAATTTAGTGAAAGCGCTTTTGTTTTGCGCAGCATCCTCCACCGTGTTGCGGCAGTTGTTATGGTTTCTGCAAGTTTATTTCATATGTGGTACCTGGCTGCTACAAAACGTGGTCGTCAGTTATTTATTGACCTTTTACCACGATTAAAAGATGCAACAGATGCAATTGGCGTATTAAAGTTTAATATCGGATTATCAAATGAAAAACCAAAATTAGATCGTTTCAGTTATGTAGAAAAAGCTGAATACTGGGCGCTGATTTGGGGTACGTTTGTTATGACCGCAACCGGTATTGCAATGTGGTTCGATAATACTTTTATTGGGATGTTTACAAAACTCGGATGGGATGTAGCCCGCACAGTTCACTACTATGAAGCCTGGCTGGCATTTTTATCCATTCTTATCTGGCATTTTTACTTTGTTTTGTTTAACCCGGATATTTATCCCATGAGTCTCGCGTGGATCAAAGGAACAATTACTGAAGAGGAAATGGCCGAAGAGCATCCTCTGGAATTAGAACGAATCAAAAAACAGCAGAGCAGCCGAGAAGAGGGCGAAAAAGAACATAAATAAAATAACCCAATTTACTTATGGAATTCAGGCAGGGAGTACATCTCACCTGCCTGATTCTGTTTTCTGCGGGTATGTTCCGGCTGCTATAATCAAATAAATATTCTGGTTTTTAAAGGATATTATTTCTATTTTCCCGAAAGCCAGTAAAGTGTACTCTCAATTAGTTTAAGTTTCCCGGTAGAATGCAATTACCGGGAATAAAAGAAAGTGAGACTATATGAGGCGGTTACTATTTATTCTCTTTCTGATTCTCACATACGCAACCGGGCATTCACAGGATAACTCTGACTGCCTTGCCTGCCATGAGGATAAAACTGCAAAAACTACAAAAGACGGCAAGACCATTTCGCTTTTTGTTGAACAGAAAAGGCTTTCTGCTTCAGTTCATGCAAAACAGAAATGCATAGATTGCCACGTGGATCTCAAAGGTTCCGATTTTCCTCATACAGAAAACCCAAAACCGGCGCAGTGTCTAAGCTGCCACCCTGATGCGGTAAAACAGTATTCAGAAAGCCTTCATGGCAGGGCCAAGGCTAAAGGTGACCCGTTAGCTCCAACCTGCAAAGATTGCCATGGCAACCATGATATCCTAAAGAAAAAAGATATTCACTCTGCAACCTTCCCCCTAAAAGTACCATTCCTTTGTGGAAAGTGCCACAAAGAAGGGTCCCCTGTGCAATTACAGAGGAACATCCCTCAATCACATATTTTCGAAAATTATTCAGAAAGTATTCATGGTGAAGGTTTACTAAAAAAAGGTCTCACGGTAGCCGCAACATGTGCTTCATGCCATACTCCTCATTTAGTTTTGCCTCATACCGATCCCCGATCGAGTATTGCACGGAAAAATATTGCTGCAACCTGTACACAGTGTCACATGGGTATCGAAAACGTTCATCGGAAAATTATTAAAGGCGAACTTTGGGAAAAAGAAGCACATGTGCTGCCTGCCTGCGTCGATTGTCATCAGCCACATAAGGCACGAAAAGTATTCTATGACCAAGGCATGGCTGACAGCGATTGTATGAAATGTCATTCGAAATCCATTAAATCCTCCCGGGATGGCCATGTAATCCAGGTTGACCAGTCGGAATTGAAAGATTCACGTCATGCCAAAGTGGCTTGCAGCCAATGCCATGCAGCTGTTAATCCTTCAAAGGTGCGCCCATGCGAGTCAATTACTAAAAATGTTGATTGCGCTTCCTGCCATGCAGCCGTAGGCGAAGAATACAAAATGAGTACGCATGGTAAATTATTCGCTAAAAATGATAAAAACGCTCCCTTCTGCGCCGAGTGTCACGGGACCCATCATATTATGGGCAAAAAAGATTCGCGTTCGCCTATTTTCCCGACAAATATTCCAATATTATGCGCTCAATGCCACGAGAAGGATCAACCTGCCGCCCGCAGAATTCGGTATAACGATGCCAAGCTTATTGAACATTACTCTGAAAGTATTCATGGAAAAGGCCTATTGAAAAGCGGGCTGACTGTTACAGCAACCTGCACCGACTGCCATTCATCGCATAGAGAATTGCCTGCAAGTGATCCGAATTCGAGTATTAATCCGCAAAACATTGCAACCACATGCGGCAATTGCCATAGTGGAATAAAAGAAAAATTCATGAAGAGCGTTCACTCTCCGGATATAACAAAGACAACAAAGCAATTACCGATATGCAATGATTGTCACTCATCTCATCTAATTAAGAGAACAGATCAGAATGAATTTAAATTAGGTGTAATGACCACCTGTGGTAAGTGCCATGAAGAAATTACAAAAACCTATTTTGAAACTTATCATGGTAAAGTTTCGCAGTTGGGGTATACGAAAACTGCAAAGTGTTATGACTGTCATGGTTCACATGAGATTTTACCGGTGAATAATCCCGCTTCATTGTTGAGCAGGCAAAATGTTGTGAAGACCTGTCAGAAATGCCATCCGGGAGCAAATCGTCGATTTGCCGGATATTTAACTCATGCCACACATCATGACCCGCAAAAATACCCCTGGTTATTTTTTGTATTCTGGGGTATGACTATACTTCTGGTAGGAACATTTATTGTAGCTGGAACCCACACACTGCTCTGGCTGCCACGCTCGCTGCAATGGAAAAAGCAATTACGCGAAATGGAAGCTAAAGCCGAGGAAGAAGAAAAAAACAATGAAAATACCAACGATACGGGAAAGGAATAGGAAATGAGTAACAAAGTAAAATTACAGTTCCAACGTTTTACCCGTACACAACGAGTGTTGCATATACTCATGATTGTTAGTTTTATCAGCCTTGCACTAACCGGTATGACCTTAAAATTCGCATATACCAGCTGGGCAGTTTTTCTCTCACACCTACTGGGAGGCTTTGAAACCGCCGGCAATATACATCGTTTCGCTGCAACTATTATGGTAGGCATTTTTATAACTCATTTGGCCGACCTGATCCGAATGAAAAAACATGAATTGCATTCGTGGAAGGCACTTCTTATCGGGCCGGATGCTATGATGTTTAATAAAAAGGACTGGGAGGACCTGGTAGCTTCGCTGAAATGGTTCCTGGGTAAGGGACCGCGCCCCGAATACGGCAGGTGGACATATTGGGAAAAATTCGACTACTTCGCGGTGTTTTGGGGTATCTTTGTTATTGGTTCAACAGGAGCTACCTTATGGTTTCCTGAAATCTTTACCCGCGTTTTACCGGGATGGGCGCTTAACGTGGCAACAATTATTCATAGCGATGAGGCATTGCTTGCTACAGGATTTATATTCACCGTGCATTTCTTCAACACTCATTTACGGCCGGAAAAGTTTCCTATGGATATTGTAATTTTCACCGGTCGTATGTCACTTGAAGAATTCAAACTCGACCGCCCTCTGGAATATAAGGCTCTGGTCGATTCAGGTGAGTTAGAAAAATATTTAGTCGAACCATACCAACCAATTGTAATTCAGGCAATTCAGGTTTTCGGCTGGGGAGCATTATCATTAGGATTTTTCATTGTTATTTGGATCATTTACGCAATGATATTCGCGTATAGGTAAGAGGTATTCTATGAAGAAAAGATTTCCCGATATTGTCTATAACTCTGTTTCACTCATCGGTGCAATTATAGCCCTGATAGCCGCCGAATTAATATTTTTTCTCACGGTAATCGAGTTCTTTGCACGAAATCAAAAACCGTATATGGGCATAGTGACATTCATTATACTTCCGGGGATTTTGATATTTGGACTATTATTAATTGCATACGGCATCTTCAGAGAGTACAAAAAGAAAAAAGCCGGAAAAGCTACGGGAAAGCAGCTCCCCATTATTGATTTGAATAATCCGCGCCAACGTACAGCAGTTACATTTTTCGCATTTGGAACAGTTATTTTACTTGCTGCCTCGGCAGTTGGAAGTTTTAAGGCTTATGAGTACACCGATTCAGATGAATTTTGCGGTACACTCTGCCACACAGTTATGAAACCTGAATATACTGCCTATAAACACTCTCCCCACTCCAAAGTTGGTTGTGTACAATGCCATATTGGGTCAGGAGCAGGTTGGTTTGTCCGTTCTAAAATTTCAGGTTCTTATCAGGTGTACTCTGTTCTATTCAATAAGTACTCTCGGCCAATTCCAACTCCGATAGAGAACCTTCGCCCGGCTCAGGAAACTTGCGAACAATGCCATTGGCCAAAACACTTTTATAGTGAAAAGCTGGTTAAGGTAAATCACTTTCTTCCCGATGAAAACAATACCAGATCGGGTATTTCAATGCTTTTAAAAGTTGGCGGCGGTAACAGTCAAACCGGCAATACTTATGGAATTCACTGGCAAATGAATATCGCGAACGATGTTTGGTATTATGCTTCAGACGAATCCCGGCAGACAATTCCCTATGTTAAATTTATCAACAAGGAAACAAAAAAGGTAAAAGAGTTTATTACTGATGGCTTCACTCTGACACCCGATAAAGAAAAGCAATTACGCAAAATGGATTGCATCGACTGCCACAATAGGCCCTCGCATATTTACAATCCACCCGATAAGATGATTAATCTCTCGATGTCTAATGGCACTATAGATACCTCTCTTCCTTATATGAAATCTATGGCGGTACAGGTTCTTGAAGAAAAGTATTTGAATACAGGCGAAGCTATGAGCAGAATTCCGGTGCTTATCAAAGATTTTTATTCGAATCATTACCCTGAGCTACTACGTCAAAAGAGTTCAGATATAGATAAAAGTATTGATGCAATAAAAAATATCTACGCGAATAACTATTTTCCTGAAATGAATGTCAGTTGGAAACAGTTTCCAAACAATTTGGGCCATACATATTCCGATGGCTGCTTCCGCTGCCATGACAACAAGCATTTCGATAAAGAAAAAAAATCGATAACCAATGATTGCAATAGTTGTCACACTATTCTAGAGCAATACACACCTGAATCAGGCTCCCAGGTATCAATGAAAGGCCTCGCGTATGCTCACCCTGGAGGATTGACCGGCAATATTCGAAATCAGAAATGCAGCGATTGTCATAGCCACACTAAATGATATGAGAACCGTTACAAAGACTCTTTTTAAAAATCATCTTTATGAGGCCCCCGGGGCCTCTTTTTTTGTCACCCTTCAAGGTGACATTAATATGGACATTCATTCAGAAAATGACTATATTAGAAAAGAATTGCTTATCAACTTCTGTAATTACGTGGCTGCCATCCAATAATAATATTTATGCTATTAATGCACCGCGTTGAATAACGAAGTGTTGATAACTTTTCTCGTATTTCTTAATAAAAAATATATGGCACTGATATGTTTAATACTACTTTAACAAATTTCAATGAATCCGGTTCAGTAGTGAGCATGGAATCATCGCAGAGTTCGACTCATGGTTTACGAGGCATTTTTTGGGGATCTCTCATGTTCATATTTTGCATCGTTGCTTCTCCGGCAGCGTATGCTCAAAACTGGCTTGCTGTAGATTCAGTTTTTCATCCTACGGGTATATCTCCAAAAAACTTTTCATCTCCATTTTTTGCCGATATCGATAACGATGGGCTACCCGATTTATTTCTGGGTGGTAATGGTGATATCCTGGAGTATTATAAAAATGTAAGTACCGCCCAAACACCTATGTTCAGACGGGATACATCTCTGCTTGCATCGATTTATGCAAACGGTACGCAATATACAAACCATGATTATCCGGTGCTTTGTGATTTGGACGGTGATGGTGATCTGGATTTAATTATCGGCGGGTTCAATGGACTTCTCTATTACGAAAATATCGGCTCTGTTTCTAAGGCTGAATTTAAATTAGTGGATACAATGTTTACCGCAATAAATGCAATAATCGGCAATGATGCCCGCCCTGCATTTGTTGATATAGACGGTGATGGTGACCTTGATTTATTTCTTGGCATTGGTGAATCGTTGCTTGGCGGCCCCACAGCGGGAATTACCATGGCCTTTAGAAACGTCGGCACAAAAACACATCCCTATTTCGTACAGGATGATGCCCTGGTTGCCGGAGTTGCTGATATTGGCATGAATTCTTTTCCCGCGTTTGCAGATATAGACGGCGATGGTGATTATGACATGCTTCTGGGAAGAGACCTGACAAATTTTGTTTTTTATAGGAATGTAGGCACAAAGACAGCCCCGGTATGGCAGGATAACTCGTCCATTTTCCAGGCAGCTAACACGGCCAACTACTGGAAAGTGCCGGTTTTATTCGATTACAATAAGGACGGTAAGGTAGATCTAATTTTTGGAACTGATGATGGAACGCTTTACTACTACCAAAATGTTGGCTCAACAGCCGTACCGGCATGGCAGCAAAATTCCTCGTTATTTTACGTGATAAAAACAAGTGGGAATTCTCCTACAGTTTCTTTGGGTGACTTTGATAAAGATGGCGATTTGGATATGTTGTGTGGAAACTGGCTGGGGAAATTTGAGTATTTTAAGAATGAAGGGACAAATAAGAAACCCCTCTTCAGGCCAACAACTGCTTCTTTTTCCAATATCAGCGTAAGTTCATATTGCAGTCCTATCTTTGTTGATATTGATAAAGACGGGGATTTGGACATTCTTACCGGCGGGTTAAATGGCAAACTTCGGTTGTTCATCAACAACAATGGGTCTTTCGCAGAAGACGGAACAATTTTTTCTGCAATAAATGTAAATGGTTCAAGTATGCCTGCCATGGCCGATATAGATGGTGATGGAGATCTCGATTTACTTGTTGGAGCAGAAAACAGTACGGACACCCATTTTTATGAGAATAAAGGGAACAATGTTTTTGTACAAAATGATACTTTAATGACAGGAGTTACCTTCCAAAATGATGCCCGCCCTACATTTTACGATGTTGATAATGACGGCGATTATGATCTGGTAATCGGTGGACGTTTCGGCGATATTTATTACTATGAGAATATAGGTACCGCTAAAAAACCGGTGTGGAAAGAAAATACCACATTATTTGCCGGTATAAGCGCCGGTCAAAGCCCCTCGGTAGGATTTGGAGATCTTGACGGCGATAAACGCCCCGATATGATATTGGCACAGTACAATGGCAGTCTTGGTTTTTATAAGAACATGTTTGCCCCGGTAAGTGTACTGAATTCCGGCGCATCACGGAAAGCTTCCTATGTGCTTCATCAGAACTACCCGAACCCATTCAACCCCAGTACAACAATACGTTATTCTCTTCAGGCGAATGAGCGCGTTCAGGTAAAGATTTTTAATGCTTTGGGTAAACAGGTAGCGGAAGTTGTTAATGAAGAACAAGCGGCCGGCGAGCATTCTATTATCTGGAATGCAGGTAAGTTTGCTTCAGGTGTATATTATTATCACCTGATTACCCCTTCGCATCAGGAATCGAAAAAAATGGTGCTAATAAAGTAATTTCAGCGAATTAATAAAATAAGGCGGCATCAGTTTCTTCACCGATGCCGCCTTATCCATTTTAAATGGTGTAAAGTTCTGTTGAATATTTATTCTTATGGCTATAACAATACTGTCAAACTCCCCCAACCAACCCAGTATTTTTGTTCCTGGTTATTATGCAGAGAGTTATTTTTATTAATTATCTGTACGTGAATTATATAATTAATAATCGGTTCGTATGATGCTGCAAACTGAAAGGTTCGGTAATACTCCCTGTCACCATCCATAAAATGAAGATGATCAGCATCCATTGTACGCTGACCGAGTTGAATATCACCTCCAACATTAATTATCCTGTTCGTATTCCGGTCGAATGGATTAGCACCATGCAGCCTGTATGTGTATGTAGCATTCAACACGAGTCGCGAGGTGCATTGATACTGTATATCAGCAGTAAGGATCGCGCTGTTCGGATCTGTATCCATACCCATATTATACCCGGCGTTTGTAAAATTAGATTCCGGTAACCGATGAGTAAAAACATAAGGTTCTATATGTGTGTACTGAAGTGAAACCCGGATAGGAGCAATCGGATATAGCTGATAATTATCCATACAGAAAGACCACAATGTTTGGTTGCCAATCCAGCCGGTACCAATCTTACTATAGTCAATATCATCAAAAAGAAGGAACCCGCTTAATTTAACTCCCGGGAAAGTATTATTTGCAGCATCAAAAAACAACATAGAATTATCTCTATCCTGTCCATTATGCTCAACGGTTTTATAGAATGCAAAAGGATTTAAGTATCCAAAATCTACCGGCCTGTTCGCGTATATTATCAATTCACCCGCACCAAAAGAAAAATCCCTGGAGACATGAAACCCAAGTCGGTGATAACCAACATATTTTTCCTCCACCACATTAATTCCTCCGGTTATACTATCGGATAATTGGGATTTTCTCCCCTGGATTTTTCCATGCATGAATGAATACTCAAATCGCCCGAACTGAATATGTAAGGAGAGATAATCAAACATCGGTGAATTTTCACCGAGTACAAATTTATCTATGCCTCTGCCGGTAATGTACCGGTCACGTCCAAATTTACATTGTATAGCATCAAAATCAAGAGTTGCATATCCCATTGTTTCATCGAAGAATGTTTCTTCGGGTTTTTCGTTCAACTTCCAGTTCTGCTCGAACCGGTGAAAGAGCAAAGCCGCATTTTTATCGCCTTTCAACACTCCGTTATCGGCTTGCAGGTAAAATCCTAAATGATTTAACAGAGTACCACGAACCACACCCCCGAAGCCTGTATAGAATGCACGGTAATTATTATCCTGCTGACGTGATATAATACTTCCGCCCTCACCGATAAAATTTATAAAGACCGAGTTTTTCAGAGAATCTGTATACGTGTATAAATAATGAAGTGAATCTTCCAAAAGATTATATTTAGCGCCACCAAATAATTGCTGTGCTCCGGGTAATCCTTTTATCTCAAAATTGAATTCTGTGAGTAAATCTTTTAGCATAGCAACATCGGTAATTGATAATCCTTCCTTCCCCGATAAAGATTGCAGGTAGCCGGCTATTTGTTTTCGTGGTAAGGGAATTTCAAAAGGGTCATAATCGGGTAAATAATGAAGTGCACTCATCCTTTCGAGGAAACCGTAAACCTTATGATTTACCGGAACATGCTCAGCCTGAGCCAGAAGGAATATGTTGATTAAAATAACAAGGGAAATACAAATTCGTTTCATTCGATAACTCCATGGGTCAATAGGCACTATTTGTCACCCTGCATTCTTGCTATACGGGCAAGGAAAAACAGGAAGAATCGCGAATGAAATTACAAATATTTTTCGTTTTTTCTGCCAAATATCCGGTGGGTAATAATAAGTATATCATGTGGGGATGCACTCCTGCATCCCCATCCCTTCAAGAATCGGATTAAAATAATCCTTCAACTGAAAGGTACCTCTCTCCCGTATCGTAATTGAATGTAAGAATCCTGCTGCCGGCTGGTACTTCGGGAAGCAATTTTGCAACTGCCGCCAATGATGCGCCGGAAGATATGCCAATAAATAATCCCTCTTCTGTTGCCGCGCGGCGCGTATATTCGAAAGCCTCATCCTTACCAACTTTTATTATGCCGTCAATCAATTCTCTTTGTAAAATTGAAGGAACGAACCCGGCACCAATTCCTTGTAAAGGATGTGGCGCGGGGCTGCCGCCGCTTAACACGGGCGAGAGTTCCGGCTCTACCGCAAATACTTTCAAGGCGGGGAATTTTTCTTTTAAAAGATCCGCAACACCGGAAATATGTCCGCCGGTACCAACACCGGTAACCAAATAATCAATGCCCTCGGGGAAATCCGCATAAATTTCAGCAGCTGTTGTTGCTCGGTGTACAGCGCTATTAGCGAGATTATCAAATTGCATTGGTATCCATACTTTTTCATTCTGTGCTGCAATTTCCCGTGCTTTTTCAATTGCTCCCTTCATTCCTTTCTCCCTCGGCGTCAATTCCAGTTTAGCGCCATAGGCAGCCATTAAGCGCCTACGTTCAATAGACATGGACTCCGGCATCACCAGAATAAGTTCGTACCCTTTTACTGCTGCTACCATTGCTAAACCAATTCCGGTATTCCCTGAAGTCGGTTCAACAATAATACTATCGGGTTTTAGTACTCCTTTTTTTTCTGCATCTTCTATCATTGCCAGTGCAATGCGGTCTTTTATACTTCCGCCCGGATTAGATTTTTCGAGTTTCACCCATACTTCGCTGCCACCTTGAAATAATTTCTGTAACCGCAAGTGTGGTGTATTTCCTATACCTTCGAGAATCGATTGAATTTTCATAATACTCCTTGTATTGTTTGTTTATTGAATAATCAGCAAAAAAAAAGCCCTTCCTGTAACGGAAGGGCTTTAGTAATAAATATAATATATGTAAATACTATTTAGATACAGGCCTCCCGTTCAGACTGGCAAGTCTTACAACAGCAACAACAATTTGCCATAAAGTGAGCAGGGGTCATTATTTTTTATCCTTATTTCTTGGTTTACATTAATAAAATAAATTATTTTACGCAAAAATCAAATTTAAATTGATTTAATAATGGAACATAATAACTTCCAATTTGGTTCCACATATAAATAGAAATCATGCGGCTATACCATGCACTTACAAACACTTTTATCGGGACATATACATAATCCTGAATTACCGGACCCATTTGGGGCCACACATTTTCCTATATATCAATCGGCTACATTCGATCTAAAGAAGCAGGAAAGCGACTCGCCTTTCGACTATTCCCGCACCTCAAACCCGACACGCGCGGCACTTGAAAACATCCTGGCAGTCGCAGAACAGGGTTGCGGTGCTGTATGCACCAATACGGGCCTTTCAGCTATTGCTCTGGTTCTTGAATCAATTATTGCCAGCGGAGACAGCATCCTTACAGATTTTGATCTATATGGAGGAAGCAATCGTTTATTAGGAGTACTTTCTTCCCGCTATAATGTTTCAATTATTCGTGCAGATTTAAGCGATGCAGAAAAAGTGCAAAGTATATTACGAGATAAAAAAATCTCTATTGTGTTATGCGAGTCGCCAACCAATCCGGGACTAAAAATAATTGATATACAGGCCCTTGCTTCACTGTGTCACCAATACGGAACTCTTCTTGCAGTGGATAACAGCCTTGCTACTTTTGCTTCGCAAAAGCCACTTAACCTGGGGGCCGATTTCAGCATTCTTTCAACTACAAAATATGTTTCCGGGCACGGGGCTACAGTTGCAGGCGCGGCAATAGCGAAACTGCCTAAACATCTGGAAGCACTTCGTTTTTACGCGAACGCCCAGGGACGCACACAAGCGCCCATGGAAGCCTTTTTGGTTTCACTGGGCCTGCCAACCCTTGAGTTACGGATGAAGGCACAGGAGGCTTCCGCGAGCCAAATAGCAGACTTTTTAGCAACACTGCCAGCTGTTCACAATTTGCGGTTCCCATTTTCGAATTTGCACCCTCAATCAGCTCTGGCAAAACGACAAATGAAAATTTGTCCTTCCGTCATTACATTTGAGCTGGAGTCGGCTGAAAAAGCCGGCAACTTTGTTTCGCGCACAAAATTATTTGGAGAGAAAGTTTCTTTTGGCAATGCAGATTCTCGTATTGAACAACCATCAAAACTCAGCCACGCATCAATGAATAAAGAGCAACTTAGCCAGGCAGGTATTTCGCAAGCCACAATACGACTGGCAATTGGTTTGGAACACCCGGATGATTTGCAGGAGGATATCGCGAATGCACTTAAATAATAGCTCTCTACCTTTTACTTTACAGCATATCCCTTGCGGGCAGGCAGTACCTCCGGGGAACCCTCATGCAATAACAGTTTCATTACCCACACTCAGCGATGTAATTGGATACGAAGAGAAGCACCCTCATATAATGCGTAATTTACAGTCCGGGTACCCTCGTTTTTTTACGAATGGGTTGGTTAGCAGGGCAACAGAAGTACTCAGCAGTCAGTTGAATTTGCAGCCGAACCTCTGTTTTGTACCAGTTTCATCTCGAACTGCCTTTTTCGGTATATCACGTATACTTTCTGGTACTGAATATCAAATTATTGAGGGTGAATTTCCCGGAATTATCATCCGCAACGACAGCCCCAATTTTCAACGTCTAAAAACATATTTACAAAATACGGGATTTATTCCTTCTTCCAGACAGGCAGAAGATTTCCTTATTAAGACAGGCGAACTTGAAATACCATATCCGGAAGAACGCGCTCCGTTGTATTCAGCCGAAAAAACAATTATAGCACAATTGGCAGAAGCATACTCGGTTACTTTTCCTGACTCTATATTATTGGCATGTAACGGGATGAACGCTATACAGGCTGTAGTGCAAGCAATTACCAATGAATTGTGTAGTAAGCAAAAGAAAAAAATACTTCAATTCGGTTGGCTTTATCTCGATACAATGGCACTACTGCATAATACCGATAATTGTACAACAATCATAAATTGCCAGGACTTTGAAGAAATCGAAAAGTATATTACCGGCAATTATCAATCGATAGCGGCTGTAGTTACCGAGCTGCCAACAAACCCGTTGTTGCAGGTACCGGATATTCCCCGACTTTCAAAAATTTTACGACAATATGATATACCCCTGATAGTTGATAGCAGTTGTGGAACAGGCTGGTGCTTTAATTTGTCTCCATACGCGGATATAATAATAGAAAGCCTTACAAAATTTGCTTGCGGGCATGCAGATTCAATGATGGGAGCAATAGTATTTCCCGAGAATTCATTAGTGTTTTCGCTGCGTAAAAAAGTTAGGCAATTTGTTTCCGCGCCTCATTTTTCTGATGTTCAGCGGGTTGCCCATACAATACAGTCATATAAGCAAAGAGTTATGATTAGCAGCCAAACCGCCAACAATTTCATTGAATATTGCAACAGTATACCAGGCATTGCAAAAGTTTTCTACGCTGATATTCGCGGCATTTATGATAAAAGCTTCATGAAATATACTCCACCGATCTGTAGTGTGGTTTTCCAAAAACCTCTCGCGCAGGTGTATGAGAGGCTGCATATTGTAAAGGGGCCCAGTTTTGGAACACAATTTACTTTGGGTATGGCTTACGTTTACCTTGCACATTATGATTTATTACAAACACCAGCCGGGCGTACACGCTTAAATGAAGCGGGGCTTGATGAAGGATTGCTTCGCGTTTCCATTGGGACAGAACCAATTGATGATTTGGTGCGTGTATTCAACGCAGCTTTGTAAAAATACTATTTGGTGTTAGAACAATCATAATCTATGGATTCCAAATTACCGGAAAAATAGATTAGCCTTCCGGCAGGAAGTTTCCATTCAGCAGTAACGGATCCGGGAATCTTTCTTCCATTGTAATCCCGATATTCACCAACAGCAGCACGCCACGGATACTTCACCGGAACACCATTACCATCATCCATATACCGATCCCCGGTGTCGAAAGAAATCATTTCTCCTTTATCTGATATGGTAAATACGCCCTGTACAGTAATTCCATTATCATCAATTCTTGCCAACACATGAGAGTCATCTATCTGCTCCCACGTAATATATGGTTGCAGGCAAACTGAAGGAAGGAACAGCGCCTCGGATAGAAATGTAACTAATCCTGAATGATTGATTTCTTCATTCTTCACATCAAACAGAGTAAATGATTTTAACAACATGCCTTTCATGTTCCCTTTACCTTCCCTATATAGGTCACGCCCCTGAAAAGGCATACCTAAAAAGCTGGCATCAATAAATGCTATTCGGGCAGGCGGCATTACACTATTATATTGCTCGTATGTAATTTGCATGAAGTCTTTATCAGGGCGTAGTTTTATTTTCGCATTACTATAACGCATTCTACAATTTGCCGGTATCGGTTTTCCAATCATACCGCAAAAATGCAGGTAGCGCCGAACCGGTTCCGGTAGAGTTGCGATATCTGCTTCACGAAGAATTTTTGGTTGTAAGTCACTAGTCTTTAAAATCCGAGCCGTTTCGGCTTTATATAATGCCTGTATTGGCGAAGGTTTACAATAGATGTACAGGCAGACCGTAACCAGAATGGAAATAACAAGGAGTAAAATCTTCAGTAACATAATATGTGTCGAATTTTATTATCTGTATTCCGAAAAATACAGAGAAGGATTGACTATAATGAAGATTTTTCATAAATGGCCAGGAGGCACAACGCACGGCTAAAAAGCCTGATAAGTTGTATAATCAGTACTGTTCTTCCAACAGAATTTTATGAAAATGAAAGTTACTTGACTGAATGGCAGAACAAATGTATTTTAGTGTATATTTAATTACAATTCAATAGACAATGAAAACAAAAATATTTTTTCTTCTACTTGTCCTTTCAATATCTCTGCGTTGCCAGGAACTGCAAAGCGTTAATGAGAATGGAAAAAAATTGAGAGACTATTATGAAAGTCTGCAAGTAACCAAATATTGGCTTGCCGGGCATCATGTCGATTGGGAATCCGGTGTACGCGATGACCCCGGAGCAGAACATGGAATCAGTACACACTGCAGTGCTTTTGCTGCAGCAGCATGTTCACGTATGGGCATTTACATCTTACGTCCCCCCAAGCATAAGCAATTATTACTTGCGAATGCACAATTTGAATGGTTACAAACACCTGAAGCTCAAAAGGAAGGGTGGCTGCGAATTAATGAGGAGAGCTGGATTGAAACATTCGTAACCGCTCAAAATATGGCCAATACCGGATACGCCGTTGTTGCAGTGTGTCAAAACCCTGACCCCAAATCGCCCGGACATATAGCACTAATAATGCCCTCAGACGAAACTTTCGAAAATATCTCAGAAATGGGTCCGGCAGTTATTCAGGCGGGCAGGCAAAACAGTGACTCATTTCATTTACGGCAAGGATTTTCGAATCATATAATCGAATGGCCCGAACCGGGAATTTGGTTTTACTACAATATTCAGCGATACGAATAAGTGACGTTTAAAACAATAAAAGCCGCGAGTGCGGCTTCTATTGTTCATTAGCAATATAATATTATCTTCTGAATCCAGGTCTTCCGCCACCGCTGCGGTTACCATCAAAATTACCACCACGGCTGTTTCCGCCTGGTCTTCCACCAGGTCTTCCACCGCCACGATTATTTCCATGGCTATCGGTTTTAGGACGCGCTACGTTTACAACCAACTTTCTACCATTTACTTCTTTGGCATTTAAGTTCTTGATTGCTTCTTCAGCCTCTGCATCCACCGGCATATCAACAAACGCGAATCCCTTAGATTCTCCGCTCATCATATCTTTAATAACTTTAACGTTGCTTACTTTACCAAAGGCTGCAAATTCATTTGTCAACTCTTCAGCAGAGGTTTCTTTTGCGAGGTTTCCTACATAGATGTTCATTATAGCTCCAATTAAATGGTAGAAAAAAAAAATAATTATTGAGTACAGTACAAATCAGCTCAATAAATGTAAAATAATTTATGACCGAAACGGAAAACACCAATATGAATTGATAATCAGAATTTGGGGCTATAGTGTCTCATAGTAATCACTTCGTGAGGTGTATCCAATAAGAAAACAGCGTTTGCCCTCCGCTTCAAAAGTCAGTAGAAAACTTAGTACAAATCTTGAAATTATACAATAGGTTGTAAAAATATTTTTTTTACTGTGTATCACGGAGCACATGAGCAAAATGATGCTTCAAAATACATTCCACCACGGCAGAGGGGTATTTTCTGCCGTGGTGTGGTAATATTATAATTTTGGGTAGTCGAGAAGTAATTCATTCGCGTATTCACGAACGCAGGGCCACTCGGAATTCTGAAGTTTCACGATGTTAGCCTCATACGCTTTTTCCATGTGGACAATACGGCTGCCCTGCCTGCGCTCGAACAGGCATTCTAATACCAATGCCATCTGATCACATGTACGAACCAATGAATCCACAGAGAAAAGATCCCTGTCATTAAAATCGACGAGGAGATTTAACCGAACCAGTTCTTTGCGGACAGGCTCAGGCACGGTTGCGATAAATTCAGCGACAAGTTTTTCTTCGACTAATTCAATAGTATTTGGCCGCTTTTTATCGATAATTTCTTTTACCGGAGTAATAATATCTCCCGTGAGGCTTTCGGGTACATCGTGAAATAAAGCACGAAGCAACGCACTATAGATGAATTCATTATCCAATTCAGCAGCTTTTTGTTCCCTGCTGAGATGCGAAAACAGAAGCGCGAATACTGCAACTACGAATGTGTGTCCCATAACCGTACTTTCAATAGACCGGTTAATGGTATTCCATCTTCTCAGGTATTTCAGATGCCGTATAGTATCAAAATAATCTTTGAGTGAGTTGAACGATTTTTCAAATCGAATCAGGTAGTCCGGGTTAATTTTGTTGATTTCGTCCTGTAAATCTGCATATATTTTTTTATAACGGGGAGTATTAAATACTACCATATTATAGGAACATTCTTCCATTGCAACCTTGTACTGACAATAGGAAATTAATTCCTCAATTAAGTCTTTTGTTTCAAGGCTTACCCCGGAATTAAGCGACTCATAATGGCCTTCATAGGTAAGATATTTTTCCAGTGTCCCGGAAATAAGACGGGGGAACAAGGCAGCAGAATGGCGCGCAGTTTCATTTATCAGATGTTTCCACAAATCCGAATCAATTTGACGGATAATATTTCTTGAGGAAACAGATACATCGGAAAGTGTATGCTTACTGAAGGATTTTAGCAAACAGCGGGTAAGAAGTATTTCAATTTCACTATTTGTTAAATTCAATTCATCTTTTGCAATTGCAAAAGCAATATGCGTATAATACGCAATATTTTCCGATTCCATCCAGGTTTCAACCTGAGGCATTAAATTCCACCGCTTAAGGCTCATTATTGTGGCGAGCGCTTCTAATAAAGTAGTAGCCATCGTGCTCCTTGATATTATTAAAAAAAATCTATCCCGGTTCCGAAGAAAAACGGAATGCAAATATAATTAATTTGTGAGAATTACCTTACCCCGAATCCCACCTTTTTCCAACAGTGTAAATGCTTCCCTGGCCTTGCTCATCGGAAGTTCCAAACCTATATGCGGCCGCACAGTTTTTGAGAGCCAGAGATTTTCTATCCGGGTATAATCTTCGGCTTTGCCTCTCATATTAGCCGCTGCCAGCCGGTATTTTCCAAAAATTTTCTGCCGGAACGACTCCAGAATTAATCCGGGCATAAATAACGTACTAAGAAATAAGCCACCTTCTACGAGTGACGGCCTAACCTGATTAAAACGCGCGGATCCATGAGCATCGAATACAACATCGTACCGCATCTCACCGCCAAACACATCAACCGTCCGATAATCAAGAACAGTATGCGCGCCCAACTCGATCGCGAAAGGGGCATTGGCCATACTGCAAACACCAGTTACCTCAGCACCGGCATGGCGCGCAATCTGAATTGCAAAATGCCCGACTCCACCCGAGGCCCCGGTTACAAGGATTTTCTTATTGTGCAGGTCCCCACTTAACCGAACAGCATTTAGTGCTGTTAGCCCGGCTACCGGCAGGGATGCTGCCTCGGTAAAAGACATACCCTCCGGAATCATGTGAAGAGCAGATGGTTCAACAGTAATAAAATCGGCAAAAGCGCCGGGTTTTCGAAATACCGTATTTATAAAACCATACACCCGATCACCAGGCTTAAAACCACTGACTTGCTTGTCGACCTCTTGCACTACTCCCGCGAAATCGCCGCCAAGTATTTTGGGGAATCGATTTCCGGTTAACAATTTCATTTGGCCCGCCCGTATTTTATAATCCAAAGGATTCAACGATACAGCCTTAACCTCAATAAATACTTTCTTTTTTATCAGTACAGGATCACCGATTTCTCCATATTCAAGAACTTCGGGGCCACCATATTTTTGTATATATACAGCTTTCATTTGTTATCCGGCAAAATGGAACATACTTTCTAAAAATACGGAATGAACCGCGGGTAACAATGCGGTTCAAAAATAAAAAAAACGCTGTCCGGAAATACCAGACAGCGTTTTCAAATTACCTGTGCTTTATAATCATTTGAGTAAAATGATTTTTACACTTTGTACTGCACCCTGATATTGTACGCGCACAAAATAAACCCCGGAAGCCAGACTTTGCCCGTTAATCTGCAGATCATGCTGCCCGGCAGACTGCACGCTGCCGGTAACTACATTTTTAACCAAACTCCCCCGCGAATCATACATGTTAACTGTTACAACACCCGGTGAAGGTAAAGTATAGGAAATACGCGTTTCAGGATTAAACGGATTGGGATAGCAGTCCGAAACCCGGAAACCGGCTTTCGCTACTCCCCGTGCACCTGTTACCGAGGATGGGTTAGCGCATACGGTATCGATTTGCAAGACATAGGCCCCAATGCTATCGCCTGGAACTTTAACCGGGGCATCCGAAGCCCCTGCCACCCGTAAGAAATACATCCCTGAATCTTTAACACTAAATACGATACGGGGACGCGTATGGGAAAAGGAAGTGTCATCGCATGCTATATGGTTACCCGCCCGAATATCGGCACCGTCAGGTGAGCATGGGCCGTACAGCCAAAATTTTAAAGACGGGTGAAACGCTGCAAAGTCTTCTGCATGTAAAGTAATCGTTGTTCCCTGTTTTAGTGCGAACTTATACCAGTCAACATCACCAGCCGGGAATATTGAATTTTCATAACTCTTAACCGGTAAAGTTAATACCTGGGCTCTGGCCGGGGCATCATTATCATCCTGTAACGAGTAGCCTGGATTGATATCCACGATCACTCCCTCAATTTTTGTCAGGTTATAAGGAATTTGAGCAGGCAGTTTATACCAGCCATTATATACACCACCCCACCCCATATTGAGATGAAAATAGTTTTCAGAGTTGAAGCCATCGACAACAAAGTTGTGCCCTGCGGTTTCATCTTGAGTAAGTGATGCAAAATGTACGGGCATTTTATTCATTACATTTATTGCAATATGCTGCAAAAGGAGTGAATCTCCGGGCCACAAAAGAGTAGCATCGCAAAAATGAAAACGTTTGTACGCGGCTAATGCCTGTGTAACACCGAAAGTACCGGAAGCCTCTGATGTAAACACCTGTTTGGCCGCAACAGCACAACCGAAAACCAGCGCGGCCTTTTCATCATTACTAACCGGTGCCGCTGTTACATAATGACGCAAAAGTGAATCGAGATACACATTGAGTTGCCTGAATGACGGGAAGCCGACGGTTGCATAATCATCATCAATACG
>JAJTBZ010000065.1 GCA_021286645.1 Ignavibacteria bacterium
TTTAATAGAACTGGTTGACAAATCCATAACAAGTATGTGGCTGACTCTGCCCTCTGAATATTCAGTCCAATGTCTATAGAGAAGTTCATCGGTCATGTACGCCTGTACCGGACCTTTCTCTGCAGCCTCTATATTTTTTTGATTGCATTCCTGGTCTCCATTACAATCCGGGTACACGTCAGAAGTAAATACCAGGAAACGCTCATCGGAAGTTAAAATCGGGTTGGAAATCTCATTAAAGTATTTAGTAAGCTGCCTTTTTGTTTTTGAAGAGAAATCATAGCTGAAAACCTGCATTTTCCCTTCGTTGACAGCAGTAAAATAGAGGATATTATCACTCTTGCCCCAGAATGGGTTATAGCTGTTTTTCACGTCCATTTCAGGTTTTGAGCTGCTCTTTTTTTCAATATCATAGAGATATACAGCAGTTTTCGATTTGCCTCCATTAAGGGTTGATTCTGTAACCGTGTACGCGAAGTACTTACCGGAAGGCGAAAGTACCGGTGCCCCCACACCTTTTACTTTGTAAATATCATCAAGTGTAAAGGGGGCTTTTTGACCATAGACTCCGTTGAGGAAACTGAGGCATAGTACAAGTGTGAAGATTTTTTTCATGTACATTGTCCTTTTTTGTGAATATATTGAAACCAAATTCTGGTAAATTCATCTGATAAATATAGGTAATACTTAATCATTAAAGGATATATATGAAGCAGGAAAAATTGATAATTGAAGGTATGAGTTGCATGCATTGTGCAATGGCACTGCAAAAAGAATTACAAAGATCCGGTGTACAGGTTAATGAAACCGCTGTCGGTTACGCGTTCATCGAAGTCGACGAAGCTAAACACGATGAAGCTGCATTAAAAGAGATTGTAGCCGAAGCGGGTTATAATTTGGTGAAAATAGAAATGCTATCGTAGTTAATTATTTAGATATTCTAAGTTTTGCGAAGGAAACAGTAAGTGAGCGAACGATTATCCCTGCCGATTGAAGGTATGACATGTGCAAGTTGTGTCGCACGAGTCGAAAAAGTATTAAATCGAATGGACGGGGTAAAGGGAGTTAGTGTAAATCTTGCAACGGAAAAAGTTGCGTTTGAGTACGATGATTCTAAAGTGACACCCGAAAAAATAGCGTCTGAAGTGGCTGAGTATGGTTACACTCTGCGGTTGGAATCAATTAACTCATCAAAATCTGAATCGTTACCACAAAACAATCAATTTTATGATATAGAAAATGATCTGCTGGGCGACTTTCGTATTGCTCTGTTATTTTCAATTCCCGTATTCGTACTTGGTATGCTTCCCATGGTACCGGGATGTGAACATATCTTGCCATTCTCAATGGAAACATTGAACAAAATTCAGTTCCTTCTTGCCACACCGGTTATGTTTTTACCGGGAAAACGATTTTTCCGTTCCGCCGTGAAAGGACTCAGGCATCTTGCACCGGACATGAACACTTTAGTTGCAATTGGCACCGGTTCGGCTTTTGCGTACAGTATGCTTGTAACCCTGTTTCCGGAACTCTTTTCTTTACACCATGCTGAACATACATACTTCGATACCAGTGTGGTTA
Source organism: Ignavibacteria bacterium (assembly GCA_021286645.1). Lineage (GTDB taxonomy): Bacteria > Bacteroidota > Ignavibacteria > Ignavibacteriales > Ignavibacteriaceae > JACPGF01. The sequence continues at coordinate 1,582 of JAJTBZ010000065.1, forward strand.
TAATAACCTTAATTCTTATGGGAAAATGGCTGGAAAGCAGATCCAAAAAAAAGACGACTGATGAAATTGGCAAACTACTGGAACTACGTCCGGCGACTGCCCGAATTCGTAGACAAGACGGTATAGTTGAAATACCTATTGAAACAGTTAAGCCTGGCGATATTATCGTGTTACTTCCCGGAGAAAGGCTTCCTGCCGATGGGATTGTTCAATCGGGTAAAAGTACCGTTGATGAATCGATGATAACCGGTGAAAGCCTTCCTGTAATGAAGGGAACTGGTGATAAAGTTGTTGGAGGGACGCTCAATAAAAATGGATCTTTTGAATTTACTGTGACTGCAATCGGGGATACATCAGTTTTGGGCCAAATAATTAAATTGGTAGAGGATGCGCAAGGTTCCAAAGCGCCTATTCAGAATTTGGCCGATAAAATTTCCTCTTTTTTTGTTCCCGCAGTAATAGGTATTGCCTTAGTAACATTTTTTGTCCATTTCTTTATCGTATCTCCATTTGTATTATCTGCGGCACTTATAAAATTCGTGGCGGTTTTAATGATTGCCTGTCCATGTGCCCTTGGCCTGGCTACTCCTACTGCAATTATTGTAGCCACCGGTAATGCTGCCCGCAGGGGTATTTTAATAAAGAACGGCGAAGCTTTAGAGCGGGCATATAGCATTGATGTTCTGTTAATGGATAAGACAGGTACACTTACCGAAGGAAATGCCCGGGTGCGCGAAGTGATTCTCCAAAGTCAATATGTGGATCGGGAGGGTACACCTGAGACTCTGTTACAATTAGCCGCTTCAGTGGAACTTTTCTCCGAACATCCTTTGGGGCAGGCAATAGTTAATTATGCACAGGAGAAAAATATAACTTTGAGCACATGCTCGGATTTTTCTTACTGTGAAGGTGAGGGAGTTTTCGGCCGCATAGGTGACCAAGAAATTGTACTTGGCAAAAAGAGTTTTGTATCCAGATATATTATGGATACTGAATCCGAAACCCAATTACTTAGTGTCGCTATTCCGGCTGGCAGCCCGATCTATTGCGTTATTTCCGGAGTATTTGCCGGAATTATAATTGTTGATGACTTGGTAAAAGCAGGAGTAGCAGATGCAGTGAAACAGTTAAAAGCCTCATCAGTTCTTCCCGTTATTGTTTCAGGCGACACCATCGAGAATGTGGCAGCAGTCGCGAGTCAGATAGGAGTAGAA
>JAJTBZ010000088.1 GCA_021286645.1 Ignavibacteria bacterium
TATAAACTATATTTATTCTCTCTGTACTGAACAAGTTGCTCATTAACCATTTTCTCCAGAATATCATCCAATCTTGGATCCTGAAAATACTGATGCATATCAGCACCAGTGAGTTGTGGAACTGTAATCAGCAACTTAACAATTTTACCGCGTAATTGCCTCACGGAACCCTCAAATGGTTTTTGAACGGCAGCAGGGGCCGAGGATTTTCTGGTCGCCGCTGGTAAGGAAGCGCCATAATCCATTAACGCGTTATGCCATTCAGAAGATCTACCACCGGGTACGAATCGGGCTGCGAACTCTTTAAGTCTTTTATAGGAAATCCCGGTTGGCAACTGAAATTCATGAATGAATACCCTCTTGATGTTAATATCGATCACTGCCTCAGGAATATTAAAAGCGAAGGCTAATATAGCCGAGGCTATATAATCGCCAACACCGGGCAAATCAATCAAGAATTTATATTCAGCAGGTATAACACCATTATATTTTTCCAGAATAATTCGTGCACTCTGCTGAAGTCGCAAAGCCCGCGAATTATACCCCAAACCAGACCACAAACGCAGTAAATCAGCGGCGTTCGCATTCGCAAGTGAATAAATATCAGGGTATGTACAAAGAAACTGGTAATAATAAGGAATAACACGCCTATATTGAGTTTGCTGAAGCATAAATTCAGAAATCATTACCTGATACGGTGAAGGATTATCTCTCCAGGGCATTTCACGTTTATTGCTAGTATACCACCGTAGTATTTTACTCTGGAAAAGCGATATATCCTCAATTTTTATTTCAAGCGAGTTATTCATCGATGATTAACAATTAAAACCAAACTACTTTAGCAGAGTCAGTTTCAATGTGGACACAATTTCATCACCTTGATCCGGTTGAATCGTAACCCGGGCCAAATATACACCGGAAGCACAAGATGCAGCAGTGAATATCTGTTCAAAAGATCCCGGAGAATTGTGATGGAAGTTCATAGATTGAATCAATTTGCCGGTAAAATCATATATTGAAATATTCACATTGGCAGATGAACCAATTGAATAGGATATTTTAGTCGACGGATTAAACGGATTTGGATAATTACCATTAATATGAAAATCTTTCGATGGATGTATTTTACGGCTCACACCGGAAGTTCCTTTTACTGCCAACCATTTAGTAGCATTCATAAACATACGTGCATGGTTTCCATTTACTTCTGTCCAACCCGGGTATAGTGTATTACCCGAAGCACCGGTTCCGTCATCTGCGGGTGAACTGTCTCCGCATACAAAAACTTTCCCTTTCCCATAGAAAGCGCGGGCTGCCATTACCTGGGTTGCCCCCTGAGCATTATTGTTTCGCCAGATTAGTCCTTGCACAGAACTGTTATATGAAGGCATTAATGTAATAGTAGCACCGTTGCTGTATTTTAGTTGTGAGACAGATCCCGATGTTCCGTTGAGAACCGAATCACCACCGGCATTCGCAAGCACATTGGTTGATGTCTCGGAAACATCAACAGAATCGATCTTAAAACCAAAAGGATATGCCGCAACGCCATTGTTTCTGAAAAGATCATTCCAAACATGTACTGCATCCCAACCATCGCTATTTCTATCAGCGCCGGCATGGTCAGAGATAATCAGCAAACCACCACCATTTTTAACATAATTAACCAGGGCTGTACGTTCTGACTGTGTGAATTGAGTATTTGGCTCACAGACGATGAAAACATCATACTTGGATAAGTCCTGCGCCCCATTGGTTCCATAGGTTATACCGCTGGCAGGAACAAGTGTTTCAACATAATAACCTTCCTTAACGAGAGCAATTCCCCATGAAGAAAGCCCGCCAGTCCAGTAGTTTTCGGCAGTACTTGCAGTAACGGTGGATTGTGCAGGAGTGGGTAAAATTCCCGGTGTACCATTATCCTCATCAATTACCCAATCAGCATTGCCTGCAGTTTCAGCTTTGGTAGCATCGAACAAAATTTTCTTTTGCTGTGCGCGAAGGCTATTAGTTACAATCAATAAAGCAATTATTACCAAAATATGTTTCATGTGGTTTTCATCTCTTTCTCTGTGCATGTTTCAGCTTATACCTGCTGAATTAAGAATTTTTCTTTTATCTCTTTATATTTGAACATTTCCCTTCCAAAATAGTTCCTAATTATGGAATAAATTTGGAATTTCTGCCTTTACGGCTTCCCTACACGGAATTGATTTTTTTTCTCCTTCTGAATTTCCCCGATTATAATCATTCATTAATATTTAACGAATATCATAGAAAAATCGTAGATTAATTTCTTCGTAATATTAATTCAGATTTTGGTTTAAGGAGCAAATTGTGCAAAAACTTTTCATTTTACTATCTGTTTTCACGTTAACCCTTCTTGCTCAAACGACAAAAGAGCATCGGGAGTTTGCTTCGCTCTATAAAAAACACCATGTTTCCGGCTGCTTTATTTTACTCGATTATAAAAACAACACCTGGATTACGGTAAATGGAAATAAAACTAACATTAAACTGACGCCAGCATCAACATTTAAGCTATTTAACTCATTGGTTATTCTGGAATCCGGCGCACTGAAAGACGAAAATGAAATCATCCCTTGGGATAAAATCAAACGATCCCGTGATGAATGGAATAGTGATCAGACCCTAAAAACCGCCTTCAAATATTCGTCTGTCTGGGTATATCAGTTACTCGCCAGAAAAGTTGGATATAACACCATGAAAAGCTTTATAACAAAAGCCCATTATGGAAATGAAAAAGTATCAGGTGGCATAGACCAGTTTTGGTTAAATGATTCACTCAAAATATCACCACGGCAACAGGTTTATTTCCTAAAGAGTTTATATGAGAATACACTCCCCTTTTCTACGCATAGTATGGATATTGTGAAACTTATCTCAATTCACAAACAGGATAGTACAACAATTTACCATGGTAAAACCGGGTGGGGATATTCTAACAATTCCCGCTCCACCGGATGGTGGATTGGCTATATAGAGACAAAGAATAATGTATATTTCTTTGCTAATTGTGTTCAGACCACTGGCAAACTGTATCCTGATTTTGCTGCATGCCGAATCAGTATCGCAGAGGCAATAATGAAAAAACTCGGCTTACTTTCCGAAGGTTTATAATTATTTAACTGCGGGAAGCGAACCAAAGCCAAACATCAGTTGCTGTTCTTTTCTGGCACGCGGCTTCAGTTGCCTTTCTCTAATTTCCGGCAAGGCCTCCTCTTCCTTACCAGGAAATCCGACAGCTATAATAAGAACAGGCTCCATAGTTTCAGGTAAAGAAAAAATCTGTTTAATTTGGACTTTATCGAATCCGCCAATCGGGTGAGAACGCAAACCAAGTTCTTGTGCCTGAATCATGAACGCCATATTAGCCATGCCGAGATCGTGCATTGCATAACTGTTGGGCACCATATTTTCTTTGTATAAATATTCTTTTTCAACTATGGCCAGAACCAATACCGGCGCATCCTTTGCCCACTTTCTATTTCCTTCCATGAGCGTCTGAAATACTTGCATATATACTTCATCTTTGGGACTAATACATACATAACGCCAAGGTTGAATATTCATTGCCGAAGGTGATAATAATGCTGCTTGCATGCAAATATCTATGAGATGTTTCTCTACCGGTTCCGGTGAAAACACCATATGAGATTTTCTTTCACTAATCGAGTTTAAGAGTAATGACATGTGTATTTTATTTACTTATTTATTAAAGTTAACTGTTGCAATAATTCATCTGTATCAGAAATCAATTCGTCCAGTGAACCGTTATTCAGGAGAATAATATCCGCCTTTTTCGATTTTTCCTCATCAGATTTTTGCCTGGAGATTCGGGCCAAAACGCTGCTTTCACTCGCTCCATCACGGAGCATTACACGCTTCACCCTGATTTCCGGTTTTGCTGTAATGAGGATAATACAATCGAATAAATATTCCATCCCGGCTTCGTATATCAACGCGGCTTCATAAAATACAAGCGGAGCAGTTTTTGAGTATGCTGCCAATAGCATTTCAGATTCACGTGTAACAACCGGATGCACAATATTATTAAGAAGTGCTATTTGGGATTCATCGTGAAAAACCTTTTCGGCAAGATAGTGCCGATTCAATTCCCCATTTATATAAGCTGATTCACCAAAATTTAGCCGGATTGCATTGATTACATCCTTGTTGCTCTGCATAATTTGCCGCGCGATAATATCTGCTTTCAATATTGGATAGCCTTTATTTTGCAATAAATCGCAGAATGATGACTTTCCCGTTCCAATGCCACCGGTAATTCCAATTTTTAGATTTCGCGTCCGGATATCTGTATTTGGGAGACCAAACTTAACAATCATTTTGGCAAACTACTATTTTGAAGTATCCGCATCAAATTCCACATCTGTAACTGACCAACGTGGAGCGAGAGATATAGTCTCTTTCATAAACCTACCTTCTTCCGCAGGCTGAAATGGATATGGGTATCCTTTATCGCAAATACCATTGCCGTTCAAGTCATAAAACAGAAACAGATTGTATTTTCCGGGCAATACCCGTTCAAAAGCAAATTTACCGGAAGCAGGTAAAGAAATTGAGTATCTTGTGGTATCAGGAGAAATTGCCAGTAACTCTAACCGTGCATGAATGGTATCCCGCAAATTTTTAACATATCCATATACTCCGGTAAAATCAAGTTCATTCACTGTTTTGAAAGAGATGGTTATGTTTGTATCAGTTGAATTACCCGCTAAATCACGCATTGATTCAAGCGGTATAAGCAGTTTATAGTCCGAAAATGATTTAAGCTTTTGTACCGGACGAATTGTAAACGATGCTCCATCATTCCGGATAATACGAACAGGTATTTCTTTCTTTGATGTGTCGATCAGTCTAAACGACGGTTGAGAGTTTGTAATATAATCATCCATTGTCACACGAAAAACCGGCGATGTAAAATCAATTCCGTTTCCATTATTCATTGGGTAAGTATTTACTATTGATGGTGCGGTAGTATCGGGTTTGGCCGAAGGCACTAAAGCCGCGTAATCGTTTGCTGTTTTATTACCGAGTTTATCAGAAAGATTTTTCGCAATGACAAATAGCTTATTTGCAACCGCGAAAGAATCATTCACAGCCAATGCAAGTTCCTTTTCTTTTGTTTTGCCCTTAAAAACAGCTATCGGTCTAATCTCTCTTGAAAGTGTGGAATCGTAGATACTAAAATTAGCCGCAGTTAATAACCGATTTTCCATTTCCTTCGAGAAAGATAGTAAAATGTGGTATTTATCAGTCATTACAGCGGTTTGAAGCCGGGGAGGAATCGTATCGAGTTTTTGCATGCTGAATGTTAATCCGGAAGCGAGTGTATCTTTTTGACTGATAACGCAATCCTTAACCGGAACACCAATTTCATCCTGCTCTGACTGAAAATAAAAATCCTTGAACTGATCCCGTATTGCGAATACCCTGTATGTACCGAGCGCAATTCCCGAAAATGCGAATTTACCGCTATCACCAGTTTGCGAAATATAATCCGGTTTACGAATCGCGGGATTCAATGTATCCATATCAGTAGAATACGCGCCAACCATTATACCCGCGGGTTTTGAATCATAAACCTGTCCCCTAATAACGCCATGATCAATAGCCTCGCCGGTTGAAAAATGTAACGTATATGAAGAGGCCATATGATTGCTATTATGCAAATCTATAACATCGGTACCAACTGTAATGGTGTAAGTTCTGTTTGCTTTAAGTTTGCCCGGGAAAGTGACAGTGGCAGTGGTATTAGTCCAACTTATTTCCAATTCGCCATCAATTGCAGGAGAAACAAATAAAGCATTTCTGAACGATGCCTTATCAACGTACTTCGAGAATGTAAGCTCAATATAATTTTTCGAATAATTCTTAGTGCCATTTATGGGATAGGTTTCTTCTATCACCGGAGGGATTTTATCAATTTCACCGCCGCCCGGGGAAGCTTGCAGGCCGCAACCGACTAAAAATGGCAGAATAACGAACAAAAGTCCGCCAAATATAGAAAAGAAATATTGCTTAATGATCACGCCTAAATTCACTTTCATGCATCGCCAAATAAAATTACTCAACCTGTAAATATAGCAAAGTTTAATCTTTCAAGAAGTGTATCAAACTCCGACTCGAATTATTTTGCTTCTTCTTTTTTCTTCTCGAGAGAGTTTAACCATTTATAATACTCTTTAGCATGCTGCTTATGTTCGGTATATGTCCGCGAAAATACGTGATGTCCTTTAAAACCAGCAACAAAGAACAAGAACTGATGCTTTTCGGGGTAAATGGCGGCCATAATAGCATCTTTACCCGGGTTGTTGATCGGACCCGGCGGCAAACCGGGATTTAAATAAGTATTATAGGGTGATTTAATATGCAACGGTTCGCCTTTAACTCTACCCCAGCCATCAGTACGAATGAATTGAATTGTTGGATCTGCCTGTAAGCGCATACCAATACGCAACCGATTGTAATAAACACCGGCTATCTTAGGCATTTCAGATGTGTTGCTTGTTTCCCAATCCACTATAGAAGCCATAGTTAGTATTTGATGCAATGACCGCCCGCTCTGCCGGACTTGTTTCAGCAGACCTTCATCAGCAAATCGTTTAAAACTTAGCGCGAGCGTATCAACTATCTCTTCAGGAGTACTATGTTCAAAAAAAATGTATGTCCCTGGTAATAAATATCCTAATAGGCTGCCAGTGTTATATCCATACCGGGCTGCAAGGTTTCCGTTTTTGGCATATAGTACAAACTTTTCCTGCTCAATAATACCTTCCTGTTGCAGCCTTTCGCCTATTTTCTTAAAACTACTGCCGCCATAAATAAGAACAGTTTTTGCACGATCTGCATTTCCGCTTATAAGATATTGAACTAATTGTATATAGCTCATTCCATTTTCAATGGAGTAACGCCCGGCCTGTATTCGTAATGAACCACCCATAAGGTATGCTGCAATCTTAAAATTGCGGGTTGATGGAATGATACCGGCTTTATGGAAATGTTCAGCTACACGGGAGAAGGATTCCCCGGGTAATATGGTTATTTTTTTTGGCCCCTGCCCCTGATAATAATGCGGTTTGAAGAATGTGTAAGATAATGCAGCAAGAATGCCTGCAAATACCATTATTACTACAATCCACTGAGTTTTTGTCAGTAAAGATCGAAAAGGAGTTTTTTGCACCGTCTGTTAATCCGCTATATATGAAGAAAAGAATGAAGGGAACGCCTCATATTCGAGTGTAAATTTTTCACCTGAACTAACCAACGAATACGCCCTAAATGCAATCATGGCACCGTTATCACCACAATATTCGAAGGAAGGAATACGTACAGGAATATGATACTGCAATCCTAATGAAGTAATTGAATCACGAAGTTTCTTATTTGCCGCAACTCCACCCGCAAGGCTAAGTGATGCCGGTTTAAACTCCTTAATAGCTTTTTCAAGTTTTCTTGTGAGAGTCTTAACCGCTGTTGCCTGAAAACCCGCTGCAATATCACATTTCAATTCCTCTGTTAGCGAGTTTGCACTTTGTGCTTTTTGAACAAAACGAAGTACGGCTGTTTTCAGACCACTATAGGATACATCATACCGGCCTTTTACATCTGCAATTGGAAATTTAATTGCTTCTTGGTTGCCACGATTTGAATACTGTTGAATTTTCGGTCCCCCGGGATATCCCAAATCAAGTAGTTTCGCCACCTTATCGAATGCTTCACCCGCTGCGTCATCAATTGTCGAGCCTAATAGCCTCATCTTCACGAAACTTTCCACCAACACGAACATGGTGTGGCCGCCTGATACGACGAGACATAAGAATGGGAATTCCGGTTGATCGGGCATCAGAAAGCCGGAAAAAATGTGCCCTTCAACATGATTAACGGGAACGAATGGTTTATTGAGGGATAATGCCAAACCCTTGGCAAAAGTAAACCCTATCATCAATGCCCCTATAAGTCCGGGACCGGCAGTAGCGGCAACTATATCAATTTCATTCAGAGAAATTTCTGCCTTCTCAAGGGCCGCTTTTAATAATGGCGTTATACGTTGTATATGCGCCCGACTCGAAAGTTCGGGGACAACACCGCCGTAAAGGGTGTGGAAATCCTGTGATGAAATAATATTTGCTGCCAGTCTGCCATCGCGTAAAACAGCAACCGATGTTTCATCACAGGATGTTTCAAATGCTACAATATTCAAGAAAATCTACTTATCTAATGGAAAAAATATCTTTAAAAATGTCCCATGCAATTTGCGGATTTTCTTTTAAACGACGAACAGAATATTTATACCAATCTTTACCAAAAGGAACATACAAACGAAGCCGGAAACCTTCGCGGTTTAGCTGATCGCGCAAATCTTCGCGTACACCAAGGAGCATTTGAAATTCGTAATCTCCTTTTTGCGTACCCAAATCGGAAAGCATTTTCTTTGCAGCATCAATTAGATATGAATCATGAGTAGCGATACCGACATATCTTCCGTCTTTCAAAATTCTGTGAAGTAAGGCCATGTAATTATCGCGTACTTCCTGTTTACCCCGGAAGGCTATTTTTTCCGGTTCAATATAAATACCTTTGCATAACCGGTAATGCCCGCCTTGCGCATTCATTAAGGCAATGTCATCCATACTTCTGCGCATACATGCCTGAATTACAATACCGACATTCTCAAATTCACTCCGCAGCCTGAGAAACAAAGCAATAATTTTATCGGTAGTAGTGCTATCCTCCATGTCCAGACGAATGAATGTATTATATTCCTTAGCCTTTACAACAAGCTTTTTAACCAAATCATAACAAAATTCTTCATCCAACATAAGCCCGAACTGTGTAGGCTTAATTGAAAGATTTGCATCCAGTTTTTCACGATTAATGACATCAAGAACTTCATCAGCTTTTTGATATGCATCAATGGCTTCATCCCGGTTTTGTATGGCTTCTCCCAAAACATCCATAGTTGCCATAATACCACGTTTGTTCAAATCCTTTACAACAGAAACACCTTCCTGAAGCGTGTCACCGGCAATATACTTATTTGCGAAGATACGAACGATGGGTTTTGGCATGAGTTCAACGAGAGAGACGATCACTTTGTTAATGAATTTCACAATAACTCCAAAAAATTGTCATATAAAATTATCGTGAAGTTTGCAGAATCCCAAATGAATGTTCAGGTTTCTTAATCATTTTCCTCTGCTGATATTGCGGTGAAAGTCCTCTCATGCGGAATAACTGAATGAGCAGCTTTCAAGATATTATGTAAAAAAACTTAAATATTTCGGGGCATTGGGGAATTGCAGTAATTAATTAGACCTTCCGGGTTGAATGGTTATAGTATTAAGGCTGATGATTATAGTTAAGACAACCGACAGCTTAAAAAAATACATGCAAATATTTTTTATTACTTTTTCCATTCAATGAATATCTGTGCAAGGAAATTCAATAATTCCGATTTTCTAAACGGTTTAGCAAGATAATGTGTACAACCAGCCTCAATGAACTTCTCTTTATCGCCATCCATCGCGTAGGCAGTCATTGCAACAACCGGTATAGAAATTTCACCCCAAACCCGTTTCATCTCGTCAACTACCTGCAAGCCGTCCATTCCGCGCCCAAGGTTAATATCTAACAATACAACATCATAGGAGCCTTGCAGAACCTTCGAGAGACCGCCTTCGGCAGTTTTTTCAACATCAAATGGGTAGGAATTTTTCAAAAAGGAAGTGATAACATCAATATTTATTGCATCGTTCTCAATTACCAAAACTTTTTTCGAACTCATCGTCGATTTATTACGAGTCTCGCTTTCGGTTTCAGAGATGCCGGGGCCAAATAATGAAGCATCTTCAGAAATAGGGAGAACAATAGTGAAAGTACTTCCCTTGCCAAGTATGCTTTCTACATAGATTTGGCCGTGCATCATTTCAATATAGCGTTTCGCAATTGTTAATCCCAGACCCGTGCCCTCATAACTGCGACTCAGGCCTTCGCTTGCCTGCCTGAACTCTTCAAAAATTACCTGTTGATCGCTTTCCGCAATACCTATACCGGTATCAATAATTTGTATATATGCATTGGTTTCTTCCCGGAAAGCAATAACCTTAACTGTACCTTTATTAGTAAATTTAATAGCATTATTAATTACGTTATTGAATGCTTCAACACACCAGTTCCTGTCGGCGAAAACCGGAATAGGATAACCGGGATCTTCAAATGACAGGGATAATAACTTTGATAAGGCAAGTTTTTCATGCAGTTGAATGCTCTCTTCAATAAGTCGGGTAACATCCACCAGCTGATACTCCGGAAGAACCCGTTCCGAATCTAGTTTTGTTATATCAAGTATTAGTTTTACCGTGTGCGAAAGCCTCTGGCCGCTAATAACAATTGTTTGGGCCATTCTCTTGAGATATTCGTCTTCGAGTGCATTTAACAATACCTGCGAGTAACCTAAAATTCCCATAAGCGGCGTACGAAGTTCATGACTCATATTCGAGAAAAACGAGGTTTTCAGGCGGTTAATTTCTTCTGCTTTTTCTTTCGCAGTAAGTAATTCCTGTTCTATCCGACGCCTTTCAACAAGCTCCGATTCAACCTGAATCTTTTTCTTGGAGAGGTCCTTGTAGAGCATGTCATTTTCAATAACAATCGCTATGTTGTTCGCGATAATTTGCAAATGTTCCAGATCTGTTTCGGAAAAATGTCTGTTATCGTTATTCAGATATATCCCCAACAAACCAATGCACTCATCCCGTATTAACAATGGAGCACCCGCGTAGCAGCGCGCCTGATACGTATTCGGTACAAAAAAATGATTATGCATAGTTCTGGTATCGGTATGAAGATCATATACGGTAACCGGCTTCTTCTCCTCCATAAGGATTTTTGTCAGGCCCCAACGAGGAGAAACCCGGGGAGTTAGCATTTCTTTATCAACACCGCTGCATGTTAACAATACCAAATCATCGCCATCAAGTACGCGGACAACCGAAACATCAATATTAAATGCATCACGGATTAGCCGGGCATACTGGTCAACCTGCTCAACTACCGGACTGCTGCCTACCAGTGAAGAAGATACCTTTGAAATAAGTCCCAATCGGGTATTAATCTTTTGCAGTTCCTGCTCGGCGATTTTTCGTTGAGTAATATCACGTAAAGTGGTATAGAGCACCTTGTTGTTTTGAATTTTCAGGCTGGTTACAACCGTTTCAGACCAGAATTCAGACCCGTCATCACGCCGATGCAGCCATTCAAATTTTATTCCTTCATCCGGTAATGTTGCATTGAATATATGCTTTAACTTAAACTTCGAGGTTTCACCATCAGGTTGTTTTTCCGGTGATATCATCAACAGGCTTTTGCCATGTAAATGTAACTCATCGGTATGCAGAAGCAATCGCGCTGCCGAATTGGAATCTATTATCAATCCATTGATAAGTAAAAGGTTTGCATCCGGTGAAGATGCAAATAATGTTCGGAATTTCGATTCCGATTTCTCAAGATTTTCCTGAGTGCTCATTAATACATGATAATACCGACCGCTTAGACCGGAAAAAATAATACCCAGAACCATCAGAGTATAAAATGATACTGATTTGCCGCTCCACCCTTTCCTGGGTTCAGCAGAGATTACCCAGGTAGTATTGGGAACAATGAGCTCAACAACCACCGGATTCTTAAACGTACCATTCACTGAATTCCAAACTGTGCGCGGAGTATTTTGATCGGTACCTTTTTCGGCAATCATCAAATTATTTCTTAGCGAAAAATCGGTCACCCCGGATGTTTGCATTAATTTGTCATAATACAAAACCACGCTTACCTGGCCCCAATAAGCACCGCCCTTAAGAATTACGGGTACACGCGCAACCAAACCGGTACCTCCCTGTACCAAATTTATCGGTCCGGTAATCATTCCTTTACCGGTATATTTTACCCGTAGAACCGTTTCTCTCTGTCCGGGTACATTCGCTAAATCTTTGCCAATTGCTGCTGCGTTACGGGCTTTTGGATATGAATAAATAATTGTAGTATTTTTAAGAATGGCAACATTCCGTAAGACTTCATCGGTTGAATCGTATAGTTCACCGAGATATCTCTCGATTTCTGTTTCAGTTGCATCGGGGCTTTTTTGTATATAAGCAGTAACTCCCTGCAAGCTCAGCACGCGGGAGTTTATTTGCGTTTCCAGCTCGCCCTTTAAAGCGGTAAGCTCGTGGGTAAGTGAGGCACGATTATATTCAACAACCCTTTGATAATCGAGCCAGGCGGAAAAACCAAATATTACAAGGACGCTAATAACGACCAGAACAGTTCTGAATTGATGCGAAGACACGTCTTACTTCCTTGTAAAATACTTTGTTAATTTTGCAGAACAGTTAAACTGTTCTCATTTATACAAATATATACCTTATCCCCTTTATTTCAAATAATTACATGTATAAAATTCGATGAAGAGTAATATTTAATAATTATTATTCAATAATTATAATTACTACCGGCAATTATTCACATTGAGTACGAATACCGAAAACGATTCGCCTGTTTTTCATTCCAGTTTATCACTGCCTGAGCATATCCATTTTTTTCATAAACATGCTTGTCCGTTCCGGATCAACAGTTTGCCGCCAGTCTCCATTATACTTAAAATAGGACCCGATGATAAATGCATCGCATAGTTCAAAGTACTTGTCGATATTATCTATCGTTACACCAGAACCCGAAAGTACCGGTATTGAGACCTTATTCTTCACCGCGCTGATTTCCTCGGTACTTGGTTCGGCCCCTGTAGCAGAACCGGTAACTATTACACCATCACTCATAAAAAACTCAGCAGCTTTCGCGGTTTCTGCAATATCGGTATCGGCGGTAATGGAATGAGAGCTGTGTTTTTTCTTGATATCGGTAAATACTTTTATGGCATCAGCACCAATCTGCTTACGATAACGTAGTATTTCACCAGCATCGGAGTTAAATGTGCCTTCATCGGCTACATGGGCAAAAACAAATCCCTCGCCTCTAATATAATCTGCACCTGCTGCAAGGGCGGCGGCAAGCGCGTTCTTATTCGCGCCGGCAAGTATTTGAATTCCCAGGGGTAATTTAGTGAGGTTTTTAACTTCATGAAGAATAACACTCATAATTGCCGTAATTTCGTGTCCCACCTGTCGGTTAAGGTATGGTACATCGTGCATATTTTCAATCATAATACTCTCAACACCGCAATCCCGATACAATTGAGCTTCTGTTTTTGCTTTATTAATAATTGCCTGTACATCACCCTGGTATTTTGGAGTGCCGGGTAATGCATCAACGTGTATCATTGCAATTACGGGTTTTATACAATTAAAAACTTTCATGGTATTTTTCTCACTTTTTTATTCAAACTTTCAGAAATATCTGCACGGGTAACTAACCTCTTTTGTATATTTGCAGCATAAGTATTTTTCTTTTGAAAAACGAACACCCAATATAATTAATCGCAGAATTGCAATGAAATCAACGCCTGGTTAGCTGCTGCCAGCTTAAAACAAGGAGGCCCCCATGAAATATACCGCATTATATTTCAGCCGAATACTACATACCAAAGTGTTTTCGCATGATTTTCAGGTCATGGGAAAACTCCTTGACCTGATTGTTACCATGGATATGGAAAACCCAATGGTAATTGCTGCATCTGTACGTACCCCTGATGGTACTAAAACCCTCGACTGGCGTCATTTCGTTATCGAAAAACAAGAAGACCACATACATATTTCGTGTAAAAAGATTGTTGAAATTGATACAACTGATAAAGTACCCCTCAAAAAGCGAATTCTCGATAAACAAATCATCGATTTAAATGGCCGAAAAGTTGTTCGGGTAAACGATATCCGGCTCGCGATTGTACCGGCAGGTACGTTTGTTATTGCCGTTGATATTGGCGCCGAAGGCCTGTTGCGCCGCCTTGGGGTTTCGAGAGTTGTAAAAAAACTTGGGATCACTGCCCCGGCGAAGGTTATACTATGGAAAGATGTGGAAACTGTTTTGCAGACCAACGATAACCTGGTTCTTGCTCAAAGTTACGATAAACTCATGACGCTCCACCCTTCAGATCTGGCAGAGATTATTGAAGATGTCGATCAGAATACCGGAATGCTCATCTTTTCAAAATTGAGTAACGAAAAAAGCGCGGATGTTCTGGAGGAAATGGAAGAAGATACACAGGTGAAGTTTATCGAAAGTTTGCCGGCCGAAAAAGCAGCCGATATTCTTGAGGAAATGCCCTCCGATGAAGCAGCCGATATTTTGGACAACCTGGATGAAAGCAAAGCCGAAGAGCTGCTTTCGAACATGGAAAAAGAACTCTCCGATGAAATTCGCGATCTGATGGAATATGAGGAAAACGAAATTGGCAGTATCATGAATAATGAATTTGTTTCCTTTCCTTCCGATGCCACAGCCGAAATGGTTATAGCGCAGCTTCGTCACTCAAAACCCGAAGAAGGCCTGATGAATTACATCTATACTACCAATGCAAAAGGTAAATTAGTTGGTAAAGTATCATTGCGCGATCTTGTTCTTGCTTCCGGTACCGAAACATTAAAAAGCCTGATGAATAAGGAAATTCTGTTTTTATACGATAAAGACGATATCGATAACCTCATTGAGGTTGTTTCCAAATATAATTTGCTCAGTATTCCCATTGTTAACCAGGAACAACACCTCGTTGGCAGCGTGTTGATTCATGATATTCTTGATGAAGTACTGAAAAAATAGGTAATTGCATGAAATTTTTGAAGCGCCATAAAGGTCTCTGGACAAAATTCATCTTCTTTCTTAGCCTGGTAGGGCCCGGTATAATTACCGGCAGCGTGGATAACGATGCCGGCGGTATTACTACCTACTCCGTTGCCGGTGCAGTTTATGGCTATAAAATGCTATGGACCCTTATACCCGCTTTTATTATCCTGCTCGTAGTGCAGGAAATGAATGCCCGCATGGGTATTGTTACCGGCAAAGGGCTTGCGGATCTTATCCGCGAAAATTTTGGCGTTAAAGTTACCTTTTTCATCTTCATCGGACTGATTATTGCCGATATTGGCAATACCACCACGGAATTCGCCGGCGTTGCCGGTTCAATGGAAATTTTTGGCGTTAGTAAATACATCTCCGTGCCTCTGGGAGCCATACTCGTATGGCTGCTGGTAGTTAAAGGCGACTATAAATCCTCAGAAAAAATATTCCTCATATTCAGCGTTTTCCTGCTTACGTATGTAGTTTCTGCCATTATGGAAAAACCGGATTGGCGGGAAATTGGTCAGGCTGTATCTCACCCTTCATTCGAATGGAACACCCCTTTTATCGGTATGGTAATCGGTATTATCGGTACCACCATTGCCCCGTGGATGCAGTTTTACATGCAGTCGGCAGTTATTGAGAAGGGCTTGAAAAAGGAAGATTATAAATACACGTTGCTGGATGTCTTTGTCGGGTGCGTGCTTACTGTTCTGGTCGCATTTTTTATTATTGTTGCATGTGCCAATACGCTGCATAAAAGCGGAGTTACCATCAATGAAGCAAAAGATGCGGCAATGGCATTAAAACCCCTGGCAGGCCTGTTCGCGGCGCAATTATTCGCGTTCGGATTATTCATCGCCTCCATATTTGCAGCGACTATTTTACCGCTGGCTACGGCCTTTTATATATGTGAAGCGTTTGGTTTTGAAGCTGGAATCGATAAAAAATGGAAAGAGGCTCCTGAATTTTACTTCTTTTTCACGGCGATAATGCTCGTCTCCATTGCCATTATCCTTATACCAGGCGCCCCGCTGATAAGTATTATCATCTGGTCGCAGATTATTAACGGTATCCTGCTGCCGGTAGTACTCGTTTCAATGATTATCCTCGTCAACAACCCGGAAATCATGGGCGATATGGTAAACAATAAAATCAAAAACTCCATCGGCTGGGTAACCGTTATCATCCTCATCATCCTGACGGCTATCCTCACATTCGAACCATTGTTTGAGTGAGTAAATTCAATGCTAACCTTGCAGGAATAATCACCCGGATAAAATTGGGTTATATTGCTAATTATTTATATGACTGTCATACTTCATTCGATTATGGCAGCCTCTATAAATCGCTTTTTCAGTTTTGAATGACTGATATATTAAGCCTGATCACTTAATTTTCAGTATAACCTGAAACGAAAAATTCAAAACTGTTCGTAATATTCACCTGGTCATGCGGAATTAGAAGGTATCTCCATGGTTTTCCGCCAGGCTTTGCTGTATAATTACTCGCATGTTTACAATATTCCAATTGGACTTAATATTTCGGAATATCCGAACTACTCGCTGATTCAATTTATAAGTCCTCTATTCGTTACCATGCTGCCTGGAAAGTCAGAATTCCCCACACACACCAAACACCTCATAAGCATCTCCTTAATCCTGTTGGAACGTGGCTCAAGTATGTTCATATGTCCCAGCATTAGATAGGTATTGCTTGGAGTATTATCACAGTCAGCATTTTCCATTGCCGCCAAAAGCATTGCCGGAGGGTTGAAAATAGTTCTTTCTGCTTATCACTTTGTATTTTTTCAATCTTCTCCAGAACGGTTTTAATGTTTTCCCAATAAGCGTTTTCTAATTTCGAAATTGTCTTTGTAATTGTTCATGCTTTTATGCTTTTATGCATTTATGGGTTATACTACATTATCCGGTTTTATTTCTTGCAAGCGGTTTTTAATAATACGCACGAATTCTTCTGCTTACAATATTATTCCAATTAGGGCTCTTCAATTAGAAACTATGCAAAATCTAATGGAAAATAGTGGCTACAGAGTTGCCACAATCTGTTTATAGTTTATCAATAATATCTTTAGCATCAAAATCCAGCTTTGAAAATGCGAACCATTTTTTACCCAAATCCTTCAATGAGGCGCCAAAATGATAAATAGTTTTTTCATCAAGTATTAGAAAGCGGTCATGGGCTGTATTCAGTTCTTTTACTTCGATTGTTTCATACTGGCTATTGAACTTTGCAATATCCTGCTTTAGCACACCGGAAACGGATTTGCAATAAATGGTTGTTCTTACTCCCTTTTTCCGCTTTGTAAAGAGAGTTAACACGGTGTCGTCTATATAGTTATCAATAAGAATAAGTGATTCTTCTGCTGTCCGAATAATATGAGAAATCAGTTTATATGCATCGAAAATTTGCCCGTCAAAAAAGATTCCCTGCCTGGGTTTTAATTCATTGCTTTGCAATGAATTAAGTAATTTGTTAATCTTGCCATCAGTAATTAACTGCTTATATTCTAATTTAGTAAGCCTGCTATAAATATCTTCGTTCCGCATAATAAATCTTCTCATTTCTACAAATGCTTTGATAATTATTACACTCATCTTCACAGCTGTATCACTCCGTAAAACAGCAGATAACATGGCAACCCCTGCTTCGGTAAATACCAGCGGTGCTTTCCTTAAGCCCATTATTTCTTTATTGGATATCACAATCTGTGATTTCCAATATCCAATTTCCTCTTTTGTTAACCGGAACATGAATTCAACAGGGAAACGGTCAATATTCCTTTTTACAGCCTGATTAATAACTCGCGTTTCCACATTATAAAATACAGCTAAATCTCTATCGAGCATTACCTGCAAACCGCGTATAGTAAATATTTTGGCCTGTATTTTCTCTTTCTGAATATCGTTCATAATTAGCGACTTCTCTTTTACAGAATTTCAATGTAGTCTAACCATAGCAATGTTTCCTGCTATGGTTATTTAATGCTGCCTTACAAAATCATCGGCAGAAGTTCGGTAATTCCGAACTTCTGAGTTTTTGCTCATTTTTTCATAAAGGCTGTCCATCGAATTTAAAATTACTTTGCATTTATATTATCTGGTTCAATCAGTGTTTTCCATTGCCCGCCAAAATCACTGCCAACACATTCAATCATGCCTTTTTTCCGAAACGCATCAATATGATTCTATACCACGAATTCATTGATGCGAAGCTGAGATGCTATTTCTTTTCGTGTAATGAGAGGATTTTTATATATCAGATACAGCACATTGGATTGTTTTTTTGTTGGTGGAGCAAAATCTGATGTCTGACCACCTGTCTGACCACCTGTCTGACCACCGTCTGGTACCTTACTGACCACTGTCTGCGTCTTTCTGTGCTAAGTATATTTAGTTCATTCTAATTTGAAATATTAAATTATAAAAACATCTCCTCATCACCGATTCTTCTCCTCGTTTTTATTTTTTCAAGCTCAGCAATTTGATCTTGTGCCCATTGGATTACTTTAGGAATAGAATGTTGTAGAAGTTTATTCATCAACTCAATCTGGCTTTGATAATACGGGACAATTGAGCCTGTAAAGCTATACGCCCCCAGATTAAAAGACACCGCCTTAAGAAAATCTTCTTGGTCTCCAAAATTATCTATCATTTCTAAAGCAAATGGATGCCATATATCGGCTTCAGTATTCTCATTATCCCATATGGGCATCATTTTTGCGATTTTTAGAGGTCCAATTGGTTTGTTGTTTTTACACCATTCAATAATTAGTGCGTTATGTGATGAACCAAATAGAATACCATTTGCATCTTTATTATTAAAATTTCCGTGATGCGACCCAAGTATATCAGCAATTTGCCAAAAAGAATATCTATCATTCGTTAAAGTTTTTGAAATTTCTTGCCAGAATTCATTAAAATAATTTTGCACAAGAACGCTTGAGATCTCAGAGATATAACTATATGAAAATGAATGTTTGTGTCCCTTAAAGAATTCTCTTAGCTGCCTCGATAAAGTTCTCGCATATTTGGCATTGCCACTTTGCTTAATAACACTCTTTACTAATTCTGCCAGCCTGTACTCGCTAATATCAGATAATTGCGAATCACCAATAAAATAGTTTTGGTTTGATGTGACGCTAATAATTATATTTTTATAGGACATCAACCTTGATTCATTTCTTAAGCTTGAATTATGAAGCAACTCAATAGCCAGCCATTCCCCCGCATTTCCAAAAACACACAATCTTTTACACATTTCATCTACAATGGATATTGGCGCTTCAGAAAAATATTGAGCGTAGCATAACTGAACTAATTCTTTTGGAGAGAGCACATCATTCTCAGCAAGGTCAGTTACTATATAGAAATCTTTGATATCGTTGAAATATAAACGCGCATATAGTACCCCATTGATAGCCATTTTCTCATTTGATAAGACACTTATAATTATCAACCTTCTCTGCTCTTCGGGGCAGCTGTCCAAAATTCCCCATAAAAAATTCGGATTCTGATTTTTCTTTTCTATTTTGCTCGTCAATGAAATGATTTCTTTGATTAAAGTATTCTTACTTTCCTTCGCCAAGTTTTTGCCAATTTCGCGACCAAATGAGACAGCAGCTCTTTGCTCTCCAACTAACAATGCCGGAAGATAATCCGAAACTGATACATTATTTTGTAAAAATTCTCTTGCTAAATCAATAGCTCTTAGTTCAGAATAATCGACTAATTCACCATTTTCGCCAGATTTAAAATCCCAGTCAGGGTTATCAACTATAGATTTTATCTTGCCCAAATAATCTTTTGGCATAAGTTCATCAATTAGTTCATTAATGGCTATAGTCTGTGCAACGCTTAGTTGTTCATATTGCAGCGTAGTTCTCAAGCTGTCAATACCTGATTGCCAAATTCCCGATATTTTGGGTAACAAACTCTGAATAAATTTGCAAATTAAATCAAACGCTCCACAATTTACCAGTCCACGGATATTTTGAGCTGTTTGATCTAAGATTAATTGTCGGGAATCAACACTTTGTATATACAAATCCGACATCATTTGAAGAATCTTGGAAAGGTAGTTTTCAATTGAGTCCCTTGATGGTATATAGTCTTCCAAAGGAATACTACTACCCTGCTTCTCAGCTCCACTCATCCGATGGAAATAATGTCTTTTCAGAGCTCTCCCCATTGCGCTAATCGCTAAAGTTGTATAGGCAGGATCATCAAGCTTTAACATCCAGTCAATTATCGTTATACGCGCATCAAAATCCGCCTGAGTGCCAGGAAGATGAATTTGGAAAAGTTGCAAAAATTGACCTGTAGCATTATTGCTCCAATTTTCGTTTTCAGAAATTGCAAACTTGCAAAGTATCTTTGCGGCATCGATAAAAGTTTCTTTTCTGAAACATAATTTTTCTATAGCCCATACTAAATTTCTTCTGCCTGCATCAATAGCGAATACTTCTTCCTTTGATAAATTCCGAAAGGCCTTAACTAATGTTTTAGCTGCAATTTCTGGATTCACTTCGACAATAGAGCGGAAGAGCCGTGAACCCAGTTCAGTGTTAAGAACTTCCGCGGTTCCAAAAGGGCCAATATCTCCCCATAAATCTTCAACAATTTGATTGGCTTCAGGTAATTGATCTAGATTTTTTAATCGGTCTGCAAAGGGTGTCGCCAATTGATGTTCGATCAGCCCAGGAAAAGATGATAGCAAGAACTCGCTTGTCGTGTGCTTAAGCCAATCAGCTGATAGCTTTAATGCTAATGGTTCAGGCCTCACTCTTAATGTATTCCCCCTCTGTTCAAGTATTTGCTTTCTTATAAAATATTCACAGGTTTCAGAAAACATTCGGGCTGTCTGTGCAGGTTCAACTAAATGATTGAATATTAATTCATTTTGAAGATTAAATCTGGATATCTCTTTATCTGTGAATGCCTTTGTAGATTTAATTTTTTGTGCGGGCATGTAAAAATATCCAAAAATTGATAACAGCCTTATGAGATTGTATTTAGAGGGAACATCTAGTCCTGGCTTATTATAATCACGTCCGAATAACAGTTTTTGCTCAAATGATTCTTGAATGAATTCAGTGAATGAGGAGTTGCCTGTGCGAAACGCTTGCGCAAATAATAACGCCATATAAGGATATCCTGCAGAATACTCACTTATATAGTTTATTTCTCCATTAGTCAATTGTCCTGCAAAAAAATGTCCCAATAATTTGGGTATTGTATCTAATAAATCATCGCTTTTTAGTTCAAGATATTTAGTTTGTGATGTTTTCGAATTATCTAATATTTCCTCTACTGAATTATCAATAGTAATCATACTCATATTTGCGGAACGATGGATTTCACGCTCAAGTAGTTTGTGAGATGCGTAATCACAGTTATCAACAATCAAAACTCCCTCGAAATTGGGAGCACAAGAACGAATGTACTGAATTAGACCCTCCGCACTCTCGACAATTTCATAATATACAGCATTATGACTTATTTTTCTGTCAATCTTAAATGTTTCATATACTAATCTACTTTTTCCTAACCCAGAATGTCCAATCAGCCTAATACTCTCATTTTTTCGATGATTGATATTAATCATTGCTGAAGCTAATTTTTCCAAAGCGGTGTTTGAGATAAAAGGTGTATCCCTATACTCTTTGTATTCTCCCCATTGTTCAATAGTTCTTAGACCAACTGGGTGTGATCTACCAAGACAACCGTGGACATAAATAACTGCATTTGTGAATTGGTTTGTCCAATCTTTTATTTGGTTACCTTCTATAATTCGGATTTGCGAATGTGTATACGCCGTGTTATATTTTATATTAGAGTCATCTATCGCCTTATACGCATATTTTAATCTATTTTTAATAAGACATTTATTATAGGAATGACTTATAAAAAATACATATTGTCCTCCTGCATCGAGAACCTCTTTTATTTGTGATTTGAGTTCAGCACCAAACACTGCGAAGTCTTTAAAAAATTCATTATATACTTCTTTCGGCTGTAAATCTGTAGCTTTGTTTTGATATATTGATAAATTGTTGGTAATCCACATAGATCCATTTGTGCTGTTACATTTTATCCTTCCATCTTCGCCTTCGTCTGCAACATTTATTTTAAGTGGGACAAGAATTTCTTCAACCCCATCAAATTTGAATTTTTCAGATTCAAATTTTAGCAATCTCAACAACAGATCAGAAAGTTGCACAGGGTTTAACTGCTCAATGTCTTCTATGGTCACTTCATTTGGATTGTGAATCATAGTGAATTCTCCCAGTTAAAAATTTGGAAATTTTAATACTGTACCAGCATTTTTTTACTGGTACAGTGCTTTCATTTATTTAATTATTATATTGCAGACCAGCGGCTAAAGATACATTTAAGATATCTTCAAAACCAGCCCCAATAAATTCAAGAATACTATGTAGAAAGAAAAATCTGTTATCGTACCCATTGTCAACTCAAGAATTTGATTTTGTCATCCATTGAAACCCAAATCCCAATTCCATGTTGCTGTAGAAGCGGGTTCCAAATTTCAAGAATCAATGTAATTATCAGTTCGAGCTTTATTCATTATCTTCTTCCCGTTTATAAGCCGAATGACAACTAACAGTGAAAGGAGCACTAAAAACAGTTTGTTATTCATTAGATTGTTTCAAATGACTAATATGATCTTCGTTCGCGAAACAAATTAGTAAATTAATTATTGAAAAATGCCAAGGTTTGTAAAACACAATCAAAATTCGCCCCATCGTCCCCATTTAGCTCCAAGAATTAATTAATATAAATTAAGCACCAAAAAAATAAATTACAATCAATATTTACATTTTATTGTTCATGTGTACTATGCTAATTGGATTGTGACCTTTTTAGTATATGAAAAATTTCAGGTATTCCTACAGATAATTTTCCCTTGAACACTGCTTAAAGGGCGCAAGTAGTCTCATTATTGAATTCGCCGGTACGGGTACGAATATTCGGGGTAATTTTATATATTCGATCTGTTAATTTTTTTTTCATTACAGACAGGACTAATGAATTTTAGCAAAACCACCGAATATGCTTTGCGTGTGTTGGTATACATCGGACAGAATGATCCAAAGATAATATCATCATTTGAATTGGTTGAACAATTACAGATACCGAAAAAATATCTTCAGGCATTATTAACCAAGCTCTCGAAAAACGAACTGATCCGGGCTACCCGCGGCAGGGTTGGCGGATTCGTACTCGCCCGCCCCGCACAGGAAATTTTCCTTTCCGAGATCGTTGATGCTGTAGAAGGCTTCTCTGCTACTTCATATTGTTTCTTTGGGATTGGTGAATGTATGCTTGTTACCCCCTGCGCCATGCACGATGCCTGGGAAAAATTACACAAACAGCGAAACACTCTCCTACAGTCCACCCGCCTCTCGGATGTCGTCTTTCCAAAAGCTATTTGATTTTTTTAATTTTAAATGCTATATTGAGGTAGCATTTAAAATTATTATAAGGGTTCTTACATGGTAGATTCAAATGTAGTTCTTACCGGACAGACCTATGCTTACACTCTTTACGTGCTCGCGATCATGTCTCTCATGGCATGGTTTGCTTATAAGCTTACGAAAACCGAAAGCACCAAAGAAGTAAAGCCGGTCTATTTTTATTCCTTCGTTTCCCTGCTTATTGTAGTAGGCGTAACATTGCATATTTTCACGTATCATACTATTCCCTGGGCGCCGATTGACCTTAACAGAAAAGATATAAAAGCCGACCGCGTATTCAACATCAATATGAAAGATCATAAGTTTATACTGCCGGAGCAGAAAATGCTTATTAAAGCCGGCGAAATGGTATTATTTAACGTCACCTCCGATGATCTTACCTATGGTTTCGGGCTTTTCCGTGAAGATAACAGCATGGTAATGCAGATGCAGGTTATACCCGGACACAATAACGATATACTCTGGCATTTCGAAAAGCCCGGTGTATATACAATCCGTTCTACCGAGTACTCGGGCTGGAAAGGCTATCAAATGATTGAAAAAAATGTGGTGCAGGTGGTTGAACCTGGCCGGGAAGTTATTAATTAGGAGGAAAAACAATGACATTTACTGAAACTTTACTGAATGGTGAACAGGGGTTGTTTAAACATAAATCATTAACGGCTATGCAAAAAATGGTTTTGCGCTTTGTGGTTGTGGGTCTGGTGTATTATGCGTTCGCTGTTATTGAGGGAATGTTAATGCGTCTGTATCAGGTGCAGCCACTCCCCATGGTAGATTCCAAACAATATTTCGCTATTCTAACCGCTCACCCGCTGGTTGGCATATTTGGGTCGACATATTCGACAGTTTTCGGAGCATTTCTCTTCCTGGTTCCTTTCCTGATGAAAAAGCCATTGTGGAGTATTAAACTTGCGAACTGGACCTTAGCCTTTATCGGGATTGGTACGTTTACCTTCTGGTTTGCCGGATTTCTTACCCATTACTCACCGTTATATACTTTGTACTGGCCCTTACCGGCAGATTTTTCTCAATTCAGCGTTATCGGCGGTACATTTTTTATTACCGGTATAGCACTGGTGATGGTCGGAACGATATTTTTTGTTGTAAATATTTTCAAAACAATTACTTA
>JAJTBZ010000009.1 GCA_021286645.1 Ignavibacteria bacterium
GTACATGGTATTTTACCTTACCATAGACACGGCCGGTTATTTTCTTTACGGTGTTTTATTCGGCAGGTTGTTCTCTTAATTGGAGACCAGTTTCCCCTGGTGTTTCTTCTTCAGCAGACCCGCCATGTTTTTTATATTTACAAGAACAAAGTTATAAAAAAAACAGAAAAGCAATACTAATATTTATAATACGATAAATTGTTTGCAGTATAATTTACATAACCGGCCGCACCAATATGTACTCAGGAGATGCGAAGATACCATTTCTATGTATGAGTACGTTTGTCCGCCGTTGCGGCTTCGATACGCCTGCGGCTATTCAGCCCACCCATTTCTTGAATACCAACCAGCACACAAGCGAAAGGGACGTTGAGTTCCCGGCCAACTGCGGTAAAACCAGTGCCGTGTAAAATATAGGCCGGGAGTATCGAAACGCCCCGGAGGATAGCAGGTTCACCAACCTTGTCGTCCTGAATAGTGTATACGCGTACAAGGGGAAATATGATTACAACAAAATTCTGTGTCGATCCTACGGATCTTTATAAAATCTTTGGGCGATTTTTTCTACAGATATATCGTCCCCATGGGACTTAGAAACTTCCTTGATAAATATTATCTGTCGTCGTTGGTGATTTCGATACGCCTGCGGCTATCTGCAACCAAATTCTGAGGGACCAGGCAGCGCACCACGAAAGGGCATTGAGTGTCCGGCCAACTGCGGTAAAACGCGCGCCGTGCAAAACACAGGCCGGATGTATCGAAATGTCCCGGAATGTGGCTTCGATACGCCTGCGGCTACTCAATCACCCAGTTCTGAAATACTAAACAGCGCACCACGAAAGGGCATTGAGTGTCCGGCCGGCTGCGGCAAAACCAACGCCGTGCAAAACATTGGCCGGATGTATCGAAATGTCCCGGAGGGAAGCGGCAGCAGAAATAGATTATAATGGAAATATGAAGTGGGATAGTGGCTGTTTATTTAAAATACAAAAACGGCACTGGATGAACAGCGCCGTTCGGCTAAAAACTTATGCAAATAATATTAGCTGCTTATGCTTCTAAAGATGCAACGTGTTTGGTCAACTGCGATTTTCTACGAGCTGCAGTATTCCGGTGTACTCTGCCTTTAGCTACCATCTTATCGATGTATGATACAGCTTCTTTATATGTAGCATCTGCGCCAGCTTTATCGGCTTCAAAAACTTTTTTGGTTAAAGTTTTCATCTTTGAAAGAGATGCTTTATTGATAACCCGTCTTTTTTCGCTGACAGAAATTCTTTTCTTTGCAGATTTATGATTTGCCATGAACTAAAAACCTTAAAACTTTCTTAATACAGTTTCTCAATATATAAAAAGTTTCGCATTTTACAAATTCATTGCATCATTTTTTTTCTACTTGCCGCTACCCATACCGCGCTATTCAATTATTTTACGGCCAGTACAGTTTCCATTCGCGAAATATTAGCAGAAAATTGCACCCGGAAACCAGCATGCTGCAAAAAACGGGTGATCATAGCCGGCGACACGCGCACTTTTCGATACGAACTTACTTTTTGCTGCCAGCCTGTGGTTTCCCGCTCCCATAACAGGTCCGTTACAATAACATATTCGGTTATATATTCCAGAAAACAGGTGGCAATCCGGTTTTCGTCCTGTTTCACGGGTATAAACCGGGCCTCGCCCGTTAATTCTGTTGAATAATCCCGGAATGTCAGCATCAATACGCCGCCGGGCAGCAGTTCTGTATAGATATCCCTAACCAGCTTTTCAATTTCTGCCATACTTTCCAGGTGAGCTATGGTATCACCACAGCATAGCACCAAACCGGGTGCTTCAGTAACGAATTGTTGAAAATCGCGGATATCACCCTTCACCACATCAATAGGCAGGCCTGCTGCATGGAGTTGCAATTCTGCCAACAACTGTTCATTAAAGTCAACCGCTGTGACGGAATACCCCGCCTCGGCAAGGGGGATAGAGTGAATCCCGTTCCCCGCGCCTAAATCAATTGCCCGACCGGCCCGACCGGGTGTTATGCCCTGCTGCTCAAAAAACTCCCTCTGCCGAGCACATTGTAATTGAAAATCGCCTAACATCCAGGAATAGAAATTACCCAAATGATTAGCATAATGTTCCTGTACCGTCATAAATTCCCGAATAATTGTAATTAATACATCCTTAAACTTGTATCTATTTCCGGACAAATGCAAACTTATATATTACGAGCTGTAAATGGCCGGATTTTAGCTTGCCGGGTATCGTGCCGTTAATCACAGAAATTTGCCATGCTCACAATTATTTTACCATAACACAATTTTTCACTTGACACGTGTGCATAAGAACACTATTTTTATAGTGTACAATTGAACACTTTAAGGTTATGAGCGAACAGTTAACAGAACGACAACGAGAAATTTTAGAATTCATCCGTCAGTTTATTGACGAGACCGGGTACCCGCCCACGCTGCGTGAAATCAGCAGGCAGTTCGGAATGTCTTCAACATTCGGAGTGCAGCGGCATCTTGACGCGCTAAAGAAAAAAGGATACCTTAGCAAAGATAGCTTTACCAGTCGGGGTCTCTCGCTGGTAAAAAGCGAATCGGCTGCCGAAGCGGTACCATTTTCTCAGATTCCGGTTGTCGGCCGTGTAGCTGCCGGTTTACCAATTACGGCGATAGAAAATATTGAAGGCAATTTATTGGTGGATAATAACTTTCTTAAACGCCGTGATAATCATTTTGCTTTACGGGTTAAAGGCGATAGTATGATAGACGATGGCATTTTCGATGGCGATTATGTAATCGTTGCACCCTCTACCGATGCCCGTGAAGGCGAAATTGTCGTCGCCCGCCTGCAGGACGAGGTTACCGTTAAACGGTTTTCTCAAAAGCAGGGTCAAATACAATTATTACCGGCAAATAAGCATTTTTCTCCCATTATAGTAAACAATTTGGAAATTTTTACGATAATAGGGAAAGTAGTCGGTGTAATGCGTTGGTTACCGTAACCAAAATACTCAAATTACCGAGGATTGGACATGATTAAGACAGAGATTTTGACAAAAGCGATCACCGAACAGGTACAGGTTCGGTTTTATTACGGCCTTAATGAGGTGGTAATGGACCCGTATTTTATTCTGTTTGAAGAAGATGGAACAAAAGCGATTTACGGAATGACCGCGGGCAACTGCGCGCTCCGCAGGTTCAGCTTTAAAAAAATTGCGAATATTCGCCTATTGCCGCTGCATTTTGAACCGATTGTTCCCGTTTCTCCGTCATTTAATTAATTTCTCTGTTAAGGAGGCAATATGACTACGACACTCGAGAAAAGAGACCTGGTTGACATGCTGATTCACAAGATCAGGCTTGAAGGCTACCAGATACTGAATCGCCGGTTCGGGAAATATCTCCCGGATCCTCAGCCTATTGGCAACTATACTTTCGATATCCTTGCCAAAAGGAACGGGGTTTTCGTGTTAGGGCTATGTCTCGATGCGGTTGATTTTACCCAAAACGACCTCGCGGCCAAAATTGAATATCTCGCTACCCGTACTTCACGGTATAGCAACTTACCCGTGGTTCTGTTTATCGGCATAGATCAGTCACTCTACGTACGGCTCGCGCATATTTTACAGCAATTGCCCTCTGATGTGCGGCAGCATATCAGATCGCACCCGCTAACTGACGCGCCTCTGCCCGATTTATTCTTTCACTTTCAGAGAGAACCTCAGGCACAGACCTATATCAATTAAAATTCAATAGCTTGTGTCCGAAAGTTTCGGGGAAAGCGGCTCTTTAAGCTCCCCTGATGCACCGATCCGGTTCCCAGCAGCACGCCTTTGTATGCTACTGCTACTTGGCCTTGCAAATTCTGGAAATCTCCCTTCAGATTCACTCCATCCAGATATTTCTTCAGGTGCTCTGCTTCTGTTATGTTCAGGATGTTCTTGGTAATATCCCGGGCAAATAACTGCACTGCATTGGTATGCGCAATAAAATTATCGTACCGGTCAAATGTGCCTATCTTAATACCAGTCTTGTTGAAATCCTCAAGATTCTCACCCGCCCACTCGCGGGAAAGCACATACAGGTCATTGGACTTACTAATTATCAGGCAATTTTCTATTCGTTCCGGCGGAATACCAAATGCTTCTTCCAGCTTCTGCGCGGTTTTTTTTCGAATTGCAGCCGAAACCGGCGCGCCCAAAGCCCGATTCTTTTTAAATGGTTTCGACTCATTCGGCATTTCATCTGTCTTCTCAAGCAGGGCTACAAAAAATCCCTCGGAATTGTTATGCCAGGGAATAATGCGTTTACTAAACGCCAGGCCTGGATCAAACTCTTCACCGTCATAGGCGGTAAACCCGGGTTCAGTACGAACCGGCAGGGTAAATTCTTTGAGCCGAACGGGCAGTTTTTGCAGAATTTTATTCAGCACCGCCTCGTTTTCTTCCACCGAGAGAGTGCATGTGGAATAAACCAACATCCCACCCGGCTGTACCATTTTAACGGCCGCGTGTAAAAGTCGGTATTGCTGTGCTGCCAGGCGCTGAATCAAATCCTCATTCCACCAGTTGTTTACTTCGCCTTTCTTATGCACAATACCTAAGCCGCTGCACGGTACATCCACCAGTGCTTTATCAAAATATTCGTGAAAGCGGGGACTCAGCCATTCGCCGGGCATATTCATGATACCGGTATTTTTAATACTCAGCCGCTCGATGTTAAAATTCAGTATCCCCGTCCTGTTTGCCTGTATCTCATTGGCAACTACAATACCCTCGTTTTGCAAAAGATTGGCAATAAATGTTGTCTTACTGCCGGGGGCAGCACATAAATCCAATACTTTTTCGCCGGGCCGGGGGTCAAGCGCCAAAACCGGCATTACCGAAGAAAGCGACTGTATGTAGTATTTACCCGTGATATGATCCAGCGTCTTGCCAATCATCCTGTCCGGGTCATCAATTTTATATACCCACGGTACTCCCGGTACTGCCTCCAACGTTATGTTATATTGCGAGCGCAGGCGTTCGGCCAACTCTCCGGGTTCACATTTCTGCATATTAATCCGGATACACTGGCTGTTTCCCGTACCGCTGTATTCGCAGTATTTAGCAGTCCATTCGGCACCATATAACCGTTCAAAATAACCGGTAATTTTTTCACTGACTGGAATTACGTTTACTTTCAAAAGCGCACCACATTTAAGAAGCGGAGAATATCATTCATACAGGCCAGGCCATTTTTACCGGCAGGGAACTCTTTCGCGTAATCCTTACCAATATCTTTAATTATGGTATCGAGATACCTTGTATATGCCTGAATGGAAGATTGTACCACGGCAGGTTTTTCGGGCAATTGAATATCGGAAATTCCTGCCTGGGAACAGTACACGATATACTTTGCTTCATAGATATCACGGGCGGTATAATGGGTTGTTCCCGTGGTATCAATCAGTTCGTAATTCCCAAACAATTCCTCGCCTAAATTTAACCGCGCTGCCGGCAGGTTCAGTTTTTTAACTGCCTCTGCCTGATCGACAAAGTCACCGGGGAATTTTTTAATCTTTTTGCCAAGTATCTCTACCTGTTTCTGAACAAATTCTTTTTCAGTCATATATCCAATAATTTTT
>JAJTBZ010000038.1 GCA_021286645.1 Ignavibacteria bacterium
GAAGGGAAAACGAACATTTCTGACGCGTATGCTGAAATTCTTGGCCAGGAAGTCTGGCTCATAAACTCACATATCGCCGAGTACAAGCAGGGCAATATTAACAACCACGATCCGCTGCGAAGAAGAAAACTTTTGCTTAATAAAAGTGAAATCCGTAAACTTCTCTTTAAAGTACAGGAAAAAGGATTAACGCTTGTTCCCCTATCGCTTTATTTTAAGAATGGGAAAGTGAAAGTTGAATTGGGCTTGGTACGTGGTAAGAAATTGTACGACAAACGTGAAACCATTGCAAAACGGGATTTCGCCCGCGATCAGGAAAGAAAAATTAAATTTTAATTATGTATTTTAGCGAATTTTTTAAAGATTATTAATTGAGGAGTAACGTTTTGAACAATAAGTTCCCTACACTCAATGAGCAAATGGACTTAATCCGCAGAGGCGCTTCAGAAATCATTCCTGAAGATGAATTAGTAAAAAAGATTGAACGTTCATTACAGACACAAAAACCACTGAATATAAAACTTGGTTGCGATCCCAGCCGACCCGATCTGCATCTGGGCCATGCTGTCGTTCTTCGTAAACTAGCGCAATTTCAGGAACTGGGTCACCAAGCGATCCTGATTATTGGCGATTTTACCGGAATGATTGGCGACCCTACCGGGCGCAACGCGACCCGCCCTGCCCTTACATTAGAGGAGACACGCAAGCACGGCGAATCATATTTCGAACAGGCTTCTCGAATTCTTTCTAAAGAAAAAACGAAAATTGTTCATAATTCTACGTGGCTCGGGAAAATGTCTTTTGAAGATGTTATCAGGCTTGCTTCCCGCTATACTGTTGCCCGAATGCTCGAACGCGATGATTTTACGAAGCGATATCGCGCCGGTGAACCTATCAGCATGCACGAAATTCTCTATCCTCTCGCCCAGGCAATGGACTCGGTTGCTATTGAAAGTGATGTTGAATTAGGTGGTACAGACCAGAAATTCAACTTGCTTGTGGGCCGTGATATACAACGTGAATTTGGCATCGAACCACAGGTTATTCTTACAATGCCACTTTTGGTCGGCACTGATGGCGTGGAAAAGATGAGTAAATCTTACGGCAACTATATTGGCATTACCGATGCTGCCGATGACATGTACGGGAAAACGCTTTCGATTCCTGATTCACTTATCTATAATTATTTTGAACTTACAACATCTGTGCCCGGCTCGTATCTTGCAGAAGTAAAAGCTCAGTTGGCTGATTCTAATATCAATCCGCGTAACTTAAAACGTGAATTAGCCCGGGCAATAGTTACACTGTATTATAACGAAACCACAGCCAACCAGGCTGAAGAAGCTTTTGACCGGTTATTCATAAAGAAAGAAATTCCGGATGATATTCCGGAAATGAACCTACAACTTGAAAAGACAGAAATGTCGATTACTGAACTGATTTTACTAACGAATCTTGCACCTTCGAAATCAGAAGCCCGCCGATTAGTTCAACAGGGCGGTGTAACAGTTAACAGTAATAAAATTACTGATATAAATGCAGTAATTGCTTTACAAACTGAAAATATTATAAAAGTTGGAAAACGAAAATTTATTAAATTAACCCTTAATTAATTTCCACCTGGAAAGGAGATGATAATTTGTATGTACCTTCAAAAATATTTTTTACAAAAGGGGTAGGACGCCATAAAGAGTATCTCGCCTCTTTTGAACTCGCGTTACGAAACGCGGGAATCGAAAAATGTAATCTTGTAACCGTAAGCAGTATCTTCCCGGTTGGATGCAAACGCATTTCTAAGGAAGAAGGTTTAAAATTACTCACACCCGGTCAAATTACATTTTGCGTTATGGCTCGTAATTCGACGAATGAACCTAATCGTTTGGTTGCATCTTCGATCGGTGTTGCAATACCGGCTGATCCGGATATGTATGGATATCTTTCTGAGCATCACCCGTATGGTGAATCAGAAAAAGTTGCCGGTGAATATGCCGAAGATTTAGCTGCAACTATGCTTGCAACTACGTTAGGTGTCGAATTCAATCCGGATACAGATTGGAGCGAGCGTGAAAATATTTATAAAATGTCGGGCAAAATTGTTCGTTCATTTAATATCACGCAATCAGCAGAAGGCGATAAAACCGGAATTTGGACTACCGTAATCGCGGTAGGCGTTTTATTACCCTAAACAATTATCATAGATTCTTGAAAAGCCGTGAATACGCTATGTATTTCACGGCTTTTTTTGTATAGACGTTGGCGAAGCATGACTGGAATCAGTCGCCACAAAAAAAGGGCTGTTACACCTGCGGGAAACCTTAATGAGCGATAGATGCGGAGTTATTTACCGCGGGGTTTAAATTTACCGGATACTTTATCCCAAACCAGCGATTGGAGTTATTGCAGCTGTTTAGCTTGTAGTAACTCGCTGCCCTTCAGCATCTTCTCGCCGATGGTATTGCCTAACCCGCCAGGCAGTCGGTCCTGCACAGTATTCACTGAAGTATAGTCAGTACCTGTCCAATTCTTCAGGCCTTCGCGGGCAATATCCTGTATACGCTCACCGAGGCTTACGGCCATAGTAGTATCATCAAGGTTCGCTGCCAGTACCTGAACAATGCGGCTGTCTGTATACGCGCTGTCTTTACCGGGTGCCCTGCTATGGCTAAGGCTGAGTGATTTGAGAATATGAGCCCGAACCTCAATTTCCGGGTGTTCTATGGCTGCCTGTAACAACACCTGCAATGAGTGGCGAGTCCCGATTCCATCGAGAGCCATAATAGTCAACACCTGTTTTTTCAACTTGTTGCCTTGCCCGCTGCTGTCATCCGGAGTATTGTAAAGGTAGTTTTTCAAATCCTGTACAATTTTATTCTTCTGCTTCACCAATGTACCTGTTACCATAAACGGTCAGCCTGACCAATTACAGAATTAGTAAATAAACTGTCTAACATACAGGAATTTATCGAATCACGAAGCAGGCCGCTATTTTGCCCGAAAAGAAGCGACGAGCCTGCAAGAATACATATTAAAAGTCTTTTAATGGCCATGTGTGTTTGCTATATATAAATAAAAATTTGTTTTATGATGCGTTATGCCAGCTCTAGAATTTTAGACACAGATTAGTATATTATTTTTGTAAACATACTTATGGCCCTTACCTGGTGCTGAAAATTTTTTATATCAACGCATATTTCTTTCGGTCGTTTTACAACAATAGGGCAGCGCACCTCCGGGAAATATTTTCGGATAGTTTTTTCTGAAAGGTTAGTTTCCAAGTACCTGGTATACCCGTTTATATCACTGTCAATCATATATTCTGTTGAATATGATTTAATATCTTGATCCCATTTAATATAAAATCTAAGACCGCCACTAAATCCTAAAATATAATGCGATCCATCTAAATAGGAATGGTATCGCAATTCTGTCATTGACGAATATTTATAATGTCTGTACCAATATTTGCAAACCTCATTGAACTTGTAACGTACCATATAAAATTCATCCTCGTCGTAAAAGATCCCTCGAAGGTTAAAATCTATGACATAGTCTGAATCCGGAGTAATCTCCGGAAAGCTCCCAAACGTATCTTTTTTATATACGATCGAGTCATCTCTATAGGCCCGTTGCTGTTTACAACATATACCGCCAACCAAAGGCAGTATCAAAAATAGGTGTAATAAGATACTTTTCGTTTTCCGAAATTTTATTTTCCACGGTTCCATGTATTCCCTTCAGCGATTACTCTTTTTAAAATTTCCTGTCCGAATTTTGTCTTTTCATCTGAATCCTGCATTGAGCAGTACGATGCTACTTTTTCTTGTAATTCTTTTGTCATGCCGGCTGTCATGTAACCATGCCCGCCTGGGTTTTCAACTGATGCATTGGACCAATTTACTTGCAATTGGTTTAAGTACTGCTCCCCAGAGATATACCCGGCAGCAACGGTAGCTGACCATGCCGAAAATTCACTACCACCACGCATATGCGTAGTTTCGTGAAGCATCGTTGACGCTAACTTCTTTGGGTCTTCAAACACCGCTTTATCGATTATTGCCCCCCAATTACTCCTCAGAGCTTCCCCTAAAGCCTTAGTTTGCTGTGTCAGATTGGTTGCTATAAGGATTGGTATATTTTTATCTTTATCCGTACTTTTAAGATAAGCTGCCGTCGCGGGTGCATTTTTTTCAATGCTGTTTATCGCATTATATAACCTTGTATTATTAAACTCAGCACACTGAGCTGATGTATAATGTTCATATTCAACTTTGATAAATTTGGATCCCGACGT
>JAJTBZ010000055.1 GCA_021286645.1 Ignavibacteria bacterium
TTCCTACATCTGCAAATGATGTACGCGTGCCTAAATCTTTACCAAATTTTCCCTTCCGGTAAAAAATCAGCGGTATGTATTCGCGGCTATGATCGGTACTGGGTGTGGTAGGGTCATTTCCATGATCTGCCGTAAAAATCAGGGCATCCGTTTCATCAAGCTTATCCAACAACCGGGGAATAAACATATCCAATTGCTTTAATGCATTGGCAAAACCAACAGTATCATTCCGATGTCCAAAGTACACATCAAAGTCAACTAAATTCGCAAAAATCAGGCTGTTTTTAACATTAGACGCTAATCGAAGCAAAATGTTGCTTCCTTCAGCATTCGATTTACTAACCTCTTTTTGCACTACGCCACGGTTAGCAAACAGTTCATTGACTTTCCCCACAGATATTGTATTAATTCTGGCATCGTATAAAAAATCCAGAACAGTTGCATCGGAAGGTTCCAACGAAAAATCTTTTCGGCTGGTGGTCCTTTTGTATTCTCCACTTTTACCAATAAAAGGTCGGGCAATTACCCTGCCAACGACGTGAGGAGCAACCAAAACTTTTTCACGGGTAATTTTACATATTTCATACAGTTTTTCAAGCGGGATAACATCTTCATGCGCCGCTATTTGGAAAACGGAATCAGCAGAAGTATACACTATCGGGAAACCCGTTTTAACGTGTTCATCACCCAATTCTTTAATTATTTCGGTTCCTGAAGCAGGCTTATTTCCCAAAAATCCTTTACAACCTGTTTCCTTAAGGAATGTATCCATCATCTCTTTCGGAAATCCGGTTGGATAATAGGAGAAGTCAAATTTCACATGTATACCCGCAAGTTCCCAATGCCCGGTAGTTGAATCCTTTCCTTTAGAGACCTCAGCGAGTTTTCCAAAGGAAGCTGTAGGAAACGAAACAGGATCTACACCCTTTATATCGGTGATATTTCCCAGGCCTAAAGAACGCAAATTTGGCAAATCCAGGCCGTTTACTTTTTTGGCTATATTACCTAAAGTATTACTTCCGGAATCATAATAAGCAGCTGCATCCGGCAATTCTCCAACGCCCACGCCATCAAGCACTACTAAAAAGAAATTATTAATAACCCACCTCTTAGTTTACATTTGTTGTTCTGTTGCCACCATTCTGCATGGCTTTGTTCAGCGCCAATTCTGCGTCTGCCAACACATCCTGCACACTCTTTCGTCCCAGAAGTGAGGCAATACCAATTGAAGCTGTAAACGTCGATTGCTTCGCGATAACCTGTAGGTTTAAACGCGCAATTTTTACACGCATTTTTTCACCCCAGATGAATACATCCTGTGGTGTCATATTGAAGAAGTAAATTGCAAATGTTAAATCATCAATACGGCCCAGCATACCAGTCGAAGGAATTTCATCTTTCAAAAGATCTGCGACAGCCTTTACAATTTTGTGAACCGGACTTTCTTCAAATAACGATTCCTGCTGAACAAGATTATCTATCTTTACCATAGCTAATGATGCAGGTATTTGAAGTAACGTAACCCGGTTATATTCAGTTTCCAATAATTGGTTGAAAAATTTCGGATTAAGTACCCTTGTTTCCATGTCGTAGGCCGCCAACGAGCGGAGTAAAGTATTGGTAGTATACGAATACATTATATATGAAAGAACCGAAGTTATGCTCATGAGGAAACGTAAATCATCGGCTGAATAAGCATTTTCTTTCAGATTCTCAAAATACAATACACCATAGTTTTGCTTGTTAAACACCAGGGGAACTGCCAGTAACGATCCAATAAAACCGATATCTTCTATTTGATTGAACCTCTTTACCGGTAAATCTGCGGTATTATCGTATTTTATGGGCTTACCACTGATAATACATTTTCCAACTACGGTACCCTTTAATTCGATTTCAAGATTTTCGCCAATAAACTTCAGATTCTTTTTATTAATTACTTTGGCAGTAACAAATTTCTGCTGTTCAGGCTGAAATAATACCAGGGCAAAAGCATCCCAATGAAAAAGATCGGCGATATTCTGCTCAACAACATCAAGTACTTCCATATCGTTACGTATGCTGCTAAGCGGTGTAATAAATTCAATGAGTCCTTCAAGTCGTTTCTGCGATATATTCTCAACATATCTCTCCTCAAAAAGCTGAATCATCATCGTGATCAGACGAACGAACCGCCCCATCGAAAAGATTGTTTCGATTCCATAGATATCAGTCTCTTTGGAATCTATAAGTAAAATACCTATAACATTATTATTGAAAAATACCGGCACACCAACTGCACTTTTAATAGCCTGGGCATGTTCATAATATCGAATCAAATCACCCTCAACACTGGCCAGGATCCCATTAAGCAGCTTTGGTTCACCCTTTTCTACAATTTCACTCAACATGTCATCCTGAATATCGAATCGCTTATTCTTTAAGTCATTCGAATTTGTAACATATTTTTCAATTGAAATTTTACCTTTTTTCTTAAGATGCCAAAAATAAATAGCTGAATGAGCGTGGTAAGATTCTTTTAATATTGTAAGCAATTTTTCCAGAAAAAAGGAAAATTGCCCATCTTTTCCGATTTCCTGAGGAATATCCTCATTGGCAATAGCGGCGTATTGCTCCTTAAGGTCATAAGGCATTTCCAGAATAGGTTCATATTTTCCGGTAATCTGAAAATCGGGAGTTAATGAAGGTTTTTTTCCTACTACTTTGAATGAGCTTTCTTCTTCTTCGAATCCAATTTCGCCATTTGGCTCAACAAAGTCCTGTTCAGTTTCTTCATCAATTTTAGGTTCCGGAACTGGAGGTGGAAAGGGCGCAGCGGGTTGATCGTTGCGTAAAAAAATGAGGAATCCTACATAAATTACTACAATTACAGCGCTTAAAACTTTTAAGAACAGTGCTTCAGCAAAGAAGAACACTGCAATTATCAGCATAAACGAGGCAAAAATAATTATTCGTTTCTGTTGTTGGTTCAGCATGCTTCCGGTTATACGTGTAATTCGTTTTGAGTCTTTTAAATCAACTACAAATATATAAAAATAATTGGTATTATTTACCAGTAGTTAAAGGAGGGAGTTGATAAATCTTTGTATTTCATTTTTCCCTTCACCACTAACCGATGAAGTAAAAAACACGGCTTGATCTGCCTGCTCCAAAAATCCATTTTCCTTTAATTGTTTTATCAGCACATTTCTTTCATTCCTTTTAATCTTATCGGTTTTGGTAAGGATTATTGCATAAGGAAGCCCGTAAAAATTTACAAAATCCCTCATTTCCTTATCAAGAGCCGTAGGGGCATGCCGTGAGTCAATTAAATGAAAAATTGTTTTTATGTACTGAGCCTGAGAGAGGTAAGAAATTATAAGTTTTTCCCATCGCTCGCGTTCAGTTTTTTCAACTTTTGCATATCCAAATCCTGGAAGATCTACCAGATAATACTGTTCATTAACAGAAAAGTAGTTCAATGCGCGTGTTTTACCCGGAGTTGAGCTAACCATAGCAAGTTTTTTACGACCCGTTAACATATTTAACAAAGAAGATTTCCCCACATTAGAACGTCCGGCCAAAACAAATTCTGGCAGACGGGGTTGGGGAATCTGGTCGAGTTTATAGACCGAAGTCAGGAATTGAACATTCTTAAACATAAAATAAAAAAAGAGCAGCTATTTTGCTGCTCTTCAAGAATAAATAATGATTGGCAAAATTATTGAGCTTGAGCTGCTTCAGCTTCTTTAGCTGCTTTTTCGCTTTTAGCTGCTTCTTTTTCATCTTTGCGTGCAGCTGCTCTATCATTAACAAGCGTATTGAAATCAACTAATTCGATGAATGCCATTTCAGCACCATCACCAAGTCTTCTGCCGATACGGGTTATACGGGTATAACCACCTGCGCGTTCGCCAATATGGCTAACGATATCGGTGAATAATTCTTTAACGACAGCTTTGTCTTTTAAAGAATCCATAACTAAACGCATGTTATGCAAATCGCCTTTACGAGCTTTAGTAATAATAGGTTCAATAAAGCCGCGTAATTCTTTAGCTTTTTCGGCTGTTGTTTTAATTCTTTTATGTTTCAATAAAGACACCGAAAGATTGCGTAATAACGCATTGCGGTGGCTTGCGGTTCTTTTTAATTTTCTACCTTGAACACGATGTCTCATTTCTTTACCTGTTTCTCAAATTAATTAGAATCGTTCTCTTCTTTAAGATATTTATCTATGTCCATACCGAATTCTAAGCCAAGACTTTCAACGATTTCGGTCAATTCAGCCAATGATTTACGGCCGAAGTTTCTGAATTTAAGCATTTCTGCTTCATCTCTACGAACCAGTTCTGCAATAGATTTAATATTAGCAGCTTTCAGGCAGTTATGAGCGCGAACGCTTAATTCAAGATCGTCAACACTGGTAAGTAAAATCTTGCGGATTTTTTCTTTTTCAGTATCCTTTTTCTGCTCAACCTGATTTTCTTCGGGTTCCAGATCGAGATTAATGAACAACTGCAAATGATCGCGCAGAATTTTTGCTGCCTGAGTAAGGGCGTCATCCGGCGATATAGAGCCATCAGTAAAGATTTCCAATGTCAGTTTTTCATAATCATTATTATCACCAATACGAACGTTTTCGATATCATAGCGAACGTTCTTAATCGGTGTAAAAACAGAATCAATCGCAATCATCCCGATAGGGAAATCGGACGATTTATTTTCGTACGAAGGAACATATCCACGTCCCCTGCCGATGCGTAATTCCACATCAAATTTAGCACCTTTATTCAGAGTAGCAATATGCAATTCCGGATTAAGGATTTCAATATCGGTACTGTGTTTCTGAATATCAGCAGCAGTAAATTCCATATCGCCAGTTAACGAAAATTCTATTTTCGTCGGCTTTTTCGTAATGGATTTTAAACGTACTTGTTTCAGGTTCAGAATGAGCTCTGTAACATCTTCAACAACACCGGGGATGGAGGTAAATTCATGTAAAACATCGCTGAATTTAACCGCAACAATAGCAGAACCCGGCAAGGAAGATAAAAGAACCCTGCGTAAAGAATTACCTATTGTAACGCCATAGCCTCTTTCCAAAGGCTGTAGGATAAATTTACCATAAGTATTCGTAAAACTTGTTTCATCTAATACAACGCCTTCCGGCATTCTAAGATTTGAGACACTCATTTATTCACACCTCAAATTACTTGAAATTATTTGGAGTACAACTCGACCACTAACTGCTCATTAGCATTTAGCGGAATCTCTGCTCTTTCGGGAACCTGTAAAAATGTTCCGGTAAGCTGCGCTTTATCGACAGACAACCATGAGAACATGTTGGTATCTTTCATGCGCTTCAGAGAATTATGAATCATATCTAATTTTTTGCTCTTATCAGCAACTTTAATAACGTCACCAGGTGAAACCATAAATGACGGTATATCAACTAAAATATCGTTCACTAAAATGTGACGATGACGAACGATCTGGCGAGCCGATTTTCTGGACGGGGCAAAACCTAACCGATAAACTACGTTATCTAATCTGCGTTCGAGAAGCTTAATAAGGTTCTCACCAGTTCTACCCTTCTGACGGCTGGCTTTTTCAAAACTGTTATGGAACTGTGTTTCAAGTAAGCCATAAATTCTTTTGATTTTCTGTTTTTCACGTAACTGTACGCCATATTCAGAAATCTTTGCTCTGCGATTAACGCCGTGCTGTCCCGGAGGATAATTCCTACGTTCCAAAGGGCATTTTTCAGTAAGGCACTTCTGACCTTTTAAATATAATTTTTGCTTTTCTCTTCTGCACAGTTTACAAACTGATCCGGTATATCTTGCCATTTAAAAATAACTCCGTTAATTAAACTCTACGTTTCTTAGGTGGTCTGCATCCGTTATGCGGAATTGGGGTTACATCTTTAATAGATGATATTTCTAACCCTGCAGTTGATAGAGCGCGAATAGCAGACTCGCGTCCGGACCCTGGTCCTTTAATTTTAACTTCAACTTTGCGTAAACCCATTGCATAAGCTTCTTTTGCAGCTGCTTCGCAGGTTACCTGTGAGGCATAGGGTGTATTTTTGCGGGAACCTTTGAAATTGTTCCTTCCAGCTGAAGACCAAGAAATCGTATTTCCATAAATATCTGTTAATACAACAAGCACATTATTAAAAGTAGCTTTAATATGAGCTACGCCCATTGCATCAACTACTGCTTTTTTCTTCGTTTTTTTGGTTGTCTTAGCCAAATGAAAAATCCTCCTTTAATTCTTATTTCTTGGCAATGGCTTTCTTCTTGCCAGCTACTGTTTTTCTCTTACCTTTTCTGGTACGAGAATTTGTTCGTGTTCTTTGCCCACGAGCAGGTAAACTTCTTCTATGACGGAGGCCGCGGTAACAACCGATATCCATCAAACGTTTAATATTCATTTGTACTTCAGAACGCAACGCGCCTTCGACTTTATAGTCTGCCTGAATCACCGAACGGATTGCGGCTACTTCGTCTTCAGTTAGCGTGTTAACCCGTCTATTCGGGTCAATATTTGCTTTCTCTAAAATCTCTCCGGCAGTAAAAGTACCTATGCCGAAAATATACTGTAAGCCGTAAAAAATCTTTTTACTCTTTGGAAGATCAACGCCAGCTATACGTGCCAAGAAATCACTCCTTTATTTTATTAACCTTGACGCTGTTTATGTTTAGGATTTTTACTGCAAATGACACGGACAACGCCTTTCCGTTTAATTATTTTGCAGTGTTCACAAATTTTACGTACCGATGAACGGACTTTCATATCGTCTCCATTATTTATAACGGTATGTTATTCTACCTTTTGTTAAATCGTATGGCGATAGTTCAACTGATACTTTATCGCCTACGAGTATCTTTATAAAATGCATTCTCATTTTACCGGATATATGTGCCAATATCTCATGCCCGTTATCCAAACGAATCTTAAAATGAGCATTCGGTAAAGTATCTTGCACAATGCCGTCTACTTTTATGGGTCCTTGTTTTGGCATATTATATTACTGTCAATATTTCCGGTTGTTTACCATTTACTAAAATTGTATGCTCGTAATGTGCCGATGCTAATCCATCCTGCGTAATCACCGTCCATTGGTCCTTTCCGGTGTACACTTTATACGAGCCGATATTTATCATTGGTTCAATTGCTAAAGTCATTCCCGTTTTTAATTTCGGGCCTATTCCTTTTCTTCCAAAGTTAGGAATTGAAGGATCTTCGTGGAGTTTCTTACCTACCCCGTGACCACACAGATCACGAACTACTGAAAAACCGTGGCTTTCTACATATTCCTGAACTGCCGCAGAGATATCCTGAACCCTGTTATCTTCTTTTGCTTGTTCAATCCCCAAATATAAGGACTTTTCAGTAACTTCCATTAACTTTTTCTTCTCTTCGGTAATATTACCTACTGCTACAGTAATGGCGGCATCGCCGAAAAACCCATTTTTTACTACCCCTATGTCTAAAGAAACTATATCACCATCATTTATTACCCGTTCACCAGGTATTCCGTGTACCACTTCTTCATTAACCGATACACATAAAGCTGCGGGATAAGGTTTCCCATACGCGGCTCCGTAGCCCTTAAAGGCCGGCAGCCCGTCTTTACTCCGAATATAATCTTCGGCTATTCTATCCAACTCCAGCGTTTTCATTCCAGGTTGAATACTTCTTTTCAATAAATTTAAAGTTTCAGCTACTATTCGGGAGCTTTCTCTAATATAATCGATTGCTTTCCCGGTTTTAATATAAATCACGTTTCTATCGCTGAAATTATTTTCTACCTTTAATCTTGCCAGATTTCATAAAGCCATCATAATGTCTCATTAATAAGTGGCTTTCGATCTGCTGCAAAGTATCTAATGCTACACCGACTGCAATCAAAAGACTGGTACCTCCAAAGAACTGCGAGAAACGACCCGAAACTCCTAGCTTGACAGCTAATGAAGGAAGTACTGCAATTATTGCTAAGAATATAGATCCTGGCAATGTTATCTTTGTTAAGATTGTATCGATAAAATCTGAGGTCTGTTTACCAGGACGAATTCCCGGTATAAAACCACCCTGCTTTTGCATGTTTTCACTAACCTCTTTCGGGTTAAGAGCAATTGCAGTATAAAAGAATGTAAAGAGCACGATTATGATACCGTAGATAACCATATACACATACGATGTGTATGAAAGATATTGAGCAATTCCCTGTAAAAAGCCGTTATTAGGGAAGAACGATAATATCGTGTTAGGGATAAACATAATCGACTGAGCGAAAATTATAGGCATTACACCTGCAGTATTAACTCTTAAAGGTATATACTGAGTTACTCCGCCATATACCTTGCGTCCAACAACTCTTTTAGCGTACTGTACCGGAATTCTTCTTGTGCCCTGAGTGATATAAACAACTCCGGCAATAATAAGAACCATTAAAAGTACAATTACGATTTCAACGATAAATTGTCTTTGACCAGAATTTACTAACTGATATTCATCGAGTATCGCGTAGGGGAACCTATCGATAATACCAATAAAGATAATTAATGAAATACCATTGCCTAAACCTTTTTCCGTTATCTGCTCACCCATCCACATCAAAAAGATAGTGCCGGCGATTAGAATAACAACTGCTGAGAAGATCCAGCCAAGTCCATGAATGCCTGCGGGAATAATTGAATTTCCACCAACTTCAAGGGAGTTAAGCTTTAAAGTTACACCGTAAGCCTGTAAACCAGCAATTAACACAGTTAAGTAGCGGGTCCACTGAGTAATTTTTTTACGTCCTTCTTCTCCTTCTTTTTGCATCTTCTGTATAGTAGGTACGAAAGCACCCATTAACTGAAGAATAATTGAAGAAGTAATGTAGGGCATAATACCGAGTGCGAAGATTGCAGCATTTGCAAAAGCACCACCAACAAACAAATCATACAATCCAAACAAATCGTTTGAATTATTTTTGCTCATTGCTTGTGCTAACAATTTACCATCAACG
Organism: Ignavibacteria bacterium; assembly: GCA_021286645.1. Taxonomy (GTDB): domain Bacteria; phylum Bacteroidota; class Ignavibacteria; order Ignavibacteriales; family Ignavibacteriaceae; genus JACPGF01. The sequence goes on from JAJTBZ010000055.1 coordinate 8,999, forward strand.
CCAGGTAACGTAATATGTGCACCTATACGAACAATAATTAAGAGAACGAGAGTATAAAGAATCCTCTGTCTCAGTTCGTGAATTTTGAATATATTCCGGAAAGAATCAACAAATCGTGACATTTAATCTTATATTTCTAGTTGAGAAATAGTACCACCAGCTGCTTCAATTTTTTCTTTTGCTGTAGCGCTGAAAGCGAAAGCTTCAATTTCAATTTTCGCTGTCAGGTTACCATCGCCTAAAATCTTATACGGTTTCAGGTTAGATAATAAACCATGCTTAATTAAATCTACAGCAGTAATTTTATTCGATTCAAGTTTACCGCTATCAACTAAGTTTTGTAACTGATAGATGTTAACTGTTTGATGCACAACTTTAAAAGGGCTTTTAAAACCATTTTTAGGAATCCGGCGCTGTAATGGCATCTGACCGCCTTCAAACCAAGCTCTGTGCTTAGCACCAGAACGTGATAACTGGCCGTTCATACCGCGTGTAGCAGTTCCACCATGGCCCGAACCCTCACCGCGTCCAATCCTTTTACTCGATTTTACTGCACCTTTTGCATACTTTAAGTTACTGAGACGATCCATCGAAATTCCTTTTACTCTTTAATATCTTCAACAACAACTAAGTGTTTAACTTTGTTTATCATGCCGCGAATCTGCGGATTGTCAACTTTAACTACTGAATAGTTTGGACGACCTAATCCTAATGCTTTAATAGTTGCCTTCTGATCCTGTGGTCTGTCAATAATACTGCGTATCTGAGTAATCTTTACTTGCTTTGCCATCATCAACCTCATTAAGACATAAATAACTGATTGATTGTCATGCCTCGTTTTGTTGCCATAGATTTAGCATCAATAAGGCTTACCAATCCATTTAAGGTAGCTTTAACCTGGTTGTGAGGATTGCTCGAACCAAGTGATTTGGTTAAGATATCCTGAATACCAGCAGCTTCGAGCACTGCACGGACACCACCACCAGCAATAAGACCTGTACCAGGAGAAGCTGGTTTCAGTAGTACTCTACCGGCACCATATTTACCAATAATTTCGTGAGGAACTGTACCCTTGAAAACATTTACCTTTACTAAATTCTTTTTTGCATCATCGATACCCTTAGAAATAGCATCGGTAACTTCGTTAGCTTTACCTAAGCCAACACCAACGATACCTTCCTGATTACCAACAACAACAATTGCGTTAAAGCTAAAACGTCTACCGCCTTTAACTACTTTTGCGACTCTGTTGATATAAACTACTTTTTCTTTAAGATTTTCTATTTCAGTAGCTTTAATTGTGCGAACTTTCTTCACAAGTTTCTCCAATCATCATTATGTTACTGCTGCCGGGGGAGGATTCGAACCTCCGCATACGGCTCCAAAGGCCGCTGTCCTACCGTTAGACGACCCGGCAATAAATTACATTACTATTCCGCCTTCGCGAACGCCTTCAGCAACGGCCTTAATGCGGCCATGATACTGATATCCGTTTCTATCGAAAACAGCTGTTTTAATATTCTGTTCAATAGCTTTTTTAGCTAATAACATGCCAACGAGTTTACTTTTACCAACTTTACCGGGCGCAGCTTTAAGCTGTTCAGCAAGTTCAGCCGATTTTGTTGATACTGCAAGCAAGGTCTTCCCTGCTTCATCATCAATCAACTGAGTATAGATATGGCTCAGGCTTCTGTAAACGGTCAATCTTGGTTTTTCAGCTGTACCGAAGATTTTTTTACGGATTTTCTGCTTTGAACGTTCTCTCGTAACTGATTTTTTCGTTATCATATCTTTTTACCTTACTCTAAAATTACTTACCGGCTGTCTTACCCGCTTTTCTACGGATAATTTCAGTGGAATACTTAATACCTTTACCTTTGTATGGTTCAGGTTCTCTGAAAGAACGAATTTTAGCTGAAATCTGTCCAACTAATTGTTTATCGATACCCGATATTACAATCTGAGTTGGCGTGTTAGTAGCTAATGTAATACCTTCGGGGGGCATAAAGTAAATAGGATGTGAATAACCAATTGTTAACAACAGGTTTTCACCTTTCATTTCTGCTTTATAACCAACACCAACGATATCAAGAACTTTCTTGAATCCTTCAGTAACGCCGATTATGTTATTCTGAACGAGCGCTCTGGTTAAACCGTGTAATGAACGGTTTTCCTTTAAATCATTATCACGGGTGAAGGTAATTTCGTTATTTTCGATAACTACCTTAATATTGGGATTAACAGGGCTGGTTAATTCTCCTTTAGGCCCTTTAACTTTCAACTGACCTTCTGTTATACTAACCGAAACACTGCTCGGAATAACAACGGGTTTTTTACCTATACGAGACACTATAAAACTCCTGCTAAATTACCAAATTTCACAAATAACTTCGCCGCCAACATTCTCTTTACGAGCTTGCTTGTCACTCATTATACCACGAGATGTGGAAATGATAGACATACCAAAGCCGTTAAATACGCGCGGTAAATTATCTACACCAGCATAAATTCTTAATCCCGGAGAACTAATTCTCTTAATTCCGGAGATTGCACTAACGCCATTCGAATATTTTAACAAAACTCGCAGAACATTCTGTTTGTTATCTTCAATTTCAGTATAGTCTAAAACGAAGTTTTGTTCTTTTAATATTTTAACAATATTCTTTTTCATTTCAGATGACGGGATGTCTACACGGCGTTTGTTCGCCTTAATAGCATTCCGCACCCTGGTTAATAAATCTGCAATAGGATCTGTAATAGCTGACATTCTAAATTTCTCCTCTACCAACTAGCTTTCTTAACACCAGGTAATTCGCCTCTAAGGGCTTTTTCACGGAAAACGAGACGCGAGATACCGAATTTACGGAAATAAGCGCGTGAACGTCCGGTATCAATGCAACGATTCCTTTGGCGAATTGGTGCAGAATTCCTTGGCAACAACTGTAATTCGTCCCACTTGCCTTCTTTTTTTAATTGCTCGCGTTGTTCTTTATACTTTTCGCTTAAACGTTTTCTTTTCTCTTCACGGGCAAATAAACTTTTTCTAGCCATTATTCAACCTTTATTTTATCTCATTTCTTTTTTTCTAAATGGTAAGCCGAACGAAGCTAAAAGTTCATAGGCTTCAGCGTCTGTAGGTGCAGTAGTTACAAAAGTAATATCCATACCTACAATTTTATTTACCTTATCAACGTTAATTTCAGGGAAAATAATCTGTTCCTTGATACCGATAGTATAATTACCACGCCCGTCAAACGATTTGTCTGAAAGACCACGGAAGTCACGTACGCGAGGTAAGGCAATATTAATTAATCTATCTAAGAACTCATACATTTTATCATTACGCAATGTAACTTTGGCACCAATGTTCATACCCTGGCGTAATTTAAAGTTCGAGATAGCTTTCTTAGCTTTTCTGATAGTCGCTTTCTGACCGGTGACAGCTTCAAGATCTTTCACTGCTTCTTCAAGCACTTTCTGATCACTCACAGCTTCGCCGACACCCATGTTTACGACGATCTTTTCAATTTTGGGTACCTGCATAACACTCTTATACGCAAACTTCGTATTGAGTGCAGGAACGATTTCCTTCTTATATATATTTAATAAACGTGAAGGAATCTTAACTTCTTTTTCATTAACAGCGGACTGCTTAATCTCTTCAGCAGCTTTATCCTGTTTTTCTTTTTTCCCTTTTGGGGCGGCTTTTACGCTTTTTTTATCTGCCATTTCGTGTCAATCCTGTTAATTATAACATTTCACCGGTTTTTTTACTTACCCGTGCAATTTTTTTCTTGCCGGTTTTCTCATCCATAATAATTTTCGATCCGATCCGGGTTGCTTTACCGTCTTTATCGATAATCATCACATTAGAAACATGGATAGGCATTTCACGTTCGATAATACCACCCTGGGGGTTAGCCTGCGAACGTTTGGTATGACGTTTCCGAATGTTTACACCTTCAACGATGACGCGCATCTTTTTCGGGAAAACTTTCAGAACTTTGCCTTCCTTCTTATCATTACCGGATATAACTACTACTTTATCGTCTTTTTTAATTTTCATTTTCATGAATAAACTCTGCCTATAATACTTCTGGAGCTAAAGAGACTATTTTCATAAATTGTTTCTCGCGCAATTCGCGAGCAACGGGGCCGAAAATACGGGTACCTTTAGGTTCATTCTGAGCATTGATCAGAACAGCCGCATTTTCATCAAAACGAATATACGAACCATCTTTACGGCGTACTTCTTTCTTGGTACGAACGATAACAGCTTTTGATACATCGCCTTTCTTTACAGCACCATTCGGTATAGCTGATTTAACAGAAACAACGATCGTATCGCCAACAGTGGCATATTGTCTGCCGCTGCCGCCAAGGACACGGATACAGCGAACTCTTTTAGCGCCGGAGTTATCAGCAACGACTAAATTGGTTTCTTCTTGAATCATGAGTACTTTCTCCTATCCTATTTCGCCTTTTCAATAATCTCAACCAGACGCCAGCATTTATTTTTGCTGAGCGGACGAGTTTCCATAATTTTTACAACGTCACCAATACTGCACTGGTTTTCAGAATCATGAGCCATAAGTTTGGTGGTTTTCTTAAAGTATTTCTTATAAATTGGGTGCGGAACCCTTCTTTCTATAGCAACAGTAATGGTTTTATCCATCTTATTGCTCACCACGGTACCAATACGAGTTTTACGTAATGCTCTGGTTTCTGACATCATTTCTTATCTCCTTCAGCAGCTGTTTCCTGCTTGTTTTGCATTGACCGCTCATTCAATACCGTTTTCAAACGTGCGATAGTCTTTTTCGACTGACGCAGTTTAGCAGTGTTGGTCAAATTCTTTAAGGCGTGAGTAAACCGAAGATCAACTAACCCGGCTTCTTCTTCTTCTATACGCTTAATAATTTCGCTATCTTTTAACTGTTTTACTTCGTAAATTTTCATTTCAATAACCTTCTGAATTAACCTTCGTAATCAGGTCTTTTACAAACCTTGGTCTTAATGGGTAATTTATGACCGCACATACTTAAAGCTTCAGCAGCTAATTCTGCAGAAACACCTGAAACTTCAAACATAACACGCCCAGGTTTTACGACTGCGACCCAAAATTCCGGGGCACCTTTACCTTTACCCATACGGGTTTCGAGAGGTTTTTTGGAAACCGGCTTATCCGGGAAAATACGAATCCAAATCTTACCATCTCTTTTCATTTTTCTTGAAAGAGCAACACGGCAAGCTTCTATCTGGCGGCTGGTAATCCAGGCTGGTTCAAGAGCTTTTAAGCCAAAATCACCAAATGCAATTGTGCTTCCGCGTTTTGCATTGCCTTTCATTCTACCACGTTGTGCTTTTCTAAACTTAACTCTTTTTGGCATTAACATAACAAGTCACTCCGGAACAATTATTCTGAAACACGTTTACCTAAAATTTCCCCACGACAGATCCATACTTTAATTCCGATGGATCCGTATACTGTCTCGGCACGACCGTTAGCAAAGTCGATATCAGCACGTAATGTATGCAATGGAACGCGCCCCTCTTTGTACTGTTCAGTTCTTGCCATTTCAGCTCCCCCTAAACGGCCTGAACACATAATTTTTATACCTTCGGCACCCATTCTCATAGCAGAAGTAATTGCAGATTTCATCGCGCGTCTGAACGATACGCGTCCCTGCAGCTGAGTTGCAACATTCTCAGCAACTAAATTAGCATCTAATTCCGGACGTTTAATTTCATTAATTTGAATTTTAACATCTTTACCGCTAACCTGCTTTAATTCCTGTTCCAGCGAGGTAATTTCTTTACCGCTTCTACCGATAACAACACCTGGTCTGGAGGTATGGATTGTCAGTTGTACGTTCTTTGAAGTCCGGTCTATTACAATACGAGAAATACCGGCTTTTTTCAAACGCTGTTTAACATAGGTACGAATTTTCTCGTCTTCTTTTAATTTCACTGAGTAAGAGCGTTTTTCGAACCAGTTAGATTCCCATCCGCGATTAATTCCTACTCTAAAACCGATTGGATTAGTTTTTTGTCCCAAAATACCTCCTTAGTTTTTCGTTGCTACGATAATGGTGAGATGACATGAACGTTTCCGTATCCGATAAGCACGACCCATCGGAGCCGGTGAGATGCGTTTCATGGTTGGGCCCTGATCTACAAATGCTTCTTTCACATATAAATCAGATTCTTCCAAGCGATTCTCATTATTGTTTATCAAATTAGCTGCAGCCGAACGAAGAGTCTTTACAGCATCTCGTGCAGCATGCTTACTCTGGAAACTGAGAATATTGGTCGCGTTATCTACAGACAGACCGCGAATTAAATCGACAACTAATCTCATCTTTCGAGGCGATGAAGGTATATATCTATTTACTGCTTTTGCTTCCATACAACTTAATTACATTCTTTCAATTACTTTGCTTTTGATGCTTTTTCAGCTTTTGTTCCCGGGTGCCCACGGAATATACGGGTCGGAGCAAATTCACCTAATTTATGACCAACCATATTTTCTGTTACATAAACAGGAATCATTTTCTGGCCATTGTGAACACCAATTGTATGGCCAACAAACTCTGGAATGATCATTGATGAACGAGACCAGGTTTTGATGATTTTCTTTTCGTTTTTCTTGTTTAATTCCTGAACTTTATCCAGAAGTTTGAACTCGATAAATGGACCTTTTTTAATTGACCTTGGCATAATTCACTCTGTTACTTATTAGTACGACGTTTAACGATATATTTGGTAGATTCTTTTTTGGGCTTACGAGTCTTAAGGCCTTTGGCTTTCTGACCCCATGGTGATACAGGATGTCCACCACCTGAAGTTTTACCTTCACCGCCGCCCATTGGGTGATCTACAGGGTTCATCGCAACGCCTCGGCTATGCGAACGCTTTCCTAACCAACGGTTTCTACCGGCTTTACCAATGCTAATGTTTTCGTGATCTGAGTTACCAATAACTCCATACGTTGCATAGCATTCAACTCTGATCATACGAACTTCACCCGAAGGCATACGACACTGAGCAAATTTACCATCGCGAGCTACAATCTGTAACGAGCATCCGGCACTACGACCTAACTGGCCGCCTTTACCAGGTTTCAATTCTACGTTATGAATGAAGCTACCGAGAGGTATTTCGCTTAACGGCAGTGAGTTACCTACGCGGATATCTGACCCAGGGCCGGAGACAACAGTTGCTCCAACTTTTAAACCATCCGGAGCCAAAATATAACGTTTTTCGCCGTCTTTATAAAATAATAATGCAATTCTTGCTGTTCTATTTGGATCATATTCAATCGATTGAACAACCGCAGGAACGCCTAATTTATTTCTCTTGAAATCAATAACTCTGTATTGTCTCTTGTGTCCACCACCACGATGACGAGAAGTAACTCTTCCTAAGTTATTTCTACCACCGCTCTTGGTAATTTTCTTTACGAGAGATTTCTCCGGTGTAGATTTTGTGATTTCCTCAAAAGCAGGAAGTGTCATGTATCTTCTGCCCGGGGTAGTTGGTTTTAATGTTTTAATTGCCATGTATCAAACTCCGGATCCGCTTACTATACAGTTTCAAATAAATCTATCTTATCGCCCTTTTTCAGAACGACGTACGCTTTTTTATAATCTGGGCGCTTTCCTTCAAATCTGCCGGATTTTCTGAAGATCATTTTCTTCTTGCCCATATAATTTGCTGTGGTAACGTGAACTACGGTCACATTAAATTTCTTTTCCACGGCACGTTTAATATCGATTTTATTAGCTGCTTTATCAACTATAAAACCGTACTTATTTTGCTCCTCGGTAAGGTGCAAAACTCTTTCGGTAATAACAGGTTTTACTAAAATGTTATGCATTAGCTACCTCTTTAACTTTGTCGCCGTACGCGGAATTTAAGTATTCAACTGCGCTTTTTTGAACTACCAGGATCTGGTTATTTAACAGATCGTAGGTAGAAGCAGTTTTAACTTCCTGTACAAAACAACGGTCTATATTTCTACCGGATTTATAAACAATTTCATCGTGTTTACCGGTTAATAATAAAACTTTTTTACCGGTAAGTTTCAGTGCATCTAATAATGCAGCAAACTTCTTTGTTTCCGGTTTGTCGAAAGAAAAGTCTTCAACAACAACAAACTGCTGATCAGCAACTTTATATGATAAAGCTGAGACTTTAGCAAGGAAACCAACCTTTTTCGGTAATTTCTGACGGTGATCGCGTGGTTTTGGGCCAAAAATTGTACCGCCACCAACCCATACGGGTGATCTGGATGTACCAGCTCGTGCGCCGCCTCTGCCTTTTTGTTTCCAGGGCTTTTTACCGCCGCCGTTTACTTCAGCGCGTTCTTTAGCTTTGCTAGTACCCTGTCTCTGGTTGGCTAAATACCTTTTAACTGCTAAATAAATAGCATGGTCATTAGGATCAGCGTTAAAAACATTTTCTAATAGTTGTACTTTTTCAGTAGAAACAGTACCATCAATTTTATAAACATTAAATTCCATAGTCGTAGAGAATTACTTCTTAATCAATTCAACATATGAGTTAACTGCGCCTGGTATTGCTCCCTTAACAAGCACAACATTTTTATCGAGGATAACTTTCATAACTTTTAAATTAGCTATGGTTACCTTATCGTTTCCTGTGCGTCCCGCCATGCGCTGGCCACGAAATACGCGGGATGGATATGAAGAAGCACCGATTGAACCGGGAGCGCGAAGACGGTCACTTTGACCGTGGGTAGTTCCACCAACACCACCGAAACCGTGGCGGCGCATAACGCCTTGGAATCCTTTACCCTTGCTCATACCGCGAACTTTAATCTTTTCTCCTTCAGTAAAGAAATCTGCTTTTAATTCATCACCAGATTTCAGTTCACCTACTTCATCTAAACGAAACTCTCTTACTACCACTGCAGGTTCGAGATTTAATTTCTTATAAAGACCTGCATCGGGTTTTCTTACTCTTTTAGCTTTTACACCAAACCCTAATTGAACAGCATTATACCCATGCTTTTCAATAGTACGGACCTGTAAAACTTTGCATGGTCCAACTTCGATAACGGTAACGGGAACGATATTTCCATCTTCTGTATAAATTCTCGACATTCCCAATTTTTTTCCTATCAGTCCGGGCATTTTATCTCCATTCAACTTATAGCTTTATCTCAATGTCTACACCCGCAGGTATATCTAATTTACTTAAGGAATCAATTGTCTTTGAATTTGAATTATGAATATCAATGATCCTCTTATGAGACGACAACTGAAATTGTTCGCGAGATTTTTTATCAACGTGCGGGGACCGTAATACAGTGAAAATAGTTCTCTTTGTTGGCAATGGTATAGGACCCGAAACTACTGCTCCGGTACTTCTTACAGTCTTGATAATTTTCTCGGTAGATTTATCAATAAGAATATGATCATAAGACTTTAACTTTATTCTTATTTTTTGTCCTGGCACAATTAACTCCTTAGTTTTATTTTTTGTAGCAGGGAACCCGAAGATTCCCTGCTTATATCACTTAATTTTATTCAATAATTTTGGTTACGAATCCTGCACCAACGGTACGGCCGCCTTCGCGAATAGCGAATTTGAGACCTTCTTCCATAGCGATCGGTGAGATTAATTCGATTGATAATGTAACGCTATCACCAGGCATAACTACATCATAACCTTCAGGTAAGGTAGCAACACCGGTAACGTCGGTTGTTCTGAAATAGAACTGAGGACGGTATCCGTTAGCAAACGGAGTATGACGGCCGCCTTCGCTCTTTGACAAGATGTAAACTTTACCTTCAAATTTCATATGAGGGGTAATTGAACCCGGTTTAGCAAGAACCATACCGCGTTCGATTTCTTTCTTGTCAACACCACGCATTAACAAACCGGCATTATCGCCAGCCATTGCGAAGTCTAATTCTTTACGGAACATTTCAACACCGGTAATAACGGTTTTCTTGTGTGCGCCTAAACCGATTAATTCAGCTTCTTCGCCAACTTTTACAGATCCTCTTTCTACTCTACCGGTAGCAACGGTACCACGACCAGTGATCGAGAACACGTCTTCAACAGGCATAAGGAAAGGTTTATCTTTATCACGTTCCGGGGTAGGAATGTATGAATCTACATTATCCATGAGCTCCCAGATACAGCTAAAACGTTCGTCGGTAGTAGGAGCATCGCTTGCACCAGCTTCCAAAGCACGGAGAGCTGAACCGCGGATGATCGGAATATCGTCACCAGGGAATTCATATTTGCTTAATAATTCGCGAAGTTCCATTTCAACTAAGTCGATCAATTCAGGATCGTCCATAGCATCAACTTTATTCAAGAATACAACGATTCTCGGTACACCTACCTGGCGAGCCAAGAGGATATGTTCGCGAGTCTGAGGCATAGGACCGTCAGTAGCAGCAACAACTAAGATAGCGCCGTCCATCTGTGCAGCACCGGTGATCATGTTTTTAACATAGTCAGCGTGACCAGGACAGTCAACGTGTGCATAGTGACGTTTTTCAGTTGCATACTCTACGTGAGCGGTTGCAATTGTTATACCACGAGCTTTTTCTTCGGGTGCGTTATCGATAGAATCGAATGTACGAATTGCTGCTGTACCTTTGCGGGCTAAAGCCATGGTGATAGCTGCAGTCAATGTCGTCTTTCCATGGTCAACGTGGCCGATCGTACCGACGTTAACGTGCTCTTTACTACGATCAAATTTTTCTTTTGCCATTATTTATTCTCCTTAATGATACTGTAATTTTGCGTCAATTTAACTTAGGTTGACTTTTTACCGGAAGATTTTTCTGCAATCTCTTCGGCAATTGACTTAGGTACCTCAGCATAGTGTGCGAACTGCATTGAGTAAATCGCCCTTCCTTGAGTCATTGAGCGAAGTACAGTAGCATAACCAAACATTTCTGCTAAAGGAACAATCGATTTAATTACCTGTGCATCTTTACGGGCTGAGAAACCTTCAATACGTCCTCTACGGCTGTTTAAGTCTCCCATTACATCACCCAAATATTCTTCAGGTGTTATAACTTCTACAGACATAACAGGTTCGAGTAATACCGGTTTAGCTTTTCTTGCACCGTCTTTAAAGGCAATGGAGCCGGCAACTTTAAATGATATTTCATCCGAATCTACATCATGATAAGAACCATCGTATAGCTTTACCTTCACATCCACAACAGGGAAGCCGGCGATAACTCCATTACGCATTGCCTCTTGAACTCCGGCAGAAACGGCCGGGATATACTCTTTAGGCACAACACCGCCAATAATACCATTGGTGAATTCATAACCTTTACCAGGTTCGTTCGGTGCAAGTTCAAGCCATACATGACCAAACTTACCACGACCACCCGATTGTTTAACGAATTTACCTTCGATATTAACAGACTGAGTAATTGTTTCTCTGTAAGCAACCTGGGGTTTACCCACGTTTGCTTCAACCTTAAATTCTCTTTTCATACGGTCGATGATAATTTCAAGGTGCAACTCGCCCATTCCGGCTACAAGAGTCTGGCCTGTTTCATCATCAACACTTACTCTAAATGTCGGATCTTCATCAGACAATTTTACTAAAGCGTCAGATAATTTATCCTGATCGGCTTTGGTCTTCGGTTCAATGGCAATCTGAATAACTGGTTCAGGGAATGTCATTTTTTCCATAATAACCGGGTCATCTTCAGTACATAAAGTATCACCGGTACGGGTAAATTTAAGACCTACAGCTGCGGCAATATCACCGGCACGAACAAAGTCGATATCTTCACGGTGGTTTGCATGCATCTGAACTAAGCGCGAAATTCTTTCTTTTTTACCGCTGATCGGGTTATAGATATACGAACCAGCGTTTAACCGACCTGAATACACTCTGAAATACGTGAGTTTTCCAATAAACGGATCACTCATTAACTTAAAAGCAAGAGCTGTAAACTGTTCGTTTTCATCAACTTTACGGGTAACCATATCATTTATGCCCACATGATGAGCTTCAATGGTAGGTGTATCTACCGGTGAAGGTAAGAAATCAACGACTGCATCGAGTAAGCGTTGAACACCCTTATTTTTGAATGAAGCACCGCAAAGAACCGGAATAATGGTTAAGCTAACAGTTGCAGCACGTAAAACAGTATTAATTTCAGCTTCGGTAATTTCTTTACCATCTAAATACTTTTCTAATAATGTATCATCTACATCAGAAACAGCTTCGAGCATCTGAGTACGATATTTCGCAGCAATTTCCTGTAAATCTGCAGGGATATCCATTACATCAAAAGTAGTACCTAAAGAATCTTCATGGTACATGAAAGCTTTATATGAGATCAGGTCAATAATACCTGAGAACATATCGCCTTCACCTATTGGCAAAGTAATAGGAATAGCATTGGCACCCAAACGTTCGCGGATCATATCCACGGCATGGTAAAAATCGGCACCAATACGATCAATTTTATTAATAAAAGCTATTCTGGGAACACCATACTTATCAGCCTGGCGCCATACGGTTTCAGACTGAGGTTCTACACCGCCAACAGCGCAGAACAAAGCGATGGCACCATCTAACACGCGCAACGAGCGTTCAACTTCAACGGTGAAGTCAACGTGCCCGGGGGTGTCGATGATATTAATTTGATGATCACGCCAAAATGCTGTTGTAGCAGCACTGGTAATTGTAATTCCTCGTTCTTTTTCCTGCTCCATCCAGTCCATGGTAGCCGCACCGTCATGTACTTCTCCTATACGGTGCAATTTACCGGTATAAAACAAGATACGCTCGGTAGTCGTAGTCTTACCGGCATCAATGTGTGCCATGATGCCAATATTTCTAACTTTTTCTATCGGGGTATTTACTGACATTTATCCTTACAAATCCTAACTAATCAAATCTAATTATTAAATCTTATAATCTTACCACTTAAAATGCGCGAAAGCTTTATTAGCTTCGGCCATTTTATGTGTATCTTCACGTTTTTTAATCGCGTTACCTTCGTTATTCGAAGCAGAGATTAACTCAGCAGCTAATTTAGCTGACATGCCTTTTTCTCCACGTTTTCTGCTATAATCGCATAACCAGCGGAAAGCTAAAGCTAACCGGCGTTCCGGACGAACTTCCATAGGCACCTGATAGGTAGCACCACCAACTCTACGACTTCTAACTTCAATAACTGGTTGCAGGTTCGAGATTGCTTTTTTGAAAACATCGTAACCAGGTTTGCTAACTTTGCTCTCGATAATTTCAAAAGCACCATACACAATCTGGCGGGCAGTAGTCTTTTTACCATCATACATGATAGCATTGACAAATTTTTCAACTACCAAATCGTTAAACTTTGGATCTGGTTTTATATATCGCTTTTCTGCTCTTTTCTTTCTCATAATCCTTACTTACCTGCTTTTGGTTTTTTTGCACCATACTTGGAGCGTGCCTGCCTTCTGTCTTCCACTCCACCTGAATCGTGTGAACCACGAATAATGTGATAGCGAACACCAGGAAGGTCTTTTACTCTACCACCACGAATCAGCACAATCGAGTGCTCCTGAAGATTATGACCTTCTCCAGGAATGTACGCGGTAACTTCAATGTTGTTCGTTAAGCGAACACGAGCAACTTTACGTAATGCTGAATTTGGTTTCTTAGGAGTAGTTGTATATACTCTCGTACAAACACCACGTTTCTGCGGACAAGCAGAAAGGGCTGGTGCCTTGTTCTTTTTTGTAATCTGAACTCGTCCTTTTCGAACTAATTGATTTATTGTTGGCAAAGGTTGCTCCGTAAATATCAAAAATCAAAAAAATTTAGCCTTATAATATAAGTAAATATGTGACTATTGTCAAATTATTTTTATTCATCAACAGGTTCATTGGTGAATTCGTCACTATTTATTTCTTCCACCAAGGTTTCCTCGGGGTCGTTAACTACGGCAGCACTGTATTTTCTCAGTCCTGTACCGGCCGGGATCAAGCGTCCCATCACTACGTTTTCTTTCAGGCCGCGAAGTTCATCAACTTTTGCTGCAATTGCTGCATTGGTAAGAACTTTCGTCGTTTCCTGGAATGAAGCTGCTGAAATAAAGCTTTCGGTTGAAAGTGCAGCGCTGGTAATACCAAGTAGCATATTTTCGAAAGTAGCCGCTTCCGCATCACGGAATTCTGCCGGCTTCTTGTTTTTACGCTTCAGATCGCTGTTTAATTCCCGAATTTTATTTTTTGCAACTAATTGCCCGTCACGGAACTTTGAATCACCTTTACTGGTAATAACAATAGAGTTTTTCACTCTGTCGTTTTCTTCAAAGAATTCGAAACGGTCTACTGCATCCTCTTCGAGGAAGCGGGTATCTCCTGCTTTAATTACTCGAACCTTCTGCAACATTTGACGTACGATAACTTCAATATGCTTGTCGTTAATCTTTACACCCTGTAGGCGGTATACGTCCTGAATTTCATTAACCAAATATTCCTGTACGGCTTTCGGACCTTTAATACGCAAAATATCATGCGGATTAATTGGGCCATCGGTAATTTTTTCACCTACCGGTATTTCGTCACTATCCTGAACAAGAATATGTTTTGTTAATGGAACTGAATATTGCTTTTCATCGGATCCGTCAAGAGACTTGATGTGGATTACACGCGAACCTTTCTTGCGGGTACCAAATTCAATAATACCATCGATATCCGAAACAATTGCCGGATCCTGCGGGCTGCGAGCTTCAAATAATTCCGTTACTCGTGGAAGACCACCGGTAATATCACGGCTTTTTGAAGTCTGTTTGTTAATCTTAGCCAATATTGTTCCCGGAGGTATTATCTCCCCTTCTTCTACAGAAAGGTATGCTTTGGCTGGCAATGAGAATGTTTTTACTGTACCATCAGCATTTTCAACCAACATACTGGGGGTTAATGTTTTATCCTTTGGCTCAATAACCACTTTTTGCACGTGACCGGTTTGTTCATCGGTCAACTGCTGCATGGTTAGGTTTTCAATAAGATCTACAAAACGGATTCTACCCGGAATATCAGATAAAATTACATCATTGTACGGGTCATGGCTATAGAGAACTTGTTTTTTGCGAACTTTTTGACCTTCATTAACCAAGACAATTGCACCATACGGCAAATTGTATTTTTTAATTAAGGTATCGTCAACATCAACAATTTCAATAACACCGCGACGGCCGGTAACAATTTTTTCTACAAATGAACCGGTTTTACGTTCAACGAAGGCAACTCTTGAATAACGAACGGTACCTTCTACGTTAGTTTCAACCTGCGATTGCGTAGCAATACGGGAAGCAGCACCACCACCGTGGAATGTACGAAGTGTTAACTGTGTACCAGGTTCACCGATTGACTGTGCCGCGATAACACCTACAGCTTCACCAACCTCTACCATCTTTCCGTTGGTAAGGTTTCTGCCGTAGCATTTCGCACAAACACCGTGTTTCGATTCACAGGTTAGAACGGTACGGATTTTAACAGCTTCTATATTCGATTCTTCAATCTTTTTAGCAATTTCTTCATCGATCATTTCACCAAGAGCTACTATCAACTCATCAGTGCGAGGATCATAAATATCTTCTAATGTAACACGACCAGTAATGCGCTCTGCCAATGGTTCGCGTTCTTCTTCAACATCTTTAATTGCGGAAATATCTACACCAAGAATGGTTCCACAATCCAATTCACTAATAATAACGTCTTGAGCAACGTCTACAAGCCTGCGGGTAAGGTATCCGGCATCTGCTGTTTTTAATGCGGTATCTGCCAAACCTTTACGCGCACCGTGTGTAGAGATAAAGTACTCTAACACTGAAAGGCCTTCTTTGAAATTAGCGATAATCGGGTTCTCGATAATTTCACCAGCCTGACCGGAAAGGGTCTTCTGTGGTTTCATCATCAGACCACGCATACCTGCCAACTGACGAACCTGCTCCTGAGAACCTCTAGCACCTGAGTCAACCATCATGTGAATGGAGTTAAATCCGCCATCTGCATCACGCAATTTTTTCATAAGAGCGTTTGATACATCGTTGGTTGTGTGGGTCCAGGTATCTATAATAATATTGTAGCGCTCGTTATCGGTAATAACACCCATTTCGTGCTGCTCTAATACATGACCTACTTTTTCATTAGCCGAGAGAATCAGTTTGCTTTTCTCTTCAGGAATAAGCAAATCGCTGAAGCTGATTGATAAACCACCAGCTGTAGCGTAACGGAAACCGAGGTCTTTAAGATCATCAAGGAATTTGGCAGTAACTTTATTGCCTAATTTGATAAACATTTGACCAATAAGTCCGCTAAATGCTTTTTTAACCAATACCTGGTTAATATAGCCCATTTCTTTCGGAACTATCTGGTTGAAGATTACGCGGCCGGTAGTAGTTTCAGTAAACTCACCATCCATACGCACTTTAATCTTCGTATGCAGATTAATAACTCTGTGATTATAGGCAACAATTACTTCTTCCGATGAGCCAAAAACCATACCTTCACCAATATCGCCATCGCGTTTTTTGGTAAGATAATATACACCAAGAACGATATCCTGAGTAGGTACTACAATCGGGCTTCCGTTCTGTGGAGAAAGGATGTTATGACTGCTAAGCATAAGTAAATGAGCTTCAAGCTGAGCTTCATGAGAAAGAGGTATATGAACCGCCATCTGATCACCGTCGAAATCCGCGTTGAATGCGGTACAAACCATCGGGTGCAAACGGATAGCTTTCTCATCAATAAGGATCGGCTGGAATGCCTGTATACCTAACCTGTGCAATGTAGGGGCACGGTTAAGCATTACTGGGTGCCCGTCAATAATCTTTTCAAGGATTTCCCAAATGATTGGGTCCTTGCGTTCAACAACTTTTTTTGCGCTCTTAACTGTTTTATTATTACCGCGTTCAATTAATTTACGAATAATGAACGGTTTGAATAATTCTACTGCCATATCCTTTGGCAAACCGCACTGGTGAAGGCGTAATTCCGGACCAACAACGATAACCGAACGGCCGGAATAATCAACACGTTTACCAAGAAGGTTCTGACGGAAACGACCCTGTTTACCTTTCAGCATATCGCTCAAAGATTTTAACGGGCGGTTACTATCGCTTCGAACCGCGCTGCCTCTACGGCTGTTATCGAAAAGAGCATCTACTGCTTCCTGAAGCATACGTTTTTCATTTCGAAGAATTACTTCAGGTGCTTTAATATCGATCATTCTACGCAGACGGTTATTGCGAATAATCACTCTGCGGTATAAATCATTCAAGTCGGAAGTTGCAAACCGTCCACCTTCAAGAGGAACCAACGGGCGTAATTCTGGCGGAATAACCGGAATATAGCCTAAAACCATCCACTCAGGTTTATTTAATGGTTTGTTTTCTTTTTCACGGAATGATTCAATAACTTTTAATCTTTTCAGTATTTCATCTTTTTTCTGCTGTGAAGTCTCAATTCGGAATTGTTCATGTAATTCAATGAATAATTCTTCAATTTTTGACTGTTTCAACAGTTCTTTAATTGCTTCACCACCGATCTTCGCATAAAACTTGTTCGGATCAGAATCGGGCAATTTCTCATTACCTGCCGGTAACGAGCTAATAATTTCGAAATACTGTTCTTCTGTAATCAAATCTTTGCGTTTCAAGCCGGTAGGACCCGGATTTAACACAACGTATGATTCATAATAAATAATTCTTTCAAGTTCTTTTGAGCTAAAACCTAAAAGGTTACCAATTTTTGATGGTAAGGATTTGAAGAACCAAATGTGTACAACCGGAACAGCAAGGGCAATATGGCCCATTCTTTCACGGCGAACACTTTTTTGCGTTACTTCAACACCGCAACGATCGCAAATGATACCTTTGTAACGAATTCTTTTATATTTACCGCAATAGCATTCCCAATCGCGGGTAGGACCGAATATTTTTTCGCAGAACAAACCATCTTTTTCCGGTCTGAACGAACGATAATTAATAGTTTCCGGTTTGGTTACTTCGCCATGCGAACGATTTAAGATATCATCCGGGCTGGCAAGAGTAATAGATATTTGATGAATATCTTTAATTATGTTCTCTTGGGTTCTCATTATCATATTAAAAACTCCTGCTTACTTAAAAAAAGTTGTTTAACGTTTATTCGATTTTGAAATCGAGCCCAAGACCCTGGAGCTCTTTAATTAAAACGTTAAACGCTTCCGGAACGTTTGGTTCCTGAATATTCTGTCCCTTGACAATTGCTTCATAGACTTTCGAGCGTCCTGGAACGTCATCACTCTTAATGGTAAGAATTTCCTGAAGAATATGGGAAGCGCCATAAGCTTCAAGCGCCCAAACTTCCATTTCTCCAAATCTCTGTCCACCGAACTGGGCTTTTCCGCCTAGTGGCTGCTGAGTAATTAAGGAGTATGGACCAGTAGAACGGGCATGAATCTTATCATCCACTAAGTGGCTGAGTTTCATCATGTAAATGTACCCGCAAGTAACTTTTTGATGGAATTTTTCACCGGTTCTACCGTTTACCAATTGGGTCTTACAACCAACATCAATACCGGCTTTATTTAACCAATCATCAACATCACTTGCCTTTGCACCGTCAAATACCGGTGTGGCAAACTTAACACCTATTTTGCGTCCTACCCAGCCAAGTGCAGTTTCATATAACTGTCCAAGGTTCATTCGGGAAGGTACGCCAAGCGGGTTAAGAATAATATCAACAGGGGTACCATCGGCTAAGTGAGGCATATCTTCAATAGGTACAACCTTTGAAACAACACCTTTGTTACCGTGACGACCCGCCATCTTATCACCAACCGAGATTTTACGCTTTTTGGCAACATATACTTTGGCTAACTGAACAATACCCGGAGGCAGCTCATCGCCGCTCTGTATTTTCAGTTTTTCACGTTTATAGTCCTCTTCAACATCGGTATCGAAGTTGAAATAATTCCGGAATACGGTTTTTATAAGACTATTTGTTTTCTTGGATTCAAACCAATCCAATGTATAATCTAATTTACCAACATCTTCCATGTCAGCAAATGTACGATCTTTTATTACTGTACCGTTACGTAAAACAACCGAACCATCCTGATCGCGAACACCGGTTGTAACCTGGTTCAAACAGATGGTTGTAAGTTTTTCTACCAAACTCTGGTACAATTCTTCTTTTTTCCGTCTATAATCGGCTTCGACTGCATCGAGCTGACGTTTTTCCTGTTTCTTAGCATCAGTATCTTTTTTCTTACGGCTAAAGAGACGGGTTTTAATAACAGTACCGCGTAAACCAGGGGTTGCACGCAGTGAAGCATCCTTCACATCGCCTGCTTTATCGCCAAAGATAGCACGGAGCAGTTTTTCTTCAGGAGTAGGATCGGTTTCACCTTTTGGAGTAATTTTACCAATAAGGATATCACCTTCTTTTACTTCTGCACCTACACGAACAATACCATGCTCATCAAGGTTTTTAACTGCTTCATCGCTCACGTTCGGAATTTCACGGGTTAATTCTTCTTCACCCCGTTTGGTTTCGCGAACCTGCAATTCGAATTCTTCAATATGGATAGATGTAAATACATCTTCTGCAACTAAACGTTCACTTAAAATAATAGCATCTTCGAAGTTATAACCTCTCCAGGGCATAAACGCTACAAAAACGTTCCGACCCAAGGCAAGTTCGCCACCCTGGGTAGCAAAACCATCGGCTATAACATCACCTTTCGTAACTCTTTGACCAACAAATACAATCGGTTTTTGATTAATACATGTTTCCTGGTTGGTACCGCTAAATTTAATTAAGCGATAGGTTACTTTTTTAACTTCATGGAAGCTGGTAAGAACTTCCGGCGAATCTGCTTTTATATCATAGTTAATAATTACTTTTTCAGCATCAACAAAATCAACTACGCCATCGCCCTCGGCAACAACAACAGCTCTGGAATCACGTGCAAGGCGACCTTCGAGACCGGTACCAACGAGCGGAGCTTCCGGTTTAATAAGAGGTACTGCCTGGCGTTGCATGTTCGAGCCCATGAGCGCGCGGTTAGCATCATCATGCTCAAGGAATGGAATTAATGCTGCTGCAGCACTTACAATTTGTGCCGGAGCAACGTCCATATACTGAACAAAATGTGGAAGCACAACCGGGAACTCACCACGAAGACGTGATTTTACGCGTTCATTAACAAATGCGCCACTATCATGCAGCGGTTCATTTGCCTGGCCGATTGTGAATAAGTCTTCTTGTTCTGCTGTTAAATGTTCAACTTCATCGGTAACTTTACTATTAACAACCTTACGATAAGGCGATTCGAGGAAACCGTACCGGTTTACACGAGCATAAATTGTTAATGAGGAAATAAGACCAATGTTCGGGCCTTCCGGTGTCTCAATCGGGCATAAGCGTCCATAATGGGTGTAATGAACGTCACGAACCTCGAAACCGGCTCTTTCACGTGTAAGACCGCCTGGTCCTAATGCAGACATTCTGCGTTTGTGAGTGAGCTCAGAAAGCGGGTTGGTCTGATCCATAAACTGTGATAACTGGTTAGTTCCGAAGAACTGATTTATTACACTCGTAATTGTACGTGCATTAACCAATTCCTGGGGAGTGAAGTTTTCCGTATCACGAATGTTCATACGCTCTTTTATTGTTCTTGCCATACGGGCAATACCAACGTTGAACTGTAACTGTAACTGTTCACCGACAGTTTTAACTCTTCTGTTACCAAGATGATCGATATCATCATATGATTCCAGACCATCTTTTAGGCGCATTAAATGCGCAATAATTTCAATAATATCTTCATTTGTGAGAATTGTCACATTTTCAGCAACGGTTAATTTCAGCTTATTGTTCATCCTATGACGACCAACTTCGCCTAAATCATAACGTTTGTCATTAAAGAACATTTTTTCGAGTAATGACTGTGCAGTTTCAATATCCGGAGCTTCACCGGTACGTAACTGACGATAAATATAGAAAAGTGCTTCTTCCCGTGTATGGGTTGTATCTTTCTGCAGAGTGTTGAGTATAAGATTTTGCTCAACATTCAGATCTTTCCGGATAAATTTAATGCTATCTACCTCGGCTTCGCTGATTCGATCCAGGTCTTCTTCAATCAAAACTTTACCGCGAGTCATAAAGATTTCACCGGTAGTCATGTCAAAAACATCATTACCGATTGTACGACCGATATATTCAGTCATATCAACATCTTGTACGTTAATTTCTTCGGTTAATTTGAAAAGATCGAGGATTGATTCATCAGTTTCATAGCCTAAAGCGCGGAGGAGAGTAGTTGCCGGGAATTTTTTCTTTCTATCAACATAACAGAATAATGTGTAGTTGATATCAGTTGAAAACTCTACCCAGCTACCCTTTAACGGAATAATTCGGGCTGCATAGAGCGGAGTTCCGTTTGGGTGCAGATTCTGTGAGAACGCTACACCGGGAGAACGATGTAATTGGGTTACAATAACACGTTCCGCGCCATTAATAATAAAGGTAGCCTTTTCAGTCATGAACGGAAGGTTTCCTAAATACACTTCCTGTTCAACGGAATTCACAAACTCTTCGGTGTCGGGGTCTTTTGCAGAAAGGCGTAATTTTGCCTTTAAAGGAGCAGAAAACGTAAGGCCTTTTTCGAGGCATTCCTGAATTGAATTGCGGGGTTTGTCTATGAAATATTCTACATAGTCAAGCCGATAATTCTCTTTATTATCAAAGATAGGAAAATTTGTGAGGAAAACGTTTTCTAAACCCTTGTTTTCTCTTTCGGCCGGGATTATACTAAATTGTAAAAACTCTTCAAATGAATCTTTTTGCACGGCTAATAAATCCGGCATATCCAAAACCGATTTTATTCGTCCGAACGAAATTCTATTTTTATCCAAACTACACCTCCGTTTGTGTATACCTAAGGCTTCTATTTATGTCTCAAAACAATACAAAAAGTGATAAGACGGAGTTATCCGCCTTATCACTTTAACTGCGAAAAGTGAATGTACAAATAATTAATATATAGAATATAAATTATTTGATTTCTACTGTTGCACCAGCTTCTTCAAGCTCTTTCTTTACTTTTTCAGCTTCGTCTTTAGAGACAGCTTCTTTAACTGCTTTCGGAGCACCGTCTACTAAATCTTTAGCTTCTTTCAAGCCTAAGCCTGTGTGAGCACGAACAACTTTAATAACGTTGATTTTGTTAGCGCCTGCAGTAGCGAGAACAACATCAAATTCAGTTTTTTCTTCAGCTGGAGCAGCTGCAGCAGCAGCAACCGGCATAGCACCCATCATAACAGGGGCAGCAGCGGAAACGCCAAATTCTTCTTCTAAAGCTTTTTTTAATTCTGCAGCTTCAACAAGGGTTAACCCTTTAATTTTTTCTACTAATTCAGCAACTTTTTCAGTCATTTTATAACTCCTAACTATAATTATTTACAAAATTATTATGCAGCTTTTTGCTTGGCAATTTCGTCAATAACGCTTACCAAATCCCTCATAACTGCATTGAGAGCACCAACAATACCGGATGCAGGAGCGTTTACGCTGCCAATAATACCGGCAATGATGTCTGCCTTCGAGGGGAGATTCGACAATTCTTCGAGTTTATCACCCGTATAGTATTGTGATTCAACATAACACGCTTTGAGCGCAAACTTCTGCTTGTCATCAAAATATTTTTTGATAACTTTTGCCGGAAGTGATACATTCTCGCCGCTGAATACATAGCCTGTCATACCTTTAAGATGATTAGCTAACAACGGATATTTACCAGATTCGTCAAGTGCACGTTTGAATAAAGTATTTTTAATTACTTTATATTCTACGCCTTCTTTACGAAGATCTTTCCGGAGTTTGCTGATGTCCTCAACATTAATTCCGCTGTAATCAACCAGGAATACAGCATAACTATTGTTAATAGAATCTACAACCTGGGCAATTACTTCAGCTTTTTCAGTTCTGTTCATTGCACTCTCAAAATTAAAATTAAATTAAAATCGTAACCTAGAAGCATTTATCTTTATATATGTGCGTAATGCGTAATTATGCGCTGATTGATACTTCATCTTTAACGATGCGTAAACCAGGGCCCATTGTACTTGAAAGATAGATACTCTTTACATACTGGCCTTTAGCCGTGGTCGGTTTCAGCTTCATAATCATGTTCAGAAACGCGCGGGCATTTTCAGCCAAATCTTTTGTTTCGAACGATAATTTACCAACTGAAGTGTGAACGATACCGGCTTTTTCAACACGGAATTCGATCTTACCAGCCTTAACTTCTTTTACTGCTTTTGCAACATCCATAGTTACTGTACCGCTTTTCGGGTTCGGCATTAAGCCTTTAGGACCGAGAATTTTACCTAACTTTCCTAATTCGCCCATTACATCCGGTGTAGCAACTACAACATCTACATCAGCCCAGCCGCCTTTAATTTTTTCAAGATAGTCTTCAAAACCGGCGAAATCTGCACCGGCATCAAGAGCTTCCTGAGCTTTTGGACCTTTAGCAACAACCAGTACTTTTACTTCTTTACCAGTACCATGCGGTAAAGAAACAGTACCTCGAACCATCTGATCGGCATGGCGAGGGTCTACACCCAGGCGGATAGCACAATCTAATGATTCAACAAATTTAACATTTGACTTATCTTTCAATAACTGTATTGCTTCTTCAATCTGATATTCTTTTTCAATATCAACATCTTTTTGAAGCTTCACAACTCTTTTCGATACTTTCATTTCTAAATCGGCTCCTTACATTAACCTTCTACAAGAATTCCCATGCTGCGGGCTGTACCGGCAACCATACTTGCTGCTTCTTCAATCGTATTAGCGTTCAGGTCAGGCATTTTCAGCTTGGCAATTTCTTCTACCTGAGCTTTGGTAACTTTCCCTACTTTATTTCTGTTCGGTTCAGCTGACCCGCGTTCAAGTTTAGCAGCTTTCTTTAATAAGATAGCAGCCGGAGGCGTTTTCGTGATAAAAGTAAATGATTTATCAGAAAAAACGGTAATGACGACCGGAATAATGAGACCTTCTTTTTCGGCAGTTCTGGCATTAAATTGCTTACAGAACTCCATAATATTAACACCCTTTTGGCCAAGGGCAGGACCAACCGGCGGTGAAGGATTAGCCTTACCGGCAGGTATCTGTAATTTTACATATCCAACTATCTTTTTTGCCATTTGCTATAAACCTTTCGGAACTTATTTTTCTAATTCAGCCTGAACAAAATCGATCTCAACCGGTGTTTTTCTGCCAAAGATCGAGACCAATACTTTTATCTTCATTTTTTCTTCGTTTACTTCTTCTACAGTACCCGAAAAAGTATTAAAGGGACCGTCAACAATCTTGACTAAGTCACCTGTTCTAAAGATAGTATCGATACGTTCGCTTTCAGCGCTTTGGCGGATTCGGCCTAAGATTCTTTTAACTTCATCAGGATGTAACGGCCCCGGATTATTTTTGGAGCCAAGGAAGCCCATAACGGATGGTGTGTTCAGAATAAACTCTTTCACCTGCGTGTCTATCTCGGCCTGAACCAAAACATAACCGGGGAAAAAGTTCTTTGTACGGGCGTGCTTTTTACCATCTTTGACTTCAAAAACCCGTTCAGTAGGTACCACAACCTCAATGATCTTCGCACGCAATTTTTCACTATTGCGTATTTCAGCATCAAGTAGGTTTTTTACCTTTACTTCATGTCCAGAAAACGTCTTTATGACGTACCATTTGGGTTCCATGGGTACTTAAAATATCATTTTAAATATATAAGAAATACCCATGTCTATGACATAGGTGAAGCAAGCGAGAATAATACACATGACTACAACAACCATGGTAGATTCCTTCAGCTCTTCTTTCGAAGGCCAGGTAACTTTTTTGAGCTCTTTTGTAAAGTCGTTAACAAAAGCTACAATTTTCTCTTTCATATCAGTTTCTTTCAGTTGCACGTCAGGAGGGAGTCGAACCCCCAGCCTGCGGTTTTGGAGACCGCTGCTCTGCCAATTGAGCTACTGACGTATAAACAACTCTATTTTGTTTCTTTATGAATGATATGTTTTTTACACCAAGGGCAATATTTTTTATATTCTACGCGCGACGGATGTGTCCGTTTATTTTTCGTCGTAGTATAATTGCGCCTCTTGCATTCTGTACATTCTAAAGTAATAATTTCTCGCATTATGGTCTCTATACTTTTTAGTTGAGCTGATGACCGGGATTGAACCGGTGACCTCATCCTTACCAAGGATGTGCTCTACCAACTGAGCTACATCAGCATGAAGAAAACTCTCTGAGCGGGAGACGGGACTCGAACCCGCGACCAACAGCTTGGAAGGCTGTGACTCTACCAACTGAGTTACTCCCGCGTGCGGTTCTTACAATACTTAAAACCTGGCAATTCCTTATAGCGGTATTGCCAGGTTTTAATGGTGTGGGCGGCGAGGGATTCGAACCCCCAAAGGCGTTTGCCAACGGATTTACAGTCCGCCCCGGCTCTCCAACTCCGGCGTCCGCCCGCATATTCATAAATACAATGAACAACAAACTTAATCAAATTCTCAGCTATATCCAAATACTTTTTTGCGATTTATTTTCTCAAAAAAGCTTCATAATATATGGATTTTTCCGCTAAAACTCCAATACTTTTCATGCTTTTTTTTTCGTTTACCTTTTTTTTTCTGGCTGCATATTTTTCGCATAATCTCACTATAAGTGCTAACTGCTTATGTTGTAATACCTTATATACTCCCCTTCTCCGCGGCTCTACAGAGGCATTCCTTTAAAACAAACCGGGGCATCCAGTAATGAATGCCCCGGTTTTATGAAATTGATTACCGGCACTTTATGTGCAAGTACCGTAAGAAATTACTTCATTAAGACTAATTTCTTAACTGATGTAAATTTATCAGTTCTGATTTCATAGAAATAGATTCCTGATGCCATCTGCGAAGCATTGAATATTTGCTCGTGGTATCCGGCTTCTAACTGTCCATTTATTAATACAGCAACTTTCTGGCCTAACTGATTATAAACCGTAAGACTTACATTAGCCTTTTCAGGTAATGCAAATTTAATTGTTGTTGTTGGGTTAAATGGATTAGGATAGTTCTGGAACAACTGATAGCTGCTTGGTAATGTATTATTCGAAACTTCAATTGATGTAATTGAAGGATCGGTAATAGTTACAGAACCTTTAACTACCTGGTTCAATAAACGACCGGTTGTAGCTTTATCGCGTACAATTAAGGTCATTCCATCAACACTGATAGTTACAGGGTAAGCTGCGCCATTTAATGAGATTTCTTTGAAATCAGCGCCTAAAGCTTCAGCTGAACGTCCGGTACTGAAACGGGCATCAAATACGCCTGTAGGAGGTACTGGAGGCAGATCAAACGAAGCTAAATTAACTGAACCTTTTGCTGCGTAAAGAACTGCAGAAGCGCCGTTCTTATCAGCTATGGTAATTTTACCCCAGTCTTTCTGGATGTTCTGGCTTACAGCAATTGATTTCTCAGCTGTTGCTGCGAGATTCAATGTACCTGCTGCACTCGTACGGATCCAGTAACCTTTACCAGGTTCAAGATTGGTCGGGGTTGCATAACCATTGTTATAACCATAGAATGGTGATGTTAAGATGCCTGAAGGCGTAGTAGTAAGACCTGATACAGCTACACTGGTCATATGCGGACCAATGAGGTTCCAGCCGGCTACTAATGGAACGGTATTCGATGCAGGAGCGGAACCGCTTAAGTTAACGGTAGCAGCCTGTGGATAACGAACCCAGTAACCTTTATCTACAGCTAATGAAGTAGCTACAGAATAGCCATTGCTATAGCCATAAACCGGTGAAGTTGCTGCCGGGAATAACGTAGCTGTTGTCATATCGGAAGCGGTAACAGGAGCACTGATAATGTTCCAACCGGATGCCAGGTTGATTGCGCCGCTGGCAGCGTTCTGATATACAATCTGTAATGTGGTAATACCGGTATTCGAAACAGTTAAACTGCTCTGAGCCTTCATATCCACATTATATACAGTACCAGTTACAGCATCTTTCAATGTGAAAGAACCGGCAGGTAATGACGCAGGAGTCCAGGTAAATGTGAATGGATATCCACCTGTACCAGGCTGGAATGATAAGTTCCAGGTAATCTGCTTCAATGTATCAACACGGAAGTCTTTCAATGAAGCATCAGCCGGGGTAACCGGTAAGTTGAAACGGGTATCAAAAACGCCACTTGGAGGAGCCGGAGGAAGTGATTGTTCACCTAATGCAGCATCGATACCATTAGTTGCGCCTTGTTTCTGACCGAAAGTAAGAGTATTCGTACCGGTAGTAGCATCTTTAACTACTAAATTAGCTTCCCATCCGGTTGGAGGAGGAGGTGTACCAGCACCAACTACCTGAACCCAATCGAGTCC
Source organism: Ignavibacteria bacterium (assembly GCA_021286645.1). Lineage (GTDB taxonomy): Bacteria > Bacteroidota > Ignavibacteria > Ignavibacteriales > Ignavibacteriaceae > JACPGF01. The sequence continues at coordinate 36,461 of JAJTBZ010000055.1, forward strand.
CCAGTAATCAGAGTTAGCACCTGCTGAACCACCGTTATAGATGATGTAGCGTAATGCAAAACGAATTGTACCAGCCTGTGGGAAGGTATTCTTCCATTGTACCCATGGTCCGTTCGGAACACGGTATTTACCCCAAATCTGGGTAAATGAAGCAAGAGCGGTATCACCGGTAGGTGACCAGCGTACTTCAACAGAATCAGGATAGTTTGTTGTTGCAACATCGGTAGATCTCCACCAGAAGGTTAAGCTATCACCGGCAGCAACTGCAATTTGTTTAGAAATTAACCATTGATCGATATACAGGCCATTGGCGCCATTGAAGTTCTGGCCAACATAACCGGTATCAGGACCTTCAAATGCAGCGAATACATCTACTGCATTACCATTAAATGTTGTTGTTGTTCCACCACCATCGTAGTTGACAAATTTCCAACCGTTTAATGCTAAACCTTCAGGTGTGTTCAAACCATTAAATTTATCTTCAAATTTAATATTTGAGACCGGAGCAGTTTTAATAGTAAATACCGCGTCACTTACATCAGAGATAACCACGTTGTTAGCCGAAACTTTAACGAGGCAGCTTGTTGATGCTGTATTCGGTACTGTCCATACATAAGATGTAACGCCTTTTACGCTCTTTTCAGCAGTTCTGGAAGTAGCACTGGAGGTACGAGCTGATTTTTCTTCAACAGGAACACTGGCTGCTATTGTAGTCCAGCTGGTTCCGTTATTGGTTGAATATTCAATCTTTGCAGATGTAACAAGGGTGCTGGCCCATTTAATTGTCTGCTGTGAACCAATATTCCAGCTTTCACCGCCGTTAGGTGTAACAACAGTAAGAGTAGGATTGGTAGAAGTAGAAAGGTTTAACTTATCTAAGTTACCAACGCCCGCGGTACCATTGTAACCAGCAACCGCGAAGAAAATATCGGTACCATTACCGGCAGCCTTGAAGTTCGAACGAGCAACAGGGAGTGTAGGTAAGGTTGTGAAAGCATCGGTAGCAAATTTATAATAATAGGTTAAATTGGTAGGTGTTGCACCGCCAATTGAACCGCCTGTGAATACGATACCTGCATCAGCAGTACCGGTAGCTACCGGGTAAGAAGCTGTACGGCAGATTGTGCCGGCAGGATATTTCTTTGTTGAATAAGCCCAGGTAATCTGTGTAGGATCACTGCCAATAGTACCAATAAGGCTACTATCTATTGCAGCATTGCCATTCCAGCCACCGCTTATAAATATTTTATTGCCTACTAAACCACCTGCAGCCATCGCCAATGAATATGGCAGTGGGGTACATGCAGTATAGGTATTAGTGAGTGTGTTATATAATTGTACGTTGTTGTAAACAATTCCACCGGAAGTAAATGTACCGGCACCACCGCCAATGATATATACGTTAGTACCGGACTTACATGCTAATACGTCTGTTACAGGAACAAGCATATCTGCTAACTGAGTCCAGGTATTTGTATAATAATTATATTTTACGGTCTTGCCAACACCGGTAGATGATGAGTCACCACCGAAAACATAAATACAGCTATCGCCAACGGCTATAGATGAGCTGGTTGAAAATTGAATAGGAGCTGCAGCTAAACCGGTTGACCATGTATCAGCAGTAACATCGTACTGAGAAACAGCCATGGTAGCAGGAGAAGCGCCACCACCAACCTGATAGATGTAGCCCTTACCGCCTTTTACAACGTAAGCAGCACTTGAGCGTGATACAGCAGCAGGAGAAGCGGTTAAGCTTGTCCAGAATACTGTAGAGATTGTTGTGTGTTTTGTGGTAGTATCATTAGCAGGGTTTGCATCGCCGGCTAACTGGGTATAAACTTTTACATCATAATCACCAACTGTTGCTGTCCAGTTATCGAATGTAACTTCAACGGTTGCATTCGGGTCCAGATTGGTAACAGTTTTGGTTGAAGTAAAAGAACCTGGGGTTACAACGGCTTTAACGGTAAATGAAGGTTGTGAAGCACTACCAAAGTTTTTAACGTTTGCTTTAATTGCAATTGTACCAGGAGCAGTATAAGTAGGAACAGTAACAGCATAGACACCAACATCATTAGCAGGCGGTGTGCCTAATTTAATATTGTCGATATACAGGTTGTTACCCCATGCGCTAATAGCAGTGAAGCGTAGTTTATTGGTTCCAACGGGTAAAGCAAATGATTTGCTCTTCCACTGTGTAGCAGTTGGAAGGAACGCGCCTGACTGACCGGCAGCGGTAACTAATTCACCACTTGCGCCACCATTTAACAGCACGAGCTGAGTCCAGGTGGTACCGGCATCGGTAGAATATTCAAGTTTCAACTGATCATTCTCGCCGCCGGTATAGGTAGCATACGCATGATCGAATTTAATTGAGTCGCCTGCAACGCTTGCAGCGAATCCCGGGGTAACCAATGATTGGGTTGTTCCCGTAGAAGCTGAATAGAATGCAAATTTAGCGCAGGCAGTTCCAACGCCATAACCACTGGCCGTAGCAACGCGTGACCAGTAATTGGTTGTACCTGTATAAGCAATGGTCCAACCTGTTGGCGGGAATGTCGCATCCTCAAAATCTACACCAAGATATGCTTCCGTAAATGACTTTGCAAAGCCAACGGTACGAGCAACTTGGTCCATCTTTTGATCGTTTATTGATGCACTGGCACGTTTATCCTGGGCGAAATTCGACCATGATAACATAAGCACGAATGCAGCTAATAAAAGGGTAGAAAAGGATTTCTTCATACCTTCCTCTATTTGGGTGATTGATGATGTATTTAATGTGATTCCAATATCTCTTCTCATAACGGAATCATGTGTTTAAGCTAAAAATCTAACCAGTTAACTATTTATAAACAGGCAATACGGTTAACTAACTTCTGTTACCTGTCTATTCGTACTATAAAAAAATACTACTAAACCGGGCACCATATAATGTAACATTAAACTCAGTCCTTAAGCCAGCTCCAATTCGGGCTAAGAACCATCAAGCACTATAACTTCTGCGGGGGATCTCCATCTGAGTAGCGGCGGGACAGTTTTCAAGTTGTTCCCAATGTCTTGTTGACAAAATAATATAAATACATAATATCGTTGCCATTTGTATTACCATGTAACGTATTACTTACTATAAATTATTGTGAAAAATCTCGAACCGAACCAGCACCACAGGTGCTTTCATATATGCACATTTATGATTGTTTTATACATTTATGAAAGGGCCTGAAACATCTACTCAATTATAATTTAAGTTAAATATTCTCGACTGAAATAGCAAGTAAAATAAAAGAAATAATCGCCCTTACAAATTTAGTACCAACTTTATAAAATATACAGTATTACGTACAGTTTGTTTTTTTTCTGTACCTTTGCAGGCACTATTTTTGCAAACTGTAATTTTAAAAAATCGAGATCCATGAGAATTCCACAAGCGACAATTCAACAGATTCTATCGAGTGTTAATATTGTCGATGTAGTCAGCCAATATGTTCCTTTACGTGTTAAAGGAAAAAACCACTGGGGTGTTTGCCCTTTCCATTCGGAGAAAACTCCCTCCTTTAGTGTTAGCGAAGATAAACAAATATTCCATTGCTTTGGCTGCCACGCGGGAGGTAACGTTTATAAGTTCTTAATGGACTACAAGAAAATTTCGTATGTTGAGGCGGTTCAGGAACTGGCACAGTTGCTCGGCATTCATATTTCTTATGAAGATCAGACCGACCAAAAAGAAATTTCCGAGCTTGAAGAACTATACGAGCTGAATGAAGAAGTTATAAAGCTGTACAATACAGAATTATACGAGAGCACCGCCGGTAAAACCGCTTTCGATTATTTACTTAACCGGGGCCTGAAGCAAGCTACACTTCGAGCCTTTCAAATCGGCTATGCCCCTGCTAACAGAATGTTCTTATCTGATTTCTTTGGCGCAAATTCTCGTAAAGCTTCTCTCGCCCTTAAAATAGGACTTCTCGGAAAAAATGACCAGGGACGGGTATATGATCGCTTTTCGGGTAGAATCATTTTCCCGATCTTCTCGACCAATGGACGCGTAGTTGCATTTGCAGGCCGGATAATCGAAAAAAGTGAATATGCCGGTAAATATGTAAATTCACCCGAGTCCTCGATTTATTCGAAAGGAAAAATTCTATACGGTCTCTCCCACGGGAAGGATGATATCCGCAAAACCGGCAACGCGATTGTCGTTGAAGGTTATCTTGATTTGATCTCTCTGTACCAAAATGGAATCAAGAATGTAATAGCAGTTTCCGGCACAGCCTTAACAGAAGGCCAGGCAATGCTGCTCTCCCGGTACACGAAAGATGTCACCCTCTTGTTCGACGCTGATGAGGCAGGCGTGAAAGCCTCTATGCGAAATGTGGATGTGCTATTACGACAGGGTATGAATATTCGAGTAGCCTCACTCCCCTCCGGCGAGGATCCGGATTCCTTTATTCAGAAAAATACTCCTGCTGATTTCTTACACTTAATAAACCAGGCACAGAACTTCCTTGAATTTCAAACAATTTATTACGATAAAAAAGGCGATCTCCGGGATCCATTAAAGAGCGCGGATATTATTCGCGAACTGTTACGCCCGGTTGCGTTACTGGATGACCCCCTAAAACAATCACGGTTGTTATCTTCGCTTGCAGAACGTTTTAAGCTTTCGCAGCAATTACTCGAAGATGAACTTTATAAGATACAGCGGAAGAATCAGGATTTATACAAACCTGCTGTTGAGCCGCCCAAATCGCGCGTGCAGTCTGAAACTCCGGCATCAAAAGCTCCCTCAGCCCAGAGAATGAAATTTGAGCGCTTTATTCTTAAAGCACTACTCGAGGGTGAATTTGAAATTGTTGGATTCATAAAGAAAAATATTGAACTTTCGGAAATTGAAGATTCTCAAAATAAAAAAATAATTGAGATTTTTTATTCTTTGCATGATCAGGAACTGGATGTAACGCCTGGTGCTGTTGTAGATTTACTTCAGGATCAGAACCTTTTAGAGTATTTTACCGGTTTAGCTATTGAACCTTATACCGTAAGTGAAGAATGGGAAAAGCAGTACCCTTCTCTGGAAAGAAATCTCAGGCTACAACAGATGGTTTTGGATATCGTAAAACGGTTTAAGATTTCGCGTATCCAGGAGGAACTGAAGCAGTTGCAACACTCGTTGGGAACAGAAACCAGTCCCGAAAAACAGTCAGTACTTCTCGGCGAGTATAAAGAGCTGCGTGATACGATAAAGATAATTGAATCGAAATACAAGACTATTGATAACGAAGAAATTGAAGAGTAGTAATCTGTGGATACAATAAAAGAACAGTTAAGAATGGCGAAAAACGGGAAACTAATGATTGAGATACTTCCGGATAAATGTGATTTTTGCGGGTGCTGTGTATCTGTGTGCCCGGAAGATGCAATAGAATTAAAAGAAGCAAGTATTAATATAATCGATGCGCGGTGTACTAACTGTTCGAAATGTATTTATAGCTGCCCGATCGAAGTTATCGTCTTCAACCGGGCAGGAATAATAAAATAAATCTATTGATTTCGAAGTTGGATTATCTGTGCGGCAATACTTATGGCAATTTCATCGGGAGTGCTGCTGTTAATATTTAGTCCAATTGGGGAAACAACCCTGCAGATTTTTGCTTCATCTACACCTTTTTCACGCAATTCCTGATATATACTCTCTGCTTTCGCCTTACTTCCCATCAAACCCAGATAGCCAACCTCTTTGTTGATAACAGAATTCATTGCCAGTGCATCAGAATCTCTTTCTGAAGTCACAATCACTATGTTCACCCATGAACCTTCGGTAATATAATCGCCGACTTTATCATAAGGCGTTATATACAATTCGTTGGCATACGTGTTATTACGAACAGAAAAGGCATCACTTCTGTTATCGAAGGCTACAACATAATAATCAATGGCGCTAAATATTTTACTAACACATAACCCGACATGCCCTGAACCAATAACGTAAATAATAGCAGGCCGCCCTTCATTTTCATAAAACGACCAGTTGCCCTGTTCGCCGGGTTCATATAATTTATTTTGTTTAGTTTCCTGGCCAGGGAAAAAATTTACTCCTTCGTTGCTAAAAATCAAGGTCCCAATTTGCTTGGCTTCAACAGCGTGTAATATTTGCTCTATAATAGGAAGATCATTATAATCCAGGCTCATGATAGCGCATGACTGGGAACCGGCGCAAATTAAACCCGAGCTATCGGCGACATTTTTCTTATGCTTGAATGCTTTTATATAATTAAAATTTGTACCTTCATTAATGAGTCGCACTGAATCCTGTATAATATTCGACTCCATAATTCCACCGCCAACAGTACCCCTGAATTCGCCCTTGTTATTTACAATCATCCAAAAACCGGCTCTGCCCGGTGAGGAACCTTCAGAAGTTACTACCTTTACCAAGGCGGCCCTGCCAAAGTCTTCAATCGCATTTTTCGCGAACTGCCATATTATTCCATTTTTCATATACTCTGCCTTTTTATATTCAATTAGGACATAGAATATAAAAAAGCCTGAATTAGAGAACAAGAACGTTAATTCTTTTTGGCCCGTTCCTTAAATAGTTTTTCAAACTTTTCCACCTTTGGAGTAATTACAAATCGACAATACCCCTGAAAGGTATTTCTGTTATAATAATCCTGATGGTATTTTTCGGCCGGGAAAAATTCTTCCAAAGCCATAATTTCCGTTACTACCGGATCTTTATAAATCTTCTCCTCATTAATCCTGTTTTTATAATATTCGGCAAGTTCTTTTTGTCGGCCGGACGTATATAAAATAATTGAGCGGTACTGTGTACCTACATCATTACCCTGCCTGTTCAGTGTTGTCGGATCATGTGTTTTCCAGAAGATTTCCAATAAGTCTTCAAATCGCACTTTAGTTGAATCAAAAACTACACGGCAGACTTCTGCATGGTTTGTTGCCCCGGAACAAACCTCTTCATACGTTGGGTCCTTTTGGGTACCGCCAGCATACCCCGAGGTAACCTCATAAACACCTTCTACTCTTTGGAAGATCGCTTCCAGACACCAAAAACATCCCCCGCCAAAAACAGCAGTATCCAAATTTTTACTATCCATCTTCTTTCCCATTTCATTCATAACTTTTTGTTTAGAGCACGCGAATGAAAGGAGAACAAGAGTGGCGAGGAAAAACGTTCCAAATCGTATCATAACATCCTTACATTTATGTAACACTACATAAAAAAGGAAAATTAAAATTCATTTGCAAGACCAAAATGAATGAGCCCCTGCGAGAAACTGGTACCGGGAGAAAGTGCATAACTGACATTAATTATTCCCAATGAACTCTCAAAAGTTAAACCCATACCATATCCCTGAAGTGTGCCATTGACACGAGGTATTTTTAAACTACTATTCTCGTCCTGCCCGTAGATTGCGGCGTCATAAAAGATATGGGCGTACGCTCTGGGCCCCATTAAAAATCTGTGCTCATAATTAACCCAGGCAGCACGCTGAGTAATGAATTGATTTTCTCTATACCCTCGAACCGTATTCGTACCGCCAATCCGGAAAAAATCACTTTGCTCAAGCATATCGCCCCGAAGATCCCGTACATTTAGGCTAATAGCAACCACCTGTTTTTGCAGGAACGGTATATACAGGTGCAAATCAAATAACATACGCTGCTGAGTTACACTCGTGTTCATTCCATCTTTTACATATTCGGCGGGCCCCAATACTTTTTTTTGGATTATCTGATAACTATAATTTGAGTAAATACCAGAGTGCGGGAACCCGGGATCATCCCGGCTATCAAACTTTAATCTGGCTCCGGAAGCTAACGATGAAGAACTATACACCGTAAAAACCGGCACTTCCCGTAAAGTAGGGATTACGCGCTGATAGCCAAGTTGGAATCCGACAGTGATAAAATCCGAAAGTAGATAATCCACCCCGCAGTCAAACTGACGCTGCACATAACTGGAATCCTGTTGCCTTTGGAAAAATTTCAGATCAGCATTTAGATCATAGCCCAATAACCATGGTTCTACATAATGGAGTTCCAATTCAGAAGATGCTGCATCGGTTTTTTGCCACCGTATTGCCGCGAGCCGGGCGGTTCCAAACAAATTCCTGAACTGTAAATTCACGAGCCCTGTAAAATACCCTGACTCTCCCTCTTTTGCAGAGGGTGAATATCCAATGATACCGTCGATAGTATTATTGTTCTTTTCCTTCACCTCAATCGAGAGTACGCCCTTATTGCTTCCGGCCATAAAATAGCGAGCTTCTTTTACAGCGGAAAAAAGCTTAAGACGAGAGAGTTGTTGGGGAATAGCATCAATTTCTTTTTGCTTATAGGTGCGCCCCGGATAAAAGTGAATCTGACGGGCTATTACAAAATCTTTTGTGTCGGTGTTTCCGGAAACTCTCAGTTCATCAATAGTCGCATAGCGACCGCTGGAAAAGCGGAAATACACATTAACCATATTAAGGGAATCATCGAAATGTATCTGCTCGGTTGTTAAGCATGCAAACGGGTAGCCCTGATTCTCATATTGCTTCAATATTACGTCATACACCGCTTGCAGTTGCGGCAATGAGGCATATGTGCCCCTGAGAAATTCGAATTGTTCACGGGCTGCTGAAGTGAGTGCACTATCCCCTGATTCACTAACAAGCCTGCCAAATACAGCTCTTCTGCCGGCATTTACCCGCATTTTGATGGTTATCTTTGCACTATCAGTTTCATCAATGTTTAGTTGTGGCGATGATTGATAATAACCATTGGACTGGAGAAGCTTAAGTACCTGTTTATTTAATGTATCGGGCCTCCCGGGCAGCAGAATTGACTTTCCAAATGCTGTTATTAGCCCTGTGAACTCCTGAGTAGGGATTTCCGAATTGTTCTCAACAGTAACAGTCCCGATGGTTTGCGAGAAAACGATTGGGAAGCACATAAAAAAAAAGATAAATGTAATACCACGGGTGGTAATAATGCCTCCTTTATATTGTCGGCGTAAAATCCACCAGTTGCAACTGTTTACCAGTTTGAACTATTGTAACCTGTTCTCTAATTTTCTCAATTTCATCCATAGTTACAGTACATACTTCTTCATGTTGAGCGTTACCCGCTCCTAAGCTTACGGCCAATTGAAGCATATGCTTAAATATTTGATCATGATAGAGAGCATAAACCAACCCTGCGGTAAATGCATCACCGCTGCCGGTGGAATCAAATTGCTCAACCTTCGGGAAAGAAACATGAAAGAGAAAATCGTGATTGGCAGCATAAAAAGGCTCTGAGCCATTCGTTAAAAAGGCCTGTTTTATTCCTTTTGCATATAAACCCGCTAAATATGCAGCACATTCTTCTTCAGATTTTAATGAGCATCCTAAAGATTTTTCTGTCTCCTCAATATTATTATGAACGATTGTCGGAGCAGCGTCCAGACAGGCCGCCAAGTGTTTTCCATACGTATCGAGAACGGAAACTTTATCATATTCGTGGGCTAATTTAATTCCATATGGGAATATATCATCCGTAGATGTTGATGGCGAACTGCCTGCAAAAATTACGAACTCGCAATTCCTGATCATTTTATCTAACTTGGACTTGAATTCCTGTGCTTCTTCAGCGGAGATGAGTGAGTCAGCGGAGAAAAACGAAGTAACTTCCCTTTTTTCTGAATCCACGATAACTGAAGCAACTCGAGTATCATCCTTCGTTCTGACAAAAGCACAATCAAGTTGCTCAAGTTCCAGACATTCACGGTATTTTTTACCGTGGTATGGCCCGGCGAATGACAGATTAAAACTCTTTAAGCCTAACTGTTTTAGTTGTCTGCTCACATTAATACCTTTACCACCCGCAGTATAGGTGTAAGGAAGCGGACGGTTAGAAGTACCATGTACAAATGAAGAGGTTTTAAACCTCAACTCTAATAACGGATTTAGTGTGACTACAAGTATCATCGGTAACGAAGTTCATCTCCGGATAATGGTTCTAAAAGTCGATAATCTCCGAATCCAAGATTATCAACAAATACAAAAGATTTGTTTAATTCGTAATATTCCCAAATTTCATAGGGCTTACGATCGTAGTCGAAAGGATGTCTGTCTACATTGTTCGGCGGACCAAGCAGAATATAAACCATGCCCATATCCGATTTCCACCCTTCGACATAATGGCTGAAGTTTTTATTCGCAAACTCTATTCGACGATAGTATTCATTAAAAACCTCGTTTTCTTCAGTCGCTTCATTCGGATCTCTTTTTTTCCAGAATTGCATAAAACGAGCCAGTTTTTCATCGTATGATTTAGCATTCTTCAAACTGTCGAGTTCACTGTGCGAAGCCAGATACATCAATTGCTCAACTGCCTTGTCCAGATCGTGAATAACGAAAGGAAGCCCTGAAAGTTTTATTGTGAACGATTTCTTTACATAATTTAATGGGGGTGCAGAATTCAAATCGGTCAATTCAACACTCAGCATATAATCACCCGATCCATAGAATACCGAATCAATACTTGAGAGCACTTGATTTCTGCCACTTTTCAAGTTCATTGGTCGGCTCACCCGGGCGACTCTTTCTTTGCCTTTATACAATTCACTTACGACATTAATATTTTTTGCTGAGTCAGAGAAAATCTCAAAATAATAGGGTATAGTTTGCGTTCTTGTATGCACTATTCGAGAAACATTCGGTAGTATTTTCCCGCCATCCAGCGGGTTACCTGAAGCAATAAACAATAAATCCGAAATTTTCACACCCTTTTGAAGGTTTCGCACTGTGTGCCTTGCTTCAGCATTGTATTGCTGTCGCGATTCTTTATCCTCAAACAAAAGTTTGAATTGATATTCACCCGGTGAAAGTTGAAAAACCTTTCGTGCAAGATTGAAGTTATTCTTTGTCATTGTTTCCTGAAAACTTTGGGCACTAATTTTATCAGTCCAGGTCCGCTCAAGAACAACTTTCTTTGAACTATCCATAATGCTAACAGAAAATGTATATTCTCCATGAAATTTCTCGCCGACCTTAACAAAATGTATTTGATTGTAAGGCACCTGAAGAAAGAGTTCAACACGTGTATGCACGGAATCAGCAATACCCATACTGAGGATATCACAATAGAAAGGCGGGAGTGCCGCGAATTCCGAGTGCTTCGGAGCAGGCAATTCCTGTGCAAACATTATAGCTGGCAGAAATGAACATAGCACAATGAATAGTACACATAATCGTTTCATAAATAGCCACATTACTTTGTATTAGGTGTTTTATAACGCATTATACTCTTATTTGGATAATTTTGCAAATAAATCATACTCATCTGCATCGTAAACCAAAACGTCAACCAATTTACCCGGTTTTAGTTTTTTCCCCTCTGCCTTCACCAGAATTTCACCATCGACTTCAGGAGCCTCACCCTGGCTTCGACCAATATAAAATTCACCTTCCTGGCGTTCAATCAAGACACGAATTTTTGTATCGACTCTTGACTGATTATACTCTGCTGAAATTTTTTGTTGCAGCTTCATAATCGTATCCCTTCGTTTGTTTTTCATTTTCTCAGGGATCGTATCGCCCAGCGGGAAGGCGGAGGTGTTTTCTTCAATCGAATAAGTAAAAACACCTAATCGTTCGAATTTAAATTCTTTGATAAAATCATATAATTCTTCGTATTCATATTGGTGTTCTGCAGGATAACCGGTAATAAACGTAGTTCGAATAACTATGCCGGGAATACGTTTTCGAAGTTTGTGAAGAAGATCGATAGTCCTGCGGCGCGTTATTCCCCTTCTCATGGACTTTAACACTTCATCATTAATATGTTGCAACGGGATATCGAGATACTTGCAAATTTTAGGGTTGTTTGCCATCTCTTCAATTAAATCGTCCGGAAAGTGAGATGGATAAGCATACATCAGTCGTACCCATTCTATACCTTCAATACCGGAAAGTTTATGAAGCAATTCAGATATTATTCTTTTTCCGTAGAGATCAATGCCATAATCTGTTGTATCCTGACCAATAATTACCAGTTCTTTGGTTCCTTTTTTAGCTAAAGAAGCAGCCTCACCAAGCAGCTCTTCAAGTGGCACAGAATGATGTTTCCCGCGTATCAAAGGAATTGCACAAAAAGAGCACGGGTGGTCACAACCCTCTGAGATCTTTAGGTAGGCAGTGTGCGAAGGTGTTGTTAACAGTCGCTCACCAAGCAGTTCCGATTTTAATTCTCCGCCAATTTCCCGAATAACATTACCGTATTCCTCAGTACCAAAATACGAATCAACTTCCGGGATTTCTTTTCGCAGATCATCTTTATATCTCTCGGATAAACACCCGGTAACTATTACCTGGCCTATTCTTCCTTCTTCTTTTGCTTTCACCGCTTCAAGAATTGCGGCGATAGATTCCTCCTTGGCAGCTTCAATAAAACCACAAGTATTTATTATTACCGCATCAACTTCGTCGGGCTCTTCTTGTATGGTAAAGCGATTTAGTTTTATTTGGTTAAGCAATCGTTCTGAATCTACCGTGTTCTTTGAACACCCTAAAGTAACAACACTAATTTTTTTTTTCATTATCAAGGTAAAATGTAAATGGACGAACTAGATGGACGCAAAATGTTTTAAGTAAAAATATACCACAGGAGCAACCGCTATCAGTGAATCAAATCGATCAAAAACCCCACCATGACCAGGAATGAGATTGGATGAATCCTTTACCCCAGCATCTCTTTTAATTAACGATTCTGCTAAATCACCGAGCTGCCCGATTGTACCCACAATTGCACCTATAATTATTGAGTCGGTTAAATCGAGTGATTTCATAATAATATACTTGGCAGCTACCATTGTGAGTATAGCGAATACGAATCCAAATACTGCTCCTTCCCAACTTTTTTTCGGGCTGACCCTCAGAAAAAGCCGGTGTTTTCCAAAGGTTATTCCACCAAAGAATGCGGCTGAATCACAAACCCATATCGATGCCAATATAGAAATAATCAACCAACCACCCTGCTGATAATCAATACCGGTAAAAAGCTCTCTGATAAGCACCAGCGAACTCATGGCTATACCAATGTACGTGATTCCCAACAATGTTGAGCCCAAATTGAGTATAGCAGATCCGCGATTTCGGAACATTTCGAAGAGTACAACAAAAAGAATCACCATGGTAAATACTGAATAAAGGTCACCAGGCTTTACCAGCGCAACTCCGGTAAGCAAAATCAGGCCTGCCTCTCCAACCCAAAGCAGGGGGTGCGTATGCTTATGCTTAGCCAAAGTAAAATATTCATAATACGCCACGCACCCAATTATAAGCGCCACGGGCAAAAAGTAATACCCACCCAGATAACAGAGAGCTAAAATTATAGGTGCCGCTATCAGGGCTACTACTGTTCGAACTAATGTGTTATTTTTACTCATTCAGTTTTTCCGGTATTCTCCTCAGGATTAACATTATTTTCTGATGTTTCATAATTCTTTAAGAATTCTTCTGCATCATTCTCGTCACTGATGTTTACAAACACTTTAACCAGACCGGTATTATTAAAACCAACATAGCTCCTGTCTGTCTGGTTCAAAATATACGCCTCAATACCGGCGCTTTCCAAATTGCTTTTCAGCATTTCAGCTTCAATAACCTGCGATGATTGGAAAATTAGTTTATAATTTTCCGGCGAGAAGTGTTCATCTTCATTGAGAACATCGACCAGGTCGACTTCACAGTCAGAACACCGTGTGACTCCTTCAATATATTCGGATTTGCATTCAGGGCAGTATGGCATATGACCTCCTTTATGAATGGTAATGATTTCTGGAAGTATAGTACTTTCGAATAGAAAATACTACAATTATAAACGCACCTGTTAAAAATAATGAAGTAACAAAAGCACTTCGTAATGCATCGGGTTGCACAATGCTTCCCTGCTTAATCTCGCTTTCACCAAACAATACAAACAGTACTACAGCAGAAAAATTATTAAGAAAATGAAGCACCATTGGAACAACAATGCTATCTGACTGATATACTGCATAACCAAAAAACAGGCCGAGCATAAATAACCCGATTAGTCCCTGGAAATTTACATGGTATATAGAAAATAACAAGGCGGTAATTATTGCCCCGGTGAGTTTTCCAAATCGGTGTTCAAAACCCGTTTGCACATATCCACGGAATAACACCTCTTCACAAATAGCGGGTGTTAACGCAACGCTAATAACTACAAGGGTAAAATCCAAAGGCGAATGGACCTGCATGAGCTGTTTGTATGCAGCCTCCATCTCGGTATTTAAGGTATCGAGTAACTTTTTTAGTGGTTGTAATGAATTATGATTTTGCAGGAATGATGTAAAATAATGATCCTGAATAATCATTAAATTGTTTACCAATGGAATGAGTATAAACATTCCTATGATGAATAACGTTAATTCTTTCCATTCCGGCATTCTGAAACGAATAACAGTAGTAACATCTTCATAAACAAATTTGGACAGGACTAATGAGGGCAGCAATAAAAACAGCATCTGTGAGGCTGTTTGCATTAAGCGCAGGGAATTTGCATCGGCTGACTCTATTTTGAAGCCCAGCACCAATAAGGTAATCAGACCGCCCACAATTTGATAGAGAAAGAACCCAAGAATCAACCCGATGACCGAGGCCGTTACCGGCGCCATTCGAGGCGCGAATTTCGGTAATGGAGGTACTTGTTCCGAGTCAAAGTTGCCCGGTTCAGACTCCGGTTGATCTATATCTGGTTTCTCGTTATCTTCACTCATATAGTACTTGTCAGTGCAGAAAATTCTTTATTTTTTGGAACTAAGTTTGCCAAACACGCCCTCAAAAGCTGTTAATTCAGCGTCAATAGAACCTATAACAATTTTTGTTTTAACTTTTACAGGAATTTTTGCATCATCATTGGAGAGCCAAATTAAAATATTGCCATCGCTCTTAAACAGGCCGCCCTCGAGAACCATTGGTTCAACTATTATGCAATCAAATGTTCCTGCTGAAACTTTTATCCGCTCTTTTCCGACGTACTTCACATCCAGATCATATACCTTATCTTTAAAGAAGTTGTACAACTTTACCCTGTCGCCTGGTTTAGACTTGGAAAAATCCATTGTGCGCACGAGATAAAATGCTGAAACAACATCATTAACATATTTAGGAATTGTATAATCGCCTTCTGAGGTTTTTGCTTTCATCTTTCGATGGTCAAAAAAGGCTGAAAAATCACGGGAATAACTCCCCTCCCTCACGTGCTGTTCGAATCTCCAGGGGAATAATCCATCGGCATCGATGTAGGTTTCATATTTATCGCGAACCTTAAAAATCCAATCAAAACTGCTGACGGAATTCACCTCAAAAGTTACCTGGTAAGCATCGCGGGCAGAAATTTTACGCGCCCGGGGAACGGTCATATAGGCAATACCGGCAGTAACAAAACCGTATTTTACATCAAAGGTTAGTTTTTCTCCCGGCCTAAATGCTTTATTTTCAAGTTTCCGGAATTCATCGCCGGGCCCAAGTGGGTACATTGCTTGAATGGTTATTCCAATAATACATAATGTAATAAATAACTTATTCCAATTCAGGGTCATGCTGTGTCTCCCGATTTCATTTCGCGTTCGCGATATTCATAATTTGTGTATAAACAAGATTAATATCAATTGTATCCATACAGTTTGTTTCCATGCATTGTTGCCTGCTGCAATTAGTACACGCAGCCGGTGGTACAAATACAGCCCGGTTTTGTGTATACGGGGCCCAGCGCTCTGGTGAACAAACCTTTATTTTGGGATAAAACCCAACAGTATATTTTCCAAGTGCCGCGGCAATATGCAACGGACCTGTAGAATTAGCAACAAAAATATCACATTTTCCGATAACAGCAATTAATTCTGTTAAATTTAATTTTCCGGCAAGATTAATCGCGCGAGTATTATTCTTTACTGTTTCGCATAATTCCCGTTCAGAGGGTGACCCGGTCAATAGAACCGTAATATTTTCATGATCACATAACATTCCTGTAAGCATTTGCATTTTCGCAACCGGTAAATCCATCGCGCTGCCACCGCTACCCGGATGAATTATTAAAATCGGGCCGTGTAAATCAGGTATGTTATACTCCGCCAAATTTATTTTCGAAGTTGGAAGAATATTATAATTAACCGTTGTGACAGAAACTTCCGGATTCATATCAAAGGCAGAGAGAAGCCGGATATTATATTCCAACTCGTGATAACGTACTTCTTTGCGGTGGTCATGGATCTTTTTATTAAAGAGAAACGAATACCATCGAAATGCTGTCCCGATCCTTACAGGAATACGGGCTCGAAAACAAGCCCAGGCAAGTTCCGGACGCGGATAAGCCATGATAACTGCATCAAATTTGCGCTCTAATATCAGATTTAGGAATTTAGATTTATCAATTCTGCCATTTTTTTCGGGTAGTACCAACACTTCATCTATCGCTGTGCACATTCGAACCAATGGCGCCGTATATTCTTTTGCAAGGAAACTAACTTTACATCCGCGGAAATGCTTTTTCACCTCTCCGGCAAGTGGAAGAGTAAGCACTACATCACCAATTCTGTCAGTTCTGCAAATAAGAATATTCATATTGCCTTTTTCCTTGAGACGTATGGATTACCTGAAAGATAGAAACGCCAGGGCAACTCAATCGATTTTGTAATACCAATACGAGTACTTACCGCAATTTCATCACTTTTCACCCGTCTCCCCTCGGAGATATAAATTTTATCACCTGTCAATAATTCACCATTAAGGCTGCCGTCTATAGCCAAAGCCTTACAAATTTTTCCCGGACCATTCGTTAGATTGATTAGATCATTTTTCTGATTTATATCTGAACCGAATCGATTCACCAGCATGGTGTCCACGCCGCTAATCGGTTCCAGCGCCCGTATAAGAACCGCCTCACCGCTACCCTTTTTCCCGGTAACTACATTGCAACAAAAATGATTCCCATACGTAAAATACACATAAAACGCACCACCTTCTTCAAACATCACCTTATTTCGGTTTTTCATTCCCCTAAAAGCATGTGATGCCTCGTCCTCCAGGCCTCCGTAAGCTTCCACTTCAACAATAATACCGGAAAGTAATAAATCATCAATCTGATGTGTCAGTACTTTCCCCAGCAGCCGTGGGGCCAGGGTAAGGGCATCCTTTTTATAAAAACCTGAATGTATTTTACGGAAGTTCATCGTGAGTGTCTGGTAATAGGCATCACCGGGAATTACAACCGCGATTGAAGGTCGGCAATAGCGCGTTGATATTCGACAGTTTTTTCCGGGCTCCGTTCCATTAACAACTCATATATATGAATTGCCTCTGTCATGTTTCCCTGCGATATATAAATGCGGGCAAGTGTTTCCGAAACAATCGGTGGTGACGCAATTGTTTCATGTGCAGATACCAAAGGAATGTGTTCCTGATTCTCATCGGGAATATTAATTTTTGCTTTCGATAACCGCTCGGCTAAATGAGGTAACGTGTCTTCGAATGAGCCAGAAATTCTGGCTTCAGGAATACGAATAGAAAGATCCAGAGGTTCCTCAACGAAAGTAGAACGTTTCTTTATCGAAAATGGAGACCTGAGTTTTTTTACTTCCTCAACCTGCGCAAGGTAATAATTGAGTGAATCAGGGGAATCAATCAGTCCACAGCCGGTAGAATATGCCGCTTGCGCCTCATCATACTTACCTTGCAATGCCAGTGCTTTGCCAAGCAAAATATATGCAACCGGATAATCGGGATAAATCTGTATGCCGTTATGGAGAATTGAAATTGCGGATTCTAAATTTTGTGACTCGATCTCCCTTTCGGCCTTACGGACGAATAAGGGAGATCGTGAGTCAAACTCGTAAATTAAATTCGCTTTTTCAGCGAAACTTTCTTCAAAAGTCTTTTCCACCCCGGTAACTATTTTTTAGCGAACGCGTGGCGGATTGATGTTATCGATACAAACGAGAAACCGATAAAGAATAAGAATTGGAATGGTAAGGCTGCAATCTCAAGGAAGTACAACGATGAGCAGATACCAATGAAGCAATAGATTGCCATTATCAATTCTACAATAACCGAAGTTTCTAATTTACGGTTAACGTATTTCTTTTCAGTCCAGCTATCATTCTGATCGACAACTTTGAATTTTGGGGTACGAACGAATTCACTCTTACGAGAGAGTAAACCTTCGATTACCGCGCGGGAATTATTAACAGCAAAGCCCATAGAGCCTGCCATAAACAACGGGAAGAGAACTATTTTCTTTCTCCAGTCTGCACGGATATCCTTCTGTGAATACAAATAAAACATGAATGACCCGATAAATGCCAATACAAATAATGACATTACAGCGAAATACGCTTCATGCGAGCCGCTATTTTTAACAAAAATTAAAGGTACGTTTAAAATTGCTGCCAACAGGATGAAAGGGAAAACCAAGTTATTGGTCAAATGGAAAGTTGACTGCATTTTAACACGAAGCGGTAATTTTGATTTCCAAACCAACGGAAGAATTTTCTTTGAAGTTTCTACCGCACCTTTTGTCCAACGAAATTGCTGCGATTTTAATGCATTAATTTCTGAAGGCAATTCTGCGGGAGAAATAATATCGCGTAAGAATACAAACTGCCAGCCTTTTAACTGTGCACGGTAGCTCAGGTCAAGATCTTCAGTTAAGGTATCGGCATGCCAGTTACCTGCGTCAAAAATACACGATTTACGCCAAACGCCGCCGGTTCCGTTAAAGTTAATAAAGAAACCTGCCTTATTACGTACGTTCTGTTCAATTACAAAATGGCCGTCTAAAGCCAACGCCTGTGTTTTAGTAAGAATAGAATAATCTCCATTCAGGTGCTCCCAACGGGTCTGAACCATACCTACTTTATTTTCTGCGAAAAACGGAAGTGTTTTGCGGAGGAAATCTTTTTGAGGAATAAAGTCTGCATCAAAGATAGCAACGAACTCGCCTTTAGCGGTTTTCAGGCCTTCTTTTAACGCACCGGCTTTGAATCCTTCGCGATTTGCGCGGCGGATGTGAACAATATCATAGCCTTCGGCAGCTTTCTGAGCAACTGCACGGGCAACAATCTCAACTGTTTCGTCTGTTGAATCATCCAAAACCTGAATTTCAAGCTTATCTTTTGGATACTCAATTTCGCATACATAATTAATTAAGCGTTCAATAACATATAACTCATTATACAATGGTAACTGAATAGTAACCATTGGTTCCATAAACTTGCCAGCAGGGGCTTCATGTTTTTCATCACGATGCTTTCTGTAATAATAGATCATGATGAAGCCGTGACAGCCGAAAATAAAAAGAATTGAAAGTGATATGAAATAAGAGACTAAAACTATCTCATCCATAGTGAATTAATAATCCTTACATAAATAAAAAATAATTAAAAAAGCTTACCATCCGGAAACCGTATCGAGTAACACATCATTCGCGATCTGTTCAATTGCCACCCCAATGGCTTCATCACGCCCTGTTCTCCCTGATTCGGGCAGATACTCGGCATATGCAGAAAATTGCTTTTCATACATTACCTTCTTTTTTACCAGATCTTTGCACACCGCCTGTATGTATACGGTAATTCGCCGTCTGGTAACCGATTCGCCTTGTCTGTTGCTACTACCAGCAGAAAATACTGCCGGACCATCAGTAATCTG
This sequence comes from Ignavibacteria bacterium, assembly GCA_021286645.1. Taxonomy (GTDB): domain Bacteria; phylum Bacteroidota; class Ignavibacteria; order Ignavibacteriales; family Ignavibacteriaceae; genus JACPGF01. Next base: position 56,185 of record JAJTBZ010000055.1, read on the forward strand.
AGTAATAACCGTCTCCAACAAAGCATCGGCCTTGCTCTTTTCCACTATTCGTAAACTGTTATCTTCAACGAATTTTTTGGTCAAGAGGGTCGAAAACTTCTCTCGTAAACCCGGCTCGGGCGATCCGCTCCTGTCATCCGTATAGGGTAACCCTATCGTTTTCAGGTGCGGCGGCACCGAAGAACCGGTAAATGAATAAGAACATCCGACACAACTAACAAAATTAATTAATACCATACTGAAAAACAAACCCCGAAAAACTAATATTTTTAAATAACGGGGGGTATTTTTTTTATTTAATTCCATAAACACGGGACTTTTTCTCAATTTATTCAAAAGTAATATCAAATTCCTTTAATTTTCGGTATAAAGTCCGTTCACTTATACCTAATATTTTTGCTGCAAGCCGTTTATTGTTATTTGTCCGGTGCAGAGCGTTAACTATCGCCCGTTTTTCTATATCCTGCATCGCGAATATTTCTTCAGTTTTAACACTTTTATCCGATTCAATCTGCTGCTCATGCAACATATCCTTTAACTCAAGAATATCCTTCTTAATCTCGAATAACGCCCGCAAAATAAATTCCCGATCCATATCGGCAGGCGTTTTGCCCAGCGCTACCGGTAAATTTCGCGGCTCGGCCAGGGGACTGACATTATGCAAAATCGGATATAAATCTTCTGCCCGGATGATAGACGATTTTGCAAGTGCAGCCGCGGTTTCAACGGCGTTTTTCAACTCGCGTATATTGCCCGGCCATGAATAACGAATTAACACTTCCAGTGCTTCATCTGAAAGCCTCATTGAGCCAATATTATTTTTATCCCTGAAACCGCGCAGAAAATGTACCGCAAGTTCTTCAATATCCGACTTCCTCTTGCGTAAAGGCGGAATATGTAAAGTAACTGCTTTCAATCGGAAATACAAATCCTGCCGGAATTTCTTCTGATCTACCTCATTTTGTAAATCTTTATTCGTTGCGGCTATATACCGAACATCAACCTTTGTAACGGTTTCCGCACCAATTGGCATAAATTCTTTTAACTCAATTGCCCGAAGCAATTTAACCTGTGTCGTTAACGGCATTTCTGCTATTTCATCCAGAAACAGCGTTCCATGGTCTG
>JAJTBZ010000057.1 GCA_021286645.1 Ignavibacteria bacterium
ATACAGAGGGAGGAAATAACCTTGTTGTAGAAAATCTTGAAGTACTTTCCTCGCGTGAGCTAAAAACAACAGAGCAGAAAGACAGTGTTGAAAACAATTATTTCGGCGATGTAGAGAAAATATCGGAAGATGAATTTGGGTTGGCGGAAAAATTAGACAGGCGGAAAATGCTTAACGCGTATGTAGGATAAGTAATGCCCTGTATAAAACAGCACAGCCTCACCATAATGATGAGGCTGTTGTAAACTTTGAACAGAAATTATTTTTTCTTGTTCTTATCCTGTTCCTGGACTTTTTTAATATAATCTAACTGCGCGTCGCTGAATTTCTTGAATTTTTCATCTTTTGATGCAATCACAAAACATTCAGATGCTTTTGCGTAATTATTTTTGGCCATATACATCATACCACGGTAGTAAGCAACCTGGCCCTCAGAAACAGTTTTCTTAATCTGCAATGTTTTATCGAAAGCGGCATTTGCAGCCTCAATTTGCTTCTTTTCAGCATAGCAGCGTGCAATAAATAACTGAGTGTTATCGGATTCTGTTAATTCATTGGCTTTTGTAAAACATTCAAGTGCTTTATCGTATTTCTTTTCCTTGAACAGTTCGCTACCCATAGCAAAATAAGAACTATTAGCACCATTTTTAGCGGCAGTTTTTATGGTTTCATTTTTTGCAACAGCAATGGTTTTTTCGTATGAAGCAATTGCGGCAGTATAATCTTTATTAGTATAATGAATTCCGGCAATAGCATTATATGCTAATGCAAAAGAATCATTCAACGCGATACACTGTTCAAGCATTTTAATAGCTTCGGCAGGTTTTTTCATTTTCTGATAGGTAAGGCCCATCTGATAATAAACTTTATGATCTTTCTTTATATCAAGTGATTTCTGATAAGCAGCAAGGGCGTCTTCGCCTTTATCCTGTTTATAGAGTTCAATACCTTTATTATAGAAATCAATGGCTATTTCAGACTGAATGCCTGCAATCTGTGATTCTATTTCAGCTTTCTTTTCTGGAAAAACTTCAATGATTTTTTTGTTCGCAGCAATACAATCATCATATTTTTTCATTTCATAATAAACCCGGGCAATATTGGAATATGCAGCATCGTTTTTCGGGTTCTGCTTAATGACTTCCTGATATTCTTTTAAGGCTTCAGGATACTTTTTCATTTTTGAAAAACAAAAAGCTTTCTGCATGTTGAAACGGGGGTCCTGCATTTTCAGCATACATGAATCGAAGTAAACCACTGCATCCTCGAATTTTGAAGCTTTTACGCTTTCAATACCCTTGTTATAATACTTAGCGGTTTCCGGATCCATCTTTTTGGCACTGTCCTGCTGAGCAAAGCTTACCAGTGAAGCACAAAAAATGAAGGCTAAAAGAATAGTTATTTTTCGCATAAATACCTTTTACAATTAATATGTGGAAAAAATAGTGATTCCGGGACCGGAAATCAGCCTAAAAAATAATCTCTAATTGATTAATCTGTAAAGTAATAATAAAATTATTTTGAAAAAAAGAAAAAAAAGTGCGTTTTTTCAATTAATCGACCAAATATAAGTGATTTGGCAATTTTACTTTAATTCCTGTCGCTTTTCCCTGCATATCAGTCAACTGATCACCAATGCACATAATTATCCTGTAACCTTTTTTCTCCAGTTCCAAACGCTTGTTTTCTTTGAATATAGGCATGGGGGTACCTTTATCCTGAGGAGTTTTCATCACCAGGGTATCTATAACAGAATACCCGACGTTTTTCAAATTTTTATAGGTAGCTGTATATTGCTCCGAAATGCGGCCTGTTAAAAAAAGCACTCTTACACCGCGACTCAGGAGTGAATCGTAAAGCCGTTTGACCGGCATAATCGCGGATGCTTTACCGCTCATTATCCAGTCATTCCAAATATCGAGTCGGAATCCGTAATCCATTGAAGCAATATGTGAATAGTTAGAGAGGGTTGTTTCATCAACATCAAAAACGGCTGCATCCCCTTTTTGGATAGACAGCGCGCTTAATTTATAAAGAGCGCTGTCTATAACCATATTCAGTTCCTTTTCATACACACCGTTTTCGTAATACGCTTTTACGGTATTCTTAGCAGTAGTTAAATTGGTGCAATCCTGCGAATACAGCACTGCAGTTGTTAAGAATAGAATAGCTAATAATCTCAATTTTTCCTCGTAAAAAAACAAGGAGGAAAAATAACAAATCGCCGGCTATTTTCTAATCTCAAAAGTAACCGTATCAATAACCGCTGAAGCAAAGACTCCAATACCATCACCACTTAACGGTTGACGCGGTTCATGGAAATTACCGTCAAATTCTTCTACATTCTTCGAAAGAAGGTAGTTTTTAAAGTTGGTATCGCCTCCATAAACTATTACCCTGTATTGCGAATAAAACCATGCATCGAATGCTTTGATGGATTGTTTGATTAACTCAGTGGAATTCTTCTGAACATTTAAAAGAATGTTCATCTGATACTTATATCGATTTAAGTTCTTTATTATATCATCGCGCGTTTGCTTGCCCACAAACGGATTTTCAAAGGCGAAGTTATCCACTGTAGCAGTAAGTGGAATAATAGAAAAAGCATAAAACTCAGCTGTACAGGTAGGTAAAATTGCAACATAAATGCTATCATCGTAAGTATGCGAGCCTAAGTCTTTATGCAGTATCTGATATTTACCTTCCGGTACAGTAGTACTGGCCGAAGTTGATATAAACTTACCGGCGACTGTACCTGAAACCTGAATATTATATGAAGTACCGGGTCTTGCAATCATTGTATCATGATAGAAAAAATGCCCAACAGGATTATATTTAAGGACCGCCCCGTTTACGGTAACACGAGCATCGGCAATGTATAGCGAAGTCGTATCAATGGGAGTGCCCAGGCCAAAATTCCTCATAACTCTTATTCCGGTTACCGGCTGACCCGAAAACAAATATCCTTCAACAACCAATTTTGGTTCATAAGTAACATCCGTCATATCCATCGAGGGGTCGCCACAACCTGAGAACCACATTGCTCCCAGAAGTACCAACGATATAATTATTCTTTTTATTTTCATAACAAACTCACTAAAATTTAATATTTACACCTATGCTGGGCAGCATGGGTAACATGTTAACTTTATCAATAGTCTGGGTAATCTGACCATTTTGCAAATCACTTTTATATTTAATGAACCATACGTTTTTCCGGTTGCCAATATTAAATACCTGCAGATAAGGAGCAAGTATCCAGCCATTCATTTTGATTTCCCAGGTAACGCTTGCATCCATGCGGATATATGCAGGTAAACGGTATTTATCGATACCTGAAGGATAGAGTGAATAACCCGGGATATCCTCACCACCGCCTCTTATCTGATTCCAATCGGGCAAATCATTCAAAAAATACGCTGATGAAGGCACGGTGATGGGCTGACCCGTTGAGTATACAAAATTGAAGGTAAATAGCCATTTGTTTTCATTTTCCGGTACTTCTGTGCCTTTCATTTCTGCCAGGAATCCTTTCCAGTCAACATTTACAACCGCGTTAAGAATTGAGGTCCGGTCATGGCGAGGAATAAATTCCTGCCCTTTATTAATATCGGTGAAAGTATAATTCGTTCGAGAAAGAGAGTATGCGATCCAGCCATTTATTGCTCCCAGATCTTTCCTAATCATTAATTCTATGCCGTACGATTCACCATCGCCGCTATTGAATAACCCTTTGGTTGAGGTGTAATAAGGTTTACCATCTTTATAGCCGCTCGGTTCAATTTCTACAAAGGCCAGTTGGTTATACTGATAAATATTTTTATACGTTTTATAGTATGTTTCAACCTCAAATTCATATACTTCATCAATGGCTTTCTGATAGCCGAAAATATAATGCTGTGACGAAGATACGCCTACATATTCGTCTGATGTTGTCCAGATACTCGTAAAGAACAGACGAGGGATTCGGTTCAGGTACTGATGAAAGAGACCCGTTGCAAATTTCAAATTACTCGATTCCGTCAAACGTAGTTTAGCACTAAAACGGGGTTCGAAATTATGATAGTCCACATCGGAGTTAAAATAATTATACCTCAGGCCAGCCTCAATCGAGAGCGCATCCCACGGTTTGTAATTCGAGCTGATGTATGCAACGCTATGAGTGCGTTCCTTAGCGACATCAGCATTGCCATTATCAAATTCCTGCATTAGCGCGCCGCCAAGAAATTTGTGTTCAAAACCAAAGCGGATATCAAAATCATCGGCGAGATAATATTCAAGCGCGCCCTTAAGGGAAAAATCATGAATATTATTCTTCTCGCGGAAGTTCACCTGCTCCATATTAAAATCGGAATTAAAATAACTGTAGGTGGCCCAGAAATTGGAAAAGATACGAGAGCCAAAAACGTGCTTCCAATTCAGACTGGAAGTCTTATTACCCCAGAAATAATAAAACCCAAATGATGATGGCTTGCTTTTATCTTCTTTAAAATCAAGGTTATCTTTACTGGTGAAATAACTGAGAGTAAGTTTATCCTTTTCTCCCAAATCAAAATACGCCTTTAGATTTCCATCGTAGAAATAATAATCGGGAATATCGGTATTCCATTTGGCGTAAGTCTGATCGATATACGTGCGGCGGAATGAACCTGATATGGATCCGAAAGAACCCAGGGGCGCCTGTATTGTTGCTGATGCAGATAGCAAACTAATGTTCGCGCATCCTTCAACCTGGTTCCTGTTACCATCCAAATTAGTAACATTCAATACCGAAGAAAGCCTTCCGCCATATTCAGCGCTAAAGCCGCCTTTAGACAATTCAACTTTTTTAATGGCATTTGTATTAAAAGTAGAAAAAATTCCAAAAGCGTGTTCCGGATTATAAACATCGGTACCATCAACCAGATATAAGTTCTGATCCGGAGTACCGCCTCTAATGTACAGAGCAGATGAGAAATCGGAAAGTGCAGTAACACCTGGCAGAGTTTGTAACGCACGCAGTAAATCGGCTTCAATTACACGAGGTATTTGATTAACCTGTTTTGAGGATAAATCAATTTTCGAAATTGGCTTTTCATACAGCCGATCAATCGTTCTAACTGAATCTGCTACTACCATTACTTCTTTGGTTACTAAAGCCTGTCCCGTCATTTTCAATTGAAGAGTTTTAAATTCGTTACTGTTTACTTCAATATCAACCGAAAGCGGTTTATATCCGATATAGGTAACCTGCAGAGTGTACTTTCCAAACGGTATATTTGTCAGAACAAAATAGCCGCTTGTATTTGTAACACTGCCGGTAGTTCTACCTTTCAAGTGTACACTTGCACCAATGAGTGCCTCTCCATCCTTATTATCATACACAAAACCGGTTACATCATTAACCTTCTGCGCATGAATGAATGGAACAAACAGGGCAAGGCATGCCAATAGAATATATATTTGTTTCATATTAACTAATTTGATTTATTATCGTTATGCTCAAAAAACAGAGGGCTATCTGAACAGACAGAAATTACAACTCTCCTGCCCTCTTACCCGGATTAAGAAGATGTATATTCCTCTTCTATGCGGAATAGAATACTTAATATAAGAATAAAAAATTCCCCATACATTCATTGTGATCCGGATGCATGGGGAAAAGAAAAAATTTATGTTATTAGTGTATTGAAATCACTCGAACATCGCCGCCGCTGGTAGTAACTTTTACTTCCGGCCCCCCGCCATTTAATTCACCTTCAAATTTCTTCGATGAAAATTTATGTACTTTTGAAGTGGGCATATCAAAATCGATGTCACCACCTGAAGATATCAGGTATACATTTGCTTTAATTGAATTTTCCAGGCCCAATGCTATATCGCCGCCTGTAGAAGCCAGATGTATCCCTTTATTTTCACCATAGTAGGTTGCCTTAATATCGCCGCCTGTTGTAGAGGCAGAAACCTTTCCATTTTTACAATCAAGCACAATATCGCCACCCGATGACTGTGCATTCAAATCCCCGGTTATTCCATAACATTTCACATCACCGCCTGCGGTAGTGCATTTCATTGCTCCATCGAAACGACTGATTATTACATCGCCACCCGCTGTACTAGCTGTACACTGACCACCGCAGTGGTCAACTTTTATATCACCACCGGCACTCTGCAGCCTGCTGGTGCCCTTTACATTCGCGACTTTTACATCACCGCCCGCTGTTTCCAAATTCAAATCAAATTCAGATGGCACGTCCAATTGCAGTACTAGTCCGCCATTATTATTGTGGAATAAATTAGACCAGGAGCTGCCTCTTTTTTTAACACGAATATAAACTTCGTTATTCTCAGTAGAGTATTCCACTTCATAATATTTTTTATCCTGGTCATGGCCATAGATATGCAATTTTACTTCGCTCGATGCGCAACCTTGTACTTTTATATCAGAGCCGGGGGCTTCAATACGAAGTTTTCCGCCCTTTGTAACGGTAAATGTTTTTTCTTCCAATAAATTGTGGTTGTCTGCAAAAGTACAGCCAATTGCCATAAATGCAATTAGCGAAACAAGTAGACTAAAAAAGTGACCGGTTCGACGCATAGAGACTACCTCCTGAAAATTCTGTGAAATACCATTAGCAAAATAAATAAAACATCCTCACTCTTTAACAGTGAATGATGAACGGTTCATTTCTTATGGGAATGGTAAGGAAATCTGACAGGTTTATGTGGGAAAATTATTGAGCCCGATTTTCCGATAATTGTTGAAGTACACGGTCATAATCGGTTGATTTATTCATATTGAAAAACAAATCAGTTGAATACCAGGACTGTATTTCTGCATCAATGATCTCGATGTCGATTTTTTTTAAGAACGAATGCAGAGTGCAGCCTTTCTTTTCAACGGTCCCGGCAAGTAACCCATTCAATTCATCGCTAACACTTTCCAGAAGATTGGTGTTATAAACGCCCGCCATTGATTGCAAAAATCCTTCTGCCTTACATAACGTTACCGATTTGTTTGTCCGATAATTAATTATACATTCAATAGCTGTTTTGGTCAGAAATGGAATATCGCACGAAAGAATAAAATTTCGCCCGGTTGCGCTATGAAGCAATCCTGAATGCAAACCGGCCAAAGGTCCAAAGCCGGTAAATTCATCTTTGAATAGAGGCACCTGAAGAAAGTTATACTCTTCAGGAGTGTTGGTTATAACAATAATCCGGGGACATACTTCGGCTAAAAGACGAGTAGCACGTTGAATTATATATTCTTCACCAATTTTTAATAATGCCTTATTTGTACCCATTCGGGTACTTTTACCTCCGGCAAGTATTATACCCGTTACATCGGTATACACTGTACCCACTCACCTTTCTTCAATTCTTCTTTTTCGTCGGGAAAAATTATCAGACAATCTGCCTGGCTAAACTGCATATTATTGCCCGAGATTTGTTTCGCGAAAGGACGCACATTGATATTCTTTCCTTCTGAATAAAACGAACCCCAGAGGAAATGTGTTTTCAAATCGCTCTTCTGCATATCTGCATCTATTATTGCATTTGTATAATACAATTCAGCTTCTCCGGGTGCATGGGTTAATAACGGTAACAAGAATACCTGGAAACAGACCTGGCAGGAAACCGGATTGCCGGGTAATCCTATAACCATACAATTGCGGTCATTTCCACGATACAACCCCGTGAAAATTGGCTTCCCGGGTTTTATTGCCGAACGCCAAAACAACTCCTGTACACCATTGCCAATGTAAGCGGCACGAACAAAATCATATTTCCCCATAGATACACCGCCTGTAGTAATAATCATATCGAACCCCACTAGCAATAAGCGTTCTATATGCTTGCCGATATTTTGCATGTCATCACGAACTAATCCGTAATTTTCGACATGATGACCAGCAAACGAAATAGCCGTTTGGAGAGCGTACATATTTGTTGCCCGTATTTCACCTTCAGCGGGTGTAGCGGTAATTTCAACGAGTTCATCGCCAGTAGCCAGTAAAGCAATTTTCATTTTTCGGAAAACCGAAACAGTAGTTATACCTTCAGCGGCAAAAGCACTTATATGCCGTGGCAGTATTTTTGTCCCTTTGCTGCATAGCAAATTGCCTTTTTTCATATCAGCACCGAGATGCCGAATATTCTGCCCGGCTGTAACGAGGGCATGATTACGAAGAATGGCTCTACCGTTTTGTAATACGATATCCTCAACAGGAATAACGGTATCGAATCCGGTAGGTAATTTAGCGCCTGTTGTAATATATACCGCCAATTCATCGGTAACTTCAACCTCCCGGAAATGCCCCGCGGTTACTTCAGCCTCAAGCTTCCATTCGGTTATGCCCGCGGAAAATCGAACTGCGATTCCATCCATTGAGGAATTGTTAAAGGGAGGATAATCTGTTGTACAGAAATAATCTACGGCAAGAATACGATTGACCGATTCGAGCAACGGAATATTTTCTATAGAATGGTCCAATGTTGAATACGCGGTATTGCAAATAAAAAAAGCTTCTTTATATGGCAGCATCTCACCCCTCTATTATCTCTATTTGATCATTGACGCACACAACTCCTGCATGAATTACTCGGGCAAAAATACCCTCCCTGGGCATCACGCAATCGCCTGCTGTATTGTATATTGCGCAACGGGAATGACATTCCTTGCCTATTTGGGTCACTTCTAATAAGGCTTCATTCCCTAATTTAAGTTTGGCTCCTATCGGAAGTTTTATAAGATCTATTCCTGTAGTTGTGATGTTTTCTGCAAAATTTCCCGGCCTTAAATTCGGCAAACCTTTTTGTATCATGCATTCGATACTTTCTAAAGCCAACAGACTTACCTGCCTGTGCCAGTTACCGGCATGTGCATCCCCTACTATTCCGTAGTCGGTTCGAAGTTCTGCCTGTTGTACGTTGCTCTTAGGAATCCCTTTTTTTTCACTTATTGAGATAGCGGTAATTTTCATTTCTCTATTCATAAACATACTAAGTAATTATTCAGCTTTATATTCACCGCTTTTGCCACCTGATTTTGCGAGCAGCCTAATTTGATTAATAACCATACCTTTATCAATTGCTTTGCACATATCGTAAACTGTTAATGCGGCTACGGAAACTGCAGTCAATGCTTCCATTTCGACACCAGTTTTACCCTCAATCCGAACCGTTGATCTGATTTCCAACTTATTCAATTCCACATTAAGACAAAAGACTATGTCAATTGAATTTATGAGCAGTGGGTGACACAAGGGTATCAATTCTGATGTTTTCTTGGCAGCGTTAATACCTGCAATTTTTGCTACAGTAAAAACGTCGCCTTTTTGCACGGTATGTTTTTGCAAAGCATGGGTTATAGCCGGGGTGAGCAACAGTTCAGCAAAGGCCTCGGCCTGCCTGATTGTAATATCTTTACCTGAAATATCTACCATAGTTGCATTTCCGTTTGCATCAATATGTGTGAAGTCACTCATTAGCCACCTATTTTTACCATATTCTGCGAATATTGTGTTTCTATTGTTTCGGCGGAGGGATGTTTTGCCCACTTCCTGCCTATAGAAGATTGAATTTTTTGTTCTAATTCAGTATCGGTTGCACCTGAACGAAGTAATGCCTTTAAGTCAATCAAACTATCTTCAGAACTAAAAAGGCATAAACGTAATTTACCATCGGCAGAAAGCCTTAGCCTGTTACATGAGCCGCAAAAGTGATCTGAAAGGGCTGAAATAAAACGAATCGCCCCTACATGCCCTGCAACCTTAAAATAATCAGATCCCATATCGGTTCTAAACGGTACTAATTCATATATGCTATTAATAACGTCCTTCATTTCGTTACAGCTAATAAAACCCTCAGTCCCCCATTTATTCCCGGAGAAGGGCATAAACTCAATAAACTGAACTATCAGCCTCATTTTTTTTGTCAATTCTACGAAGGCATGAAGTTCCTGATCGTTAGTGCCCCGCAGTACGACACAATTAACCTTGAGCGTTTCGAACCCGGCAGACTCTGCTTCCTGCACAGCCTGTAAAACTGCTTTAAAACTACCTGATCCCGTGATGGAGAGAAAATTTTCTTCCCGAAGTGAATCGAGTGATATATTTAATCTATTTACCCCTGCTCGTAGTAACCGGGGTACCAGACCGGGTAACAGTGTTCCATTTGTTGTTAAACCGAGAGCGAATGGTGAATTTTTACGCAAGCCTTGTAATGATTGGAGAAAATCCCAAACCCCGTTTCGAACCAGTGGTTCACCACCGGTGAATCGAATTTTATTAAAACCAAATGTACCGGTAAACAGAGCAATCAGCCGATATATTTCATCGTAGGTAAGCAAATCACCATTTGGTATGTAATTGACCTCATGATTCCGGGGATTGCAATAGAGACAGTGTAAGTTACAACGATCTGTTAATGACACCCGTAAATACGAGTGCTGCCTCCCATGTAAATCATATAGAGGGGTAATCATCAGATACTCCGCTATTTCTAATATAAACTAAAGTCTTCAATTCCGGATATTTTCCTACGTATCACAAATTACTTTCAAAAAAAACAGAACTGAAAATAGGGAAATTTTAATTCACGCCGGATAGAAAAATTTCACCCCGAATCCGGTTACTTACTGATTATCGGAGCAACTATTTTCGAATAAGATTCTCGTAAAAAATCGATATTAAAGTAAATCTGTTTTTTCTCCTTGGTCGTGGAATCG
>JAJTBZ010000062.1 GCA_021286645.1 Ignavibacteria bacterium
AGAACAATAATTAAGAGAAATTTAGCTTTCATTTGTCATCCATTTAATAAATAATTTTCGCATGTAATTCTATACCGATTGGGAATTAGACCTACAAAACATGGCAATGGTTTAATAGGAAAAGCGGATACCCAAACGTGCCATAACTCCGCTCATATCATATTTACGTGTAATAATATGTTTAACATTCGCCCTGTCGGTAACTTCATAATCCCAACTCGGTTCAGCTGCATGATAATTTAAAGAAAAAATCAGATCGGATTTACTGCCCAGAGGGTAAATACAGCCAACGCCCAGCCGCCGGTTAAAATCGGCAGCTACTTTTAAATTATCATCAGTAGGATTTGTATATGAACGATAGTTAACAAACAAAAGATCGAACCCGAGTCCGCATTCTGCAAATAAACTCAGATCACGCGGCAGTGGGAAATTTACTGCCATAGTAAACTGGAGGGGGAAATCATGCATACTGGTTTTGGCCAGCACTTCATAATCAACTCCCGGGTCAGTGAATTTCATAAACTCTTCAACAAGTTTCTGGTCAGTATATGATTTCCGGAACCAGTCCATTTCAAAACCAATATCAAACCGCTCGTCAATATGGCGCTGCCAATTATATCCGATAATAAACCCGCCGTCAGAAACCTTCGGATCAAAGTAACCCAACCGAATAATGGATGATGATTTTTGGCCGAAAGCCGATATACCAAACAATAAGAATAAAAATATATATTTCTTCATCTACGAGTCCTTTGGTGAAAATAATTGTTTTCACCGGCAAATTACTAATTTCTATTTCCATAAAAAACAGGGGTACCATTATACGCATTTCAACGGTATTTTCAATAACCAAAGCATAAATTATCCAATAATTCTCTGCCCGGATTACGGCTAACACATTGGCAGATTTTGTATATTGTTCCCACTAATTTACTATTCGTTTTATTGACTAAGGTTTATTGATGCAGCCGATTAATTTTGCTCCTGAAACAGCAGGATCTTTGCCCGAAAGAAACATGATTGATGAAAATTGGAAATGGAATCTTGAAGATATTTATCCTTCCGATACAGCCTGGGAGGAGGATTTTTCTAAAATAGAAAAAACGTACCTGAAACTGAAAGACTTCGAAGGGAAATTGTGCAGCTCCGCTAAAACACTTCACGAAGCGCTTTTGTTTGAAGAGCAAATACTTATCACTCTCGAGAAACTATTTCTGTATGCAATGCTCCTTCGCGATTCAGATCTCCGTTCTCCCTATGCCCATGGGTTAGATGATAGAATTAAAAGCCTGGGCACAAAAGTTTCGGTAGCCTGCTCGTTTATTACCCCTGAATTGCTTGCAATTGATGAAAAGGTGATACATGAATTTATGGAAGAGCATAATGAACTTGCCATTTATCGGCACTACTTTGATGAGTTATTTCGCAGCAAACAACACACTTTAAGTAAAGAATTGGAGGAACTGCTCTCTGCAACTACAGAAATTTCCGGTGTCCCGTATGATGCATTTTCGGTTTTCACTAATGCAGATATGCAATTCCCGTCCCTAAAAGATACCGAAGGGAACGACATCCAGGTGTCACATGGAAGATATCAGGCGGCTTTGTCCTCTCCCGATAGACCCTATAGAGAACGCGTGTATAAAGCATATTACCAAACATATCAATCGTATGCAAACACCCTCACTACATTGTTTAATGGTAATTTAAAGAGTAAAGCATTTTACGCGAAAAGCCGGAAATATTTAAGTTCGCGCGAGGCCTCGCTCGATAGAAACAATATACCGGTTCGCGTATATGACACCTTGATAAATACTGCTTCTGCTAACCTGGAACCCCTGCACAGATGGATGGGATTAAAGAAGAAACTACTAAAATTGGATGAGCTCCATCCATACGATGTATATACAAGTGTTTTCAAAGAAAGTGAGAAACAAGTTCTTTATGTTGATGCAGTTAATACTGTTCAGCAGTCAGCGGCAATTTTGGGATCCGAGTATGCTGAAATTCTTAAAACTGCATTTTCAAATCGGTGGATAGATGTTTACGAAACCAAGGGCAAACGTTCCGGCGCTTATTCTTCCGGAACCACATACGGAGTTCACCCTTATGTATTACTGAACTGGAATTACCAACTAAAGGATGTTTTTACCCTGGCCCACGAGATGGGTCATAATGTACACTCTTATTTAACAGGAAAGTACCAGCCATTTCGCTATGCCGACTATTCCATCTTTCTCGCTGAAATTGCATCTACTTTTAATGAATCTCTTCTCCTTGATTATTTGATTCAGAACTCATCAGAAAAAAAGGAAAAACTTCAGTTATACGAGCGATATTTGGATGCTGTTATGGCTACATTCTACCGACAAACAATGTTCGCTGAATTCGAGATGCAGGCTTATAGAACACTCGAAGACGGTAAGGCGTTAACATCTGAATCACTGTGCGACTTGTATAAATCGACATATTCAAAATATATGGGGCCCCATGTTACCGTTGATAATGAAGAAAGTTATACCTGGGCCAGAGTCCCCCATTTTTATTATAACTTTTATGTATTTCAATATGCAACTGGTTTTGCCGCCTCTGAAGCGCTTGCTAACAAAGTTACCAACGGATCTTCTTCTGATGTGGAAGCTTATCTGGATTTTCTTAAAGCGGGTAAATCTGACTACCCAATCAATATTCTAAAGAAAGCAGGAGTAGACATGACTTCTGAAATTCCTGTACTGGCTGTATCAAAGAAAATGACAACCATTCTTAATCTCCTTGAAAGTGAAATGTAATTGATCAATATACTCCCGGCGATATTTCAAGTCGGGAGTATATCAGTTTGATTGTATTTCCATCTGTGCCGCTTTTCCTCTTCAATAAGTACATAATAGCACCTATATTTATTATTCAAAAATGGGAATTTATAAATCGTTATTTAAGGATATTAATGAAGCCGCTAAAACTCATTATTTTCTCTATTCTCTTTCTATTAATCACCGGTACCGTATCTGCTCAAGATGCAATTTCGCGTGGCTGGGATGCTATTGGCAAAGGGGATCTGCAAACAGCCGAAAAAATATTATCACATGAAACTTCGGGTGAAAATGCTGCCCGTGCATATTATGCATTAAGCTGGATTTACGATTTTTCAAACAAAAAGAAAGAGCAGTATTTAGCTTATAACTCAATGCTGAAATCGCTCAAGTACAATGCCCCGTATTTATATTTGGAAAAACCGTCACGGTTTCCCGATAATACGTTAGCCGGCCTCGATATATTATCCATGTGGGAGGAAGCCTCCCGGGATGAATCGGATGCATTACTCTACGCCACTGCCAATGAATCGCTGGGGAACTATTATCTTGCCCATGCAAACCCGGCTGATGCAAAAACACACTTCACTAAACTCATTGCACTAAATGATTGGTGTATTATCGGGCCGTTTGATAACACGTCAGCATGCGGGTATAATCAGGCATATCTGCCTGAAACCGAATTCAAAGCGAACTCTGCTTACACAGGGAAAGATGAGATTGAAGCCCGGTGGTTTAAAGTGAATATCTCACGACCCGACAAATGGCTGGATTTTACTCGCTATTTTCCTCACAGTGATGCCATCTTCTACGCGAATACATTTATTTTTTCTGAAACAGACCAAACTGTCCTGTTGAGAATTGGCACATCCGGATCTTTTAAGGCATTTATCAATGATGCTTTGGCAATGGAACATAAAATTGAAACAAATAATGATCTGGATACATATATCGCCGAGATAAAGCTACACACCGGTTGGAATCGGCTCTTAGTAAAAGTTGGAAGCGCCACGATCACCGAATGTAATTTCATGGCAAGAATTACCGACCTTTCAGGGAAAAGTATTTCTTCAATTAAAACCTCCGCTGAAGAACAGAGTTACAAAAAGTGGAATGATCCAAAATCTTCAATACAACCCCATAAATTTGCTCGTTTTTTTGAAGATAAAATCCATGAAAACCCCGATATCATTGACAACTATCTTTTACTCGCAAAAATATATTCGAATAATGGAGATTATACGAACGCCGAAATTTTATTAAATAAAGCATTAGTAAAATTTCCTGAGCATATCGCCATACTATATAGCCAATATGAAGCATTTCTTGGACATGGGAAGAATACAGAGGCATGGTCAAAAATCGAAAGAATTGATCAGATTTATAAAGACCTGCCTGTAATCTTTCAATTACGATACACTCGTGCCATGAGCGAAAAGAAAATGGATGAGTTGGAATTACTTAATGTTCGCGGGCTGCGTTGCCTGCCTGAAAGCGAGATTCTGGAAATTGTTAAGTTCATCGACTATTCCATGAAGAAAGATCCTGCCGCGAGTATGAGTTCTATTGATTCGGCAACTAAAAAGTATCCCGACAATTATACCTTGTTACAGATTAAGACCAGGATGGAATATTCGATGACAAGGAGCTATGATAAATTATGCTCGGCCTATGAAGAATTTTGCAAGACATATACTTCTTCGGGATATTTGCTGGAACTGGCTAACTATTACCTTGCTGCATCACGTATTGCTGACTGGGAGAAATTAATGAATCGCCTGATAGCCCAGGATTCTTCTGCTTCCGGATACTATATCAGCATGGCCCGAAATTACCTCAGTTTACAGAAATTTAACAAAGCAGAAAGAATTCTTCGTTCCCGTGAGAAGCTAAGTCCTCTTTCAGCAACTGAATGGGCACTCATGGGCGATATTTATGCCGCACAAAAAAACCTGACACAATGTAAGAATGCATATCAACAGGCTATCCGGATTAATCCCCGGCTCTATAATGAAAGAAAGAAACTGCGGGAGTTGAATGGAAGTCATTTTATCGGGGATGGTGTCCCCAAATTTAATATAAAGGAACTTATTGCCGATACAGCGGCTCATGGTAATTTTCCTCAGGATGATATTGTTACTTTACTCGAGGATGTTCGTCAAACAATTTACAGCCCGGGGGCATCTGAATACGAAGAGGAATTACTGTATAAGGTTTTGAATAAAACCGGTATTAAAACTCTTACCGAATATGGGCTTGGATATAATCCAAATGTACAGGAATTAATTCTTGATAAGGCTGTGGTAATAAAAAAGGATGGCACCGAGATAGAGGCAGATCGGAATGACGGCAATCTGGTTTTTAAATCTCTGGATATTAATGATTATGTATATATAAAATATAAACTCCGGAATTACTTTAGTGGCAAACTTTCGCGCCAATTTTGGAAAGAATTTATTATTAATGGTTTTGTACCACAAAAGCATACCCGGTACACACTTATAATTCCTAATGGAATGGACGTAGCATATAAGGCGCAAAATTTTGATGGGAAGCCGACTTCGGAACAATCAGACTATCAATATAAAATGCTTACATGGGAGTTTTCGGATATTCCTGCTATTAAAAGTGAAGAGGATATGCCTACCCTCGAAGATGTAGCAAAAGTATTGTATATCTCAACTATAAAAGATTGGGGAGTTATTTCTGATTGGTACAAAGATATTACCAATTCAAAAATTGAACCGACCTACGAAATTGAAGAAGCAGTTAAAGAGATTCTGAAAGGGAAAGAAAACGCTTCAACTTTGAAAAAGGTACAAACAATCTATGAATATATTATTGAAAAAATAACCTATAGCTGCGTACCGTTTCGGCAATCAGCATTCGTACCCCAAAAAGCCCGCGATGTATTGATCAATCAGATTGGTGACTGCAAGGATATGGCTACCTTATTCGTATCAATGATGAAGGTAATCAATGTCGATGCAAACCTTGTATTAGTTAATACTAATAATGAATCAAAATTACAAAACGCGCTTCCCGGTATCTATTTTAACCATGCAATTGCAGAAGTGCATATCGATGGAAAGAGCATACTGCTTGATCTTACTGCTCGCGATCATGCTTTTGGAACTTTACCATACCTTGATGCCGGAGCATTCGCTCTTGATATCCGGGAAGATTCGCATGCACCTTATTACATCGATAAGAAACAATATCATTCGAATAATTTGCGGATCAAAGCCAATGCCCGTATCAGTTCAGATAATTCCCTGAATGTACAATATGATTGCGAACGCACCGGATACGTTGCAGCAGTATTTCGTAATTCATACCGGGATAAAGATTCTGACGAAAGAATTAAAAATATTTCTGAAAGCTACTCAAACGTATTTCATAACCTGAAAGTATTATCTTTCGATCCGGGAATGCTTACACAGATAAGCCCTTCAATCGATTATCATTTAACTCTGGAAATACCGAATTATTTATCCACAGCCGGCAGCTATCGAATGATTAAATTTCCCTGGCTTGAAGCAGAATACGGAGATGCAGCGCTATCTTATGACAGTCGTTCGTATAATTATGAATACAAACCTTTTATTGATACACTTACTCAGGAAATATCGATTACAGTTCCGACAGGGTTTGTCCCTCTGGAACTACCCTCGGTATTTTCTATTAATGATAAGCATGCTACATTTACCATTGCCTATTCATTTGAGAATGGTGTATTGTCCGGAACGGCAAAAATTGTAAATTTGTCGGGAGAGATAACTCCTGAAGATTACCAGGCGTTTAAAGTATTTTTTAATACTACAATTGAAAAATATGATACGCAAATTCTACTGCGTAAAAAGTAATTAACAAACCTGTTCGGCCATGCTATAAATATGTAGCATGGCCGAAGGGTAACCTGCCGCCACGTCTCCCGAATTTATTGAGTTTTTTTACACCCCAATTTTCACTAAATTAGGGGTGAAATAATTGTGCATTTGGATAGATACTATTCGGTGGGGGCAAACGGGGGAAAAAAACATCCACAACTGCATTCTTTCTTAAAC
Organism: Ignavibacteria bacterium; assembly: GCA_021286645.1. Taxonomy (GTDB): domain Bacteria; phylum Bacteroidota; class Ignavibacteria; order Ignavibacteriales; family Ignavibacteriaceae; genus JACPGF01. Next base: position 6,878 of record JAJTBZ010000062.1, read on the forward strand.
TAATTTAAGTATTCATGAAAACATTTATAGAGTTAGAACTCTCTACGCCTCTATTGCAGGCAATTGAAGAACTGGGCTTTCTTGAACCCATGCCGGTACAAGAGCAGGTTATTCCACTTATGCTGAATAACGCTCAAGATATCATCGCGCTCGCGCAAACTGGTTCGGGCAAAACTGCCGCCTTCGGTCTGCCTTTGATTCAGGAAACTGATCTATCGAAAAATAAAACTCAGGCATTAATTCTATGCCCTACCCGAGAGTTATGCCTTCAGATTTCTAATGCCCTTACCGATTATTCTATGTATATCCCCGATCTGCACATAGTTCCCGTGTATGGTGGCACCAGCATTAATGAGCAAATAAAATTACTCCAGAAAGGGGCACATATTATTGTTGCCACTCCTGGCCGATTAATTGACCTTATCGAACGAAAAGCGGTTAAGCTGCAAAACGTAAAACGTGTAATTCTCGATGAAGCGGATGAAATGCTTAATATGGGTTTCGTGGAAAGCATTGATAATATTCTTGCCAGCTTACCTGAAAATCATACTACGTTATTATTCTCAGCTACAATGCCCTCCGAGATTGCTCGCCTGACAAAGACTTACATGATGGAACCGCTGGAAATAACTATTGGAGAAAAAAATACCGGTGCAGAAAATGTAAAGCACGTGTATTATTCAATTGCAGGAAGAGATAAATATCTCGCTCTCAAAAGAATTGCTGATTTTTATCCTGATATTTACGGCATAGTATTCTGCAGAACCAGAAAAGATACGCAAAACATTGCTGATAAACTTATTCAGGATGGTTATAATGCGGAAGCTTTACATGGCGATTTATCGCAAAACCAACGTGAATACATCATGCAGAAATTCCGTATCCGTAACATTCAGTTGCTGGTAGCTACTGACGTTGCTGCCCGTGGTATTGATGTGCAAGATCTTACCCATGTTATTAATTTCGATCTACCGGAAGAAAAAGACGTTTACATTCACAGAAGTGGACGCACGGGAAGAGCCGGGAAAGCCGGAGTTTCAATCTCATTGGTAAGTCCCAAAGAGCAAAGATTATTGAAGGATACCGAAAAACGTGTTGGTAAATCTTTCATTCAAACACGTATTCCCGGTGGCAAAGAAGTTTGCGAAAAGCAACTTTTCCATTTAATTAACAAAATTGAAACAGTTGAAATTAACGAAACTGAAATTGCTCCTTTCTTGCCGGTCTTATACAAAAAACTGGATTGGTTTGAAAAGGAAGAACTTATCAAACGTCTGGTGTCTGTTGAATTCAACAGATTTCTCGAGTACTACAAGGAAGCGGTCGATTTAAACCAAGGTAACGGCGATAAGAAACGGAAAGAACGTACTGAAAGAAGTTCTTCTGCTCCTTCAGATGGCCGATTCACAAAACTTTACCTGAATATTGGAAAAATGGATGGCTTATCTCCATCAGATTTAATGGAGATGATTAATGAACAAGTACCGGAAACGAAATTCGATATCGGCGAAATTTCCATTCAGAAAAAATTCACCGTATTTGAAATTGAAAATAAAGGCGTGCAGAAATTACTAAGCGCTTTTGAAGATACCTATATTGACGAGCGGCCTCTTGTACTAAAACTTGATGGCGATCAGCCCTCAGATGGTAAAAAGAGAACCGGCGGCAAAAAGGGCGGCGACTATCATTCGAAGCGTGATGACTCACGACGGAGAGATGGCGGACACAGAGACTCCGGGCACCGTGACCGTGGAAATAAAGGCGGTGGACGTAAAGATGGAGGACACAGCCATAGGGATTCACGGAAAAGCGATTCGTACAGCAGCGGCAAAAGACGTAAAGATCGGTAGATTTGATGCTTCTGCACCATAAGTATTCAATCGTTACGATGCTCATTCTACTACCCTTTTTAGCGGCATGCTCGGGGACTTATGCTCCACTGACAACGGTTGAGAAGGTTGATTTGCAGAAATATCTGGGTAAATGGTATGAGATTGCATCAATCCCGAACAGTTTCCAGAAAGGCTGCAACTGTACAACAGCAGAATACACAATTGAAGATGATTTCATACGGGTCATCAATTCATGCCGTAAGGATAGTGTTACCGGTGCGTTGGATAAAGCTCGTGGTAAAGCATTTGTCGTTGAAGGCAGCGGGAACTCTCGTTTACTGGTACAATTTTTCTGGCCATTTAAAGGTCATTATTATATTATCGATTTGGCAAGCGATTATAGTTACGCTGTTGTCGGAAGCCCTTCCAGAAAATACTTATGGATTCTTTCTCGGTCTCCAAGAATTGCTCCTGAAATTTACAATACAATTTGTAAAAATGCTGAAGCTAAAGGATTCAATATCTCGCTTCTAAGAAAAACAATTCAAGATTGTAATGAATAAAAAAAATGCCCCTGACGGGGCATTTTTTTTGTATCTACTAATCTTCACGATGCACTAAAGTTGGCGAAAAGGCAGGTATACATAACGATACATATTCACATGGTTCAGAGAACGGGTTAGAGTAACGAACACGGGCCCCTTTTTTAACCAGGATTGATTGTTTCGCTTCCAGAATTATTTCCGTTCCGTCAACTTCAATTTTTTTCTTCCCGAAAATAACAAAAGTTAATTCATCGAACTCCGGCACCTGATGTGGCTCACTCCAACCTGCCGGGGCAACCATGTGTGCGAATGAATAATTCCCGGCCTGAATACTCGCGTTACCAAAATGTTCCTCGATTAATTTGTTATCCGGAACAGGTACTATAAATGGATTGGTCTGCAATATAAAATTCATATTATGCAACCGTAGTATTTAATGATAATAGGCTGCCAATTTTCCCTTGTAATTCATCGCCCCGTTGCAGCGCAGATACACCTTTGGGAGTACCGGTAAAAATCAAATCTCCCGGCTCTAATGTCATCCGTTCAGATAAATAACTTACTATTTCGGCTGGTTTAAAAATCATCATATTCAGCAAACATTGCTGCCTCATTTGTCCATTCACGGAAAGTGTAATTTCCTGTTCAAGTATATCGGGCACAGAATCTTTCATTACGAAATCTGAAAGAACTGCTGAAGTATCAAAGCATTTTGCGAGAGTCCATGGGTTACCCTCTTTGCGATATTCATTCTGGAGATCGCGCAATGTCATATCCAGCCCTACTCCATAGCCAATAATAGCATCTTCTGCTTCGTCAATCGATCCCTTTCGGATGGTTTTACCAATCAGCAATACTAATTCAATCTCATGGTGCAACTCCTGCGAGTACGGAGGATACTCAACATTTTCACCGGAATAGATTATACAAGAAGCTGGTTTTATAAATATTATGGGAAAACTTGGGACATCATTTCCCAGTTCTTTCGCGTGTTCGGCATAATTCCTTCCAACACATAATATTTTACCAACGTGATATTCTTCTTTCTTCTCGCGTAAAATGACACTTTTCATGCTACTTCTCCTTTTGAAGCATTGTTGAAATATTTTTAACTTCTCGAAACACACCTTCCTCCAATGATTCAAATATTATACCCAGTGACTGCAATCTCGATACATCCAGCGAAATATCCTCAATTATGGTAGTCCCTGGCTTATCTTTCATAGAAATTTTATTGAGTAAATCATACGGGAAACCGCCTGCTTTACAAACCAGTTCTCCAAGTTCAGCTCTCGTTATCTTTTGCGCCCCCGCAAAGTTTAATGTTGCTCCGGCAATCTCAAGTCGAAGTATTTCCCGAATAATCCGGGCCGCCTCTGAAAGTACCAAAGGAGAGCGCGTCTGGTCCACAAACACATCTACTTTTTCGCCCTGACTTAACGATTTTACCATCTCCTGAAAAGAATTCGTAGTATGGGTTAAGCCTTGCCCTATTAACAGAGCAGTTCGTAAAATAACATAATTTTCAGTTACCTGCTTTATTTTAATCTCGCCAAGCAACTTAGTTTCGGCATATAAAGACATCGGAACCAACTTAGCTTCTTCAGTTAAACAAGTTCCCCGATATCCAGCGTACACCATATCAGTTGAAGTATAGATTAATTTGGCTTTACGCTGCTCCGCCTGCCGGGCAATAAATTCGGTTAAAGCAACATTTGTCCGAAACACCTGAGCGGGATCCATCGCCAACGCCTTCAGGGGATTAGCTATGGCTGCTGTGTGAACTATGCAATCGGGTGAGAATTGTTTGATAATTTCTTCCAGAACAGAAAAATCATTCAAATCAACTCGAAGAGAGTTAAACTGATTACAATTACCGGGACTATTATGCCATAGTGTGAGAATGTCAAATTCTGAACTAAATGCAGTATTCAGATATTGCCCTAATAGCCCGCTGCCGCCTGTTATTAATATTTTCATTCGCGTAGGTTTTGCAGTTTCGGAACTAATCACCACCAAGTTCTAAATCTTTTTCTATCGTACATTCTTTCTTCGCCAGTTGATCTGTAGCAGATATAATCAGCTTATATTTACCTGCCTGATAAGTACTATCCAGTTCAAATTGCGCTTCCAACGGTTGGTCCATCATTTTTTCTTTGTTTTGCATCTTTTGGGTACCCGAAAAAACAGATTTTTTTTGGCCGTTAGGCGCGACTAAATCAACCGAAAAGCTAACATCCATCGCGAACATACCATCAGCTTCCTTTTGCTGAAAGCCTTTAATTCGGGCAGTGGCAGTTACTTCCCACCCCGAACCTAAGTCGAAAGCACTTCCCATAGGGCTGAACAGTTCAAGTTTTTCATCGTTTTTATGGCCACAGCCAGCGAGCAATAATACACAAAAAAGTACCAATATTTTCTTCATATAGCTCTCAAATATATTTAAATAAAAAAAACTCTCTCCTGCCTTATATAGGCTGGAGAGAGTTAAAATTTTCTGAAAAATTATCCGTTATTTTTCCGGAAATCATTAAGGAAAGCAACCAGATCAACAACGCCCTGTTTCGGGAATGCATTGTAAATAGATGCACGCAAACCACCAACAGAACGATGACCTTTCAGACCATCAAAACCAGCTTTTGTAGCCTCTCCTATGAGTTTCTTTTCCAGTTCTTCATTTGGAAGACGGATAGTCACATTCATCAAACTACGGCTGTCAGCTTGCGCGTGACCACGGAAATAACCGTCACTGGTATCGAAGCAATCATATAATAATTTTGCTTTTTCAACATTCATCTTATACATGGCATCCAGCCCGCCAATGCTTTGTAACCATTTGCATACGAGTCCGATAATATATATACCAAATGTATTACAGGTGTTATACATAGAATCGTTCTCTGCATGTATTTTGTAGTTAAGCATTGTATGCAATGAATCAGATGAGCGTTCAAGCAAATCTTTGCGAATTACAACAACGGTAACACCTGCAGGCCCCATATTCTTCTGCGCGCCGGCATAAATCATTGCATATTTATTAACATCGAGTTTTCGGGAGAGTATATCCGAGGAAGCGTCGCAAATCAATGGAACATTCCCTACCTCGGGTTCTGTAAACCATTCAGTACCGTAAATTGTATTATTGGAAGTCATGTGCACGTATGCTGCTTCCGGATCAAGTTTCAATTCTTCCTGTTTAGGAATGCGGGCAAAATTTTCACTTTCTGTTGATGCGGCAATATTCGGGGTACCAACGCGTTTAGCTTCTTTTACCGCTTTTTTTGACCAAGTGCCGGTAACAATATAATCAGCTTTATTTACCGGAGGCATTAGATTTAACGGAACCATGGAAAATTGTAAACTGGCGCCGCCTTGTAAAAACAAGACTTCGTAATTATCATTTATACCTAACAGTTCTTTAAATCTTTTCTTGGCATCAGCATGAATTTCATCATATCTTTTTGAACGATGGCTGATTTCCAAAATAGACATCCCGGCACCAGGTAAGCTCATTAAATGCTCTTGAGCTTCTAAAAGCACGGGTTCTGGAAGTACTGCCGGACCGGCACTGAAGTTATAAATTCTTTTTTCCATTGTGCAACCTTTTAATAAAAAAAATTAATGATACGTACTACTAAAATACTCAAATTTTCGGCACTCTCTCAACAAAAAAATGCAGTTATATTAGTTCTTTAATAGATTCGATCGTGTAGGTTGCAATAGCAACTGGTTCTTCTTCCTGTGGAGCTCTTACTCCGCTCAATACGTGTATTGTGTCAATACCAGCCTGGTTACCCATTAAAATATCTGTTTCTACCCTGTCACCAATAATAACCAGTTTCTCCGGCGGTAATTGCATGTATTCAAGAAATGCAGCCACCATAAAGGCAGATGGTTTACCGAAATGTAATTCCAACTTTCGACGTGATCTTTTTTCCAGGGCTGCAATTGTAGAACCGGCATCCCAGATTTCACCATTTTCGACAGGACATGTTGTATCTATATTTGCGGCAAAAAATTTTGCGCCATTCTCCAAACAGCGTGAAGCAATTTCAAGTTTTTGAAAAGTACAAAACCGATCCAAAGTGATCAGCAAAATATCTACTTTTTGAGGATTTTCAGAATATACCAATCCCGCAGATTTTATCTCGGTAATGAAGGCTTTTTCGCCAATTGCATAGAAAGTTTTCCCGGCGTAATTTCGCTTCAAGAAATTACGCGTGACCATGGTAGCATTCATAATGTGTTTTTTTTCAATTTGAATGCCTTTACCTGCAAGAAATTGATGGTACTCAGCAACTGTTCCGGTTGTTTTATTCGAAACACAAACTACCTTTTTACCCAGACGGCGCAATTCCTTAAACACATCAACAGCACCTTCTATCAGGTGTTCACCCCGGTATACAGTGCCATCTAAATCAAAAATATAACCCTGATACCTCGTGAGAAGGTTTTTTTTATCTCGTGTAGGCAAGCATACCACCGCTAACATTTTTTACGGTAAAACCATGCTCCAGGAGTATTTTCGAGGCTGCCCGCGACCTGTTGCCGGAACGGCATATTACCGCAATTTCTTTATTCTTATATTTTTCCAGTTCGGCTACCCTCTTCTCTATTTCGTTAAGAGGTATATGAATAGCCTGCGGAAGTTTTTTCATTGGGCCTTGAACCTCTTCCAATGTCCGCACATCGATAAGTACTAAGTTGGTATCTGTGCCTAATCTGTTTTTTAATTCGGCAACACTGATATCCTGAACACCATTTTTATCCTGCTGAACAAAGCGAAATGCCATAAAAACAGTAACCAGTATTATAGCAATAATCAATAATTTCATTTAAGTTCCTTCTAATTTAATCCGCACATACCGGACGCGCAGGTCCCTGCATTATTCATTGCACACGAGCCATCTGAGCAGCCATGTGCACTATAGGATTGTGAGAACCCCTGGGCAGAAAAAGATGAAAATAGTTTTTTCCTGTTTTTTGAATTGCATTTAGGACAAACAACATCATCTTCAGCCTTCGAGGTTTTAACAAGCACTTCATATTTGTTATCACATTCCAGGCAATTATACTCAAACACGGGCATATTTTTCTCCAATTTTCCTATGTAATTACTTACAAACTTTATTTATTTTATATGATGCAAAATAAATAAATTAGTTTCAATTTTTCTAACTATGAGGCACTTTGAGTAAAGATTATACCCCCAACATGCACTCCGCTGAGCATATTCTTAATCAGACAATGGTTCGTTTTTATAACCGCGGAAGAGCATTCAGTGCCCATATTGAAAAAAAGAAATCTAAATGCGATTACAAAAACTTTACGAGTAATCTGACTGAAGAAGAAATTACCACCCTTGAGAACGCTGTAAATGCCGTTATACGGCAAAATTTACCTGTTACTGAGGAATTTATACCCCGTGCCGCCGCATTAGAATTTCTTAACCTTGAACGCCTTCCTGAAGATGCCGGTGATTCTATCCGTGTCATCCGAATCGGCGATTATGATACATGTCCATGCATTGGGCAACATGTTAATAACACATCCGAAATTGGCCAGTTTAAGATTATCTCTTCATCGTTTGAAAATGACATTCTTCGAATCAGATTCAAAGTAGAAAGTACTATATAATGCAAGAACCATATATCAGCGTAGGAATCCTACACAGTAAAAAAATCAATTTCGTTCTTTTCGGTGATTTTGAATCATCACAAAATAATTCAAAAGTTCGTGGCAGATGTTCTGCTGAAATAGTAAATAACAAAATTGTTGTTACTATTGAAAAGAAAAAATTCGAACCGGAATCCGAAGTGATTCTGTCTCCCGCGAATAATCATTCCGATTACTTTCAGTTAAAAGATGTGGTAATTGGAATTCAATTCCACTGGGAACGGAAAGAAAAACAAAGCTTCCGTGGTAAGCTCAAATTCGTTATCGAGGACGATGCTATTTGGGCTATTAATATTGTACCATTGGAAGAATATTTAAAAAGCGTTATCTCCTCGGAAATGAGTCCTAAAAGTAGTATTTCGCTCCTCAAAGCACATGCTGTAATTTCGCGTAGCTGGCTGCTGGCCCAGGTTGAGAAATCAAAAAAAATACAAACCAGTCACGAAACTCCACATTCATTTACCAAAACAGATGGTGAAGATATCCGGTGGTGGGATCGTGAAGATCATACCCTTTTCGATGTGTGCGCCGATGACCACTGTCAACGGTATCAGGGTATAACCAAAATACATACGGAAAATGCGAAGCAATCAATTGCAGAAACCTATGGGTTGGTATTAAAGTATAACGAGGAAATTTGCGATGCCCGCTTTTCTAAAAGCTGCGGTGGTATATCTGAAGCTTTTGAAGCGGTGTGGGAAAACACACATTACCCATACCTTGTACCTATAGTAGATTACAACCTCCCTCCTGACGGTTATAATATTGATTTACGTACTGAAGAGAATGCCAAAGAATGGATATTGCAAAATCCACACGCATTTTGCAATACAAACGAGAAAAAAATACTGGAGCAGGTACTACTTGAATATGATCAGGAAACAAAGGATTTCTATCGATGGAAAGTGGAGTATAGCCAGGAGCAGATTCAGCAACTCATTTTACTTCGCACCGGCATTGATTTCGGACAGATTCTTGATCTCATCCCGGTTGAGCGCGGAGTTTCGGGCCGTTTAATTAAACTGAAAATTGTCGGAACTAAAAAGACTCTCACTATTGGCAAGGAGCTCTATATACGAAAGGCTTTATCCAATTCTCATTTATATAGTTCTGCATTCGTTGTAGAAAAAGGCGAGTTAATCGGGAATGTGCCTACTTCTTTCACACTAATTGGTGCTGGTTGGGGACATGGTGTGGGGCTTTGCCAGATTGGCGCGGCCGTAATGGCTGAAAAGGGGTACCTTTTTGATGAGATTCTGCTTCATTATTATAAAAATGCTCAAATTGTCAAAATTTATTAATAGATATATTTGCCATTGAGCCGGTACAAATTATAAAGGCATTTCGAGTTGCAAAATTCGAAATGCCTTTAGTCTAATATCTATAAACAATTATCAATTAGCTGTTTGGAAGTTATCCAAATTAACAATACGCCGCGCGCCCATGTATTTTCGGTTGTAATAATCTTCGTCCAATGAACTAACCACAACACCATTATGGCTGCTTGCATGAACAAACTTATTATCGCCGATATATATTGCAACGTGACCGGGGCGAACACGCCTGCGAGTATTAAAGAAAATCAGATCTCCGAACTTCAGATACTCCCTATTTACCATCTCGCCTATTTGAAACTGTTCGCGGGCAGTACGGGGTAGATTAATACTGAAGGCCTGCTTATAAACATTTTGAGTAAATGCGGAGCAATCAATACCATCGAGATCATTTCCACCATAGACGTACGGAGTTGCTTCATACTTCACAATGGCCATTTTCATGCTTTCAACTATATCAGCGAAATTGGCATTCAATCCTAGTGTTTTTCCCTTTGAAGCATCGGGGAAGGATGACATTAAATCATATTTACGCGAATACGGAACATCGCCATCATCGTCGGTATCAGTTTGCAGCGAATCACTAACTATTTTTTTCGCATTTTTTGAGATAATTCGAAGAGTATCTGTTCTGGTTATCTTGTATCCTACAGAACGGGAACTCTCTTCATTTTTTGATCCGTAACGGGCTGATGAAGAGCTGGGCGCACAACCAAAAAATAAAGAGAGTACCGCTAATCCTGTAGAAAGAATTAGTCGTGCACTCAAACGCATAATACTATCCTAAATACGAACGTAAATGCTTACTACGGGAAGCATGGCGAAGTCTTCGGATAGATTTTTCCTTAATCTGCCGTACACGTTCACGGGTAAGATTAAATCTTTCCCCAATTTCCTCCAGGGTCATGGAGTGGTCGCGATTAAGGCCAAAATACAAACGGATAACCTCAGCTTCACGTTCAGTTAAAGTAGAAAGAGCCCTTTCGATATCGGCTTTCAACGATTCGCTCATTAATATTTGATCAGGCGAAGGCAGCTTATCATTTTGCAATACATCAAGCAATGAGTTTTCTTCACCTTGAGCGAACGGCGCATCAACAGACACGTGGCGACCTGAACTCTTCAGGATGTCTGCTACTTCTTTAACATCCATTTCAAGACGCTGAGCTAATTCCACAGGGGTTGGCTCGCGTTCTAATTCTTGTTCCAGGTCATTGTATGCATCAAGAATTTTTCTAATATCACTCTCTTTATTGAGCGGTAAACGAACCATTCTTGATTTTTCTGAGATAGCTTGTAATATAGACTGGCGAATCCACCAGACTGCATAAGAAATAAATTTGAATCCTCGGGTCTCATCAAAGCGTTCAGCAGCTTTAATTAGTCCCAGGTTACCTTCATTAATCAAATCACCCAGAGGTAAGCCCTGATTCTGATATTGTTTAGCAACGCTGACAACAAACCGTAAGTTAGCTTTTACAAGGCGCTCTTTTGCACCCTGATCTCCGGCTTTAATTTTGCGTGCTAATTCAATTTCATCATCGGGAGTGAGTAAACTGACTTTTCCGATTTCTTGAAAATACCTATCTAATGATTGGTCTTCTCGGTTAGTATATTGTCTTGAAAGAATCATTAGAATTCCCTCCGGTTTTAATCGTGATAAATAGAATCAATAACGCCAACGATTGATGCATCAACGGGAGCAAAATCGACGGGTAAAGGAATAACTGCCTCGCTGGCTGATATATAGAGAACATACTCTCCTGCACCAGCGCCCGCGGTATCAATGGCGACTATAGGTTCTCCAACATGCTCATAATTCCCATTTAAGGGCTGAATTATCAACATTTTGGAGCCATGTAAAGCTTCATACTTTTTCGTGGCCCAGACATTACCAATAACTTTAGCAACGTACATTCGTTATAACATTTCTTTTTTTAGACTTGCAAAAGTACGAATCTTTTTTCAGGAATAAAAGGGCTTAATTTTTCGCCCCGGCCGCTTCCGGCCGCTTATGAATATCGAGTTTATCGACAATTGCCATAACAACCGCATCAACTGGTTTGTTTTTTGTTATTGTCGTTTGCCTTGCAGAACTACCTGTGGCAATTAATACAATTTCGCCATCACCGGCTCCCACACTGTCAACTGCAATAGTAAATGATCCCAATTCTTTAAATTCAAGATCCAACTGCCTGACAATCAGGAACTTGGAGCCAACCAGGCTTTCATCTTTTTTTGTGGACCATACTGATCCGATTACTTTACCTAATATCAATGCAAACTCTACTATTCATTAAGAAAACTTTTACCTTTAAGGTCATTTTCCACCTTAAAGAATTCTGCTATTGTTTTTCCTACATCTGCAAAT